>NZ_CP187368.1:4612367-5271277 GCF_049810355.1 Rubrivivax soli
CGGGCAGCTGCGCGCCACCGTGGAACGAGGTGCGGTGCGCGCGTTCGAGCACCTGCCAGAAGTAGCGGTAGCTGGCGCGGTCGTGCAGGCGGTCGTCGCCGTGGCGGATGGGCGCCCAGCCCGCGGCCTGCGCGGCCTGCAGGATCTCGATCGCCTGGTCGACCTCGGCGATGGTCGGCGCAAACGCATCGACGATGGTGCGGATCTGGCCCGGGTGGATGCTCCACATGCGCGTGTAGCCCAGCAGCTGCCCGGCCATCTCGGCGGCGTGCTGCAGCGCCTGCTGGTCCTTGAACTCGGTGACGACGCAGTGCGACGGGACCTTGCCGTGGCCGTGGCAGGCGGCGGCGATCTCGAGCTTGGCGCGCACGATCAGCGGGTGGTCGAACTGGCCTTCGGCGCCCATCGCGCTCTGCGGAATGGCACCGCGGTGCGCCGAGACGAAGTCCATCAGCCCGAAGCTCAGCGACTCGATGCGCGGGTGCGCCGCGATCGCCTGCACCTCGCGCAGCGCGCCGTGCGTCTCCACCAGCGCGTGCAGCGGGATGCGGCGCGCGATGCCGTGGCGGCGGGCCGCGGCGTCCACGGCATCGGCGGCGCGCTGCACGTCGGCGACGCCGCGCACCTTGGGCACCATCAGGTAGGCCAGCCGGGCGCCGGCGCGCTGCACCAGCAGGTCGACCACGGCGTCGAACCGGGCATGGTCCACCGGCTGCACGCGCGCACCGACGCGGTCGTGGTGGTTGTCGGGGCCGTTCACGAGCTCGGCGATCAGGTGCGCGTGCTCGATCTCGCCGCCCACTGGCGCGCCGTCTTCGCCGTCGAGCGTGACGTCGAACACCGGGCCCATCTCGACCTGCAGCTGCAGGCTCTTGCGCATGCGCGCCTCGACGCCGCTGTAGTGGTCGCACACCGGCAGTTGCGGCACGGCCGCATCGTCGGGATCGAACAGGGCTTCGCGGGGATGGACGCGGTTCGTCATGGGGGTGCTGGCGGCCTGCGTGGGTGTTTCCCCGATTGTCGCCGAGCAGGGGCGGTGCGAAATTGCCCGCTCCCCGTGTTAATCATATGATGATTGGAGACCCCATGCGCAGAGCCTCGTTCGTAGTTGGCCGTCGTGTGTTGCTGGCGGGTGCCGCGGCCCTGGTGGCCGTCGGTGCACATGCGCAGAGCTATCCGCAGCGGCCGATCACGATGATCGTGCCCTGGGGCGCGGGCGGCGGCACCGACGCCGTGGCGCGCATGGTGGCGAGCCTGGTCGAGAAGGACCTGGGGCAGCCGGTCAACGTGGTGAATCGCACCGGCGGCTCGGGCGTGGTGGGGCATCAGGCGATCGCCAGCGCCGCGCCCGACGGCTACACGATCGGGATGATCACGGTGGAGATCACCATGATGCACCACCAGAAGCTCACCGACCTGAACCCGACGAGCTACACGCCGATCGGCCTGGTGAACCTGGACCCGGCGGGCTTCCAGGTGCGCGCCGACGCGCCCTACAAGACCATGAACGACGTGCTGGCTGCCATCAAGGCCAACCCGGGCAAGTTCAAGGCCTCGGGCACGGGGCAGGGCGGCATCTGGCACCTGGCGCTGGCGGGCATGCTGCGCGACGCGAAGATCGACCCGGCCAGCGTGCCCTGGGTGCCGAGCAACGGCGCCGCGCCCGGCCTGCAGGACCTGGCCGCCGGCGGCGTCGAGTTCGTGCCCTGCTCGCTGCCCGAGGCGCGTTCGCTCATCGACGCCGGCAAGGTGAAGTCGCTGGCCGTGATGGCCAGCAGCCGCTCGGCGCTGTACCCCAACGTGCCGACGCTGAAGGAAGCCATCGGCAGCGACTGGGGCACCGGCGCCTGGCGCGGCATCGCGGCACCGAAGGGCCTGCCGCCGGCCATCGCGGCACGCCTGGAGGCCTCGGTGAAGAAGGCCTACGAGAGCAAGGAATACAAGGACTTCATGACCCAGCGCGGCTTCGGCATGCTGTGGGGCACGAGCACCGAGTTCGCCAGCTTCATGCAGAAGGCCGACGCCGACATGAAGGCCGTGATGACGGCCGTGGGCATCGCGAAGTAAGCCCGTCCCGTGCAACGCATCGACCGCTGGCTGGGCCTGGCGCTGGCCCTGCTGGGCATGGCCGTGTTCTGGAGTTCGCGCGCCTTCCCGGCCGTGCCGGGGCAGAAGGTGGGCGCGGGCTTCCTGCCCGGGCTGGTCGGCATCGGGCTGCTGCTGTGCGCGGTGGGCCTGCTGCTGCGCAGCCGGCGCGCGCCCGCCGAGCCCGACGGCGTGCGCGAGACCGAGCACTACGGCGCCGCCGCCGTCATCGTGGCGGTGGCGCTGGCCTACATCTTCCTGGCCGACTGGCTGGGCTTCCTGCTGCTGGCGCCGGCCGGCCTGCTGGCCGTGTTCCTGGCGCTGGGTGTGCGGCCTCAACCGGCGCTGCTGTGGGCGCTGGGCGGCACGGCGGTCGTGCACGTGGGCTTCTACAAGCTGCTGCGCGTGCCGCTGCCCTGGGGGCTGCTGCCCCCGCTGTACTGACCGCCGCCGAACCCGGCGCCGACCCCACAGCCGGAACCCTGCCCGATGGACGCCATCTTCACCGCCTTCGGGCTCGTCTTCCAGCCCTACGTGCTGGCCGTGATCCTGTGCTCGGCGGTCTACGGACTGTTCGTGGGCGCGATCCCCGGCCTCACGGCCACGATGGCCACGGCGCTGCTGGTGCCGGTGACCTTCTTCATGCCGCCGGTGCCGGCCGTGGCGGCGATCGTCACGGCCACCGCGATGGCCATCTTCAGTGGCGACATCCCGAGCGCGCTGCTGCGCATGCCCGGCACGCCGGCCAGCGCCGCCTACACCGACGAGGCTTACAAGCTCACGCGGCGCGGCCAGCCCGAGCTGGCGCTCGGCGCCGGCCTGGTGTTCAGCGTGCTGGGCGGCATCTTCGGCGTGCTGGTGCTGATCGTCGCCGCGCCGGCGCTGGCCGAGGTGGCGCTGAAGTTCAGCTCGTTCGAGTACTTCTGGCTCGTGATGCTGGGCTTCACCTGCGCCATCTTCATCGCCGGCAGCGACCCGCTGAAGGGCATGGTGTCGCTGCTGCTGGGCCTGCTGATCGCCTGCGTCGGCCTCGACAACCCGGCCGGCGCGCCGCGCTACACCTTCGGCAACGCCGAGCTGATGGGCGGCATCTCGCTGATCCCGCTGATGATCGGCATGTTCGCCATCTCCGAGGTGCTGCGCTTCGCGGTGCGCACGAACCAGCCGGTGATGGCCATCGACCGGCCGTTCGGCAACGTCTTCAGCGGCATCTGGGCGCTGCTGAAGAAGTACCCGAAGCAGCTGCTGCGTGGCTCGATGCTGGGCACGGCGGTCGGCGCGCTGCCCGGCGCGGGCGCCGACATCGCGGCCTGGATGAGCTACGCGATGTCGAAGAAGTTCTCGAAGGAACCCGAGAAGTTCGGGACCGGCCACGTCGAGGGCATCGTCGAGTCGGGCGCAGCCAACAACGCGGCGCTGGGCGGCGCGTGGATCCCGGCGCTGGTGTTCGGCATCCCGGGGGATTCGATCACCGCCATCGCCATCGGCGTGCTGTACCTGAAGAACATGAACCCGGGGCCGACGCTGTTCGTCGACAACCCGCAGAACATCTACGCCGTCTTCATCGTCTTCATCCTGGCGCAGCTGCTGATGCTGCCGCTGGGCTGGATGGCGATCAAGGCCGCCAAGCGCGTGCTGCGGATCCCGGCGCGGGTGCTGATGCCGCTGATCCTGCTGTTCTGCATCGTCGGCAGCTTCGCCATCAACAACACCGTGTTCGGCGTCGTCGTGATGCTGGTGGCCGGCGTCGCCGCGTTCTACATGGAGCGCTGGGGCTTCCCGGTGGCACCCACCATCCTGGGCGTGGTGCTGGGCACCATGCTCGAAGAGCACTTCTTCAGCAGCCTCGTCAAGGCCGACGGCAACTTCCTGGTGTTCTTCGAGCGCCCGATCGCCGCCGCGCTGGGGGCGCTGACGCTGGCGATCTGGCTGTGGCCGCTGGTGCGCCGGCTGCGGCGCACCAGCGCGCCGGTCAGAGCAGGTGCTTGACGCCGTCCTGCTCGCCGGTCAGTTCCGCCAGCGTCTTGTCGATGCATTCCTGGCTGAAGGCATCGATGGCCAGGCCTTCGACGATGCGGTACTTGCCGCCTTCGCAGGTGACCGGGTAGCCGAACATCACGTCCTTCGGGATGCCGTACTCGCCGTTGCTGGGCACGCCCATCGTGACCCAGGCGCCGTTGGTGCCGAGCGCCCAGTCGCGCATGTGGTCGATGGCGGCGTTGGCTGCCGACGCCGCCGACGACACGCCGCGCGCAGCGATGATGGCCGCGCCGCGCTTGCCCACGGTGGGCAGGAACGTGTCCTTGTTCCAGACGTGGTCGTTGATCATGTCCTTCACCGAGGCGCCGTCGATGGTGGCGAAGCGGTAGTCGGCGTACATGGTCGGGCTGTGGTTGCCCCACACCGCCAGCTTCTGGATGCTGGCCACCGGCTTGCCGGTCTTGGCCGCGATCTGGCTGAGCGCGCGGTTGTGGTCCAGGCGCAGCATGGCGGTGAAGTTCTCGCGCGGCAGGTCGGGCGCGCTCTTCATCGCGATGTAGGCGTTGGTGTTGGCCGGGTTGCCCACCACCAGCACCTTCACGTTGCGGCTGGCCACGGCGTTCAGTGCCTTGCCCTGCGCGGTGAAGATCTGCGCGTTGGCGGCCAGCAGGTCGGCGCGTTCCATGCCGGGGCCGCGCGGACGGGCGCCGACCAGCAGCGCGTAGTCGGTGTCCTTGAAGGCGGTCATCGGGTCGCTGTGCGCTTCCATGCCGGCCAGCAGCGGGAAGGCGCAGTCTTCCAGTTCCATCATCACGCCCTTCAGCGCTTCCTGGGCCTTCTCGACCGGCACTTCCAGCAGCTGCAGGATGACGGGCTGGTCTTTGCCCAGCATTTCGCCCGAGGCGATGCGGAACAGCAGGGCATAACCGATCTGGCCGGCAGCGCCGGTGACGGCCACGCGGACGGGCTTCTTGCTCATGGGGAAGTCTCCTGAAGAGGGGGGGAAGGAGGGGAGGGAACGGCAAAACCGGGCAGCCCGTGATTTTAGCTTTGGCAGCCTGACACATGTCTTATGTCTTATGTAAGACAATAGGGCGCATGACCGATTCCGCGCTCGCCGCGCCCACCCCGTCGTTCCTGCCGCTGTACCAGCAGATCAAGGATCTGCTGACGCGCAGCCTGCAGTCGGGCGAGTGGAAGCCCGGCGAAGCCATCCCGAGCGAGATCGAGCTGGCCGCCCGGTTCAAGGTCAGCCAGGGCACGGTGCGCAAGGCCATCGACGAGCTCGCCACCGAGAACCTGCTGGTGCGCCGGCAGGGCAAGGGCACGTTCGTCGCGACGCACGCCGAAGAGAACACGCAGTACCGCTTCCTGCGCCTGAAGCCTGACGAGGGCGTGGCCCCGGGCATGCAGCGCCGCCTGCTCGACTGCCGCCGCATGCGCGCGCCGATGGACGTGGCGCGGGCGCTGGAGCTGAAGGGCGGCGAGGCCGCGGTGCAGTTGCGCCGGCTGCTGCTGAGCGACGGCCGCCCCGTGGTGCTCGACGACATCTGGCTGCCCGGCAACCTGTTCAAGGGGCTCACCGCCGAGAAGCTCGGCGGCTACCGCGGGCCGATGTACAGCCTGTTCGAGACCGAGTTCGGCGTGCGCATGATCCGCGCCGAAGAGAAGATCCGCGCCGTGCCCGCCGGCCCGGAGGAAGCTGCCATCCTGGACTTGCCGGAAGGCGCACCTCTGCTGTCGGTGGAGCGACTATCGTTCACCTACGGCGACAAGCCTGTCGAACTGCGGCGCGGGCTCTACAACACCGCGACACACCACTACCGCAACGAACTCAACTGACCACGCATCCTCCAGTTCCATGTAAGTCTGCTGCGTTGCAATAAACTCTTTCCGGGTTACGGACTGAGTACAACGCGCGGCGCCGACCACAAGGCATCAAGGACAACACCCCTCCCATGGCCACCACACCCCGCCCGGTCTACCGCAACATCCACATCACCGACATCGCCCGCTACAGGCTGCCGCCCGCGGGCGTGGTGTCCATCCTGCACCGCATCAGCGGCGCGGTGATGTTCCTGCTGCTGCCCTTCATCGTCTGGCTGTTCGACGTCAGCCTCACGTCCGAGATCTCCTACGAACGCTTCACCAGCGCCTTCGTCGCCGGCATCGGCTTCGTGCCTGCCTGGTTCGTCAAGCTCGTGGTGCTGGCGCTGATCTGGGCGTACCTGCACCACTTCATCGCCGGTGTGCGCCACCTGTGGATGGACGCCACGCACAGCGTCACGAAGCAGCAGGGCCACTCCAGTGCCGTCTTCACGCTGGTCGCCAGCGTGCTGCTCACGCTGGTGCTGGGCGCCAAGCTGTTCGGTCTGTACTGAGGTCTTTCGACATGGCCACGAATCATGGTTCCAAGCGCATCGTCGTCGGTGCGCACTACGGCATGCGCGACTGGCTCAGCCAGCGCGTCACCGCCACGCTGATGGCGGTCTTCACGGTGCTGCTGCTGGTGCAACTGCTGATGCCAGGCCCGCTGGGTTACGACCGCTGGGCCGGCATCTTCGCCGCGCAGTGGATGAAGCTGCTGACCTTCGTCGTCATCGTGTCGCTGGCCTGGCACGCCTGGGTCGGCGTGCGCGACATCTGGATGGACTACGTCAAGCCCGTGGCCGCGCGGCTGACGCTGCAGGTCCTGACCATCGTCTGGCTCGTCGGCTGCGCCGGCTGGGCCGTGCAAGTGCTCTGGAGGCTGTAAACACATCATGGCACTCGCCAACATCACCAAGCGCAAGTTCGACGTCGTCATCGTCGGGGCCGGCGGCTCCGGCATGCGCGCGTCGCTGCAACTCGCCCGCGCCGGCCTCAACGTGGCCGTGCTGTCCAAGGTGTTTCCGACGCGTTCGCACACGGTGGCGGCGCAGGGCGGCATCGGCGCCTCGCTCGGCAACATGTCCGAGGACAACTGGCACTACCACTTCTTCGACACCGTCAAGGGCTCGGACTGGCTGGGCGACCAGGACGCGATCGAGTTCATGTGCCGCGAGGCGCCGAAGGTCGTGTACGAGCTCGAACACTTCGGCATGCCGTTCGACCGCAACCCCGACGGCACGATCTACCAGCGCCCGTTCGGCGGCCACACCGCCAACTACGGCGAGAAGCCCGTGCAGCGCGCCTGCGCCGCGGCCGACCGCACCGGCCACGCGATGCTGCACACGCTGTACCAGCAGAACGTGAAGGCCCGCACCAACTTCTTCGTCGAGTGGATGGCGCTGGACCTGGTGCGCGACAGCGAGGGCGATGTCGTCGGCGTGACCGCGCTCGAGATGGAAACCGGCGACGTGCACCTGCTCGAAGCCAAGACCACGCTGCTGGCCACCGGCGGCGCGGGCCGCATCTTCGCCGCCAGCACGAATGCGTTCATCAACACGGGCGACGGCCTGGGCATGGCCGCGCGCGCGGGCATCCCGCTGGAAGACATGGAGTTCTGGCAGTTCCATCCCACCGGCGTGCACAACGCCGGCGTGCTGCTGACCGAAGGCTGCCGCGGCGAAGGCGCGATCCTGCGCAACAGCAACGGCGAGCGCTTCATGGAGCGCTACGCGCCGACGCTGAAGGACCTGGCGCCGCGCGACTTCGTCAGCCGCTGCATGGACCAGGAGATCAAGGAAGGTCGCGGCTGCGGTCCGAACAAGGACTACATCAACCTCGACATGACGCACCTGGGCGGCGACACCATCATGAAGCGCCTGCCCAGCGTGTTCGAGATCGGCCACAACTTCGCCAACGTCGACATCACGAAGGAGCCGATCCCCGTGGTGCCGACCATCCACTACCAGATGGGCGGCATCCCGACCAACATCCACGGCCAGGTGGTGATGCCGAAGAACGGCAACCCCAACGCGGTGGTGAACGGTCTGTACGCGGTGGGCGAATGTTCTTGCGTCAGCGTGCACGGCGCCAACCGCCTGGGCACGAACTCGCTGCTCGACCTGCTGGTGTTCGGCCGCGCCGCCGGCAACCACATCGTCGCCGCGCACGCCGCGGGCGTGTCGCACAAGGACCTGCCCAAGGACGCCGCCGACGTGTCGCTGGCGCGCCTGGCGCGCCTGGACGGCAGCAGCAGCGGCGAGTACGCGCAGGACGTCGCCAATGACATCCGCGCCGCGATGCAGCAGCACGCCGGCGTCTTCCGCACGCAGAAGTCGATGGACGAGGGCGTGGTGAAGATCCAGGACCTGGCCGAGCGCGTCAAGGCGATCACGCTGAAGGACAAGAGCAAGGTCTTCAACACCGCGCGCATCGAGGCGCTGGAAGTCGAGAACCTGATCGAGGCCGCGCAGGCCACGATGATCTCGGCCGCCGCCCGCCGCGAGAGCCGCGGCGCGCACTCGGTCGACGACTACGCCGACACGCCGCAGCACCCGAACGGCCGCAACGACGCCGAGTGGATGAAGCACACGCTGTGGTACTCCGAGGGCAACCGCCTCGACTACAAGCCGGTGAACCTCAAGCCGCTGACGGTGGAATCGATCCCGCCCAAGGTCCGCTCGTTCTGAACAAGGCAGTCCCGACATGACGCTCCGCACCTTCCAGATCTACCGCTACGACCCGGACAAGGACGCCAAGCCCTACATGCAGACGCTGCAGGTCGAGCTCGACGGCAGCGAACGCATGCTGCTCGACGCGCTGATGAAGCTCAAGCAGGTCGACCCGACGCTGAGCTTCCGCCGCAGCTGCCGCGAAGGCGTGTGCGGCTCCGACGCGATGAACATCAACGGCAAGAACGGCCTGGCCTGCCTGACCAACATGCGCACGCTGCCGGGCACCGTGGTGCTCAAGCCGCTGCCGGGGCTGCCCGTCATCCGCGACCTCATCGTCGACATGACGCAGTTCTTCAAGCAGTACCACTCGATCAAGCCCTATCTCGTGAACGAGCAGCGCCCGCCCGAGAAGGAGCGCCTGCAGAGCCCCGAGGAGCGCGACGAGCTCAACGGCCTGTACGAGTGCATCCTGTGCGCCAGCTGCTCCACCAGCTGCCCGAGCTTCTGGTGGAACCCGGACAAGTTCGTCGGCCCGGCCGGCCTGCTGCAGGCCTACCGCTTCATCGCCGACAGCCGCGACCAGGACACCGAGGCGCGCCTGGACAACCTCGAAGACCCGTACCGGCTGTTCCGCTGCCACACCATCATGAACTGCGTCGATGTCTGCCCGAAGGGGCTGAACCCGACGAAGGCCATCGGCAAGATCAAGGAAATGATGGTGCGGAGAGCCGTGTGATGTCCGAGCGCCTCGACGAGCGGGGCTTGAGCAAGCTGCGCTGGCGTTGCCGCCGCGGCCTGCTCGAGAACGACCTGTTCGTCGAGCGCTTCTTCCGCCGCCACGAGGAGACGCTGACGACAAGGCAGGCCGACGGGTTGCTGACCCTGATGGACCTGCCGGACAACGACCTGCTCGACCTGCTGCTCGCACGGCGCGAACTGCAAGCCGAGATCGACCGCCCCGAAGTGCGCGAGGTGCTTGCGCAACTGCGCGAGCCGCCCACCAACGCACCCCGCCCGAGCTGAAGAAAGGCCACCGTGATGACCCCCTCCGACGTCAAAGCCACCCTGTCGTTTTCCGACGGCAGCCCCAGCATCGACCTGCCCCTGTACAAGGGCAGCATCGGGCCCGACGTGATCGACATCCGCAAGCTCTACGGGCAGACCGGCAAGTTCACCTACGACCCGGGCTTCCTGAGCACGGCGTCGTGCCAGAGCGGCATCACCTACATCGACGGCGACAAGGGCGAGCTGCTGTACCGCGGCTACCCGATCGAGCAGCTCGCCACGCAGTGCGACTTCCTCGAGACCTGCTACCTGCTGCTGAAGGGCGACCTGCCCGACGCGAAGCAGAAGACCGACTTCACCAAGCTCGTCACGAACCACACGATGGTCAACGAGCAGATGCAGTTCTTCCTGCGCGGCTTCCGCCGCGACGCGCACCCGATGGCGGTGCTGACCGGCCTGGTCGGCGGCCTGTCGGCCTTCTACCACGACAGCACCGACATCACGAACCCGGTGCACCGCGAGATCTCGGCCATCCGCCTGATCGCGAAGATGCCGACCCTGGTGGCCATGGCCTACAAGTACGGCATCGGCCAGCCCTACATCTACCCGAAGAACAGCCTCAGCTACTCGGCGAACTTCATGCGCATGATGTTCGCGACGCCGTGCGAGGAGTACGAGCCGAACGACGTCCTGGTGCGTGCCATCGACCGCATCTTCATCCTGCACGCCGACCACGAGCAGAACGCCAGCACGTCCACCGTGCGCCTGTGCGGTTCGTCGGGCACCAACCCGTTCGCGGCCATCGCCGCCGGCGTGGCCTGCCTGTGGGGCCCGGCGCACGGCGGTGCCAACGAAGCGGCGCTGAACATGCTGGAGGACATCCAGCGCGCCGGCGGTGTCGAGAAGATCGGCGAGTTCATCAAGCAGGTGAAGGACAAGAACTCCAACGTCAAGCTGATGGGCTTCGGCCACCGCGTCTACAAGAACTACGACCCGCGCGCCAAGCTGATGCGCGAGACCTGCCACGAGGTGCTGAACGCGCTGGGCCTGCACAACGACCCGCTGTTCAAGCTGGCGATGGCGCTGGAGAAGATCGCGCTGGAAGACGAGTACTTCGTGGCGCGCAAGCTGTACCCGAACGTCGACTTCTACAGCGGCATCGTGCAGCGTGCGCTCGGCATCCCGGTCAGCCTGTTCACGGCCATCTTCGCGCTCGCGCGCACGGTGGGCTGGATCGCGCAGCTCAACGAGATGATCGGCGACCCCGAGTACAAGATCGGCCGCCCGCGCCAGTTGTTTGTGGGCTCGGCGCGACGCGACGTGACGCCGATCGCTCAGCGCTGAGCGAGAATGCGCCAGCATGAACTGGCTGGCGCGACTGTTCTCTCCACGCAAGTCTGAAGCCCCGCCTGCAGTCCCGGCTGCAGTGCCGGCGGCACGCAACGCCCCCGCCAGCGCCCCCACCAGCGGGCCGGACACCCCGCCCGCCGATGCGGGCGCTTTCCTGCCCTGGCTGCTGCAGGGCCCGCCGCTGCGGCCCGGGCCGGTGTCCGACACCGAGCAGCGTGCACTGCATGCGCTCGACAAGGTGCTGGCCCTGCCGGTGCTGCCCGACGAGCTGCTGCCCCGCGCCGCAGCGCTCATTCCGCAGCTGCTGGCCATGCTGCGCCAGAGCGACCTGCCTGTGCCTGCGCTGGCGCAGCGGGTGGCCAAGGACGTGGTGCTCACGGCCGAAGTCCTGCGCCTGGCCAGCAGCCCGTACTACCGGGCACAGGCGGCCGTCACCGACCTCCAGCAGGCCATCGCGCTGATCGGTGTCGCCGGCCTGCAGGCAGTGATCGCGCGGGTCGTGCTCAAGCCGATGTTCGAAGCTGCGCCAGGGCCGCTGAGCGCGCGCGCAGGCGCCCGCCTCTGGGAGCACGCCGAGGCGCTGGCGGCGCACACCGCCGAGCAGGCCACCGCCGCCGGCACGCAACCCTTCGACGGCTACCTCGCCGGCCTGCTGCACGGCAGCGGCTGGACCATCGCGCTGCGCGCGCTCGACCGCGCCCGCCTCGACCTGCCCATGCCGTGCAGCGAGTCGTTCGCGCTCGCGGCCGCCGATCGGGCGCACCGCCTCTTCGGTCAGGCGGCGCAGCGCTGGACCATCACGCCGGCGTTCAGCGCCTTCGGTACCGACGCGCGCCAACGTGCGCTGGCGGCCAGCCGCGACCCGCTGGCAGCCGCATTGCGGGCAGCGCAGCCTGCTGCCCTCGCGGCGCTGTCCTCGGAACAGCCTGCCCCATGAGCCGCCACGACGACGATCCTGCGGTGCAGTCCACCGTCGATGCCCTGCTGCAGCAGGCCTGGGACCTGCGCCACGAAGACAGCCGCGCCGCGTTGGCCCTGAACGAACGCGCCTGCGTGCTGGCCTGGAACGCAGGCCTGCCGCATGCCGCGGCCACGAGCCTGCTGCGCGTGGCGCTGTGCCACCTGATCCTGGGCGACGACGACGCACGCACCCAGCGCCAGGCGGAACAGGCAGCGGCGTTGCTGCAGGGTCTGCACGACCGCGCCGGCGAAGCCGAGGCGCTGAACCTGCTGGCACACCTGCACAGCCGGCGCGGTTCGGGCCAGACGGCGCTCGACCTCTACCACCGCAGCCTCGCGCTGTACCGGCAGACCGGCGACCGCAACGGCGAAGCCGGCGCGCTGCAGAACCTGGCGCTGAGCCTGCTCGACCAGCAGCGTCTGGCCGACGCGATGGAACTCGGTGCGGCCAGCCTGGAGATCTCGACCGATCTGGCCGACACGCGCGGGCAGGCCTATGCCCTGCTGTGCATCGGCCGCGCGCTGGCTGTCTCGGGCGACCATGCCGCGGCAGCCGACCATTTCGAACGCTGCCTGGCGCTGGCCGGCACCACGCGCGACCGCGCCTTCGAGTGCAGCAGCCGCATCGCTCTGGGCGAAGCCCTGGCCGCGCTGGGCCGCGCCGATGCCGCTCGGGCGCAGCTGATGAAGGCGCTGGAGCTGGCGCGCGGCACGGGCAACCGCGGCGATCTCGCCGAGGCGCTGCTGGCGCTGGGCCACGCCGAGCAGGCCGCCGGGCAGATCGACGCGGCGCGTGCGCTGTTCAGCGAGGCCCTGCAGGCGCAGGCGCCGCTTGGCAACCGTCGCCTCGAAGCGGCGGCGCTGCGCGGCCTGGGCTGCAACGACCACCTGCGCGGCGACACCGCAGCCGCGCTGCAGTCGCTGCAGGGCGCACTCGATGCCGCGCAGGCGGCGGGCGCAGCCGAACTGCTGGCCGACCTGCACGCCGCGATGGCCGACCTGCACGAGGCCGCCGGCGCGGCACAGGCCGCGCTGGCGCACTGGCGCCAGTTCCACGCCATCGAACAACGCCTGCGCGGCCCGGGCGTGCAGCGGCGCATCCGCGATGTGCTGCTGCACACCCGGCTGCAGCCGTTGCGGCGCGAGATGGAACACCACCGGCGCCGCGCCCAGGAACTGGGCACCCAGCTCGAGGCCTACCGGCGCACGCCGCCGCGCCCTACAACAGGCTCTTGAGCAGGCGCCCCATCTCGGAGGGGTTGCGGGTGATGGTGAAGCCGCACTCCTCCATGATGGCGAGCTTGGCGTCGGCGGTGTCGGCGCCGCCGGAGATCAGCGCGCCGGCATGGCCCATGCGCTTGCCCGCGGGCGCGGTGACGCCGGCGATGAAGCCCACGATCGGCTTCTTCATGTTGGCCTGGCACCAGCGCGCGGCCTCGGCCTCGTCGGGGCCGCCGATCTCGCCGATCATGATCACCGCATCGGTGTCCGGGTCGTCGTTGAACAGGCGCATCACGTCGATGTGCTTCAGGCCGTTGATCGGGTCGCCGCCGATGCCCACCGCGCTGCTCTGCCCGATGCCCAGCTCGCTGAGTTGCGCCACGGCCTCGTACGTCAACGTGCCCGAGCGGCTGACCACGCCCACGCGGCCTCGTCTGTGGATGTGCCCCGGCATGATGCCGATCTTGATCTCCTCGGGCGTGATCAGCCCGGGGCAGTTCGGCCCCAGCAGCAGCGTCTTCTTGCCGCCGGCCGCCTCCTTGGCCTTCATGCGGTTGCGCACCAGCAGCATGTCCTTCACCGGGATGCCCTCGGTGATGCAGACCACCAGGTCCAGGTCGGCCTCCACCGCCTCCCAGATCGCCGCTGCGGCACCGGCCGGCGGCACGTAGATCACGCTCACCGTGGCGCCCGTGGCCGCCTTGGCGTCCTGCACGCTGGCGTGGATCGGGATGCCCTCGAAGCTCTCGCCGGCCTTCTTCGGGTTCACGCCGGCCACGAACGCAGCCTTGCCATTGGCGTAGGCCTGGCAGCCCTTGGTGTGGAACTGGCCCGTCTTGCCCGTGATGCCCTGGGTGATGACCTTGGTGTCCTTGTTGATCAGGATGCTCATGTTCCAGTCCCTTACTTGACGGCGTTCACGATGGCCGTGGCGGCCTCTGCCATGGTGTCGGCAGCGATGATGGGCAGGCCGGAGTCGGCCAGCATCTTCTTGCCCAGGTCTTCGTTGGTGCCCTTCATGCGCACCACCAGCGGCACGCTCAGGTTCACCGCCTTGCATGCCGCGATCACGCCCTCGGCGATGGTGTCGCACTTCATGATGCCGCCGAAGATGTTGACCAGGATGCCCTTCACTTCCGGGTTCTTCAGCATGATCTTGAAGGCCTCGGTGACCTTCTCGGCGGTGGCGCCGCCGCCGACGTCCAGGAAGTTCGCCGGCTCGCCGCCGAAGAGCTTGATGGTGTCCATCGTGGCCATCGCCAGGCCCGCGCCGTTGACCAGGCAGCCGATGTTGCCGTCCAGGCTGATGTAGGCCAGGTCGAACTTGCTGGCCTCGACCTCGGCCGGGTCTTCCTCGTCGAGGTCGCGGTAGGCGACGATCTCGGGGTGGCGGAACAGCGCGTTGGCGTCGAAGTTGAACTTCGCGTCCAGCGCGATCAGGTGGCCCTGGCTGTCGCGGTTGAGCGGGTTGATCTCCACCAGCGAGGCGTCGGTGTCCATGTAGCAGGCGTACAGCTTCTGGAAGATCTCGATCGCTTGCGCGGTGCTGTTGGCCGGCAGCCCGATGGCGTCGGCGATCTTCCTGGCCTGCGCCTCGCCCAGGCCGGTGAGCGGGTCGATGAACTCGGTGACGATCTTCTCGGGCGTGCTGTGGGCGACCTCCTCGATGTCCATGCCGCCTTCGGAACTGGCGATGAAGGCGACCTTCTGCGTGGCGCGGTCGGTGACCAGCGACACGTAGTACTCCTTCTGGATGTCGGCGCCTTCCTCGATGTACAGGCGGCGGACCTTCTGGCCCTCGGGGCCGGTCTGGTGGGTCTTGAGCTGCATGCCCAGGATCTGGCCGGCGAGTGCCTTGACCTCGTCGAGCGAGCGCGCGAGCTTGACGCCGCCGCCCTTGCCGCGGCCGCCGGCGTGGATCTGCGCCTTCACGACCCAGACCGCGCCGCCGAGCTTCTGTGCCGCCTCTTCGGCCTCGCGCACCGTGAACGCGGCGTGCCCGCGCGGCACCGGCACGCCGTGCGCGCGCAGCAGTTCCTTGGCCTGGTATTCGTGGATCTTCATCGTGGTGGTCCTTGGTTCACGAGGCTGCTTCCAGCCCACTGTCGAAATGTGCCTGCATCAGCTTGGCGGCGGCTGACGCGTCGCGCGCCGCGATGGCGGCCATGATCGCGCGGTGCTCGGCCAGCGAGTCCGCCAGCCGCCCCTGCTTGAACAGCGAGTGGTGGCGGTTGAGCTTCATCACCTTGCGCAGGTCGGTCACCGTCTGGGTGGCCCACCGGTTGCCCGCGATCTGCAGCACGGCCATGTGGAAGGCTTCGTTGGCGGCGAAGAAGGCGTCCCGCTGGCGCACCTGCTTCTCCAGCCGCTCGTGCAGCGCCACCAACTCGGCGCGCTGCGCGTCGGTCGCGGTCGCGGCCACGCGGCCTGCGGCGTCGCTCTCCAGCAGCGCCAGCAGGTGGTAGACCTGGGCCACGTCGTCGCGGCTCATCTCGGTAACGTAGGCGCCGCGCCGTACCTTCATCGTCACCAGGCCTTCGACCGCCAGCACCTTCAGCGCCTCGCGCAGCGGCGTGCGGCTGATGCCGTAGTCGGCACACAGCTTCAACTCGTCGATCCAGGCCCCAGGCTCGAGCTCGCGGCTGAAGATGGCCTGGCGCAGCCGCTCCGCCACGTCCTGGTACAGGGCGCGCGGCGACAGCGGGCGGGCAGCGGCGGGGCGGGGGGCAGGATCGGCCACGGGACGCAGGCGGGCGTGTTCTGAATTCATAATTTTGCATCATGCGGCTTGCACGAAGCTGATGCCGTACCGGCTCCGCTGCGATGCCGCAGCCGTGCGACCCTGCGGGAACTGGCCTGGATCGGTGCCGCAACTCCGCCGACCGCGGCCGTGCGCCTGGCGCTAGTCTCCGACGATCCCCCATGCTGCCCACGCCATGAGCCTCGTCGACGATCTTCTCCCGCATCTGCGCCGCGTGCAGTCCGCCGAACGCGACCTGCGCGACCTCAGCCTGCTGTGGCAGATGATCGAAGCCAGCTCGGCCATCAGCTGTCCCGACGAGGCCGAGGCCATCCTGCCGATGCTGGCGCAGACGCGCGCCCGCTTCGCCTCGCTGCAGACGCGGCTGCTGGCCCAGCTGGCCGGCGGCAGCATCGCCGAGCTGCACGAGGAACTGGCGGCCACCGCGCAATGCACCATCGACGTCCTGGTGCGCAACCTCTTCGAGCGCACGGCCGATGTCGGCTTCCTGGCCACCGACGCGGTGCTGCGCGGCTTCTGCGCCTGCGACGCGCCCGCGCAGGCGGCGCAGCGCCCGGCGCTGCTGCAGCGCCTGGCGGCCTACCGCGCCAAGTACAGCGTCTACGACGACATCATCGTGCTGGCCCCCGGCGGCGAGGTGCTGGTCCGGCTGGCCGCCGGCGGGCCGGAGCGGAGCACGGACGCCGTCGTGGCAGCGGCGGTGGCGGGCAATGGCCACGTCGAACGCCACGGCCGCAGCGACCTCGCCGACCCGGTGGACGACAGCCCGGGCGACGCCCTGCTGTACGCGCACCGCATCGACGACGCCGCGGGGCGCTGCGTGGGGGTGCTGGTGCTGCGCTTCCGCCATGCCGACGAGATGGAGCGCATCTTCGCCAGCGTGCTCGATGCCGACCGCGCGGTGGCGATGCTGCTGATCGACAGCGACGGGCGGGTCGTCGCCAGCAGCGACCCGGCCCACGTGGCGCCGGGCGCGCGTGTGCGCACCGCGGCGCCGGGCACCCTGGCGCTGACCACGTTCGCCGGCCGCGAGGTGCTGGCCGTGACCTGCCAGCCCACGCCGTACCAGGGCTACGCCGGACCGGGCTGGCGCGCGCAGGCCCTGGTGTCGCTGGGCACGGCCTTCCGCAGCCGGCAGCCGGTGCTCGACGAGGCCGCGCAGCTGGCGCTGGACAACGCCGAGCTGGCGGCGATCCGTGGCGAGGTCGACGCGATCAACGCCGACCTGCGCCGCGTGGTCTGGAACGGGCGCCTCGTCGCCGGCCTGCAGGGTGGTGCGCAGGCGCGGCTGAAGGCCGTGCTGCAGCAGATCAACGAAGCCGGCACCCGCACGCGCGACCGGGTCGCCAGCGCCATCCACGAGCTGTACTGCAGCTCCCTCGGCCGGGCCCACCAGCAGGCGCAGTCCATGGCACGGCTGGCGACCGAGCTCCTGGACCGCAACCTGTACGAGCGCGCCAACGACTGCCGCTGGTGGGCCTTGTCGCCGGTGCTGGAAGCGCAGCTGGCCGCACCCGACAGCGCCGCGGGACGCCGCACGCTCGACACGCTGCTGGCGCAGATCAACAGCCTGTACCCGGCCTACATCCGCCTCGTGGCCTTCGATGCCGGCGGGCGCGTGCGCGGGCTTTCGCGGGACAGCGTCGAGCACCCGCTGGCCGACGCCACGCTGGACGACGCGCTGCTGCACGCCACGCTGCAGCTGGGCGACGCCCAGCGCTACGCCGTCAGCTCCTTCGCGGTGCCCGCGCTGGGCGACGGCACGCCGACCTGGGTCTACACCGCGGCCGTGCGCCACGGTCCGCAGCGGCAACTGGTGGGCGGCATCGCGCTGGTCTTCGACGCGGCCCGCGAGCTGCCGGCGATGCTGCAGGCAGTGCTGGGCACGCAGGCCGGCATCGCGGCCTTCGTCGACGCGGGCGGGCGGGTGCTGTGCACGACCGACGCCGGCCTGCCACCCGGCAGTCCGTTCGCGTTGGCCGACGGCGACGCCGTGGCACACCATGCGGGCAGCACGTATGCCGTGGCGCGCGTCACCGGCGCCGGCTACCGCGAGTTCAAGTGCGGCGACGGCCACGGCGACGGCGTGCGTGCCGTCGTCGCGTTGCGCCTGGGCAACCAGGAGCGCCGCCGCGAGGCGCTGCACGACAGCCCGGTGCTGGCGCTGCCGCCGGCCACGCGCAGCCGCACGCGCGCCTTCGCGCTGTTCCACATCGGTGCCGGCCGCTTCGCGCTGCCCGCCGAATGCGTGCTCGAGGCACGGCCGCGCGAAGGGCTGGTGCGGGCGCCGCTGCCGCTGGCGCATGCGGCCGGCCTGCTGGAAGTGCCGGGCCCGCAAGGCAGCCGGGTGATCCCGGTGCTCTGCGGGCGCAGCATGTTCGGCGTGCACTACGCGCCGCGCCCGACCGACGGCGTGGTGCTGGTGCTGGCCCTGCCGGAGGCGCCCGACGTGCCGTTGATGGGCCTGCGCGTGGACGACGTGCTCAGCGTCGCCGATGTCGGTGCCGAGCATCAGCAGCCGGCCCCCTCCGGCGTGCGGCAGCATGCGCCGCTGCTGTGCGGGCTGCTGCAACTGGCGCTGCACAAGCCGGGCGCCACCGAGCGCAGCGAGGTGCTGGCGCAGCGGCTCGACGAGCGGCTGCTGGTGGGCATGGCCGGCCTGGACGCCGCTGCCGGGCCGGCACCTGACGGCGCCGCGCCCCCCGCCGCGATCCGCCCCGCCGACACCCCGGTCGACACCCTCGGCGCCTGAGCGCCCGCGCCGGTCGCGGTCGGCGCCGGCCCGTCCGCCCGGGCACCCCGCTGCGCGGCCGGGCGCTGGCGCGCCGGGCCGCGCCGGTGCATCCTTGCCATCCGTCGTCGTCAGCTTCGCGACGGGATTGAATTTATAATTATTGATGACAGCGGGTGGTTCTGGTTCTGCCCGGCAAAGGAGTGCCCCGATGAGCGACCGCCCGCAACCTGGCCCCGACGACGCGGCCGGCCCCGTCTCCGGTTTCGCGCCTGCGAGCCTCGAGCAGTGGCAGCGCGCGGCGGCGAAGTCGGCCCCGGGTGGCGATGTCTCCGCGCTGACGTGGCGCACGCCCGAGGGCATCAGCGTCAAGCCGCTGTACACCGCGGCCGACACCGCGGCGCTCCCGTACACGAACACGCTGCCGGGCTTCGAGCCCTTCGTGCGCGGCCCGCAGGCCACGATGTACGCGGTGCGCCCGTGGACCATCCGCCAGTACGCGGGCTTCTCCACCGCCGAGGACAGCAATGCCTTCTACCGCAAGGCGCTGGCCGCCGGCGGGCAGGGTGTCAGCGTGGCCTTCGACCTGGCCACGCACCGGGGCTACGACAGCGACCACCCGCGTGTCACCGGCGACGTCGGCAAGGCCGGCGTGGCCATCGACAGCGTCGAGGACATGAAGATCCTCTTCGACCAGATCCCGCTCGACAAGGTGAGCGTGTCGATGACGATGAACGGCGCCGTGCTGCCGGTGCTGGCTGGCTACGTGGTGGCCGCGGAAGAGCAGGGCGTGCGCCAGGACCAGTTGAGCGGAACCATCCAGAACGACATCCTCAAGGAGTTCATGGTCCGCAACACGTACATCTACCCGCCGGCGCCCAGCATGCGCATCATCGGCGACATCATCGAGTACACGGCACGCCGGATGCCGAAGTTCAACTCGATCAGCATCAGCGGCTACCACATGCAGGAAGCCGGCGCGAACCAGGCGCTGGAGCTGGCCTTCACGCTGGCCGACGGCAAGGAGTACGTGAAGACGGCGCTGGCCAAGGGCCTGGACGTGGACGACTTCGCCGGCCGCCTGAGCTTCTTCTGGGCGATCGGGATGAACTTCTATCTCGAGATCGCGAAGATGCGCGCGGCGCGGCTGCTGTGGTGCCGCATCATGAAGGACTTCGGCGCCAAGGCGCCGAAGAGCCTGATGCTGCGCACGCACTGCCAGACCAGCGGCTGGAGCCTGACCGAGCAGGACCCGTACAACAACATCGTGCGCACCACCATCGAGGCCATGGCCGCGGTGTTCGGCGGCACGCAGAGCCTGCACACCAACAGCTTCGACGAAGCCATCGCGCTGCCCACCGAGTTCAGCGCCCGCATCGCGCGCAACACGCAGCTGATCATCCAGGAAGAGACGCACATCGGCGCGGTCGTCGACCCCTGGGCCGGCAGCTACATGATGGAGACGCTGACGCAGCAGATGGCCGACCAGGCGCAGGCCATCCTCGACGAGGTCGAGGCGATGGGCGGCATGACGAAGGCGGTCGACTCGGGCTGGGCGAAGCTGAAGATCGAGGCCAGCGCCGCCGAGAAGCAGGCGCGCATCGACTCGGGCGCCGACGTCATCGTCGGCGTCAACAAGTACAAGCTGCAGACGCAGGACAAGGTCGACATCCTGGAGGTGGACAACGTCCGGGTGCGCGAGGGTCAGATCGCGCGCCTGGCCGAGATACGGGCCACGCGCGACAGCGCCCAGGTCCGGGCCGCACTGGCCGCGCTGACCGAAGCGGCCCGGTCGAACACGGGCAACCTGCTCGCGCTGAGCATCGACGCCATGCGCGCCCGCGCCACGGTGGGCGAGGTCAGCGACGCGCTGGAGCAGGTCTACGGGCGCCACCGCGCCGACATCCAGAAGGTGACCGGTGTGTACGCAGCCGCCTACGACAGTGCCGAGGGCTGGGAACAACTGCAGCGCGAGATCGCCGCGTTCGGCGAGGCGCAGGGCCGGCGCCCGCGCGTGATGATCGCCAAGCTCGGCCAGGACGGCCACGACCGCGGCGCCAAGGTGGTGGCCACGGCCTTCGCCGACCTGGGCTTCGATGTCGACATGGGACCGCTGTTCCAGACCCCCGAGGAATGCGCGCGCCAGGCGATCGAGAACGACGTGCACGCGGTGGGCGTCAGCACGCTGGCCGCAGGGCACAAGACGCTGGTGCCGGCGATCATCGCCGAGCTCAGGAAGCAGGGCGCCGACGACATCATCGTCTTCGTCGGCGGCGTGATCCCGGCGCAGGACTACGACTTCCTGTACGCGGCCGGCGTGCAGGGCATCTACGGCCCGGGCACGCCGATCCCGGTGAGTGCCAAGGACGTGCTGGAGCACATCAAGAAGTCGGTGGGCGCGGGGGCCTGATGCTGCCCGCCGCCGACCAGGCGCTGCTCGATGCCGTGCGCGGCCCGCCCGGGGCGGCGCAGCGGCGCGCGCTGGCCAAGGCCATCACGCTGCTCGAATCGACCCGGCCCGACCACCGTGCCCGCGCCGACGCACTGCTGAACGCGGTGCTGCCGCACACGGGCCGCGCCCTGCGGCTGGGCATCAGCGGCGTGCCGGGCGTGGGCAAGAGCACCTTCATCGAGGCGCTGGGGCTGTTCCTCATCGAGCGCGGCCACCGCGTCGCCGTGCTGGCGGTGGACCCGAGCAGCAGCGTCAGCGGCGGCAGCATCCTGGGCGACAAGACGCGCATGGAGCGGCTGTCGATGGATACGCGCGCCTACATCCGCCCCAGCCCGGCCAGCGGCAACCTGGGCGGCGTGGCCGAGAAGACGCGCGAGACGCTGCTGCTGTGCGAGGCCGCGGGCCACGACGTGGTGATCGTCGAGACCGTGGGCGTGGGCCAGAGCGAGACCGCCGTGGCCGGCATGACCGACATGTTCGTGCTGCTGCAGCTGCCCAACGCCGGCGACGACCTGCAGGCCATCAAGAAGGGCGTGATGGAGCTGGCCGACCTGGTGGTCATCAACAAGGCCGACCTGGACCCCGACGCCGCCACCCGGGCACGCGCGCAGATCACCAGCGCGCTGCGCCTGCTGGGCCCGCACAGCCACGCCGGCACGCAGGTGCTGCAGCTCAGCGCGCTGCGGGCCACGGGGCTGGACGAGTTCTGGCGTGCCGTCGCCGACTTCCACGGCCGGCGCCAGGCCAGTGGCGCGCTGCAGCAGCGCCGCCACGCGCAGGACCAGGCCTGGATGTGGGAGCGCATCGAAGCCGGCCTGCGCCAGCGCTTCAAGCAGCATGCCGCCGTGCGCGCGGCGCTGCCGCAGATCAACGACGACGTGAAGGCCGGCCGCCTGGCTGCTTCGGTGGCCGCACGCCGGCTGCTGGACCTGATGGATTGAACGAGGAGAACGACGCGATGCACGACATCATCGAACAACTGGAACGCAAGCGCGCCGCGGCCCGCCTGGGTGGCGGCGCCAAGCGCATCGCGGCCCAGCACGCCAAGGGCAAGCTGACCGCGCGCGAGCGGCTCGAAGTGCTGCTGGACCCCGGCACCTTCGAGGAATGGGACATGTTCGTCGAGCACCGCTGTGCCGACTTCGGCATGGCCGACAACAAGATCCCGGGCGACGGCGTCGTCACCGGCTACGGCATGATCAACGGCCGCCTGGTGTTCGTCTTCAGCCAGGACTTCACCGTGTTCGGCGGCGCGCTCAGCGAGGCGCATGCCGAGAAGATCTGCAAGGTGATGGACCAGGCGATGAAGGTGGGCGCGCCCGTCATCGGCCTGAACGACAGCGGCGGCGCGCGCATCCAGGAGGGCGTGGCCTCGCTGGGCGGCTACGCCGAGGTCTTCCAGCGCAACGTGATGGCCAGCGGCGTGATCCCGCAGATCAGCCTGATCATGGGCCCGAGCGCGGGTGGCGCGGTGTATTCGCCGGCGATGACCGACTTCATCTTCATGGTGAAGGACAGCAGCTACATGTTCGTCACCGGCCCCGAGGTGGTGAAGACCGTGACGCACGAGGAGGTCACCGCCGAGGAACTGGGCGGCGCCGGCACGCACACCACGAAGAGCGGCGTCGCCGACCTCGCGTTCGAGAACGACGTCGAGGCGCTGCTGATGCTGCGCCGGTTCTACAACTACCTGCCGCTGAACAACCGCGACGGCGTGCCTGTGCGGCCCAGCGGTGACCCGGCCGAGCGCATGGACCTGTCGCTGGACACGCTGGTGCCCGACAACCCGAACAAGCCGTACGACATCAAGGAACTGATCGTGAAGGTCGTGGACGACGGCGACTTCTTCGAGCTGCAGCCCGACTACGCGAAGAACATCGTCATCGGCATGGCACGCATGGACGGGCGCACCGTGGGCATCGTCGCCAACAACCCGCAGGTGCTGGCCGGCTGCCTGGACATCAAGAGCAGCATCAAGGCCGCGCGCTTCGTGCGCTTCTGCGACGCCTTCGGCATCCCGGTGGTGACCTTCGTCGACGTGCCGGGCTTCATGCCGGGCACGAGCCAGGAGTACGGCGGCATCATCAAGCACGGCGCCAAGCTGCTGTACGCCTACGCCGAGTGCACGGTGCCCAAGGTGACCGTGATCACGCGCAAGGCCTACGGCGGCGCCTACGACGTGATGAGCTCCAAGCACCTTCGAGGCGACGTCAACTTCGCCTGGCCCAACGCCGAGATCGCGGTGATGGGCGCCAAGGGCGCGGTGGAGATCATCTTCCGCGAGGACAAGGGCGACCCGGCCAAGCTGGCCGCGAAGGAGGCCGAGTACAAGGCCCGCTTCGCGAACCCCTTCGTCGCAGGCGCGCGCGGCTTCATCGACGACGTGATCCAGCCGCACGAGACGCGCAAGCGCATCTGCCGCAGCCTGGCGATGCTGAAGGACAAGAAGCTGGACAACCCGTGGCGCAAGCACGGCAACATCCCGTTGTGAGGGGCACAGGCACCATGTTCAAGAAGATCCTGATCGCCAACCGCGGCGAGATCGCCTGCCGCGTCATCCAGACCGCGAAGAAGCTCGGCGTGCAGACGGTGGCCGTCTACTCCGAAGCCGACCGCGACGCCCGCCATGTCGAGCTGGCCGACGAGGCCGTGTTCATCGGTGCCGCACCCAGCCGCGAGAGCTACCTGGTCGCCGACAAGATCATCGCGGCCTGCAAGGCCACCGGCGCCGAGGCCGTGCATCCGGGCTACGGCTTCCTGTCCGAGAACGAGGACTTCGCGCGCCGGGTCGAGGAAGAAGGCATCGTCTTCATCGGCCCCAAGCACCACAGCATCGCCGCGATGGGCGACAAGATCGCGTCGAAGAAGCTGGCGAAAGAAGCCAACGTCAGCACCATCCCGGGCTGGAACGAGGCCATCGAGACGCCCGAGGCTGCGGTGCAGATCGCGCAGGGCATCGGCTACCCGGTGATGATCAAGGCCAGCGCCGGCGGCGGCGGCAAGGGCCTGCGCGTGGCCTACAGCGACAAGGAGGCCTTCGACGGTTTCAGCTCGTGCCGCAACGAGGCCCGCAACAGCTTCGGCGACGACCGCGTCTTCATCGAGAAGTTCGTCGAGGAGCCGCGCCACATCGAGATCCAGGTGCTGGGCGACGCACACGGCAACGTGGTCTACCTGCACGAACGCGAGTGCAGCATCCAGCGCCGGCACCAGAAGGTCATCGAGGAGGCGCCGTCGCCCTTCATCAGCGACGCCACGCGCCGCGCGATGGGCGCGCAGGCCGTGGCGCTGGCCCGGGCCGTGCAGTACCAGAGCGCGGGCACGGTGGAGTTCGTGGTCGGCCGCGACCAGAGCTTCTACTTCCTGGAGATGAACACGCGTCTGCAGGTGGAGCACCCGGTCACGGAGAGCATCACCGGCATCGACCTGGTGGAGATGATGCTGCGCGTGGCCGCCGGCGAGCCGCTGCCGTTCACGCAGGAGCAGATCCCGCGCCGCGGCTGGGCCATCGAGTGCCGCATCAACGCCGAGGACCCGTTCCGCAACTTCCTGCCGTCCACCGGCCGCCTGGTGCGCTACCAGCCGCCGCCGCAGACCATGCACGCGGCCGCGCCCGTGCCGCAAGGCGGCGGCGTGCGCGTGGACACCGGGGTCGCCGAAGGCGGCGAGATCCCGATGTACTACGACTCGATGATCGCCAAGCTCATCGTGCACGGGCTCGACCGCGACGACGCGATCGCGAAGATGCGCGAGGCGCTCAACGGCTTCGTGATCCGCGGCATCAGCAGCAACATCCCGTTCCAGGCCGCTTTGCTGGCGCATCCGAAGTTCGTGCGCGGCGACTTCAACACCGGCTTCATCGCCGAGCACTACGGCCGCGGCTTCCGCGCCGAGGACGTGCCACACGACGACCCCGACTTCCTGGTGGCGCTGGCGGCGGCCGCGTACCGCCGCTACCGCGAGCGTGCCGCCGGCATCACCGGGCAGCTGGCCGGGCACGGCGTGGTCATCGGCGACGACTTCGTCTGCGTGCTGAAGGGCGAGGGCGGCGCGCACGTGCACGTGCCGGTGCGCGTGCAGGCCGGCAGCGCGCTGGTCATCACGGTGGGCGACAAGCGCTACGCGGTGGCCAAGGACTGGCACTTCGGCGGCATCCGTGCCACCGGCCAGTGCAACGGGCGGCCGTTCACGGCGCAGATCGAGCGCCAGGGCCTGTGGATCCGTGTCGCGCACGACGGCCGCGCCGTCGAGGCCCAGGTGATGAGCGCACGCGCCGCCGAACTGCTGCGCGTGATGCCCTTCAAGGCGCCGGCCGACATGAGCAAGTTCCTGCTGTCGCCGATGCCGGGCCTGCTGGTCGACCTGGCCGTGCAGCCGGGCCAGAAGGTGCTGGCGGGCGAGCGGCTGGCCGTCATCGAGGCGATGAAGATGGAGAACATCCTCACGGCCACGCAGGACGGCACCGTCGGCGAGCTGCTGGCGAAGAAGGGCGAGAGCCTCGCCGTCGACCAACCCATCCTGAGCTTCGCGTGATGCACGGCAAACCCTTTCGCATCCTCGGCCTGCAGCAGATCGCCATCGGCGGCCCCGACAAGCAGCGGCTGAAGTCGTTGTGGGTCGACATGCTCGGCCTCACGGTCAAGAGCACCTTCGTCAGCGAGCGCGAGAACGTCGACGAGGACATCTGCGCGCTGGGCCAGGGTGTGCACGCGGTCGAGGTCGACCTGATGCAGCCGCTGGACCCCGAGAAGAAGCCGGCCGTGCACACCACGCCGCTGAACCACGTGGGCCTGTGGGTCGACGACCTGCCGAAGGCCGTCGAGTGGATGACGGCACACGGCGTGCGCTTCGCGCCCGGCGGCATCCGCCGGGGTGCTGCCGGCCACGACATCTGCTTCATCCACCCCAAGGGCAACGAGCAGTTCCCGCTGGGCGGCGAAGGCGTGCTGATCGAGCTGGTGCAGGCGCCGCCCGAGGTGGTGGCGGCGCTGGCTTGACCGCAGCCGGGCGAAGGACACCGGCGCCCTGGCTACAGTCCGCACATTCTTCGACGGACCCCGGGAGCGTGTGACATGAGTGTGCAAGGCCTGCTGGAACAACTGCTGCGTTCGGCCTCGGGCACGGCGCAGAACGTCGGCCGCAGCGGCGACTTCGGCAAGTACGCCGCCGGTGGTGCCGTGGGCGGCGCTTTGGGCCTGCTGCTGGGCAGCAAGCGCGGGCGCAGCTTCGGCGGCAAGGCGCTGAAGTACGGCAGCGTCGCGGCGCTGGGTGCGCTGGCCTTCAAGGCCTACAACGACTGGCAGGCGCAGCAGGCGGCGCAGGGGCGCGCGCCTGCGGCCGGCGGCCCTGGCACGCCGGTGCCGGCCTACGTGCCGCCCGCGTCCCTGCCCGCGCCGCAGGCCGAGGCGCACAGCCAGCGCCTGCTGAAGGCCATGATCGCGGCGGCCAAGTCCGACGGCCATCTCGACGATCGCGAGCGCGGCCTGATCGACGCCGAACTGCAGCGCACCGGCGCCAGCGCCGCCGACCGCCAGTGGGTCGAGGCCGAACTGCGCCGCCCTGTCGAGCCTGCCGACGTGGCCGCCGGCGTGCCCGACCTGGAAGCCGCGGGCGAGGTGTACCTGGCCAGCCTGCTGGTGGTCGACACCACGACGACGATGGAGCGCGCCTACCTCGACGCGTTGGCCCAGCAGCTGCAGTTGCCGGCGGGCTTGAAGGCGGAACTGGAAGCGCGCGCCGCAGCGGTGTGACGGTGTGGCGCGCCGGGCGTGATTTCGCCCTGCGCGAAGCCTGGGTTGATAATCTGCTGCACGACTACCGTGGCGGCGAAGGCTAAGCTGCGGCACCGCGCCGCCTTGCCATGCGCTTCGACCTCACCACCCTCAACCTCGTGCTTGCCATCGCCGACACGCGCAGCATCACCGCCGGCGCCCAGCGCGAGCATCTCGCGCTGGCCGCAGCCAGCAAGCGCCTGAGCGACCTGGAAGCGCGCTTCGGTGTGCCGCTGTTCGAACGCCATGCCCGTGGCGTCGAGCCCACCGAGGCCGGGCGCGCGCTGGTGCGCCACATCCGCAGCCTGCACACCAGCCTGCATGCGCTGGAAAGCGAGGTGGTGGAGTTCTCGCGCGGCATCAAGGGCCACCTGCGCATCGCGGCCAATGCCGGCGCCATCAGCGAATGCCTGCCGCCCGACCTCGCCGCGTTCTCGCAGGCGCACCCGCAGATCCGCATCAGCCTGGAAGACCAGACCAGCGCCGAGGTGCAGGCCGCGGTGGCCGAAGGCCGCGCCGACGTCGGCATCTTCGTGCCGCCGCTGCTGGACAACCGGCTGACCACGCGCCGCTACCGCCGCGGCACGCTGGCGGCCATGGTGCCGGCCGGCCACGTGCTGGCCGGGCAGGCCCGCGTGCGCTTCGACGCGCTGCTCGACCACGACATCGTCGGCTTGCACGCCGGCGCCGCCGCGCACGAGCTGATGCGCGCCGAGGCCGAAGGCGCCGGCCGCACGCTGAAGGCGCGGCTGCAGGTGCGCGGCTTCGACGCCATCGCACAGCTGGTCGAGGCGGGCCTGGGCGTGGCGGTGCTGCCCGCCGCCGTGGCGCAGCGCTTCGCGCAACTCTTCCGCGTGCAGGTGCTGGGGCTGGACGAGCCCTGGGCCGAGCGCGACTATCTGCTCGCCGTGCGCACACAGGACGTGCTGCCGGCGGTGCTGCAGCGCTTCGTGCAGGCGCTGTGCCCGACTGCTGGAACACCGACCCCCGGAGGCCCGACCCCATGACCGCCAGAACGCTCTACGACAAGCTGTGGGACGAACACGTCGTCCACACCGAGGACGACGGCACGTCCGTGCTCTACATCGACCGCCACCTGGTGCACGAGGTCACCAGCCCGCAGGCCTTCGAGGGCCTGCGCCTGGCCGGGCGCAAGGTCTGGCGCGTCAGCTCGATCGTCGCCACCGCCGACCACAACACGCCCACCACCGGCTGGGCCGAGGGCTACGACGGCATCCGCGACCAGATCAGCAAGCTGCAGATCACCACGCTGGACGCCAACATCCGCGCCTTCGGCGCCGCCGCGTACTTCCCGTTCCTGCACAAGCGCCAGGGCATCGTGCACGTGATCGGCCCCGAGAACGGCGCCACGCTGCCGGGCATGACGGTGGTCTGCGGCGACAGCCACACCAGCACGCACGGCGCCTTCGGCGCGCTGGCGCACGGCATCGGCACCAGCGAGGTCGAGCACGTGCTGGCCTCGCAGACGCTGCTGGCGAAGAAGGCCAAGAACATGCTGGTGAAGGTCGAGGGCCGGCTGGGCGCGGGCATCACTGCCAAGGACGTGGTGCTGGCCATCATCGGCCGCATCGGCACCGCCGGCGGCACCGGCTACACGATCGAGTTCGGCGGCAGCGCCATCCGCGGCCTCAGCATGGAAGGCCGCATGACGGTGTGCAACATGGCCATCGAGGCCGGCGCCCGTGCCGGCCTGGTGGCGGTCGACGAGACGACGCTGCAGTACGTGAAGGGCCGCCCGTTCGCGCCCAGCGGCGTCGCCTGGGACCACGCGGTGGCGCACTGGCGCACGCTGCACAGCGACCCGGGGGCGCACTTCGATGCCGTGGTCGAGCTCGACGCGACGCAGATCCAGCCGCAGGTCACCTGGGGCACCAGCCCCGAGATGGTGGCCGGCATCGACGGCCGCGTGCCCGACCCCGACAAGGAGAAGGACGGCATCAAGCGCGGCGCCATCGAGCGTGCGCTGGCCTACATGGGCCTGGAGCCCAACAAGGCGATGAGCGACATCGTCATCGACAAGGTCTTCATCGGCAGTTGCACCAACAGCCGCATCGAGGACCTGCGCGACGCCGCGGCCGTGGTCAAGCGCGCCGGCACCAAGGTGGCGAAGAACGTGAAGCTGGCGCTGGTGGTGCCGGGCTCGGGCCAGGTGAAGGCGCAGGCCGAAGCCGAAGGCCTGCACGAGATCTTCCTGGCCGCCGGCTTCGAGTGGCGCGAGCCCGGCTGCAGCATGTGCCTGGCGATGAACGCCGACCGGCTGGAGCCCGGCGAGCGCTGCGCCAGCACGAGCAACCGCAACTTCGAAGGCCGCCAGGGCGCCGGCGGCCGCACCCACCTGGTGAGCCCGGCGATGGCCGCGGCCGCCGCGCTGAACGGCCACTTCGTCGACGTGCGCCGCATCGCCTGACCGGAGACACCACGATGCAAGCCTTCACCGTGCACCAGGGCCTGGTGGCCCCGATGGACCGCGACAACGTCGACACCGACGCGATCATCCCCAAGCAGTTCCTGAAGTCGATCGCGCGTTCGGGCTTCGGCCCCAACCTGTTCGACGCCTGGCGCTACCTCGACCCGGGCGAGCCGGGGCAGGACCCGGCCAGCCGCAAGCCCAACCCCGACTTCGTGCTGAACCAGCCGCGCTACCAGGGCGCCAGCGTGCTGCTGGCGCGCAGCAACTTCGGCTGCGGCTCCAGCCGCGAGCACGCACCCTGGGCGCTGGACCAGTACGGCTTCCGCGCCATCATCGCGCCGAGCTTCGCCGACATCTTCTTCAACAACTGCTTCAAGAACGGCCTGCTGCCGATCCAGCTGCCCGAGTCGCAGGTGGCCAGGCTGTTCGACGAGGTCTTCGCCTTCCCGGGCTACAGCCTCACGATCGACCTGCCGAGGCAGGTGATCGTCAAGCCCGACGGCACCGAGCTGCCGTTCGAGGTGCAGGCCTTCCGCAAGTACTGCCTCGTCAACGGCTACGACGACATCGGCCTGACGCTGCGCCACGCCGACAAGATCCGCGCCTTCGAGGCCGAGCGCCTGGCGCGCATGCCCTGGCTCGCCCAGACCCTGGTTGGTTGAAGGAACACCATGAAGATCGCCATCCTCCCCGGTGACGGCATCGGCACCGAGATCGTCGCCGAAGCCGTCAAGGTGCTGAACGTGCTGGACCTGTCGTTCGAGAGCGAGACCGCGCTCGTCGGCGGTGCCGCGTACGAAGCGCACGGCCACCCGCTGCCCGACAGCACGCTGGCGCTGGCCAAGAGCGCCGACGCCATCCTGTTCGGTGCCGTGGGCGACTGGAAGTACGACAAGCTCGAGCGCCAGTTCCGCCCCGAGCAGGCCATCCTGGGACTGCGCAAGCACCTGGGACTGTTCGCCAACTTCCGCCCGGCGCTGTGCTACGAGCAGCTGACGCACGCGTCGAGCCTGAAGCCCGAGCTGGTGGCGGGGCTGGACATCCTGATCATCCGCGAGCTCACGGGCGACATCTATTTCGGCCAGCCGCGCGGCCGCCGCACCGCGGTGGACGGCCACTTTCCCGGCGCCGAGGAAGCCTTCGACACGATGCGCTACAGCCGGCCCGAGATCGAGCGCATCGCGCACGTGGCCTTCCAGGCCGCGCGCAAGCGCAACAAGAAGGTGACCTCGGTCGACAAGGCGAACGTGCTGGAGACCTTCCAGTTCTGGAAGGACGTGGTCACCGAGGTGCATGCGCAGTACCCCGACGTGGAACTGCAGCACATGTACGTGGACAACGCCGCGATGCAGCTGGTGAAGGCGCCCAAGGCCTTCGACGTGGTCGTCACCGGCAACATGTTCGGTGACATCCTGTCGGACGAGGCGGCCATGCTCACGGGTTCGATCGGCATGCTGCCGAGCGCGTCGTTGGACAAGAACAACAAGGGCCTGTACGAGCCCAGCCACGGCAGCGCGCCCGACATCGCGGGCAAGGGCGTGGCCAATCCGCTGGCTACAATCCTGTCCGCTGCCATGATGCTTCGTTTCTCCCTGAACCAGCCGCAAGCCGCCGACCGCATCGACGCGGCCGTGCGCGCGGTGCTGTCCGCCGGGCTGCGCACCGCGGACATCTGGAGCGAGGGCACGCACCAGGTCGGCACGCGCGAGATGGGTGACGCTGTCGTTGCAGCGATCACTGGCAAAACGATGACCACCAAGACCTAGCGTCTCGGATCGTCTCGCCCCCACTCCTGGACCCCGGCGAAGCGAGCCGGGGCACCCAGGGGTCCGGACAACGGAAAGGCAAGACTGACATGGCACTCGTAGGACTGGTCGGCTGGCGCGGCATGGTGGGCTCCGTGCTCATGGACCGCATGACGGCCGAAGGCGACTTCGCGCACATCGAACCGCTGTTCTTCAGCACCAGCAACGCCGGCGGCGCCGCACCCGCGCAGGCGAAGAACGAAACCCGGCTGCAGGACGCGCACGACATCGCGGCGCTCCAGCGCTGCGACATCGTCATCACCGCACAGGGTGGCGACTACACCACCGCCGTCTACCCGAAGCTCCGTGCGGCGGGCTGGAACGGCCACTGGATCGACGCCGCCAGCACGCTGCGCATGCAGAGCGATGCCGTGATCGTGCTCGACCCGGTGAACCTGCCGGTGATCCGGAAGTCGCTGGCCGCCGGTGGCCGCAACTGGATCGGCGGCAACTGCACCGTCAGCTGCATGCTGATGGGGGTGGGCGCGCTGTACAAGGCCGGCCTCGTGGAGTGGATGAGCACGCAGACCTACCAGGCGGCCAGCGGCGGCGGCGCGCAGCACATGCGCGAGCTGCTCACGCAGTACGGAACGCTGAACGCCAGCGTGAAGCACCTGCTCGACGACCCGAAGAGCGCCATCCTGGAGATTGACCGCCAGGTCATCGCGACGCAGCGCGCGCTGTCGGCCGAGGAAACGGCGAACTTCGGTGTGCCGCTGGGCGGCTCGCTCATTCCCTGGATCGACAAGGACCTCGGCAACGGAATGTCGAAGGAAGAGTGGAAGGGCATGGCCGAGACCAACAAGATCCTCGGCCAGGGCGAGGGCTTCGGCAGCCCGGCCGTGCCGGTGGACGGCTTCTGCGTGCGCGTGGGCGCGATGCGCTGCCACAGCCAGGCGCTGACCTTCAAGCTGAAGAAGGACGTGCCGCTGGCCGACATCGAGGCCATGATCGCCGCCGACAACGCCTGGGTGAAGCTGGTGCCCAACACCCGCGAAGCCACGCTGCGCGACCTGACCCCTGTGGCCGTGACGGGCACGATGACCATCCCGGTCGGCCGTGTGCGCAAGCTGGCGATGGGCCCCGAATATGTCGGCGCCTTCACCATCGGCGACCAGCTGCTGTGGGGCGCTGCCGAGCCGCTGCGGCGCATGCTGCGCATCCTGATCGAGCAGTGAAACCCGCCAACGGGCGTTGCCCGTTGGCAACAAGAAGAAACTGGCAGGGAAACAAAGCATTTCTCGCGCGAACGTCAATGTTTGCGTGAGCTTGTCTGCCTATATGCTTGATACCATTGTAATTTCCATGGTTACCGGCTGAACGAATCCGAGCAATCGGACTGCATTTCGGGCCAAGGAAACTCAGGCTGGGCGGGGCGTTGCGACGGACCCCGCCGTACGTTTTTGGGAGACGCCTTGAAACACCGTTCGACGAATGCCGCGCGCTTTGCGCTGACCGGGGTGGCGCTGGCCGCCAGTTGCCTGTGGGGTGCGCAGGCCTGGGCGCTGGGGCTGGGGCGTCTGAACGTGCAGTCGGCGCTGGGCGAAACCCTGCGTGCCGAGATCGACGTCACCAGCATGACGCCCGAAGAGGCGTCGACGCTGCGCCTGCGCATCGCGCCGGCCGAGGCCTACCGCGCTGCCGGCGTCGAGTTCAACCCGGTGCTGACGTCGGCCCAGGTCGAACTGCAGCGCCGCCCCGATGGCCGCCAGGTGCTGCGCCTGACCAGCGACCGCGCGGTGCTCGAGCCCTTCGTCGACGTGATCCTCGAAGCGAGCTGGTCCACGGGTCGCCTGGTGCGCGAATACACCATGCTGTTCGACCCGCCGGGGGCGCGCAGCGCGCAGGCTCCGGCAGCGCCGCAGACCGCGCCGATCCTGTCCCCGGCCCCGGCGCCTTCGCCGGCCCCTGCCGGCGCCGTGGCCCAGCCCGTGCGCCCCGCGCCGGCGCCGGCGCCCGCGGCCGTGGTCCCGCCGGCGCCCGCACCGGTGGCCCGGGCGGCCACGCCGGCCCCGGCCTCCGCACCCGCGCCGGCACCGGCCGCCGCTGCCGGCCCCGACGAGATCACCGTGCGTCCGGGCGACTCGCTCAGCCGCCTGGCGTCCCGCGTGCAGCGCCCGGGCGTGTCGCTCGACCAGATGCTGGTGTCGATGTTCCGCGGCAATCCGCAGGCCTTCATCGGCGACAACATGAACCGGCTGAAGTCCGGGGTCGTGCTCAGCGTGCCGTCGGCCGAGGCAGCCGGCAGGATCAGCGGCCAGGAAGCCCGCGAGGTGATCCAGGCGCAGAGTGCCGACTTCAACGCCTTCCGCCAGCGCCTGGCCGCCGGCACCACGGCCACGGCCGACGAGGCGCCCGCGCGCCAGGCCGCCGGCAAGGTGCAGGCCAGCGTGGACGACCGCAAGCAGGCCGCCGCCGCCACGCCCGACAAGCTGACGCTGTCGCAGGGTGGCGTGAAGGCCGCCGCCCCCGAGGCCCAGGTGTCCAAGGAGACCGAGCGCAAGGATGCGAGCACGCGCCTGGCCGAGCTGTCGCGCAACGTCGACGAACTGAAGAAGCTGCAAGGCGCCACGGCACCGGCCGCCGCTCCCAAGCCGGCGGCGACGCCGGCCGCGGCTGCACCGGCGCCTGCACCGGCCCCTGCTCCCGCTCCGGCGCCCACGCCCGCCATCAGCGTGCCGGCGACGCCGCCGGTGGTCACGGCGGCCGCCTCGGCGGCTCCGGCCCCCGTTGCGGCACCGGCCTCGGCGCCCGCCCCGGCGCCGGCCCCGAAGCCCGCGCCAAAGCCAGCCGCGCTGCCGGCGCCCGTGCCCGAGGAGCCCGGCTTCCTGGCGTCGCTGCTGGAGAACCCGCTGGTGCTGCCCGGCGCCGGCGTGCTGATCGCGCTCATCGCCGGCCTCGGCGTGTACCGCCTGCGCGGCCGCATGAAGAAGGGCGGCGGCGAGACCTCGTTCCTGGAAAGCCGGCTGCAGCCCGATTCGTTCTTCGGCGCCAGCGGCGGCCAGCGCATCGACACGCGCGAGCCGTCGTCGGCGAACAGCTCGATGTCGTCGATGAGCTACTCGCTGAGCCAGCTCGACGCGATCGGCGACGTCGATCCGGTGGCCGAGGCCGACGTCTATCTGGCCTACGGCCGCGACCTGCAGGCCGAAGAGATCCTGAAGGAAGCGATGCGGGCCACGCCGGAGCGCATGGCCATCCGCGTCAAGCTGCTCGAGGTCTACCTGAAGCGCCGCGACACGAAGGGCTTCGAACTGCTGGCGACGCAGGTGTACTCGCTCACCGGCGGCACGGGCGAAGACTGGGCCAAGGCACAGGAACTCGGCCGCCAGATCGACCCCGAGAACCCGCTGTACCAGCCCGGCGGCCAGCCGGAACTGGAAGTGGGCCCCGGCGGCAAGGTCATCGAGCCGCTGGACGCAACGACGATGCCGCACACGGCCAAGCCCTCGGTGCCGGCTTTCATGCCGGCCGCCGACGCGACGCTGGACGCCGGCCCCGAGAGCGGCAACGTCGACCTCGACCTCGACCTGGACCTCGGCGGCGCCACCGGCCCCGCGCCGACGCCGGCCGAGACCACGCAGACCCTGGGCACCTCGGCCGAACCGCCGGCCGACGACGGCCTGGACTTCGACCTGCTCGCGCCGCCTCCGGCACCGGCCCCGCCGGCGCCGGCACCCGCGCCGGTGCCTGCGGCCGAAGTGGTGCCCGATGTTGCGTCGCTGGACTTCGATCTCGGCGATCTCAACCTGGATGCGCCGCCGCCTCCGCCCGCACCCGCCCCGTCGGCTGCGGCACCGGCCCTGGACTTCAACGACTTCGGTCTCGACGACGACGCCGGCCCGGTGACGATGCCGCCGCCGGTGGACGGCGACCCGCTCGAGCGCAAGCTGGAGCTGGCCGAGGAGTTCCGCCAGATCGGCGACCTGGAAGGCGCGCGCGATCTGCTGGAAGAAGTCATCGCCAAGGCCGACGGCGCGCTGAAGAGCAAGGCCCAGGGCATGCTGGCAGGACTTGGCTGACCCTGCCGCCGGCGGCCGCCTCGCGCTGGGCATCGCCTACCGCGGCGGCGCGTACCACGGCTGGCAGTCCCAGCCCGACGGGCAGACGGTGCAGGACGCGCTCGAGCGCGCCCTCGCGGCCTTCGCCGCCGTGCCTGTCGCCACCGTCTGCGCCGGCCGCACCGATGCCGGCGTGCACGCGCTGAACCAGGTCGTGCACATCGACGCGCCGGTGCAGCGCGACCCGTTCTCGTGGGTGCGCGGCACCAATCGCTTCCTGCCGTCCGACGTGGCCGTGCAGTGGTGCCAGCCCGTGGACGCGCGCTTCCACGCCCGCAACAGCGCGCACGGCCGCCGCTACCGCTTCATCGTGCGCGAGTCGCCGGTGCGGCCGGCGCTGGAGACCGGGCTGGTCGGCTGGGTGTTCCGGCCGCTCGATGTGCACGCGATGCGCAGCGCCGCCGCCGCGCTGGTGGGCACGCACGACTTCACGTCGTTCCGCGCCGCCGGCTGCCAGGCGGCGACGCCGGTCAAGACGCTGCATGCCGTGGCCATCAGCCGCCAGGGCGCCTACTGGCGCTTCGACTTCGACGGCAGCGCCTTCCTGCACCACATGGTGCGCAACATCGTCGGCTGCCTCGTGGCCGTCGGCAGTGGCCGCGAGCCGCCGGGCTGGATGGCCGAGGTGCTGGCCGCGAGGAGCCGCGACGCCGCCGCGCCCACGTTCCCGCCCGACGGCCTGTACTTCCTGGGGCCGTACTACGATGCGGTGCATGGGATCCCCGAACACACCGCTGCGTCCGACTGGCTGCCCTGAGGGGCCCGAGGGGCGCCCGTGAGCCGCACCCGCATCAAGATCTGCGGCCTCACGCGCGAGGCCGACGTCGACGACGCCATCGACGCCGGAGCCGATGCGCTGGGCTTCGTGCTCTACGACAAGAGCGCCCGCGCGGTGACGCTGGCGCGCGCCGCCGAACTGGCAGCGCGCCTGCCGCCCTTCGTGACGCCGGTGCTGCTGTTCGTCAACGCCAGCCCGGCGGTGCTGCGTCAGGCGGTCGAGGCGCTGCCGCAGGCGCTGCTGCAGTTCCACGGCGACGAGACGCCGGCGCAATGCGAAGCCCCGGGCCACCCCTGGATACGCGCCGCGCGCATGGCGCCTGGGGTCGATTTGCTAGACTTCGGTCAGCGCTTCTCTGGCGCACAGGCCCTGCTGCTCGACACCCATGTCGAGACCTACGGCGGGAGCGGGAAGGTCTTCGATTGGTCACTGATTCCACCAAGCGTGCCCCTTCCGGTCGTTTTGTCTGGTGGGTTGAGTCCTGCCAACGTGACCGATGGGGTGCTTCGCGTCCGGCCCTGGGCCGTTGACGTGAGCTCCGGCGTGGAGCAGAGCAAGGGCGTCAAGAACGCCGCTCTGATGCGCCGGTTCTGCAAGGCGGTGCGCGAGGCGGACGACGCCATCGCCGCGCTCTGACATCCAAGGACCCTGTCTCCCATGCTGAACTACCAACAACCCGACGCCCGCGGGCACTTCGGGCCGTACGGCGGCACCTTCGTCGCCGAGACGCTGATCCACGCGCTGCACGAACTGGAAGCGGCGTACGCACGCTACCGCGACGACCCGGCGTTCCAGGCCGAGTTCCGCAGCGAGCTGAAGCACTTCGTCGGCCGGCCGAGCCCGATCTACCACGCCGCGCGCACCAGCCGCGAACTCGGCGGCGCGCAGATCTACCTCAAGCGCGAGGACCTCAACCACACCGGCGCGCACAAGATCAACAACGTCATCGGCCAGGCGATGCTGGCGCGCCGCATGGGCAAGCCGCGCATCATCGCCGAGACCGGCGCGGGCCAGCACGGCGTGGCCACGGCCACGATCTGCGCACGGTACGGCCTGGAGTGCGTGGTCTACATGGGCAGCGAAGACGTGAAGCGCCAGAGCCCCAACGTCTACCGCATGCACCTGCTGGGCGCGAAGGTGGTGCCGGTGGAAGCCGGCAGCAAGACGCTGAAGGATGCCCTGAACGAGGCGCTGCGCGACTGGGTCACCAACGTCGAGAACACGTTCTACATCATCGGCACCGTGGCGGGCCCGCACCCCTACCCGATGATGGTGCGCGACTTCCAGAGCGTGATCGGCGAGGAATGCCTGGTGCAGATGCCCGAGATGCTCGGCGCGGGCCGGCAGCCCGACGCGGTGATCGCCTGTGTCGGCGGCGGCAGCAACGCGATGGGCATCTTCTACCCGTACATCGCGCAGGCCGGCACACGGCTGATCGGCGTCGAGGCCGCCGGGCAGGGCCTGGCCAGCGGCAAGCACGCCGCCAGCCTGTCGGCCGGATCGCCCGGCGTGCTCCACGGCAACCGCACCTACCTGCTGCAGGACGCCAACGGCCAGATCACCGAGACGCACAGCATCAGCGCCGGCCTGGACTACCCCGGCGTCGGCCCCGAGCACGCGTACCTGAAGGACATCGGCCGTGCCGAGTACGTCGGCATCACCGACGACGAGGCGCTGGCGGCCTTCCACCACCTGTGCCGCAACGAAGGCATCATCCCGGCGCTGGAATCCAGCCACGCCTACGCCTACGCGATGCAGTTGGCGCGCACGATGCGCCCGGACCAGTCCATCCTGGTGAACCTCTCGGGCCGCGGCGACAAGGACATCGGCACCGTCGCCGACCTGTCGGGTGCCGACTTCTACTGCCGTCCGTCGTGCCGCGGGCAGGCCGTGAAGGGGGGCGCGCAATGAGCCGCATCGCCGCCACCTTCGCCGCGCTGCAGGCCGCGCGCCGGCAGGCGCTGATCCCCTACATCTGCTGCGGCGATCCGTTCCCCGACGCCACGCCGGCCGTGATGCAGGCCCTCGCCAACGGCGGCGCCGACGTCATCGAGCTCGGCGTGCCCTTCAGCGACCCGATGGCCGACGGCCCGGTGATCCAGAAGGCCAGTGAGCGCGCACTCGCGCGCGGCATCGGGCTGCCGCAGGTGCTGGACGCGGTGCGCGCCTTTCGCGCCGGCAATTCCAGCACGCCCGTGGTGCTGATGGGCTACGCCAACCCGATCGAGCGCTACGACCAGCGCGCAGGCGCGGGCGCCTTCATCCGCGACGCGGCGGCCGCCGGCGTCGACGGCGTGCTCGTGGTCGACTACCCGCCCGAGGAATGCGAGACCTTCGCCGCGCAGCTGAAGGCCGCGGGCCTGGACCTGATCTTCCTGCTGGCGCCCACCAGCACCGACACCCGCATCGCCGCCGTCGGCCGCATCGCCAGCGGCTATGTGTACTATGTGTCGCTCAAGGGCGTGACCGGCGCCGGCCACCTCGACACCGCGGCCGTGGCAGCGATGCTGCCGCGCATCCGGGCGCACGTGCAGGTGCCGGTGGGCGTGGGCTTCGGCATCCGCGACGCCGCCACGGCGCAGGCGCTGGGCAAGGTGGCCGACGCAATCGTCATCGGCTCGCGCCTGGTGCAGATCCTGGAAGTCGAGACCCGCGACAATGTGGCCGCTGCGGCCCGGGCCTTCATGGCCGAGATCCGCAACGCGCTCGATGCACATCTGAAGGAGTGAAGCCATGAGCTGGCTTGAGAAGCTGCTGCCGCCGAAGATCCAGCAAACCGATCCCGCCGAGCGGCGCACGGTGCCGGAAGGGCTGTGGATCAAGTGCCCATCGTGCGAGACGGTGCTCTACAAGACCGACCTGGAGCAGAACGTCAACGTCTGCCCCAAGTGCGACCACCACCACCGCATCGGTGCGCGTGAGCGCCTGAACGCCTTCCTCGATGCCGAAGGCCGGTGGGAAATCGGCCAGGAAGTGCTGCCGGTAGACGCACTCAAGTTCAAGGACAGCAAGAAGTACCCCGAGCGCCTGAAGGCGGCGCTGGAAACCACCGGCGAGACCGATGCGCTCGTGGTGATGGGCGGCGCGGTGATGAGCGTGCCGCTGGTGGCCGCCTGCTTCGAGTTCGACTTCATGGGCGGCTCGATGGGCTCGGTGGTCGGCGAGCGCTTCGTGCGCGGCGTCGAGGCCGCCGTCGAGCAGAAGGTGCCCTTCGTCAGCTTCACCGCCACGGGCGGCGCGCGCATGCAGGAAGGCCTGCTCAGCCTGCTGCAGATGGCCAAGACCAACGCCGCGCTGACCCGCCTGGCCAAGGCCGGCCTGCCTTACGTCAGCGTGCTGACCGACCCCACGATGGGCGGCGTGTCGGCCAGCTTCGCCTTCGTCGGCGACATCGTCATCGCCGAGCCGAAGGCGCTGATCGGCTTCGCCGGCCCGCGCGTGATCGAGAACACCGTGCGCGAGAAGCTGCCCGAAGGGTTCCAGCGCAGCGAGTTCCTGATCACCAAGGGCGCGCTCGACATGATCGTCGACCGCCGCCAGCTGCGTCCCACGATCGCGCGGGCCCTGGCGATGCTGCAGCGGCAGAGCGCCGACGCGGTCGCATAGAGCCCCCACGCTCCCTCTGGGTCGGTTAACGCGCCCCCACGCTCCCTCTCGGTGGCGGTCCCCCGAAGGGGCTCTTGCTGCGGACCGGCGGAGCCGGGCCGCGCAAGCGGCTTGATCCCCACTTCTCCGACCGTGATGACTCTGGACGACTGGCTCGCGCACTGCGAGCGCATGCACCCGACCTCGATGGACCTGTCGCTGGAGCGCACGGTCGAGGTCAAGAACCGTCTGGGCCTGCGTTTCCAGGTGCCGGTCGTGGTGGTGGCCGGCACCAACGGCAAGGGCTCGACCTGCGCGATGCTGGAGAGCATCGCGCTGCAGGCCGGCTACCGCGTGGGCACCTACCAGAAGCCCGAGCTCGTGCACTTCACCGAGCGCTGCCGGGTCGGCGGCGCGCCGGTGTCGGCCGACGCGCTGGTGCCGCACTTCGAGGCCGTGGAGGCCGCGCGCGGCGAGATCACGCTGACCAAGTTCGAGTTCACCACGCTGGCCATCGCACGGCTGCTGTCGCTGGCGCCGCTGGACCTGGTGATCCTGGAAGTGGGTCTGGGCGGCCGCTACGACGCCGTCAACGCCTTCGACGCCGACTGCACCATCATCACCAGCATCGCGCTCGACCACACCGAGTGGCTCGGCCCCGACCGCGAAAGCATCGGCGCCGAGAAGGCGCAGGTCATGCGCACCGGCCGTCCCGCCATCGTCAGCGACCCCGAGCCGCCGCAGAGCGTGATCGACCACGCGCGCGAGATCGGCGCCGACCTCTGGCTCGTCGGCCGCGACTTCAACCACGCCGGTGACCGCCAGCAGTGGGGCTGGAGCGGCCGCGGCCGCCGCTACAACGGGCTGGCCTACCCGGCGCTGCGCGGCGCGAACCAGTTGCTGAATGCGGCCGGCGTGCTGGCGGCCTTCGAGGCGCTGCGGCCGGTGCTGCCGGTAACGGCGCAGGCCATCCGCACCGGCCTGGCGCTGGTGGAGTTGCCGGGCCGCTTCCAGATCGTGCCGGGCCAGCCGACGCTGGTGCTGGACGTGGCGCACAACCCGCAGTCGGTGGCGGCGCTGGCGCTGAACCTGGACGCGATGGGCTTCTACCCGCGCACCCATGCCGTGCTGGGCATGATGCGCGACAAGGACATCGCCGGCGCCCTGGCGCGCATCCGGCCGCTGGTGGACCACTGGCACGTGTGCGACCTGCCCAGCGCCCGTGCCGCGAAGGCCGAGGAACTGCAGGCCGCGGTGCAGGCCGGCGGCGCCGCCGACACGCACTGCCACGCGACACCGGCCGAAGCACTGGCGGCCGCGGCGGCCGCGGCAGACCCAGCCGATAGAATCGTGGTCTTCGGTTCGTTCTTCACCGTGGGCGGCGTGCTCCAGCACGGCCTGCCCCGCCTGACGGCCCGCCACCTCGGCTGACCGCTCCTGCCTCCATGCCCCTGCCGTCGTTCCTGCAACGCAAAGACAAGTCCGCACCCCAGCGCCGCGCCGCGCCGGCCGCTGCGGCCGGCAATGCCGACGAAGGCGGTCCGGTGCAGGAAGCCCGCATCCGGGCGCGTCGCCGCCTCATCGGCGCCGCGGTGCTGCTGCTGGTGGGCGTGGTCGGCTTTCCGCTGCTGTTCGAGACCGAACCGCGCCCCGTGGCCGTCGACATCCCGATCGAGACGGCGCGCAAGGGCAGCGGCGGCGTGGTGCAGAGCCTGCCGGTGACGCCGCCGGCCGACGAGCCCCGGCCCGTGGCCGCATCGCCCGCGCCGGCCGCCACGTCCAGTTCGGTGACCGAGGCACCGCAGGAGGCGGTCGAGCCCGCCCCGGCTGCACCGAAGGCAGTGCCGCCCGTGCAGGCAGCGCCCGAGGCCAGGCCCGCAGCCCCTGCGGCCCGGCCGCCAGCCAGCGCGGCAGCACCCAAGCCTGCCACCACCGATGCGCAGCGCGCGCGTGCGCTGCTGGACGACAAGCCCGCCGCACCCGCCGCGCCGGCCACCCCGGCAGTGCCGCCCCCGGCCGCTGCGTCGAAGGACAGCCGCTACGTCGTGCAGGTCGGCGCCTACACCGACAGCGCCGCGCTGCGGGAGGCGCGCCAGAAGGTCGAGAAGCTCGGGCTGAAGACCTACACCCAGGTCATCGAGACCGACGCCGGCAAGCGCACCCGCGTGCGCATCGGCCCGTTCGCCACGCGCGAGGAAGCCGACCGTGCCGGCGCCCGGCTGAAGGCCGCGGGGCTGCCCGCCGCCATCCTCACGTTGTGAGGCTCCGGTGACCGCGCCTGCCGGCATCGGCTGGATCGACTGGACCCTGCTGGCGGTGCTGCTGCTGTCGGTGCTGGTCGGCCTGTGGCGCGGGGTGGTGTTCGAGCTGATGTCGCTGGCGGGCTGGATCGTGGCCTGGTTCGCCGCACAGTGGTTCGCGGCCGACGTCGCGCCCTACCTGCCCGTGGGCACGCCGGGCTCGGCGCTCAACCATGCGGCAGCGTTCACGCTGTGTTTCGTCGGCGCCCTCGTCGCCTGGGGGCTGCTGTCGCGGCTGATCCGGATGCTGGTGCACGCGACGCCGCTGTCCATTCCCGACCGTGCGCTCGGCGCCGGCTTCGGCCTGTTGCGCGGCATGGTGCTGCTGCTGGCGCTCGCCACCGTGGTGGCACTGACGCCGGCCGCGGCATCGGCGGGCTGGCGGGAGTCGCGCGGCGCAATGTGGCTCAATACGACCTTGCACGGGCTCAAGCCCGTGCTGCCCGAGCAGGTGGCCAAGCGCCTGCCTGCCTGAAAGGACTCCACCCATGTGCGGCATCGTCGGTGTCATCGCCCGGACACCTGTCAACCAGCTGATCTACGACGCCCTGCTGCTGCTGCAGCACCGCGGGCAGGACGCCGCGGGCATCGTCACGATGCAGGGCACCAAGTGCTTCATGCACAAGGCGCGCGGCATGGTGCGCGACGTCTTCCGCACGCGCAACATGCGCGGCCTGCCGGGCAACGTGGGGCTGGGCCAGGTGCGCTATCCGACGGCCGGCAACGCCTACAGCGAGGAAGAGGCGCAGCCGTTCTACGTCAACGCGCCCTTCGGCATCGTGCTGGTGCACAACGGCAACCTGACGAATGCGCCGGTGCTGAAGGCCGAGCTGTTCGAGATCGACCGCCGCCACATCAACACCGAGAGCGACACCGAGGTGCTGATCAACATCCTCGCGCACGAGCTCGAGAAGGCGGCGCGCAACCTGCCGCTGACGCCGGCCGAGATCTTCCGTGCCGTGGGCGCGGTGCACCGGCGGCTGAAGGGTTCGTATGCGGTGGTGGCGCTGATCGCGGGCCACGGGCTGCTGGCGTTTCGCGACCCGCACGGCATCCGGCCGCTCAGCATGGGCGCCGGCCCCGACGGCGAGGTCATGCTCGCCAGCGAGAGCGTGGCCATCGAGGGCAGCGGCTTCAAGGTGCAGCGCGACATCGCGCCCGGCGAGGCCGTGTTCATCGACGAGCAGGGCACGGTGCACACCCACCAGTGCGCGGCCACGCCGACGCTGCACCCGTGCATCTTCGAGTTCGTGTATCTCGCGCGGCCCGACTCGGTGATGGACGGCATCTCGGTCTACCAGGCGCGGCTGAACCTGGGCGAGACGCTGGCGCAGCGCCTGATCTCGACCATGCCGCCCAGCGACGTGGACGTCGTGATCCCGATCCCCGAGAGCAGCCGCCCGAGCGCGATGCAGCTGGCGCACAAGATCGGCAAGCCCTACCGCGAGGGCTTCGTGAAGAACCGCTACGTCGGCCGCACGTTCATCATGCCCGGGCAGGCCGTGCGCAAGAAGAGCGTGCGCCAGAAGCTCAACGCCATCGGCGTGGAGTTCAAGGGCCGCAATGTGCTCCTGGTGGACGACAGCATCGTGCGCGGCACCACCAGCAAGGAGATCGTGCAGATGGCGCGCGAGGCCGGCGCCAACAAGGTCTACATGGCCAGCGCCGCGCCACCGGTGCGCTTCCCGAACGTGTACGGCATCGACATGCCGACCAAGGAAGAGCTGATCGCGCACGGCCGCAGCATCGAGGAGATCCGCCAGTTCATCGGCGCCGACGCGCTGATCTACCAGGACGTGGACGCGATGAAGCGCGTCATCGGCGCGCTGAATCCGAAGATCAGCAGCTTCGAGGCCAGCTGCTTCGACGGCCACTACATCACCGGCGACGTGAGCGCCGGCGACTTCGCCGCGATGGAGGCGCAGCGCAAGCTGCAGTTCGACGAAGAGGACGAGAACAACCGCTCACGGCTGGCGCTGCAGAGCGCCTCCGAGGACCGCACATGATCCCCAGGACCGATCTGCCGGCCGACCTGCGGCTGGACACGCTGGCCGTGCGCGAGGGCCTGCCGCCCACGCAATGGGGCGAGAACTCCGAGGCGCTGTTCCTCACCAGTTCGTTCGTGCACCCCGACGCGGCCACCGCGGCGCGGCGCTTCGCCAACGAGGAGGACGCCTTCGTCTACAGCCGCTTCAGCAACCCCACCGTCACGATGATGGAACGCCGCCTGGCGGCGCTGGAAGGCATGGGCGGCTGCATCGGCACGTCCAGCGGCATGTCGGCGATCCTGATGCTGATCCTGGGCCTGCTGAAGGCCGGCGACCACGTGGTGTGCTCGCAGAGCGTCTTCGGCTCGACGATCAAGCTGTTCCAGGACTTCGCGAAGTTCGGCATCAACACCAGCTTCGTGTCGCAGACCGAGCCTGCGGCGTGGCGCGCGGCGATGACACCGGCGACCCGGCTGCTGTTCGCCGAGTCGCCCACCAACCCGCTGACCGAGGTCTGCGACATCGCGGCGCTGGCGGAGATCGCCCAAGCCGGCGGCGCGCTGCTGGCGGTGGACAACTGCTTCTGCAGCCCCGCGCTGCAGCGGCCCGTGACGCTGGGCGCCGACCTCGTCATCCATTCGGGCACCAAGTACCTGGACGGGCAGGGGCGTGTCATCGCCGGCGCCGTGTGCGGCCCCGAGGACCTGATCGCGTCGAAGTTCGTGCCGGTGATGCGCAGCGCGGGCATGAGCCTGTCGCCCTTCAACGCCTGGGTCGTGCTGAAGGGCATGGAGACGCTGGGCGTGCGCATGCAGGCGCAGAGCGCGCGTGCGCTGCAACTCGCGCACTGGCTGCAGGAGCAGCCGGCTGTCGAGCACGTCTACTACCCCGGCCTGCCGTCGCACCCGCAGCATGCGCTGGCGATGGCGCAGCAGTCGGGCAGCGGCGGCGCCGTGGTGTCGTTCCTGGTGCGCGGGGGGCGCGAGGGCGCGTTCCGCGTCATCGACGGCACCCGCGTGTGCTCCATCACGGCCAATCTCGGCGACACGAAGACCACGATCACGCACCCGTCGAGCACCTCGCACGGGCGGCTCAGCGAGGCGCAGCGCCTGGCCGCGGGCATCCGGCAAGGGCTGGTGCGGGTGGCCGTGGGCCTGGACGACATCAACGACATCCAGGCCGACCTGCTGCACGGCCTGCAGGCACCGGCATGAACGACACCATCGGCAACAGCACCACCGTCCGCACGCGCATCGCGCCGTCGCCCACCGGCTTCCTGCACCTGGGCACGGCGCGCACCGCGCTGTACTCGTGGGCCTATGCACGCCACTTTGGCGGCCAGTTCGTGCTGCGCATCGAGGACACCGACGTCGCGCGCTCGACGCAGGACTCGGTGCAGCAGATCCTCGAGTCGATGCACTGGCTGGGCCTGACCTACGACGAAGGCCCCATCTACCAGATGCAGCGCCTGGAGCGCTACCACGCGGTGGTCGCGCAGATGATCGCCGCCGGCACCGCCTACCGTTGCTACTGCACGCCCGAGGAGCTCGACGCGATGCGCGAGGCCCAGCGCGCGCGCGGCGAGAAGACGCGCTACGACGGCCGTTGGCGCCCCGCGCCGGGCAAGGTGCTGCCGCCTGTGCCGGCCGGCGTGCAGCCGGTGGTGCGCTTCGCGAACCCGGAGCACGGTGTCGTCACCTGGGACGATCTGGTGAAGGGGCCGATCAGCATCAGCAACCAGGAGATCGACGACCTCATCATCCTGCGCCCGGCGCCCGAAGGCGCGCCGGCGGGGACGCTGGGCGTGCCCACCTACAACTTCGCCGTCGTCGTCGACGACTGGGACATGCGCATCACGCACGTCTTCCGGGGCGACGAGCACATCAACAACACGCCCTGGCAGATCAACATCTTCCGCGCGCTGGGCGCGCCGCTGCCGCAGTTCGGCCACTGCCCCATCATCCTCGGCGACGACGGCCTGAAGCTCAGCAAGCGCCGCGGCGCCGTCAGCGTCACCGCCTACCAGGAGGCGGGCTACCTCCCCGAGGCGATGCTGAACTACCTGGCGCGCCTGGGCTGGAGCCACGGCGACACCGAGCTGTTCACGGTCGACCAGATGGTGCAGTGGTTCGATGGCACGCACCTGGCGAAGAGCCCGGCGCAATGGGACCCGGCCAAGCTGGCGTGGGTGAACGCCCACTACATCAAGCAGGCCGACGACACGCGCCTTGCCGGCCTCGTGCAGCAGCAGCTGGCGTCGCGCGGCGTGCAGGCCGCCGACCTGGACATGCTGACGCGCGCGGCGACCCTGTTCAAGGACCGCTGCAGCACGGTGGTCGAGCTCGCCGACTGGACCGAGATGCTGTTCGTGCCGGTGGCTGCGGGCGCCGAAGACCTGCAGACCCACGTCACCGATGCCGTGAAGCCGGCGCTGCGCACGCTGCGCGACGGCCTGGCCGAAGCGCCTTGGGACAAGGCGGGCATCGCGGCCGCGATGAAGGCCGCGCTGGCCGCGCACCAGCTGAAGATGCCGCAGCTCGCGCCCGCCGTGCGCGTGCTGGTGTGCGGCCGCGCGCAGACGCCGTCGGTCGATGCGGTGCTGGCGCTGTTCGCACGCGAAACCGTGCTGCAGCGCTTGCAATCCGTTTGAGAGTTGCGCTAAACTGTGAGGCTCGCTTGAACGGCGTTTGGGCTTTGGGTCACACCAAAAACCGCACGGGGGTATAGCTCAGCTGGGAGAGCGCTTGCATGGCATGCAAGAGGTCAGCGGTTCGATCCCGCTTACCTCCACCAAACAAGCGCCGTTCAGGATGTAGAGTTCGGTCACACGAACAAGGTTTTTGTCCCCTTCGTCTAGAGGCCTAGGACACCACCCTTTCACGGTGATTACAGGGGTTCGAATCCCCTAGGGGACGCCAAGACAACCCCGGTTCTGACTGCAGCATGCAGCCCAGAGCCGGGGTTTTCTCATTCCGGTTCCCCACGCTGCAGGCACCCGCCGGAGCGCGCCTGTCTGCCGGTGTTGACGCCGACTGCATGCCCGCAGTCCGCTGATGCCGGCCAACGGGGGCCGCACGCGACGACTCCAGGTCTGCACGTACACGGTCGCATGGATGACCTGCCTGTTCGGGGCCCGGGCCGGTGCCTGGCGCGACAACCGGCCCGGCGACCACCAGCCGGTGTCGGTCGTGATCACGTGGTGAGGCCGGCGCCGGCCGGTGGCAGCCCGGTTCAGGGAATCGCTTGACCTTGCCATCATGGCAAGGTGCACCATGCGGGCATCCGCCTTCGATGGCGCTGCCCGGACACCTGCCATGACCTCCACCGCCCTTGCCCCTCCGCTGTCGCTGCAGATCGACGGCATGACCTGCGCCTCGTGTGTGTCGCGGGTCGAGAAGTCGCTGCGCGCCGTGCCGGGCGTGCAGCAGGCCAGCGTCAACCTCGCCACCGAGCAGGCCACGGTGCAGGCCGCGCCGGGCGTCGCCGCCAGTGCGCTGGCCGCCGCGGTGCACAACGCGGGCTACGACGTGCGCCAGCAGCAGACGGTGCTGCAGATCGAGGGCATGACCTGCGCCTCGTGCGTGTCGCGGGTCGAGAAGGCGCTGGCGCGCATCCCCGGCGTCACCGCGGCCAGCGTCAACCTGGCGACCGAGCGTGCCACCGTGCAGGCCTTGTCGACGGTGCCGGTGGCCACGCTGCGCGCCGCGGTCGAGAAAGCCGGCTACGGCGCGCGCAGCCTGGACGCCCCCGCCGCCCGGCAGCGTCCCACCTGGTGGCCGGTGGCCGCCAGTGCAGCGCTCACGGTGCCGCTGGTCGCGCCGATGCTGGTGCAGCCCTTTGGTGTGCACGCGATGCTCGACGGCTGGATCCAGCTCGTGCTGGCATCGCTGGTGCAATTCATCTTCGGCGCGCGCTTCTACCGCGCCGGCTGGATGGCCGTGCGCGCCGGCACCGGCAACATGGACCTGCTGGTGGCGCTGGGCACCTCGGCGGCCTACGGTCTGTCGATCTACCTGCTGGTGCTGCACGCCGCGCACGGCATGCCGCACCTGTATTTCGAGGCCTCGGCGTCCGTCATCACGCTGGTGCTGCTGGGCAAGTGGCTGGAGGCGCGCGCCAAGCGCCAGACGGCCGACGCCATCCGCGCCCTCAATGCGCTGCGCCCGAGCACGGCGCGCGTGCGCCGCGACGGCGTCGAGACCGACGTGCCGGTGGAGCAGATCGTGGTCGGCGACCTCGTCGTCGTGCGTCCCGGCGAGCGCGTGCCGGTGGACGGCGCCATCGTCGAGGGCCGCAGCCACCTGGACGAGTCGCTGATCACCGGCGAGAGCCTGCCGGTGGCCAAGGCCGAGGGCGACCGCGTCACGGGCGGCAGCATCAACGCCGACGGTGCGCTGCTGGTGCGCACCGACGCCATCGGCGCCGAGACGCTGCTCTCGCGCATCATCCGCATGGTCGAGTCGGCGCAGGCGGCGAAGGCGCCGATCCAGCGCATCGTCGACCGCGTCAGCGCCGTCTTCGTGCCCGTGGTGCTGGGCGTGGCAGCACTGACCGTCGTCGGCTGGGTGCTGGCCGGCGCGGGCTGGGAGACGGCGCTGGTGAACGCGGTCGCCGTGCTCGTGATCGCGTGCCCGTGTGCGCTGGGGCTGGCCACGCCCACGGCGATCATGGCCGGCACCGGCGTCGCGGCGCAGCACGGCATCCTGATCCAGGACGCGCAGGCGCTGGAACTGGCCCACGGCGTCACCACGGTGGCGTTCGACAAGACCGGCACGCTCACGGAAGGCAAGCCGTCGCTGGTGGCCGTGCTGCCGGCGGCCGGCGGCGATGCCGACGCCGTGCTGCAGCAGGCGGCCGCCCTGCAGCAGCGCAGCGAGCACCCGCTGGCCCGTGCGGTGCTGGCGCGCCTGCAGGCGCAGGGCCTGGCCGCCGCCGAGGCGCAGGACGTGCAGGCCCTGCCCGGGCGCGGCCTGCAAGGGCGCGTGGGCGGGCTGGACCTGGCGCTGGGCAGCGGCCGCCTGCAGCGCGAGTGGGCGGCCGATGCCGGCGCGCTGGCCGCCGAGGAAGAGCGCCTGGCCGGCGAGGGCCGCACGGTGTCGTGGCTGCTGCAGCGCGATGGTTCCCAGGCCCGCGTGCTCGGCCTGCTGGCCTTCGGGGATGCCATCAAGCCCGCCGCGCGCGACGCCGTGGCTCGGCTGCACGCGCTGGGCGTGAAGACCGTGATGCTCACCGGCGACAACGCCGGCAGCGCGGGCTCGGTGGCGCGCGAGCTCGGCATCGACGACGTGCGCGCCGAGGTGCTGCCCGGCGACAAGGCAGCCATCGTGCAGCAGTTGCGTGCGGCCGGCGGCGTGGTGGCCATGGTGGGCGACGGCATCAACGATGCGCCTGCGCTCGCCGCGGCCGACGTCGGCATCGCGATGGCCACGGGCACCGACGTGGCGATGCAGACCGCGGGCGTCACGCTGATGCGCGGCGACCCGCGCCTGGTGCCGGCGGCGCTGGATGTGTCGCGCCGCACCGTGGCCACGATCCGCCGCGGCCTCTTCTGGGCCTTCGCGTACAACGTGGTCGGCATCCCGTTGGCGGCCTTCGGCTTGCTGAACCCGGTGATCGCCGGCGCCGCGATGGCGCTCAGCAGCGTGAGCGTGGTGGCCAACGCGCTGACGTTGCGGCGCTGGAAGGCCGACTGACACGGCTTACCTTTGGTAAGCAGGGTTGAAGGGGGCTGCGGACAATGTTGGCTCATGAAGCAACGAACGCTGGTGCTGATCACGACACTGCTCGTCGCCTCGGCGGCGGCGCAGGCCTCGGCCACCGAGGTGGCCGCGACGGTTGCCGACAAGGCCGCGAGCGTGGCCACGAAGGTCGAGCATGCGGTACGCCGTGGCGTGAAGGCCGCGGCCGAGGGCGTGGAGACGGGCGCCAAGGCGGTTGGCAGGGTCGCCGACAATGTGGCCCGCAAGGCCGGCGTGCCCGGTGCGGGCCAGGCGGCTTCGGCACCGCAGCGCTGACCGGGCGCACAGCGCGCCCGCTGCATCCCGAGGCGCGGCCATGAACATCGGCGAAGCAGCCAGCGCCTCGGGCGTGTCGGCCAAGATGATCCGCCACTACGAATCGGTGGGTCTGTTGCCGCCCGCAGTGCGCACCGAGGCCGGCTACCGGCAGTACGGGCCGAACGAGGTGCACACGCTGCGCTTCATCCGCCACGCGCGCGACCTGGGCTTCTCGATCGCGGAAATCACCGAACTCGTGGGTCTCTGGCAGAACCGCGGGCGCCCCAGCCGCCAGGTGAAGGCCCTGGCCGAGGCGCACATCCGCGACCTGGAGCAGAAGGCGGCCGAACTGCTGGCGATGAAGGCAACGTTGCAGCACCTGGTGCACTGCTGCCACGGCGACGACCGTCCGGATTGCCCGATCCTCGACAGCCTCGCCGACGACGCCGCACACCCATCGCGGCGCTGAGGCCACGTGGCCTGCCGTCGCCGACGGTATTGCAGGGTCTTGCAGAAAGTCCGCCGTCGCACTTGCTGGCGTTGAAAAGCCTGTGCTATAGTGTGAGGCTCTACCGGGGAGTGGTAGTTCAGTTGGTTAGAATACCGGCCTGTCACGCCGGGGGTCGCGGGTTCGAGTCCCGTCCACTCCGCCACACACACCAAGCAAGCACGGGCCTTCAGGGCCCGTGTTTCGTTTGTGGCGCAAGAAGCCCATCTGATGCGTCGGGCCACCGGAGCAGGTGGGCCTGGGCGAGATTGACGGCGTTCGCGCCGTGCCCCTGTAATCGCGGCATGGATGCCCTTGCGGAAAGACCACCCCGGCCGTCGATCGAGGTGCTGGAAGCACTGTGGCGCGACGCGGGCCTGCCCCCCGACGCGCTTAGCGACGCCGTGCTGCCGGCGGATGCCGCGGTGCTGCCGTCGTCGTTCGACGTCACGACGGCCGTGCAGGCCAGCCTGGGGGCGGCGGCGCTGGCGGCGGTGCAGATCGGCCGTGCGCGCGGCGGGCCGGCGCAGCACGTGCGTGTGGAGGCCGAGCACGCCGTGCTCGACAGCCTGGCCTGGTTCACGGTGGACGGGCAGGCGCCGAACCTCTGGGACCCGCTGTCGGGCCTCTACCGTGTGGCCGACGGCTGGGTGCGCGTGCATGCCAATTTCGCGCACCACCGCGACGGCGTGCTGGGCCTGCTCGGCTTGCCCGCCGGACCGCAGACGCCGCGCAGCGCCGTCGAGGCCGGCCTGGCCGGCTGGCACGCGCAGGCGTTCGAGGACGCCGCCGCCGCCGCCGGCCTGGTGGTGGCCGCCGCGCGCTCGTTCGCTGCGTGGGACGCGCACCCGCAGGCGGCGGCGCTGCGCGCCGAGCCGCTGGTGGCGATCGAGCGCATCGGCGATGCACCGCCCCGGCCGTGGACGCCATGGCCGTCTAGGCGGGAGGGCGGCCGGCCGCTGGACGGCCTGCGGGTGCTGGAGCTCACGCGCATCCTGGCCGGGCCGGTGGCCGGGCGCACGCTGGCGGCCTACGGTGCCGACGTCCTGCTGATCAATGCGCCGCGGCTGCCCAACATCGAGGCCATCGCCGACACCAGCCGCGGCAAGTGCAGCGCGCACATCGACCTCGACACGCCCGGCGGGCCCGCGACGATGGCGGCGCTGGTGCGCGACGCGCACGTCTTCCTGCAAGGCTACCGGCCCGGGGCCCTGGCCGCGCGCGGCTTCGCGCCGCACGATCTGGCGGCGCTGTCGCCCGGCATCGTCGCGGTCAGCCTGTCGGCCTATGGGGCGGAAGGGCCGTGGGCGGGCCGCCGCGGCTTCGATTCGCTGGTGCAGACGGCCACCGGCTTCAACGTCGCCGAGGCGCAGGCCTATGGCGTCGACACACCGAAGGCCCTGCCGCTGCAGATCCTGGACTACGCCGCCGGCTACCTGCTGGCGTTCGGCACCCAGGCGGCACTGCTGCGGCAGGCGCAGGAAGGCGGCAGCTGGCACGTGCAGGTGTCGCTGGCCGGCGTCGGCCACTGGCTGCGCGGGCTGGGCCGCGTCGATGCCCTGCAGGCGCAGCGCCCGCCGATCGAGCCCTACATCGAGACGGTCGACAGCGGCTTCGGCCGTCTGCAGGTGGTGCGCCACGCAGCGCACTTCTCGGCCACGCCCGTGCGCTGGCGGCGCCCCGCGATGCCGCCGGGTTCGCACCCGCCGCGCTGGCCCTGAGCGTCGCGCGCTGCGCGCGGCCTCAGCCCGCCTTCGGCGTGCGCAGGGCCGCCAGCGCCGCGCTGGCGGCCAGTTCGGCGTTCAGCGCCGCTTCCAGCGGCGAGCGGCACAGGCCGGCATGGGTGTACTGCAGGTTCTCGTACAGCTCGGCCGTGGCCGGCGCCGCCTGCAGCAGCGCGTCGAGCGCCGCACCGGGTTCGGCGGCGGCCAGCAGCTGCTGCACCTGCTGCACGACGGCGCGGTACTGGTCGGCGCTGGCCTGGCGCGGCGTGCGCTCCAGGCGTTCCAGCAGGCCGGCCATCGCCGCCAGGGCGTGCAGGCTGGCAGGCAGGCGCAGGGTGGTGGGGTCGGCGGAAGTCATGCCTGCTACATGGCCCTGCGTCGGCCGATTTCAAGTCTGCTTCGGGTCGAGTGCGTCGCGCAGGCCGTCGCCCAGCAGATTGAAGGCCAGCACCAGCACGAAGATCGCCAGCCCCGGCCAGACCGCCATCCACGGCGCGCTGTCCATGTAGTTCTTGGCCGTGTTGAGCATGCTGCCCCAGCTGGGCGCGGGAGGCTGCTGGCCCAGCCCCAGAAACGACAGGCTGGCCTCGGCGATGATCGCGCCGGCGATCGCCAGCGTGCTCTGCACGATCAGCGGTGCGGTGATGTTGGGCAGCACGTGGCGCAGCGCGATGCGCCAGGGCGGGTTGCCGACCGCGCGCGCGGCTTCGACGTAGTCCTCGACCTTCACGTTGAGCACCTGTGCGCGCGTGAGCCGCACGAAGATCGGTGTCGCCGAGACGCCGATGGCGATCATCGCGTTCGTCAGCGACGGCCCGAGGAAGGCCGCCAGTGCGATCGCCAGGATCAGGAACGGGCAGGCCAGGAAGGCGTCGACGATGCGTGAGATCACGGCATCGACCCAGCCGCCCAGGAAGCCCGCGGCCAGCCCGATGGGCACGCCCAGCAGCAGCGAGATCGACACCGACACCACGCCCGCCAGCAGCGAGGCCTGCGTGCCCCAGACGACGCGGCTGAGCACGTCGCGGCCGATCTCGTCGGTGCCGAACCAGTGCGTGGCCGAGGGCGCCTGGCGGATGGCGCTCCAGCTCGTGGCCACCGGGTCGTGCGGCGCGATCCAGGCCGCGAACACCGCCAAGAGCACGAAGCCCAGCACCACCACGGCGCCGAACACCGCGGCGCGGCGGCGCACCAGCCGGCGGCCGGCGCGGCGCCAAGGGCTATCGGCCACGATCGCTGCCATGGCGGCGCTCATGTGCGCAGCCGCGGGTTGACCGCGAAGTAGGCCAGGTCGGCCAGCAGGTTCAGCGTGATGTACACGGTGGCCGTGACCAGCACCACGCCCTGCACCACGGCGTAGTCGCGGTTGAACACCGCGTCGACGATCAGCTTGCCGAAGCCCGGGATCGTGAACACCTGCTCGGTCAGCACCGCGCCCGACAGCAGCGCGCCCAGTTCCAGCGCACCCAGCGTGATGACGGGCACCAGCGCGTTGCGCAGCGCATGCGTCAGCACCACCACCCGTTCGCCCAGTCCCTTGGCGCGTGCGGTGCGCACGTAGTCGGCCGACAGCACCTGCAGCATCGCGCTGCGCGTGTGGCGCATGAAGACCGCGGCGATGCCGGTGCCCAGCACGAAGGCCGGCATCAGCATGGCGGCCATGTTGGCGGCCAGGTCCTCGAACGGGCTCACGTAGCCCGAGGCCGGCAGCCAGCCCAGGTGCACCGAGAACAGCATGATCAGCAGGATGCCGAGCCAGAAGTTCGGCGTCGACAGCCCCGACAGCGCCAGCGCGCTGGTCAGCGTGTCCCACCAGCTGCCGCGCGCCACCGCCGACACCACGCCCGCCGGCAGCCCGATGCCCAGTGCGATCACGAAGGCCATCAGCCCCAGCTGCAGCGTCACCGGCAGCTTCTCGAGCACCAGGTCGAGCACCGGCTGCTGCGTGCGCACGCTCTCGCCCAGGTCGCCCTGCAGCACGCCGCCGATCCAGTACGCGTAGCGCACCGGCAGCGGCTCGTCGAGGTGCAGCTTCTCGCGCAGGTGCGCGATAACGCTCGGGTCCTGTTCCTCGCCGGCGAGGATCAGCGCCGGATCGCCGGGCAGCAGCTGCTGCAGCCCGAAGATCAGCATCGAGACGAAGACCAGCGTCGGCAGCAGCGTCGCCAGACGCTGCACGAGGAAACGCAGCATGGTGGGGTCGGGTGCCTTGCCGTCTTACGGTGCCATCTTCAGCCCGGTCACGCGCAGCAGGCCGTCGGGGATCTCGCGCACGCCGCTGAGCTTGGCGTTGTAGGCCCACAGCCAGTTGCGGTGGTACAGGTAGATCACGCCGCGTTCGTTGATCACGCGCTGCGCGATCTGCTCGTAGGTCTTCTTGCGCTCGGACTGCGTGGGCTGCGTGCGCGCCAGCGTGAGCAGGCGGTCGGTCTCGGCGTCGCAGTAGCCGGTGTAGTTCAGCGGCTGCTTGCAGCCGTGGAAGCTGAAGACGTTGCCATCGGGGTCGGGGCGGCCGCTCCAGGCCAGCACGTAGGCCTCGAAGTCGCCCTTGTCGGCCATCGCCAGCGAGGTCGCGAATTCGGCGGCCTGGATCTTCACGTCGAAGCCGGCGTCGCGCGTCATCGCCTGCACCACCAGCGCCAGGCGCTGCGCGTCGCTGGTGGTGGGCGCCACCAGCGTGAAGCTCGGGTTGGGGATGCCCGCTTCCTTCAGCAGCGCGCGCGCCTTGGCCACGTCGCGCTTGGGCATGGGCACGTTCTTCGCGTAGTACGGGTTGTTGGGCGCGACCCACTGGTTGCCCACCGTGGCTTCGTTGTCCATCACCACCTGGGCCAGGCCCTGGCGGTCGAGTGCCAGCTCGAAGGCCTCGCGCACCTTGGCGTTGCTGCCCAGCGGGTTCTGCTTGGCGCGGTCGCTCTTGGCCAGGTTGATCGTGATGCCCTGGTAGCCGATCTCGGTGATGCTGGCGGTCTTGAAGCGCTTGTCGGTCTTGAGCTTCTCGATGTCCGACGAAGCCACGCGCTCGATGAAGTCGAGCTGGCCCGACTTCAGGTTGGCCAGGCGCACCGTGGCGTCGGTGATGGGCGTGTAGGTCAGGCGCGCGAAGTTCACCGCGCCCTTGTTCCAGTAGCCGTCGTAGCGCTCCAGCACGATGCGGTCCTGCGCCACGCGCTCGACGAACTTGTACGGGCCCGAGCACACGGGCTTCTGGCCGAACTTGTCGCCCGCGGCGGTCGCGGCCTTGGGGCTGACCATCATGCCGGCGCGGTCGGTCAGCGCCGCCAGCAGCGGCGAGAACGGCGCGTTCAGGTTCAGCCGCACCGTCATCGGGTCGACGACGTCGACGCTGGTCACCGGCGCCAGTTCGCCGCGGCGGTTGCTGCCGGGCATCGTCTTGTGGCGCTCGATGTTGAACTTGACCGCCGCGGCGTCGAGCTTCTCGCCGTCGTGGAAGGTGACGCCCGGTCGCAGCGTGATCGTGAGCGCCTTGTTGTCGGCCGACCAGCTGTGCTTGCTGGCCAGTTGCGGCACGATGTTGAGTTTCTCGTCCACCTCGAACAGCTTGTCGCACAGCGCGCTGAAGACCAGGCGGCCGACGAAGGTGCGGGCCAGCGTGGGGTCGAGCACGTCGGGGTCTTCGGCCAGGCCGACGCGGAACGTCTGGGCTTGCGCCTGGGCGAGGCCGGCGGCCAGCAGCAGGGCGGCGATCAGGGGCGAGGTCTTCATGTGCTGTTTCCTTGGTACGACGGGGACACGAAGGCCGACTGCAGGCGCTGCAGGCGGCGGTTGGGGGCGGGAGCGGCCGCAGCCGCGGGCGGCGCGATCTGCTGCCAGCGGTGGCAGGCCACCTGGTGGCCGCTGCCGGCCGCCAGCGCCTCGAGCGGCGGCACCTGCTCGGCGCAGCGCGGCTCGGCATGGCGGCAGCGGGTGTGGAAGTGGCAGCCGGGCGGCGGCTTCGCGGGGCTGGGCACGTCGCCGCTGAGCAGGATGCGCTGCGCCTGCCCCGAATGCTGCGGCTCGGGCTGCGGGATCGCCGACAGCAGCGCCTGCGTGTACGGGTGGCGCGGCGCGGCGAACAGGCTGTCCTTGTCGGCCAGCTCGACGATGCGGCCCAGGTACATCACCGCGATGTGGCTGGCGATGTGCTTGACCACCGCGAGGTCGTGCGCGATGAAGATGTAGGCCAGCTGCAGCCGCGCCTGCAGGTCCTGCAGCAGGTTCACCACCTGTGCCTGCACCGAGACGTCGAGCGCCGAGACGGCCTCGTCGCAGACGATCAGCCGCGGCTCCACCGCCAGCGCGCGCGCGATGCCGATGCGCTGGCGCTGCCCGCCGCTGAACTCGTGCGGATAGCGCTGCGCGTGTTCGGGCCGCAGGCCCACCGTGTGCAGCAGCTCCGCCACGCGCTCGGCGTGGCGCCCCGTGTGCAGCCCGTGCAGCTGCAGCGGTTCGGTCAGCGTCTGGCCCACCGTCATGCGCGGGTTCAGCGACGCATACGGGTCCTGGAAGATGATCTGCATCGCGCGCCGCTGCGCACGCAGCGCGGCCGCGTCCAGCGTACCGAGCTCGGTGCCGGCGAAGACCACGCGCCCGGCACTGGGCTCGATCAGCCGCAGCACGAGCCGCCCCAGCGTGCTCTTGCCGCAGCCCGACTCGCCGACCACACCCAGCGTCTGGCCGGCGTGCAGCGTGAAGTCGACCCCGTCGACCGCACGCACCATGCCGGTGGCGCGGCCGAACAGCCCGCGCTGCACCGGGAAGTGCTTCACCAGGCCCTGCACCTGCAGCAGCGGCGCCGTCATGCCGCGCGCCCCAGCAGGGAGTCGGCGTCCAGCGGCGCGTGCCAGCAGGCCGCGTGGTGGCCGTCGCCCACGGCGCGCCAGGGCGGCGCCTCGGCGCGGCAGCGGACGTCGGCGAAGGGGCAGCGGTCGGCGAAGGCGCAGCCGGCGGGCCGCTGCAGCGGGCTCGGCACCTGGCCGGCAATGGCCGCCAGCCGCGTGGCGCTGCCGTGCAGCCGCGGCATCGAGCCCAGCAAGCCCACGGTGTACGGGTGCTGCGGCATGTCGAACAGCTGCTGCACCGGCGCGCGTTCGACGATGCGGCCTGCGTACATCACCACCACGTCATCGGCCACTTCGGCGACCACGCCCAGGTCGTGCGTGATCAGCACGATGGCGGTGCCGCTGGCCTGCTGCAGCTCGTGCATCAGCGCCAGGATCTGCGCCTGGATCGTCACGTCGAGCGCGGTCGTCGGCTCGTCGGCGATCAGCAGCCGCGGCGCGTTGGCCAGCGCCATCGCGATCATCGCGCGCTGGCGCATGCCGCCCGAGAGCTTGTGCGGGTGTTCGTGGAAGCGCTGTTCGGGCGCCGGGATGCGCACCTGCGCCAGCATCTCGATGGCGCGCGCCTGCGCCTGTGCGCGGGTGAGCGGCTGGTGGCACTGCAGCGCCTCGACGATCTGCGCGCCGATCGTGAACGCCGGGTTCAGCGACGACATCGGCTCCTGGAAGATCATCGCCATCGCGTTGCCGCGCAGCGCCTGCAGCTCGGCCGCCGGCAGACCCACCAGCTCGCGGCCCTCGAAGCGGATCGAGCCCGCGGCCACACGGCCCGGCGGCCGCACCAGGCCCATGATGGACAGCGACGTGACGCTCTTGCCGCAGCCCGACTCGCCGACGATGGCCAGCGTGCGGCCGGCCTCGACGCTGAAGTCGACGCCGTCGACCGCGGCGAAGCTGCCCTGGTCGGTGGCGAACAGCGTGCGCAGGCCGGTGACTTCGAGCAGCGCCATCGTGCTTCAGCCCGCGGCCCGGCGGGCGTGGAAGGCCGCCACCGCGGCCTCGATGCGGCTGCGGTCGAGCGTGCCCACCGGGTCGGCGCGGCGCGGCAGGCAGGCCAGGAAGGGTTGGAAACGCTCCAGGCTGACGGCGTGCAGGCGCTGCAGCTCGGCCAGCGGGTCGTCGTGGTCGTCGACCCGCAGGTCCAGCGTGCGGTAGTCCTCGGCGCCCTGGATCACGAGCGCGGCCGACTGCTTGCCGCGCTTGTCGCCACCCGCGGCCTCGCCCGCCTGCAGGGCCGCGATCAGTCGCTCGGCCAGCGGCTGATCCGCACTGGCGATGTAGGCATCGGCCGTGGCCTGCAGCACCTGCGGCCCGGCCAGCATGTTGCCGGCGACGCTGAAGTCGGCGTGCACCTGGTGGCCGCACCAGTCCACGCAGGCAGCACCCGTGTGCGCCGCCGCCGGACCGTGCGCGGGCAGCACGTGCAGCTGGCGCTGCGCCTGCCCGGCGTCTGCGCCGGTGAGCTGCGCCACCACGTCGGCCGCGGCCATCCCCTGCTGCAGCAGCGCGAGCCCGGCCGCGCCGTAGAGCGGGTTCATCAGCGCCTGCGTCGCGAGCGCGCCGACGCCGGCGCGCGTGTGCACGCACAACGCACCCACCGCGAAGAAGCGGCTGGCGATGGCGACGCCGAAGCTGCCGTCGGCGTCGCGCGCGAGGATCGACCAGGTCACGGCGTGTTGCGCTCCTGCACCGTCACTCGACCTTGCCGATCTTGCGCACGGCCTCGGTCATCAGCGCGGCGTCCTGGGTCCAGTAGGTCTGGAACTCGGGCGCATCCAGGTACTCCAGCGGGCTGCCGGCTTTGTTGATGGTTTGAATCACTTGCGGGTCGTTGGCCACTTTGCGGGCAGCCGCTCGCAATTTCTGCACCACGTCGTCGGGCGTGCCCGCCGGCACGAACAGTGCCGACCACTGCGCGAAGCTTGCACCGAAGCCGGCCTGCTTCAGGCTCGGCACCTCGGGCAGCGACTGCAGCGGCTTCTCGCCCCAGTGTGCCAGCGCGCGCAGCTTGCCGGCCTTGATCTGCTGCGCCACGGTGCTCGGGCCGGTGGCCACGGCATCGACCTGGCCGCCCAGCAGTGCCAGCAGCGCCGGGCCGGCGCCGGTGTAGGGGATGTGCGTCATGCGGAAGCCGGCCGCACCCTTGAGCATCTCCATCGGCACATGCATGGTGCCGTAGTTGCCCGAGCTGCCGTAGTTGTAGGCCGTGGGCTTGCGCTTCGCGTCGGCCACGAATTCGGCCAGCGTCTTCCAAGGCGCCTCGGCGCGCACCACCAGCACCACGGGGTCGGCGGTGAAGCGGGCGATGGGCTTGAACTGCTCCAGCGTGAAGGCTGGCTTGCGGCCCAGGATCTTGTCGGCCTCGGGCAGGATGCTGATCGACGACAGGCTCAGCAGCACCGTGTAGCCGTCGGGCGCGGCGCGCGAGGCGGCACCGATGCCGGTGGCCCCGCCCGCGCCGGCGCGGTTCTCCACCACCACCGTGGTGCCCAGCGCCTTGCCCAGCGATTCGGCCACCGGCCGTGCCACCGTGTCGGCGACACCGCCGGGCGGGAAGGGCACGATCATCGTCAGCGGCTTCTCGGGCCAGTTGCTCTGGGCGTGGGCGAAGCCGGTGGCCAGCAGGGCCACCGTGGCAAGCAGCATCTTCATGCGTGGGTCTCCTGGATGAATCGGTTCTCGATGGTGCCGATGCCGTCGATGCTGATGCGCACGCGGTCGCCGGCACCCAGCCAGCGCGGCGGGCTCATGCCCATGCCGACGCCGGCCGGCGTGCCGGTGGCGATGACGTCGCCCGGGTGCAGCGTGATGCCGCGCGAGCAGGTCTCGATCAGCGTCGGCAGGTCGAAGATCAGGTCGGTGGTGCTGGCGTCCTGGCGCAGCTCGTCGTTGACCCAGCAGCGCACGCGCGTGTCGGTGCCGTCCAGTTCGTCGGCGGTCACGATCCACGGGCCCATCGGGCAGAAGGTGTCGAAGCTCTTGCCCAGGTCCCACTGGCCGTGGCGCATCTGCACGTCGCGCGCGGTGACGTCGTTGACGATGGTGTAGCCGAACACGTGCTGCAGCGCGTCGTCGCGGCGGATGTTCTTGCCGCCGCGGCCGATGACGATGGCGAGCTCGGCCTCGTAGTCGATCTGCGTCGTGATCGCGGGGTCGGGCAGCACCACGTCGGCCGTGGGGCCGACCACGCACTCGGGCACCTTGGTGAAGACGATGGGCCAGGCGTCGACGGCCTTGGCGTTGTCCTTGAACACCGTGTCGCGCAGTTCCTTCGCGTGGGCGTGGTAGTTGCGGCCGACGCAGAACAGGTTGCGGCGCGGCAGCGGCAGCGGCGCCAGCAGCTGCGCGCCGTCCAGCGCCACGCTGCCGTCGGTGGGCGGCAGCGCCCGGCCGGCCACCAGGGCCTGCACCAGCGGCAGCGCGCCGTGCGTGCCGTCGGTGGCGAAGAGGTCGATCTGCCGGCCGTCGCCGGACAGGCGGCCGACACGGCGCCGGCCCTCGTGGTGCAGGGTCACGAGACGCATGGGATGTCTCCTTGTGGGGTGTCTCCGGACTCTGGTGCCGGTTAACCCAAATGCTACCATTGCGGCCCAGATTGACTCCAAGCCGGATGCCATGGACGCCGCCGCCAGCCTGCGCGACACGATCTTGCACAACCTGCGCTCGCGCACCTGGCGGGCCGGCCACCGCATCCCCACCGAGCGTGCGCTGAGCGAGGAATACGGCCTGTCGCGCAGCACCGTGCGCCGCGTGCTGCTGGACTTCAAGCGCAAGCGGCTGATCACGCAGACGGTGGGCAGCGGCACCTACGTCAGCGAGCAGGTGCACGAGGCGCTGTCGGAGATCGCCCCCGGCGCGGGCCCGAGCGTGAGCCCGGCCGAACTGATGAGCGCGCGCCTGGTGCTGGAGCCGGCGCTGATCGAGATGGTGATCGGCAACGCCACCGCGGCCGACTTCGCCCGCATGGACGAGTGCAACCACCACGCCGAGGCCTCCACCACGCTGGAGGACTTCGAGCGCTGGGACGCCGCACTGCACGAGGCCATCGCCGACGCCGCGCACAACAGCTTCATCGCCGGCGTGTTCCGGCTCATGAACGAGGCCCGTGCGCAGGGCGAGTGGGGCGTGCTCAAGCGCCGCAGCGCCACGCCCGAGCGGCGGCGCGACTACCAGGAAGAACACCGCGCGCTGGTGGCGGCGCTGAAGGACCGCGACGCCGAGCGCGCGCGGGCGCTGTGCCTGCAGCACCTGGTGCATGTGCGCACGAACATGCTGGGTTACTGAGCTTCGTTTAGAGTCGGGCGCAGAGTCTGCCAAAGCAGACCAATCAAGCCCAAACTGGAGACATCGGATGCGTCCTTCCCCCACCCGCCGCGCCGCCATCGGCGCCTTCACTGCCTGTGTCGCCGTCTGTGCAGCGGCCACCGCGCTGCCCGCCGCCGCGCAGGACTACCCGAGCCGCCCCGTGCGCATCATCGTGCCGTTCGCCCCCGGCGGCTCGGCCGACGTCTTCGGCCGCGCCATTGCGCAGCGCCTGCAGGAGAGCCTGGGCCAGAACTTCGTGGTCGAGAACCGGCCGGGTGGCGGCTCGGTGATCGGCAGCGACGCGGTGGCCAAGTCGGCCCCCGACGGCTACACGCTGCTGGTGATGAGCAACACGCACACCGTCAACGAGTCGCTGCTGCCGAACAAGCCGTTCCAGCTGATGCGCGACTTCGTGCCGGTGGCGCCCATCAACTATTCCGACCTGGTGCTGGTGGCCAAGGCCGGCCTGCCGCAGAACAACCTGCGCGAGCTGGTCGCCGCAGCCAAGGCCAGGCCGGGCGGCATGAGCTACGCGTCGTCGGGCCCGGGCACGCCGTACCACATGGCCGGCGAGCTCTTCAAGCACATGGCCGGCATCGACGTGGTGCACGTGCCTTACAAGGGCAGCGGCGGCGCCCGCACCGACGTGCTGGGCGGTCAGCTGGAGATGATGTTCGACGCCATCCCGACGATGGCCGAGCAGGTCAAGGCCGGCAAGGTGAAGGCCATCGCGACCACGGGCCGCGTGCGTTCGACCGTGCTGCCCGACGTGCCCACGATGTCCGAGGCCGGCGTGCCGGGCTACGAGGCGACGATCTGGCTCGGCGTGGTCGCTCCCAAGGGCACGCCTGCCGCGGTGGTGGCCAAGCTCAACGCCGAGATCGGCAAGATCACCGGCAACGCCGAGCTGCGCCGCGCCTGGGCCGCGCAGGGCACCACGGCCATGACGATGGGCGTGGACGAATTCACCCGCTACATGAACGACGACATCGCCAAGTGGGCCGGCGTGGTGAAGGCCGCCGGCATCAAGGTCGACTGATGGCCACCTTGCACTTCCTGTGTGCCGGCGCCTCGCAAGGCGTCGTGAAGGCCTTGCAGCAGCGCTTCGAGGCCGAGACCGGCGCCACGCTGCAGGGCCGCTTCGGCGCGGTGGGCGCGATGAAGGAAGCGCTGCTCGCGGGCGAGCCCTGCGACGTGATGATCCTCACCGCGGCCATGGTCGACGGCCTGTGCGCCGACGGTCACTTGCTGGCCGACAGCCGCGCCGCGCTGGGCCGCGTGCTCACCGGCGTGGCCGTGCGCAGCGGCACGCCGCACCCGGATGTGGCCACGGCCGACGGCCTGAAGGCGGCGCTGCTGGCCGCCGACAGCGTGTACTTCCCCGACGCGGTGCGCGCCACGGCGGGCATCCACTTCGCCAACGTCATGCGCCGGCTCGGTGTGCTCGACACGCTGGAGCCGCGGCTGCGCACCTACCCGGCGGGCGCCATCGCAATGCGCGAACTCGCGGCCGCGACGACGCCGAACCCGATCGGCTGCACGCAGGTCACCGAGATCCTCTACACCCCGGGGGTGGAACTGGTGGGGCTGCTGCCCCGGGAGTTCGAACTGGCCACCGTGTACACCGCGGCGGCCGCCTCCCGCGCGGCCGACCCGGTGCTGGCGGCGCGCTTCGTCGCGATGGTCAGCGGCGAGGCCAGCGCGCCGCTGCGCCGCGACGGCGGTTTCGTGTTCTGAACCGGTGCCCGCTGCCGGCGGCGCACGCGCAGCCTGCCGCACGCGCCGCGTGATCCCTTCTTCAACGACCTGCCCGCCATGGCCCGCAACACCCCCGTCGCTGCCGACACCGGCGCACCTCCGATCACGCGCACGCTGGCACAGTTCGTCGCCACGCACCCGTCGCGCGGCTGGGACGACGACGTCGAGCAGGCCGCGGTGCGCACGCTGCTGAACTGGCTGGGCTGCACACTGGGCGCTGCGCAGCACGAAGCCCCCCGGGCCGCGCTGGCGGCGTGCCAGGTGCTGCAGCCGGCGCCGCAGGCGGCGGTGCTGGGCCGCCGCGAACGCGTGGACATCGCCAGCGCGGCGCTGGTCAACGGCATCGCCTCGCACACCTTCGACTTCGACGACACGCACCTGAAGACCATCATCCACCCGGCCGGCCCGGTGGCGCCGGCGCTGCTGGCGCTGGCCGAGCTGCAGGGCAGCAGCGGCCGTGCCGTGCTCGACGCGCTGGTGCTGGGCATCGACGTCGCGTGCCGCATGGGCAACGTGGTCTACCCCGATCACTACGACCGCGGCTGGCACATCACCGGCACTGCCGGTGTGCTGGGCGCGGCCGCTGGCTGCGCGCGGCTGCTCTGCCTGGACGCGGCGCGGACGACGATGGCGCTGGGCATCGCGGCCTCGCAGCCCGTGGGCCTGCGCGAGCAGTTCGGCAGCATGAGCAAGCCGCTGCACCCCGGGGCCGCGGCGCGCACCGGGCTGATGGCGGCGCTGATGGCGCAGCAGGGTTTCACGGCCAGCCCGCGCGCGCTGGAAGCGCCGCGCGGCTGGGCCCAGGTGCTGTCGACCAGGTTCGACTGGCACGAGGCCACCACCGGTCTCGGCCAGCAGTTCGAGATCGCGCTCAACACCTTCAAGCCTTTTGCGTGCGGCGTCGTCGTGCACCCGGCCATCGACGCCTGCACCCAACTGCGTGCGCAAGGCGTCACCGCGGGGCAGGTGGAGCGCATCGAGCTCCAGGTGCATCCGCTGGTGCTGGAACTCTGCGGCAGGCAGGAGCCGGCCGATGGCCTGCAGGCCAAGTTCAGCGTCCACCACGGCTGCGCCGCGGGCCTGGTCTTCGGCCGTGCCGGCGAAGCTGAATTTGCCGACGCGGTGGTCACGCGCCCGGACATCGTGGCGCTGCGCCGCAAGGTGGTGGCCACCGTGCGCGACGGCATCGCCGAGGAGGCGGTGGACCTCGTGGCCACGCTCACCGACGGCCGGCGCGTGCATGTCGTGGTGGAGCACGCCATCGGCTCGCTGGCGCGACCGATGGACGACGCCGCGCTGGCCGCCAAGTTCCACGCCCAGGCCGATCCGGTGCTGGGTGCCGTACGCAGCGGCGAGATCCTCGCCGCCTGCCGCGACCTGGCCCGTGCCCCCGACGTGCGGCGCCTGGCCGCGCTGTGCCAACCCTGAACGCCGAAGGAGTGCTCCGATGACACGTTTGCTGAAGACCGCCGCGATGACCCTGGGCCTGGTGCTGGGACTGGCACAGGCGCTGCCCGCGCTGGCGCAGGACAAGGTGAAGGTCCAGTGGCTGGGCCAGGCCGCGTTCAAGATCACCACGGTGGCCGGCAAGGTCATCGTGATCGACCCCTGGCTGCAGACCAACCCGAAGACCCCCGAGGCCTACCGCAAGCTGGAGGCGCTGGGCAAGGTCGACCTGGTGCTGGTCACGCACGGCCACTTCGACCACATGGCCGACGCGCCGGCGCTGGCGAAGATGCACAACGCGCCGCTGTGGGCGCCGGCCGGCCTGAGCCAGAGCCTGGCCATCCTGGGCGTGCTGCCGGGCAACCAGGCACTGCGCATGAACAAGAGCGGCACCGTCACGCCGCTGGGCCCCGACGTGAAGGTCACGCTGGTGAAGGCCGAGCACAGCTCGGAGCTGGTCTGGAAGAACCCGGCCACCGGCCGGGACGAGGTGCACGTGGGCGGCGAGCCCGGCGGCTTCGTGATCGAGTTCGAGAACGGCTTCAAGCTCTGGCACATGGGCGACACCGGCGTCTTCGGCGACATGAAGCTGATCGCCGACATGTACAGGCCCGACCTGGTGCTGATGCCCATCGGCGGCGGCCAGTTCGTGATGAACCCGCAGCACGCGGCGATGGTCACGAAGGAGATGATCCGGCCGAAGGCCGTGATCCCGATGCACTACCTGACGAACCCGGGCCTGCCCGGCACGCCCGCCGACTACACGAAGGCGCTGGGAGAGACCGGCGTCAAGGTGCTGGCGATCCAGCCGGGCGAGACCGTCGAGTTCTGAGCAGCCCCGTGGCCAGCGCGGTGCCCAGCAGGATCACCGCGCAGCCGCCGAGCATCGTCGGGGTCAGCCGCTCGCCCAGGAACATCGCGCCCCACAGCACCGCGAAGGCCGGGATCAGGAAGGTCACGGCGATCGTCTTCGCCGGCCCCACGCGGGCGATGAGGCGGAAGTACAGCAGGTAGGCCAGGCCGGTGCAGGCCAGCGCGAGTGCTGCGGCACCGGCCCAGGCCGTCGGCCCGGGCAACGTGGCCGGCCACCACCACAGCGCTGCCGGCAGCGTGGCCAGCGCCGCGAAGGCCTGGCTGCCCGCGGCCACCGCCATCGGCGGCACGCCGGTCAGGCGTTGCTTGGTGTAGTTGGCCGTCCAGCCGTAGCAGGCCGTGGCCGCGATGCAGGCGGCGATGCCCAGCGCCGGGCTCACGCCCGCGCTGCCCGCGCGCAGGCTGGCGTTGTCGATGCCGAGCCACAGCACGCCGGCAAAGCCCAGCGCCAGACCCAGGCCGCGCAGCGGCGTCGGTCGGTCGCCCAGCCAGGCCCAGGCGATCAGCGCCCCCCACAGCGGCGCGGTGGCGTTGAAGATCGACGCGAGTCCGGCGCTCAGCACCAGCAGCGCCACCATGTACAGCGCAAACGGCAGCGCGGTGTTGACGACGCCCACCAGCGCGATCGGCCGCCACTGCGCGCGCAGCGCGCCGACCTCGCCGCGCCAGGCCAGCAGCGGCAGCAGCAGCAGGCTGGCGCCGGCCACGCGCAGGAACACCAGCGCCGCCGGGCCGAAGTCGGTCGCGCCCACGCGCATGAACAGGAACGAGGCGCCCCACAGTGCCGCCAGCAGCAGCATCTCGGCGATGTCGCGGCGTTGCATCAGGCGGCCAGCGTCAGCGGCAGCCCGCCTGGCCGTTGCGGGTGCTGCGGCACGTGCTGCCGTTCGTGCAGCAGCAGCGCCTGCTTGCGCGGCAGGCCGCCGGCATAGCCCGTGAGCGTGCCGTCCTGCCCCAGCACGCGGTGGCAGGGCACCAGGATGCCGATGGGGTTGCGGCCCACCGCCGCGCCCACGGCGCGCACCGCAGCGGGCCGGCCGAGCGCGCGTGCGATGGCGCCGTAGCTGCTGGTCTGCCCCATCGGGATCGCGCACAGCGCCCGCCACACGGCCTGCTGGAACGGGGTGCCCGCCGCGTCCAGCGCCAGCGCTTGCGGTGCCGGGGCACCGACCCAGTACGCCTGCAGCGCCTGCATGCCCTGCACGATGTGCGGGTGCTGCGCGTCCACCGGCGCCGCGATCGCGCCCGGATGGTGTTTCTGGTCGGCGAACCAGGCGCCGGCCAGGCCCAGCGGCGTGGCGGCGAGCAGCATGGGCCCGAGCGGCGTGGGCACGCTGGCCTGCGCGACGAGGCGGTTGGTCTTCATGGGGCTGTCTCCAGGTGGTGCCACAGCCGCAGCACGGCGTAGGCGCGCCAGGGCCGCCAGGCCTCGGCCAGGGTGGTGATGGCGCGCGCGTCGCGCGTGCCCAGGGCGTTCATCAGGCCGATGTCGGTGGCGGGCCAGGCATCCGGCCAGGCGAGCGCGCGCATCGCGATGACCTGCGCCGTCCAGTCGCCGATGCCCGGCAGTGCGCGCAGCGCGTCGAGCGTGGCCTGCAGCGGTGCCGCACGGTGCAGTGCGATGCGGCCTGCGTCCACCGCGGCGGCCAGCGCCTGCAGTGCGCGCACCCGCTGGCGCACGATGCCCAGGGTGCCGATGTCTTCCGGCGTGGCCGACGCCAGCGTGGCCGCGTCGGGGAACAGGTGCGTGAGGCCGGGGACGGGCGTGGCCACCGGCGTGCCGAAGCGCTGCACCAGCCGCTGCGTCAGCGTGCGGGCGGCCTGCACCGTGACCTGCTGGCCCAGCACGACGCGCACCGCGCTCTCGAAGCCATCGAGCCCGCCCGGCAGCCGCGCACCCGGCCGCAGCGGCACCGGCAGCAGCGCCATCACGGGGTCGATCAGCGCCGGGTCGGCGTCGAGGTCCAGCGCCTGGCGCACCTGCTGCATCAGCGCACCCAGCACCGGCGACAGCGCCGGCGCGGCCTCGAGATGCACCTCGTGCCGCTCGGGCACGAAGCGCAGTGCGATCCAGCCCGCCAGCACCTGCCCGCGGTGGTGGCGTGCGAGCGTGCGGCGCAGCGTCAGGCTGTCTGCATCGACCTGCTCCACGCCCGCGATGGCGCGGCGCGCGAAGAAGCCGAGCACGGCCTCGATGTCGTAGGGCGGGCGCCAGGCCAGGCGCAGCGGGGCGTCGGTACGCGGGCTGGCGGCGCTTTGCCCGGCGCGCCGCAGGGCCGTGGGGTTGAGCCGGTAGCGTTCGGCGAACGCGGCATTGAAGCGGCGCAGGCTGTCGAAGCCGCTGGCCAGCGCCACCTGCGTGACCGGCAGCGCGGTGTCGGTGAGCAGCTGCTTGGCCAGCAGCAGGCGCTGCGTGGCGAGGTGGTCGCGCGGCGCCACGCCGTGGCGGGCCTGGAAGATGCGCCGCAGGTGGCGGTCGGTCACGCCCAGCCGCGCTGCGATGGCGGGCAGGGCCAGGGGTTCGCCGCTGTGCACGGCGTGCTCGATCCAGCGCGCGGCGGTGTCGGCCAGCGCCTGCGAGCTGTCCATCTGCGACAGCCCCGGCGCGATCTCGGGCCGGCACTTCAGGCAGGGGCGGAACGCCGCGGCCTCGGCCTGCGCGCGGTTGTCGAAGAAGCGGCAGTGCGCGCGCTGCGGCGTGCGCACGCGGCACACCGGCCGGCAGTAGACGCCGGTGCTGGTGACGCCGACGAACAGCCGGCCGTCGAAGCGGGCATCGCGGGCCAGCAGGGCCTGGTAGGCGGCGTCGGGATCGAGGACCATGCCGCCATGATAGGCAGCAGGTGGGGGCGGACTGGCCGTTTTCGGACCTGTCCCTGCGGCGGCGTCAGCGCAGGCGCTGCGTGGGGGTGGGTGTGGGCGAGGCGGCCTGCGAGGCGCCGCTGCCGGTGTCGACCTCGCGGGCCTGCACGTCGACGATGTCGCCCGGAGGCACGTGCGCCTGCGGGCGCCGCGCGCGCTGCATGGTCTGGTGCAGGGTGTGCTGCCAGTGCATGCGTGCCGTCGGCTTCGTGCCGCCGAACACGCTGCGCAGCAGCAGCCACGCCATCATCGCCAGGCCGGCCAGCAGGCCCACCACCAGCAGCACCGCCGTGACGGCCACGGCTCCCACGCGCAGCGCGAGCACGAGCGCGCGGGTGCCGAGGGTGGGGCGGTGCAGCGGAGTATTCATGCCGGCATGATGCCGCATGCGGCGATCGGCCCGGGTCCGCTGTGGACTCCGGGCCGCGCCGCCGGGCGCCGGGCGGGGCTCAGGCCGTGCTGTCCTGCTGCAGGCGGAACACCGCCACCGCCTGCACCAGCTGCTGCGCCTGCTGCTTCAGGCTCTCGGCCGCGGCGGCGCTTTCTTCGACCAGCGCCGCGTTCTGCTGCGTGCTGCGGTCCATCTGCGTGATGGCCTGGCCGATCTGGCCCACGCCCTGGTTCTGCTCCGAGCTGGCGGCGCTGATCTCGCCGACGATGTCGCTGACGCGGCGGATCGAGGCCACCACTTCCTGCATCGTCTGGCCGGCGCGGTCGACCAGGGCCGAGCCGTGCTCGACACGTTCGACGCTGGCGCTGATCAGGCCCTTGATCTGCTTGGCCGCCTCGGCGCTGCGTTGCGCGAGCGAACGCACCTCGCTGGCCACGACCGCGAAGCCGCGACCCTGCTCGCCGGCACGGGCTGCCTCGACGGCTGCGTTCAGCGCCAGGATGTTGGTCTGGAACGCGATGCCGTCGATGACGCCGATGATGTCGGCGATCTTGCGGCTGCTGTCGTTGATGCCCTTCATGGTCTCGACGACCTCGCCGACGACCGCACCGCCGCGCGCCGCCACCGTCGAAGCGCCTTCGGCGAGCTGGCTCGCCTGCCGCGCGTTGTCGGCGTTGTTGTGCACGGTCTTGCCCAGCTCGTCCATCGTCGCTGCGGTCTGCTGCAGCGCACTGGCCTGCTGCTCGGTGCGGGACGACAGGTCCTGGTTGCCGCTGGCGATCTGTGCGCTGGCGGTGGCCACGTGGTCCGAGCCCTGGCGCACGTTGGCCACGGCCTGCGACAGCGACTGCTGCATCGTCTGCAGCCAGGCCAGCAGGCTGGTGCTGTCACCGGCGCGCAGCGCGATGCGGGTGGTGAGGTTGCCCTCGGCGACGGCACGTGCCACGGCCACGGCGGTGGCGGGTTCGCCGCCGAGCTGGCGCATCAGCTGCCGCGTGATCAGCAGCGCCAGCGCCACCCCCAGCAGCAGCGCCGCACCCAGCACCACCAGCACGAACAGGCGGGCCTGCTGGTAGACGCTGCCGGCCTGCGCCGCGGCGGCGCGGCCCGCTTCGAAGTTGAACTGCGTCAGTGCGGTCAGCGCCGCCAATGACTCGTCGTAGGCCATGCTGGCCAGCCCGTCGCTGATGTCGGCGGCGTCCTGCTGCTGCTTGTCCTTGCCCAGCGCCAGCACCTTGGCCTGCGCCTGCTGGTAGTTGCCGAAGGCCTTGGTCATCGCATCGAGCTTCGCGCGCTCGTCGTCGCCGGCCACGAGCGCCGTGTAGGCCTGCAGGTGCTGCGCCAGGCGCGCGCTGCCTTCCTTGATCTTGTCCTCGTACTCGGCGTGGTAGCTGGCGTCGTCGGTGCGGCTGTGCTTGATCTCGAACTCGCGCATCTCCGACAGGTCCACGCGTGCGTCGGCCAGGTGGCCCACGCCGAACAGCCACTTGTCGGACAGCGTGGCGGCCTGCTGGTTCACGCGCTGCAGGCCCCACACGGACATGGTGCCGAGCGCGGCGGTCAGCACCAGCAGCACGGCGAAGGCCAGCGCCAGCTGGCGACCCACCGGCATGCGCGCCAGCAGGTTGCGGGCAGGGTGGAGGAGTTTCATCGCGGCCGCCGTGCTTACTTCTTGTGGCCGATGTAGCTGACGCCGATGACCTTGCCGCCCGCGTCCTTGATCGGGTTGTAGCAGGCGTCGAACGCGGTGCCGAGCACGTCGATCGGGCCGCAGAACTGCTGGCCCTGGCTGACGGCGGCGTAGGCGGCGTTGCGCGCCAGCTGCGTGCCGATGCCGCGCTTGCCCTCGGGCGTGAGCACGTTGGTGCTGACGCGCACGAACTCGTCGCCGCTCTTCACGAAGATGGTGGCGGTGGCCTGGTGGGCCTTGCGCACGGCGTCGACGACGTCGTAGTTGTTGTTGATCTTGCGCGCGCCGAAGTAGATGGCCGGCACGGTCTTGCCGGCGACGTCTTCGGTGCCTTCGATCTTGGGGGCGCCGATCTTGGCCAGGCGGGCGTCGAGGTCGGCGATGGTGGCCTTGGGATCGTAGGCCTGCGCGGTGGTGGCGCCGGCGATCAGCAAGGCAGCCAGGGTGGTGTTCAGCAGGTTCATGGTCGGGCTCCGGCGAAGGGTGATGGGGCGGCGCTTGCAACTGCGCCTGTTCCCGGGTATCGGCGGCCCTGATCAGAACTGAAGAGACTTTGTGCTGGATCAAGCTGTCCTTACAAATTTTCCCCCTGTCCGGACTCACATGGCCTTGAACAGGTGCACGTAGGCCCGGCTGACGGGCAGTTCCTGCGCATGGCCGCGCAGCCGCAGGAACAGCCGGCTGGTGTCGTCGCGCCGCGTGCCGGCGAGGTGGTCGAGGTTGACCACCGTGGAGCGGTGCACCTGCACGAACCGTTCGGGATCGAGCTGCGGCAGCAGCTCGACGATGGGAGTCCGGATGAGGTGCTCGGCGTCCGCCGTGCACACGCAGGTGTACTTGTCGTCGGCGCGGAAGAACAGCACGTCGTCCACCGCCACCTGGTGCGTGAGCTCGCCCACGCTGGCGCGCACCCAGCGCAGCCGGGTCGGCGCGGCCTGCGGGGCGGCGGTGGCCGTGGCTGCCGCCGGCAGCAGCCGCTGCAGCAGCTGCGCCAGGCGCGCGTCGTCGGCCGCTGCCGGCTGCAGCAGGCGCTGCTGCAGCCGCTCCACGGTGCGTTGCAGGCGCTCGGCCTTCACCGGCTTGAGCACGTAGTCCAGGGCCTGCTGCTCGAAGGCCTGCACGGCGAAGTCGTCGAAGGCCGTCACGAAGACCACGCAGGTGCGGCCCTCGATGCCCTGCGCCACCTCCAGCCCCGTCAGGCCCGGCATCTGGATGTCGAGGAAGGCGATGTCGGGCTGCAGCGCCGCGATGTGCTCGGCCGCTTCGGCGCCGTTGCGCGCCACCGCGACCACCTGCAGCGCGGGCCACAGCGTGGCCAGCTGCGCCTGCAGCGCGCGCGCCAGGTGGGGTTCGTCGTCGGCGATCAGGGCGGTGGGGGTCATGCGTGGAGGCCTTCGTCCAGGGGCAGCGTGATGCGGGCCAGTGTGCCGGGCTGCAGCGCCTGCAGCGTCAGCGTGGCCTCGGGGCCGTAGCGGGCCAGCAGGCGCTGGCGGATGTTGTCCAGCGCCATGCCCGCGCCGCGGCGCGCGCCCAGGCGCGGCGGAGCGTCGAGGCCGCGGCCGTCGTCCTGCACCTCCAGCACCAGCTGCCCGCCCTGCACGCGGGCACGCAGCCGCAGCGTGCCGCCGTCGATGGCGGGCTCCAGGCCGTGCATGACGGCGTTCTCCACCAGCGGCTGCAGCAGCAGCGGCGGCACCGGCACGCGCTCGGCTGCGGCCTCGGCCTCGATGCTGAAGCGCAGCCGCTCGCCCATGCGCGCCTGCAGCAGCAGCAGGTAGCTGCGCGCCAGCTCCAGTTCCTGCGCCAGCGGGCCTTCCTGCTGGCGCAGCGCGCCCAGCGAGGCCCGCAGGTAGTCGGTGAAGGCGCCCAGCATCTGCCGCGCCTTCGGCAGGTCGTGGTCGAGCAGGCTTTCCACGTTGGCCAGCGTGTTGAACAGGAAGTGCGGTTCGATCTGCGCCTGCAGCAGCCGCAGCTGCGCCTCGGTGGCGCGCTTCTCGGCTTCCAGCCGGCGCGCCGTGCTGTTGAAGAACAGGAAGATGATGGTGCTGATCAGCAGCGCGAGCGCGGCGCTGCCGGCCATCTGCGACGCGTCGATGCGCACCCAGCCGGCGGCGTCGTCGCTGACCAGCCACACGCCCAGCGGCCAGCCGACGGACACGCCGATCAGCGGCACGACGGTGAAGTACAGCGCCCGGCCACCGTTGCTCATGCTGCGGATGCGCTGCTGCGTCAGCCAGGCGATGGTCGCCGCGAACAGGCCGTGGATGGTCAGCGAGACGACCGTCGCGATCACGACGTTGACGCGGAACCAGCGCCACCAGCGCACGGGGTCGCCCCAGTCGCCGTGGGTCAGCACGCCCATGAGCGTGAAGCCCATCCCGACGATGACGGCGAAGACCAGCGTCCAGACGAGCTGCAGCCAGGCGGGGCCGACGCGCTGCAAGTCCTGGCTGTACCAGCTGCGCCACGACGCGCGCAGCAGTTGCGGTGTGATCTGCATGGGCCGCAGTGTAGGAAGGCCCGGGCCGCGCGCCGCCGCCGGCTGCGACGGATGGCGAGCCGGGCCGACGGACGGCGAGCCCGCGCCGCCGGCAGCCCGCTGCCTACAATGCGGCGCTCATTGGCAGCCCAGGGTCACCATGCAAGTCCACGCATCCGTCTTCAAGGCCTACGACATCCGCGGCGTCGTCGGGCAGACCATCGACGAGGTCTTCGCCGAGCACCTGGGCCGCGCCTTCGGCTCCGAGGCGCTGCTGGCCGGCGAGCGCGCCGTGGCCGTGGGCCGCGACGGGCGCGTGTCGGGCCCGGGCCTGGCGGCGGCGCTGATCCGCGGCCTGAAGAGCACGGGCCTGGACGTGGTCGACATCGGCATGGTGACGACGCCGATGCTGTACTACGTGGCCGCCACGCGCGCCGAGCACGGCTGCAGCAGCGGCATCCAGGTCACGGGCAGCCACAACCCGAAGGACTACAACGGCTTCAAGATGGTGATGGCCGGCCGCGCGATCTACGGCGACGACATCCAGAAGCTGCGCCAGCGCATCGAGACCGAGACCTACTCCGCCAGGCGCGGTCGCAGCGCGAAGATGGACGTGCTGGCCGAGTACACGCAGCGCATCGTCGGCGACTGCACGCTGGCGCGGCCGATGAAGATCGTGATCGACAGTGGCAACGGCATCCCGGGCGCCAGCGCCCCGGCCATCCTGCGCGCGCTGGGCTGCGACGTCATCGACCTGTACAGCCAGGTCGACGGCGACTTCCCGAACCACCACCCCGACCCCAGCAAGCCCGAGAACCTGGCCGACCTGATCAAGGTCGTGCACGCCACCGGCGCCGAGCTCGGCCTGGCCTTCGACGGCGACGGCGACCGCCTGGGCGTGGTCACGGCACAGGGCAACATCATCTACCCCGACCGGCAGATCATGCTGTTCGCGCGCGACATCCTGAAGCGCCACAAGGGCGCGCAGATCATCTTCGACGTCAAGTGCAGCCAGCGCCTGCCGGTCGCCATCCGCAAGGCCGGCGGCCGGCCGCTGCTGTGGAAGACCGGCCACTCGCTGATCAAGGCCAAGCTGAAGGAGACCGGCGCGCCGTTCGCCGGCGAGATGAGCGGCCACCTGTTCTTCGGCGAGCGCTGGTACGGCTTCGACGACGCGATGTACACCGCGGCGCGGCTGCTGGAGATCCTGAGCCGCGAGAAGAACCCCAGCGCCTTCCTCGACGCGCTGCCGACCAGCTTCAACACGCCCGAGCTGAACGTGCCCTGCGCCGAGGGCGAGCACCACGCCGTGGTGGCCGAGCTGCTGGCGCGCACCGCCGACCGGCGCCTGACGTTCGAGGGCGGCGAGGTCGGCACCATCGACGGCCTGCGCGTGGACTTCGCCGACGGCTTCGGCCTCATCCGCGCCAGCAACACCACGCCGGTCCTGGTGCTGCGCTTCGAGGGCCACACCGAAGAGGCGCTGCACCGCATCGAGGCCCAGTTCATGGCCGCGCTGCGCAGCGTGAAGCCCGACGCACAGGTGGCCGCGGCGGCGCATTGAAGGCGCTGCTCGCGCGCGCCGCCTACGCGCTGCTGCTGCGCCTGGCGACGCCGGTCTACTTCGCGCGGCTGTGGTGGCGCGGCCGGCACGAGCCGCTGTACCGCGCGGCCTGGAACGAACGCCTGGGCGGCTTCGACGGCGCGCCCGGCACCGGGCGGCTGTGGCTGCATGCAGTGAGCCTGGGCGAGACACGCGCGGCCGAGCCGCTGGTCGCTGCACTGCGCGCGCAGCGCCCCGGGCTGCGCCTGCTGCTCACCCACGGCACGGCCACGGGCCGTGAAGCCGGCACCGCGCTGCTGCAGGACGGCGACCTGCAGGTCTGGCTGCCCTACGACACCCCGGGCGCGGTGCGCCGCTTCCTGCGCCGCCACCGGCCCTTGGCCGGCGTGGTGATGGAGACCGAGGTCTGGCCGGCGCTGCTGGCCGCCGCGCAGCGCGAACGCGTGCCCGTGGTGCTGGCCAACGCCCGCCTGTCGGACAAGAGCCTGGCCCAGGGCCGGCGCTTCGCGGCCCTGCTGCGCCCGGCGGCCGCGGCCTTCACGCGTGTGCTGGCGCAGACGGCCGACGACGCCGGGCGCCTGCGGGCGGCCGGCGCCGGCGACGTGCGCGTGTTCGGCAACCTCAAGTTCGACATGACGCCCGCCCCGGCGCTGCTGGCCCGCGGCCGCGACTGGCGTGCGGCGCTGCGCCGGCCCGTGGTGCTGGCCGCCGCCACGCGCGAAGGCGAGGAGGCGCCGCTGCTGGTGGCCTGGTCCGCGTTGCCCGCGCCGCGCCCGCTGCTGCTGCTGGTGCCGCGCCACCCGCAGCGGTTCGACGATGTCGCGGCACTGGTCGCCACGCATGGGCACACGCTGGCTCGGCGCAGCACCTGGGGCGACACGCCGCCGGACAACGTCGCCACGGCCGATGTCTGGCTCGGCGACTCGATGCGCGAGATGCCGCTGTACTACGCCGCGGCCGACGTGGCGCTGCTGGGCGGCAGCTTCGCGCCGCTCGGCGGGCAGAACCTGATCGAGGCCGCGGCCTGCGGCTGCCCGCTGCTGATGGGCCCGCACACCTTCAACTTCGCGCAGGCAGCCGAACTGGCACTGGCGGCCGGCGCCGCGCGGCGCGTCGACGACATCACGGCCGGTGTGCAGCAGGCCGCGACGCTGGCGGTCACGCCCGCAGGCGCCGCCGAATGCAGCGCGATGGCCGAGCGGGCGCTGGCCTTCGCCGCGCAGCACCGCGGCGCCGCAGCGCGCATGGCGCGCGAGATCGTCGCGCTGCTGCCGCCGGAGTGAACTGCGGCGCGCGCGGCGCGCGTGCCTTCAGCGCACGTCGTGGCTGTGGATCTGCAGCGCCTCCAGGAAGCGCGAGACCATGTTGTAGGCCGCGATGGTGGCCACCAGTTCCACCGTCTGGCGTTCGCCCAGCAGCGCGCGCACCGCGCCGATCACGGGCTCGGGCACCTGCACCTGGCGCGTCATCGTGTCGCACAGCGTCAGCGCGGCGCGCTGCAGCGCGGTGAAGACGTCGGCGTCCTGCCACGTCGGCAGCGCGTCCAGCTGCGCCTGCGTGACGCCTTCCTGCAGCGCGATCGGCGCGTGCTGGTCGGCTTCGTACGGCGCGCCGTTGAGCTGCGCCACGCGCATGATGACCAGCTCGCGCAGCGCGCCGGAGATCGTGAGCTGCTGCCGCACCTTCGTGAGGTAGCCGAGCCAGCCCTCGGCCAGCGGCGGGCTGTGCAGCAGCATCTGGTACAGGTGCAGCAGGTTGCCGCGTTCGGCCACGATGCGCTCGACCAGCGGCCGGGCTTCGGGCGTGTCGATGTCGGCGTAGGGCAGGTAGGCCATGTGCGAGTGGTGAGGCTGGAGGGGTGGTGCTGCTGCGGCAGGGTGGCGCGCATTGTCGCCTCGGTGTTTCCCTGTCTGCACCGGCGCGGCGCGCGCCGCCACACTGCAGGCATGCAACCTCGCCGCACCTTCATCGCCGCCGCCTGCGCACTTGCTGCCTGTGCCTCCTTCAGCTCCGCCGCGCTCGCGCAGGCCTGGCCCGCGAAGCAGCCCGTGAAGCTGGTGGCGGTGTTCCCGCCCGGCGGCTCGGTCGACCAGGTGGCGCGCATCCTCGCGCCGGTGCTGCAGCAGCAGCTGGGGCAGAGCGTGGTGGTCGACAACCGCGGCGGCGCCTCCGGCTCCATCGGCACCGGCGCGGTGGCTGCAGCGCCCGCCGACGGCTACACCTTCGCGGTCGTGTTCGACACCCACGCGGTGAACCCGGCGCTGATCCCGACGCTGCCCTTCGACACCCGGCGCGACCTGGCCGCCGTGTCGCTGATCGGCACCAGCGCGATGGTGCTGGCCACGCACGTGGACACGCCCTACAAGACCTTCGCCGACGTGGTCGCCGCGTCCAAGGGCGGCAAGAACGTCAGCTACGGCAGCATCGGCTCGGGCAGCCTGGGCCACCTGGCGGTCACGCTGCTGGCCAAGGGCGGCGGCATGGACCTGGTGCACGTGCCCTACCGCGGCGGCGGCCCGCTGATGAACGACGCCATCGCCGGCCACGTGCCGCTGAGCATCGGCTCGGTCTTCGTCACCAAGCCGCACATCGACAGCAAGCGGCTGCGCCCGCTGGCCGTGACCACCAGCAAGCGCAGCCCGACGCTGCCCGACGTGCCCACCATCGCCGAGAGCGGCTACGCCGGCTTCGAGGCGCCCGCGTGGTGGGCCGTGCTGGCCCCGGCGAAGACGCCGCCCGAGATCGTGCAGCGCATGAACGCCGAGATCACCGCCGCGCTGAAGAAGCCCGAGGTGCGCGACAAGCTCGCGGCCCAGGGCATCGACATCGTCGGCAGCACGCCCGAGGCCGCCAAGGTCTTCATCGACCGCCAGATCGACACCTGGGCCAAGGTGGTGAAGGACAACGGCATCAAGGCCGACTGAGCCGCCGCGCACCGCGGGCCGCACCGCCGCGGCCTGCTGCAGTGCAGCTACGCGCTAACCCGCTGGTCGTGTGCGGGTGGGGCCGCTACCTTGGGCGTCACAACGACAGGCCCGCCGGGGCCGCGAGGAGACGAGCCCATGAACCGAGCCTTGCAGGGGGCCGCGCTGGCGGCCGCATTCGGCGTGCTGGCGCTGGCCAGCAGCGGTCCACACAGCCGGCCGGTGGCCGGCGCAGCCCCGGCACGACCGGTGGCCACGGTCGCCGACGCGCTGGCCGGCCGCCCGGCAGCCGCCGCCGGCACGCTGGGCCTGCGTGTGCTGTCGAGCCCGGCCGACTGGGTCTCGGGCGGCGACGCGCGCATCGAAGTGCTGGCGCCCGCGTCGCTGCACAGCCAGGTGCAGCTGTGGCTGAACGGCAGCCGCATCACGCCGCCGCTGGTGGCGGCCGGTGACCGCATCGAGGCCGTCGTCACCGGTCTCGTCAACGGCCGCAACCGGCTGGAAGCGCGCATCGCAGGCCAGCCCGGCCAGCGTGCGGCGCTGGCGCTCACCAACCACCCGATCACCGGCCCGATGTTCAGCGGCCCGCAGCAGACGCCCTTCGTCTGCACCACGATCCAGGGCGCGGTGGGCCGCCAGCCGCTGGTGGACAGCGCCACCGCGCCGGGCTACCGCGTCACCGACGCCAGCGGCGCGCTGCTCGGCTACAGCCGCAACTGCTCGATCGACACCTTCACCAGCTACACCTACCGCAGCACCGACGGCAGTCTGAAAGCCCTGCCCGCGGGCGGCGCGCGCCCGGCCGACATGGCCACCGTGACGCTGCCCGACGGCCGCACGGTCGACTTCGTCGTGCGCCGCGAGATCGGCTCGATCAACCGCTTCCTCTACAGCATCGCGATGCTGGCGCCGCTGGTCGACGACCCGGCCGCGCCCGACACCAGCCTGTGGAACCGCCGGCTGCTGTACTGGTTCCAGGGCGGGGTGGCCATCGGCCACAGCCAGGGCACGGTGCACGGCGGCTCGATGAACCTGGACATCCTGGGCCGCGGCTACGCCATCGTGCACAGCAGCGGCAACAACACCGGCACGCACTACAACATGCGCCTGGCCGGCGAGACCGCGATGATGACCAAGGAGCGCTTCGTCGAACGCTACGGCATGCCGATGTACACGGTGGGCCTGGGCGGCTCGGGCGGGGCCATCCAGCAGTACATGCTGGCGCAGAACCAGCCCGGCGTGCTCGACGCGCTGCTGCCGGTGCAGAGCTATCCCGACATGGTGACGCAGACCATCCACGTCGGCGACTGCGAGCTGCTCGAGCACTACATGGACGCCACCGACCGCACGAACCCGAAGTGGCGCGTCACGAAGAACCGCAGCTGGCTGGTGGGCATGAACGCCGAGGAGGGCTTCTCCGCCGTCAACGACGCGCTGGCACCGCTGAAGACGGCGCTCGGCTACAGCACCGCGCCCGGCATGACCGAGTGCGCCAAGGCCTGGCGCGGCCTGACGCCGCTGGCGATGAACCCGTGGTACGGCCAGGCCGCGAACCAGCAGCTGTGGGAGCCGCAGAGCGACATCGCCGCCATCCGCTGGACCCACTACGACGACCTGCGCAACATCTACGGCGTCGACGAGACCGGCGCCGCGCGGCCGACCTGGGACAACGTCGGCGTGCAGTACGGCCTGCGCGCGCTGCGTGACGGCAGCATCACGCCCGCCGAGTTCCTGCACCTGAACTGGCACGTGGGCGGCTGGAAGCACCCGAGCGCGATGGTGCAGGAAGGCTTCCCGTTCTTCGGCACCAGCAGCACCGAGGTCAACAAGGCGCTGACGATCCCCGGCTACTTCGCGCCCTGGAGCCAGCAGAACATGCACCTGGCGCCCAGCGCCGACCAGCCGGCGCCGCGCACGCGCGGCGACCTGCTGGCGATGCGCCGCGCCTACGAGACCGGCCACGTCTTCGACGGCGCGCTGGCGCTGCCCACGATCGACCACCGCCAGTACATGGAGCGCGAGCTGGACATGCACAACGTGCACCAGTCGTTCGCGGTGCGCCAGCGGCTGCTCAACCGCATGGGCCACAGCGACAACCTCGTCGTGTGGTTCACCGACACCGTGCCGGGCCAGCCCAAGGCCAGCCAGACGCTGGAAGCGCTGGCGGTGATGGACCAGTGGATGCTGGCGATCCTGGGCAACCCGGCGGCGGGCGTGGTGGGCAACAAGCCCGCGGCGGCCACCGACAGCTGCTTCGACCGCAACGGCCAGCTGATGGCCAGCGGCAGCGGCGTCTGGGACGGCATCCTCGACAGCCGGCCGGCCGGCGCCTGCACGCAGGCCTTCCCGCTGTACGGCACCTCGCGCACGGTGGCCGGCGCGCCCATCGAGGGCAGCATCTACCGCTGTGCCCTGAAGCCGGTGCAGCGCGCGCTGCGCGACGGCACCTACGGCAGCTGGGTGCCGAGCGCGGAGCAGGTGGCGCAGCTGGAGCGCATCTTCCCCGACGGCGTGTGCGACTACAGCCGGCCCGACCTGGCCCGGCCGCAGCGGATGCGCTGAACGGCACCCTGCCTGCGCGCCCGCGGCAGGGGCCGCGGGCCTGGGCGAGCCTTACTTGGCCAGCAGGGCCTCGATGCTGCCCACGTCGGTGGGCTGCAGCTGGCCCGAGGCCTGGCGCAGCTTCAGGCTGTTGAGCAGCACGTCGTAGCGCGCCTTGGCCAGGTCGCGCTGGGTCTGGAACAGCTGGGTCTGCGCGTTGAGCACGTCCAGGTTCACGCGCACGCCGACGCGGTAGCCCAGCTGCGTGGCTTCCAGCGCCAGCTTGCTGGAGCTTTCGGCCGCTTCCAGCGCCTTCACCTGCGACAGCCCCGACTGCACGCCGAAATACGCCACGCGCGTGCCCTGGGCGACGCCGCGGCGCGCGGCCTCGAGGTCGTTGCGTGCCTTCTCCTCCAGGGCCAGCGTCTCCTTGATGCGGTTCTGCGTGGCGCCGCCGGTGTACAGCGGCCAGTTCATCTCGACACCCAGGCTGGCGCTGGTGGTGTTGCCCGGCGTCACCGCCAGCGAGCTGCCGCTGGCGCGCGACAGCCCCAGGCGCGCCACCGCGTCCACCGTGGGCAGGTTGCCGGCGCGCGCCTTGCTGATCTCGAGGTTGGCCACTTCCAGGCCCACGCGCGCCTTGCGGATGGTCGGGTGCTGGCTGTCGGCCACCGTGACCCACTCCTCGGCGTTGGCCGGCACCGGCGACGGCAGCACCACCGGCACCGCCAGCGGCTTCGGGGCCACGTTGCCGCGGCCCACCAGCTGGTCGAGCGCGATGCGCTTGGTGCGCAGGTCGTTCTCGGCCGCCAGTTCCTGCGCGGTGCCGAGGTCGAAGCGGGCCTGCGCCTCGCGGGTGTCGGTGATGGTGGCGGTGCCGACCTCGAAGTTGCGCTTGGCCGACGCCAGCTGCTCGGCGGTGGCGGCCTTGTTGGCGCGCGTGGTGGCCAGCGTGTCCTGCGCCGCGAGCACGTCGAAGTAGGCCTGCGCCACGCGCACGATCAGGTCCTGCTCGGCAGTGTCCAGGTCGGCCTGCGCCGTCAGCAGCGACTTGCGCGCCTGCTCGATGGTGACGCCGTTGGCCCGGTTGAACAGCGGGTAGCGGCCGGCCAGCGCCGTGCCCACGCTGTTGCTGCTGCCGCGGTCGATGACCGGCGGGTCGACCTGCGCGGTGGAGGCGTTGGCGGTGAGCGCAGCGCTCGGCCGGCCCAGCGCCTCGCTCTGCTCGGCGCGGTACTGCGCCGAATCGGCCAGCGCCTTGGCGGCCAGGTAGGTGGCATCGAAGCCGCGTGCCGCTTCGTACAGCTCCTGCAGGCTCTGGGCGCCGGCGGCGAGGGGGGCACCGAGGGCCAGACCGGCGGCCAGGGCCGCCATCGACAGGCGGAAACGCTTCAGCGACATGGAAAGTCCTTCAACAGGCGAAAGGGTGTTGTGCGCGCGAGGTTATAGAGCCCCGTGCCGCACCCGGCAGGCGCCGTGCGACGACCTGCACGTTCTCGGGGGCTGAAGGCCCCTGGTGCGCGACGGGCTGCTGGCAGGGCATCGGGCGCGGCCGCTGGCTCAGAAGCTGAAGCGGGAGGGTTCCGCGAAGCCCTGCAGCCGCGGCGCGACGGTGTCGAACAGGTCGACGTCGGACCACGCGGCCTCGCCGACGCGGGTGAACAGCCGGGCCCGCATGACGGGCTCGTCGCCGACGATCGCCGCCAGCCGGCCGCCGACCTTCAGCTGCTCCAGCAGCGTGCGCGGCACCTCGGGCACCGAACCCGACAGCAGGATGACGTCGAACGGCGCCTCGCCCGGCAGCCCGCGCGCGGCGCTGGCCGCAGGCGTCTCCACGACGGTGGCGTTGACGATGCCGGCGCGGCGCAGGTTCTCGCGCGCCATCTGCACCAGCGCAGGCCGGCATTCCAGCGTGAACACCTGCTGCGCGCGGTGCGCCAGCAGCGCGGCCATGAAGCCCGAGCCGGCTCCGATCTCCAGCACCTTCTCGTGGCGCTGCACCTGCAGTTCCTGCAGCAGCCGGGCCTCGACCTTGGGTTCGAGCATGCAGGCCCCGGCGTCCACGGCCTGCTGCGCGCCGCCCTCCAGCGGCACCTGCGTGTCCATGAAGGCCAGCGCGCGCAGGCCGGCGGGCACGAAGTCCTCGCGCCGCACCGCGGCCAGCAGCGACAGCACGGTCTGGTCCAGCACCTCCCAGGGGCGGATCTGCTGTTCGATCATGTTGAAGCGGGCGAGTTCGACGTTCATGGTTTATACCTAATAGGGTATCAGATGCAGGGATCGCACGAATTCTAGGCGCTGCCTTCGGCGGCCGGCCGTGCGGGCGCGGCGCCGCGCCAGCGCCGGCGTGCCCAGGCCGCGAGGTCGTCGAGGTAGCAGTAGATGACCGGCACCACCACCAGCGTCAGCAGCGACGAGGTGACGACGCCGCCGATGACGGCCTGGCCCATCGGCGCGCGCTGCTCCGAGCCTTCGCTGAGCGCAAAGGCCAGCGGCACCATGCCGAACACCATCGCCAGCGTCGTCATCAGGATCGGCCGCAGCCGCACCTGCGCCGCGTGCAGCAGCGCCTCGGTGCGCTCCATGCCGGCCTGCCGCGACCGGATCGCGAAGTCCACCAGCAGGATGGCGTTCTTCGTCACCAGCCCCATCAGCATCACGATGCCGATGATGCTGAACATGTTCAGCGTGCTGCGGAACAGCAGCAGCGTCAGCACCACGCCGATCAGCGTCAGCGGCAGCGAGGCCATCAGCGCCACCGGCTGCAGGAAGCTCTTGAACTGGCTCGCCAGGATCATGTAGATGAACACGATGGCCAGGCCCAGCGCGCCGATGGCGTAGTTGAACGACTCGGTCATGTTCTTCGTGCTGCCGCCGAAGCTGGTGCGGTAGCCCGGCGGCCAGGGCGTGGCGTCGAGCACGCGGCGGATGTCGGCCGAGACCTCGCCGCTGCTGCGGCCCAGCGCGTTGGCGTCGATGTTGATCTCGCGGCTCAGGTCGCGGCGGTTGATCTGGTTCGGGCCCGTGGAAGGCGTCAGCACCGCCACCTGGCCCAGCCGCACGGTGCGGGTGCTGCCGTCGGCTGCCGCCACCGCCAGCAGCAGATTCTGCAGGTCGGCGCTGGCGTCGCGGCTGGACGGCGGCAGGCGCACGAGGATGTCGTAGTTCTCGCCGTCGCTGGCGCGCCAGTTGCCCACGGTCTGGCCGGCCACCAGCGTGCGCAGCGTCGTCGCCAGCGTGTTCACGTTCAGGCCCAGGTCGGAGGCGGCGTCGCGCTTCACGTCCACGGCCAGCGTGGGCTTGTCGGGCTTGAGCGTGCTGTCCAGGTCCACCAGCCCGGGGATCTGCTGCAGCTGCGCCATGATGCCGCGCGACAGCCGCGCCAGTTCGGCGAGGTCGGGGCCCTGGATCGAGAACTGGATGCTCTTGCCGCCGCCCAGGTCGGTCTGGCCGATGTTGGTGACGGTGATGCCCGGGATGCGCGCGAGCTGCTCGCGCAGCGGCACCGCCAGGTCGGCCACGCTGCGGCTGCGGTCCTTGCGGTCGACCAGACGCACGTAGACCGTGCCGTAGTTCCTGCCGGCGGCAAAGCCGCTGTTGATCGTGACCACCGTGTAGCGCACCTCGGGCAGCGCGCGCAGCGCGGCATCGACCTGGCGTGCACGCGCTTCGGTCACTTCCAGCGACGAGCCCACCGGCGTGTAGAAGTTGACCTGTGTCTCGCTGAAGTCGGCCTTGGGCACGAACTCGGCGCCGAGGATGGGGATCACGAAGAAGCTGGCGACGAAGGTGGCCAGCGCCACGGCCAGCGTCTTCAGCTTGTGGTGCAGGCTCCAGGCCAGGATGCGCTGGTAGGCGTTCGACAGCGCCTGCGTCAGGCGATCGAACCAGCCGGTGACGCGGCCGATGGTCCTGTCGTACAGCGTCGCCGGCGGGCCGCGGTGCGGGCCGTGCGCCTGGGGATCGTTCCACACCGAACTCAGCATCGGGTCGAGCGTGAAGCTGACGAACATGCTGATCAGCACCGCGGCGACGATGGTGATGCCGAACTCGTGGAAGAACTTGCCGACGATGCCGCCCATGAAGCCGATGGGCAGGAACACCGCCACGATGCTGAGCGTGGTGGCCAGCACCGCCAGACCGATCTCGTTGGTGCCGTCGAGTGCCGCGTCGTGCGCGCTCTTGCCCATCTGCACGTGGCGCACGATGTTCTCGCGCACGACGATGGCGTCGTCGATCAGCAGCCCCACGCACAGGCTCAGCGCCATCAGCGTGATGGTGTTGATCGTGAAGCCGAACAGGTGCATGAACAGAAAGGTGCCGATCAGCGCGATCGGCAGCGTCAGCCCCGTGATGACGGTGCTGCGCCAGCTGTTCAGGAACAGGAACACGATCAGGATCGTCAGCGCCGCACCCTCGAGCAGCGTGCGCTGCACGTTGGCCACCGAGACGCGGATCGCACGCGAGTTGTCGCGGTTGATCTCGGTGCGGATGCCCGGCGGCGTCAGGCGCTGGCTGTCGGCCAGCGCGCGCACCAGGCCGTCGACGACGGCGATGGTGTTCTCGCCCTGGCTCTTCTGCACGCTCAGCAGCACCGTGCGTCGGCCGTTGTAGAGCGCCAGCGACTCGATCTCCTGCGGGCCGTCGACGATGTCGGCCAGCTGCCCCAGCTTCACCGCCACGCCCGGCCCGGCACCGCCGGTGGCCGGCGGCCCGCGGCGCGCCACCACCACCTCGCGGAAGTCGGCCGGGGTCTTCAGCCGCGCGTTGATCTGCACCACGCGTTCCTGTTCCAGCGAGCGCAGCGCGCCCACCGGCAGTTCCTGGTTCTCGCTGCGCAGCGCGGCCACGACCTGCTCGACGCCGATGCCGTAGGCCTCGAGCGCCGCCGGCTTCACGTAGACGTTGATCTGGCGCTCGACGCCGCCCACCACGCTGACGGCGCCCACGCCGCGCACGTTCTCCAGCCGCTTCTGCAGCACCTGCGTGGCCCAGGTGGTCAGCTCCTGCGGCGTCTTCGCATCGCCTTCGGACAGCACGGCGACGTTGAAGATCGGCTGGCTCTGGGGGTCGAAACGCGAGATGCGCGGCTCCTTGACCTCGTCGCGCAGCAGCGGGCGGATCAGGGCCACCTTCTCGCGCACGTCCTCGGCGGCCTGGCGGCCGTCGACGTCGAGGTTGAACTCGACGATCACCACCGCCGTGCCTTCGTAGCTGCGCGAATACAGCGCGCTGATGCCCGCCACCGTGTTGACGGCTTCCTCGACCTTCTTCGTGACCTCGGCCTCGACGATCTCGGGGCTGGCACCGGGGTAGTCCATCGCCACCACCACGGTGGGGAAGTCGATGTTGGGGAACTGGTCCACCGCCAGCCGCTGGTAGCTGAACAGGCCCAGCACCACGAAGGCCAGCATCACCATCGTGGCCAGCACGGGGTTCTGGATCGAGACGCGGGTGAACCACATGGCGGTGCCTGCTACGGCGTGCCGGCCAACTGCAGCGGCGTGCCTTCGCGCAGTGCGCCGACACTGCCGCGCAGCACGGTGTCTCCTTCGGCCACGCCGGCCAGCACCTCGACGGCCTCCTCGGTGCCGCGGCCGAAGTCGGCGTCGCCGCGCAACCCCGGCTGCAGCGGCCGCAGCGCCGCGCGCCCGCCGGCCACCACCAGCACGTAGGGCCGTGCCTGGTCATGACGCACGGCGCTGGCCGGCACCAGCAGCGTGGTGGTGCGCTGCAGTTCGACCTGGCCGCGGGCAAACAGGCCCTGGCGCAGGCCGGGCACGGGCTCCAGCCGCAGGTAGGCCATCACGGCCCGCGTGCCGGCCTGCGTGGCCGGATTGATGCGCAGCACACGTGCCGGCACGGGCTGCGCCAGGCCGTCGATCTGCACGCGTGCGCTCTGGCCCACGCGCAGCGCCGGCACGTCCTCTGGCGCGACCGCGGCTTCGAGCTCGATGCGCGCGAGGTCGACGATCTCGACGATGCGGGCGTCCAGCGCCAGCCGCTCGCCCGGCTGCACGAAGCGCTGCGCCACCAGCCCGGCCAGCGGTGCGAGCACCTCGGTGTCGCGCACGGCCTTGCGCGCCAAATCGGCGGCGGCGCGTGCGGCCTGCAGCGTGGCCTGTGCTGCCGCGGCGCTGTTCACCGAGGTGGCCAGCGCCGTCTGGCTGATGAAGCCCTGGTCCACCAGCGCCTGGTTGTTGCGCTGCGTGCGCTGCGCGATCTCCAGCTGCGCCTGCGCGTTGGCGACCTGGTCCTCGGCCTGGCGCAGGCGCAGCTGCACGTCGGTGGCGTCGAGGCGGCCGATCAGCTGCCCGGCCAGCACGCGGTCGCCTTCGCGCACCGACAGCTGCAGCAGCTCGGCCGCCACGCGTGCCTTCACGACCGCGCTGTCCACCGCCTTCAGGCTGCCCGAGACGCCGAGCGTGGCGACGAGCTCGCCGCGCCGCGCCGCGGCGACGTCGGTGGCGGCCAGCTGCAGCGGCAGCGCGGGCGCGGACGCGGCACCGGCGGCCGGTGCCCGTGCCGCCGTGCCGCGCGGGCTGCCCAGCCAGCGCACCGCTCCCAGCGCGGCCAGGGCCACCGCCAGCACGGCCACGAGGCCGACGAACCGGCGCCGCCGCGACGTCATGGGCACAGGGCGGGGCCGGATTCGCCGGAGCGAGTCTGCAGCCCGCGCAGCGTGATCTCCATCTGCGTGCGCAGGATCGCCGCCGGGTCGAGCTCGACGCCGTGCACCGGGCAGGCGCCGAACGAGTGCCGGTGCAGCGCGTGGAAGATCATCGGCGCCATCAGCGCGTGCGCCACCTCGTGCACGGGCAGCGGGCGGAACTCACCGCTGTCGATGCCGCGCTGCACGACGCTGGAGAACAGGCGGTCTGCCGGCGCGATGACCTCGTCGGTGTAGAACTGCGCCAGCTCGGGGAAGTTGCGCACCTCGGCCAGCACCACCTTGTGGATGCCGGCGGCGGCTTCCTCTTCCATGCGCTGCCACCAGGTCTGCATCAGCGCGACGATCAGGTCCGAGGCCCGGCCCTGGAAGCTGTCGACCATCTCCTGGCCCTCGGCGATGCGGCTGGCCAGGTTCTGGCGCACCACGGCCTTGAACAGCTCTTCCTTGCTCGGGTAGTACAGGTACAGCGTCCCCTTGGAGACGCCGGCGGCGCGCGCCACTTCTTCCGAGCGCGTGGCGGCGAAGCCCTTGGCGACGAACAGCGCGAGCGCTGCGTCCAGCAGTTCCTGCGGACGGGTTTCCTTGCTGCGCCGGCGCGGCGTGGAGGGGGAATCGGAGGTGTGCATCAATTACTGACCGGTCGGTCAGTAATGTAGCCACTGCCTGCCGGGCCGGTCAAGCCGCGGCGGCGGCGTCGTTATCATGCGCGGCCGCCGCCCGGCGCGGCACCGCCCACCCCCACGCGAGAACACTGCCTTGGACCCGATCCTGCTGCTGAAGGCCGCCATCATGGGCGTGGTGGAGGGGCTCACCGAGTTCCTGCCGATCTCGTCCACCGGGCATCTGATCCTGGCCGGTTCGCTGCTGGACTTCACCGGCGAGACCGCCAAGGTCTTCGAGATCGCGATCCAGACCGGCGCCATGTTCGCCGTGATCTGGCAGTACCGCGAGCGTCTGGCGCGGACCGTGACGGGCCTCACGCACGACCCGCAGGCGCAGCGCTTCGCGCTGAACGTGCTGATCGCCTTCGTGCCCGCGGTGGTGCTGGGACTGGCCTTCGGCAAGCTGGTAAAGGCGCACCTGTTCCACCCGGTGCCGGTGGCCACGGCCTTCATCGTCGGCGGCTTCATCATCCTGTGGGTCGAGCGACGCCACCGCCGCCAGTTCGGCGACCGCGACCTCGAAGGCCAGCGCCGCGCGCGGGTGGAGACGGTCGACGACATGGGGCCGGTGGACGCGCTGAAGGTCGGCCTCATCCAGTGCCTGGCGCTGTTGCCGGGCACCAGCCGCTCGGGCGCCACCATCATCGGCGGCATGGTGTTCGGCCTGTCGCGCAAGTGCGCCACCGAGTTCAGCTTCTACCTGGGCATTCCGACGCTGATGGGGGCGGGTGCCTATTCGGTGTGGAAGCAGCGTGAGGCGCTGCACGTGGCCGACCTGCCGATGTTCGCGGTGGGCCTGGTGTTCGCGTTCTTCAGCGCGCTGCTGTGCATCCGCTGGCTGATCCGCTTCGTCAGCACGCACGACTTCACCGGCTTCGCCTGGTACCGCATCGTCTTCGGCGGCATCGTGCTGCTGACGGCCTACACCGGGCTCGTCGACTGGTCGGCCTGAACGCTGCGCCTGAACACCAGGTCCCAGACACCGTGGCCGAGCTTCAGGCCGCGGGCCTCGAACTTCGTCAGCGGGCGCCATGCCGGGCGCTCGGCGTAGCCTGCCGCCGTGTTGGCCATGCCGGGCGCGGCCGACAGCACCTCGAGCATCTGCTCGGCGTAGGGCTGCCAGTCTGTTGCGCAGTGCAGGTAGCCGCCGGGCGCCAGCCGCGAGCGCACCAGGTCCACGAAGGCCGGCTGCACGATGCGGCGCTTGTTGTGGCGCTTCTTGTGCCAGGGGTCGGGAAACCACAGGTGCACGCCGGCCAGGCTGCCGGGCGCCACCATGTCGCGCAGCACCTCGACGGCGTCGTGCTCGATCAGCCGCAGGTTCGTCAGCCCGCCTTCGCCGATGCGCTTGAGCAGCGCGCCGACGCCGGGCCGGTGCACCTCGCAGCCGATCAGGTCGTGCTCCGGCAGCGCGGCGGCCACCTGCGCCGTGGCGTCACCCATGCCGAAGCCGATCTCCAGCAGCAGCGGTGCGCCGCGGCCGAAGACGGCCGTGGTGTCCAGCGGCTGCGGCGCGTAGGGCAGCACGAAGCGCGGGCCCAGTTCGGCCAGCGCCCGTTGCTGGCCGGGCCCGAGGCGGCCGGCGCGCAGCACGAAGCTGCGCAGGGGGCGGTGTTGCGGTGGTTGCATGGCGGCGCGCAGTGTAGCCAGCAGCCCGGGCCACGCGGCGGCGCGGCTGCCCAGCACCGGCGGGAAGCCCGTCACCCACAGTGGCACCGGCTGCCGTGCGACCATCGCCGACCGTTCTTCGTTGCACCGTTCGTTCATGCCTCCCGCGCTCTCCGCCTTGACCACACTGGCCCTGCTGGCCGCCCTTGCCACCGCCAGCCTGGTGGCCGCCCCCCGGCCGGCCCTGGCACAGGCCGCCCCGACCAGCCAGACCGATCCACGCGCGCCGCACCCCTGGGTGGTGCCGGCGCCGCGCCTGAACCGCGCCACCTACTTCACGAACCTGCAGGACGGCGCGCGCATCGAGACACCCTTCGTCGCGAAGTTCGGCCTGACCGGCTTCGGCCTCGCGCCCATCAGCAAGCCAGTGCCTGGGGCCGGCCACCACCACCTGCTGGTCGACCGCGAACTGCCGCTCGACTTCAGCAAGCCGCTGCCCTTCAACGACCAGTACATCCACTTCGGCAAGGGGCAGATGGAGACGGTGCTGAACTTCCCGCCCGGCACCTACACGCTGCGCCTGGTGCTCGCCGACGACCGCCACATCCCGAACTTCATCTACAGCAAGCCCGTGAAGGTGACGGTGACGAAGAAGAACGCCGTCGACCCGCAGACGCTGTTGCGCCCGGGCGTGTCCATCGTCGAGCCCGCCGAAGGTGCCACGCTGCGCGGGCCGCTGCGCGTGGTGATGCACGCGTCGGCGCTGAACGTGTCGCACACCGCGCTGGCCGAACCCGGCAGCGGCCACTTCCGCCTGACGCTGAAACCCGAGGGCGGCCGCGAGGAAAGCATCGCGCTCGTCAACGGCCACACCGAGGTCTGGCTGAACCCGCCGGCCGGCAACTACAGCGCGGTGGTCGAGTTCATGGCCAACGCCGCGCCGGGCCGCGTGCTGGCCAGCGCGGCGCCGGTGCGCTTCCGCGTCGAGCGCTGACGCCGCCGCGCTAGAATCCGCGGCGTTCGCGGGTGTAGTTCAATGGTAGAACGGCAGCTTCCCAAGCTTCATACGAGGGTTCGATTCCCTTCACCCGCTCCAGTCTCCCGCCCTGCATGCCCGCTGCCGATGCCGGCTGATCCACCTGGGGCCCGCGCATGACCTCGACCGTCCCGACGACCGGCGTGCCGGCTGCGCTGCGCGTGCTGTGCGTGGTGCCCGCGCTGCCGGTGCTGGATGGTGCGCAGTGGGGTCCGTTCGACCTGGTGCCGTGTGCCTCGTTGGCCGCGCTGTCGCATGCGCTGGGCCAGGCCGCCGCCGATGCCTTGCTGATCCAGCCGCAGGACGCCGCCGAACTGGTGGCCTGGCCGGGCTTGTCGCAGGCGGTGCTGGACTGCGCCGTGGTCGTGCTGCTGCACACCGATGCCGGCACCGCGCTGCCGCTGCTGCAGCTGGGTGTGCAGGACGTGCTGCCCCCGGGCGACGCCGACGCCACCGCGCGCGCGCTGCGGCTGGCGGTGGAACGCAAGCAGCTCGAGCGCATCGCGCGCAAGGCCTACGCCACCGACCTGTCCACCGGCCTGCCCAACCACACGCAGCTGCTGGAGCACATGACGCACCTGCTGGCGCTGCGCGAACGCGAGCCGGCACCGATGGCGCTGATCGTGCTGCGGGTCGAAGGCCTGGCACGGCTGGGCGAGGCACTGGGCGCCGAATCGGCCAACGTGCTGCGGCGCAAGGCCGCGGTGCGGCTGCGTTCGGCGCTGCGCGCCAGCGACGTCGTGGCTTCGATCGGCAGCGACGCGTTCGCGGTGCTGCTGGCGTGGATCGATTCGCCGCAGGACGGCGAGCGCGTGATGGCGAAGATGGCGCAGTCGCTGGCCCAGCCCTTCACGGTGACCGGGCGCACGCAGACGCTGGCGGTCAGCGCCGGCATCGCGTCGTACCCCGAACACGGCAAGGACGCCGACGGCCTGCTGCGCCGCGCCCTCGGCCAGGCCGCCCAGGTGGCCACGGTGGGCCACGCCGGACTGGCCAGCCGCGCCGACCGCGGCAGCGACGCGGCAGCCAACGACGACGAAGCCTGAACGGCCGCCGCGGCGCGCCCCGCGCTACTTCAGGATGTCGCCCAGGCAGAGGTACTTGATCTCGACGTAGTCGTCCATGCCCTGGTGCGCGCCTTCGCGGCCCAGGCCGCTTTGCTTGACGCCGCCGAACGGCACCTCGGCCGTCGAGATGAGCCCGGTGTTGACGCCCACCATGCCGTACTCCAGCGATTCGCCGACGCGGAAGATGCGGCCGATGTCGCGGCTGTAGAAGTAGCTGGCAAGGCCGAACTCGGTGTCGTTCGCCAGCGCGATGGCCTCGGCCTCGGTCTCGAAGCGGAACACCGGCGCCACCGGGCCGAAGGTCTCCTCCTTCGCGCACAGCATCTCGGCCGTCACGCCGGCCAGCACCGTGGGCTGGAAGAAGCGTGCGCCCTTGGCGGCGTCGCGCTGGCCGCCGGTGAGCACCTGCGCGCCCTTGGCCACGGCGTCGGCCACGTGGGCCTCGACCTTGGCGAGTGCCGCGTCGTCGATCAGCGGCCCCTGCGTCACGCCGGCCTCGAAGCCGTTGCCGACCTGGATCGCCTGCGCGCGCGCGGCCAGCTTCTGCACGAAGGCATCGTGGATGCCGGCCTGCGCATAGATGCGGTTGGCGCAGACGCAGGTCTGGCCGGCGTTGCGGTACTTGCTGGCCAGCGCGCCTTCGACGGCGCTGTCGAGGTCGGCGTCGTCGAAGACGATGAAGGGCGCGTTGCCGCCGAGTTCCAGGCTCAGCTTCTTCACGGTGGATGCGCACTGCCGCGCCAGGATGCGGCCGACCTCGGTGCTGCCGGTGAACGACAGGTGGCGCACGACGTCGCTGCTGCACAGCACCTTGCCGATCTCGACGCTGTTGTCGGCGTCGGCGCACAGCACGTTCAGAACGCCCGCGGGCATGCCGGCTCGCTGCGCGAGCTCGGCCACGGCCAGCGCCGACAGCGGCGTCTGCTCGGCCGGCTTGATGACCACCGGGCAGCCCGCGGCCAGCGCCGGCGCGACCTTGCGCGTGATCATCGCTACGGGGAAGTTCCACGGCGTGATCGCCGCGCACACGCCGATGGGCTGCTTGATGACGAGGTAGCGCTTGTTGTTGTCGGTGGTGGGAATGGTCTCGCCGTAGACGCGCTTGGCCTCTTCGGCGAACCATTCGACGAAGCTGGCGCCGTAGACCACCTCGCCACGCGCCTCGGCCAGCGGCTTGCCCTGCTCGGCGGTCATGATCCGCGCCAGGTCGTCGGCATGCTGGTGCAGCAGCGCGAACCACTTCATCAGGATCGCGGCGCGTTCCCTGGCCGTCTTCGTGCGCCACGGGCCCCAGGCCTTCTGCGCTGCCGACAGCGCTGCCGCCGCGTCCACCGGGCCCAGGTTGGCCACGCGCGCGAGTTCGGCGCCGGTGGCGGGGTCGGTGACGGCAAAACGCGCACCGTTGCCGGCGACCCACTCGCCGTTGACGAGGCCGTCGGTCTTCAGCAGGCCGGGTTCCTTCAGGGCGGCCAGGGGCGAGGTCGTGGTGTCCATGGGCGTCGTCGCGTGGTGGCACCGCAAGGCGGCGGGGCGCTGATCATAGGTGCGCGCGCCGGGCTGGTGGCGGGGCGTCGGCAGGCACCCCCCACCTATAATCCAAGGTCGTGTCGGAGTTGCCCGAACAGGGCTTTCGACACCCCGAATCCCACCGAAAGCCGCCGGATGAAAGCCTCCGAGATCCGTTCCACCTTCCTGAAGTTCTTCGAGTCGAAGGGCCACCAGATCGTCGCCAGCTCGCCCGTGGTGCCGGGCGACGATCCGACGCTGCTGTTCACCAACGCCGGCATGAACCAGTTCAAGGACGTGTTCCTGGGCTTCGACAAGCGGCCGTATTCGCGCGCCACCACCAGCCAGAAGTGCATCCGCGCCGGCGGCAAGCACAACGACCTCGAGAACGTGGGCTACACCGCGCGCCACCACACGTTCTTCGAGATGCTGGGCAACTTCAGCTTCGGCGACTACTTCAAGCACGACGCGATCCGCTACGCGTGGGAGCTGCTCACGGTGCACTTCAAGCTGCCCGCGGACAAGCTCTGGGCCACCGTGTACGCCGAGGACGACGAGGCCTACGACATCTGGCTGAAGGACATCGGGCTGCCGCCGGAGCGCATCGTGCGCATCGGCGACAACAAGGGCGGCCGCTACATGTCCGACAACTTCTGGATGATGGGCGACACCGGCCCCTGCGGCCCGTGCAGCGAGATCTTCTACGACCACGGCCCCGACGTGGCCGGCGGCCCGCCGGGCTCGGCCGAGCAGGACGGCGACCGCTACATCGAGATCTGGAACAACGTCTTCATGCAGTTCAACCGCACCGAGGACGGTGTGATGCACAAGCTGCCGAAGCCGTCGGTCGACACCGGCATGGGCCTGGAGCGCCTGGCCGCGGTGCTGCAGCACGTGCACAGCAACTACGAGATCGACACCTTCCGGCACCTGCTGGCGGCGGCCAAGAGCGCCGTCGACGCGGCCGGCGGCGGCGACTGCGATGCCGACAGCCCGAGCCTGAAGGTCATCGCCGACCACATCCGCGCCTGCAGCTTCACGGTGGCCGACGGCGTGATCCCCGGCAATGAAGGCCGCGGCTACGTGCTGCGCCGCATCACGCGCCGCGCGATCCGCCACGGCTACAAGCTGGGCGCGCGCAAGCCCTTCTTCCACACGCTGGTGGCGGCGCTGGCCGACGAGATGGGCGACGCCTACGCCGAGCTGCGGCGCGACAAGCTGCGCATCACCGAGGTGCTGAAGCAGGAGGAAGAGCGCTTCTTCCAGACCATCGCCAACGGCATGGAGATCCTGGAAGCGGCGCTGGCGGGCGGCGGCGGCATCGACGGCGACACCGCGTTCAAGCTGCACGACACCTTCGGCTTCCCGCTGGACCTGACGGCGGACGTCTGCCGCGAGCGTGGCGTGAGCGTCGACGAAGCCGGCTTCCAGACGGCGATGCAGCGCCAGCGCGAGCAGGCACGCAGCAAGGCCAAGTTCAAGATGGCCGCCGGCCTCGACTACGACGGTGGCGCCACCGCGTTCCACGGCTACGAGCACCTGGTCTGCGAGACCAGCAAGGTCACGGCGATCTACATCGACGGCTCGCCGGTGCAGCGCGCCGCGGCCGGCGACGATGCCGTGATCGTGCTCGACCACACGCCGTTCTACGCCGAGAGCGGCGGCCAGGTCGGCGACACCGGCGAGCTGCGCAACACGCGCAGCCGCGTGCTGGTGGAGGACACCATCAAGATCCAGGCCGCGGTGCACGGTCACCAGGGCCGCATCGTCGAAGGCGCGGTCGAGATCGGCGACGTGCTGGTGGCGCGCGTGAACGGCGAGCAGCGCGCGAAGACCATGCGCAACCACAGCGTCACGCACCTGATGCACAAGGCGCTGCGCGAGGTGCTGGGCGCGCACGTGCAGCAGAAGGGCTCGCTCGTGAACGCCGAGCGCACGCGCTTCGACTTCGCGCACAACGCGCCGGTGAGCGACGCCGAGATCACGAAGATCGAGGCCATCGTCAACGCCGAGATCCTGGCCAACGCCGCCACGCAGGCGCGCGTGATGCCGATCGACGAGGCCCAGAAGGTCGGCGCGATGATGCTGTTCGGCGAGAAGTACGGCGACGAGGTGCGCGTGCTCGACATCGGCAGCAGCCGCGAGCTTTGCGGCGGCACGCACGTGGCGCGCACCGGCGACATCGGCATCTTCAAGATCGTCGCCGAAGGCGGCGTGGCCGCGGGCATCCGCCGCATCGAGGCCGTCACCGGCGACAACGCGCTGGCCTACCTGCAGCAGCTCGAAGGCACGGTGCACACGCTGGCCGGCACGCTGAAGGCGACGCCGGCCGAGGTGCCGGGCCGCGTGGCCGCGGTGCTGGAGCAGGTGCGCGCGCTCGAGAAGGAGATCACCGCGCTGAAGAGCAAGCTGGCGTCGTCGCAGGGCGACGACCTGGTGGCGCAGGCGGTCGACGTGAAGGGCCTGAAGGTGCTGGCCGCGGTGCTGCAGGGCGCCGACGCGAAGACGCTGCGCGAGACGCTGGACCAGCTGAAGAACAAGCTGAAGACGGCCGCCATCGTGCTGGCCGCGGTCGACGGTGGCAAGGTGCAGCTGGCGGCCGGCGTCACCGCCGACAGCATCGGCCGCGTCAAGGCCGGCGAGCTGGTGAACTTCGTCGCCCAGCAGGTGGGCGGCAAGGGCGGCGGCAAGCCCGACATGGCGATGGCCGGCGGCACCGATGCCGCGGCACTGCCCGCAGCACTGGCCTCGGTGGCCGGCTGGGTGGGCGAACGCGCCTGAAGGGCCGCCGGAGCCGGCTTCAGCCGGCGGGCCGGCCCTGCATGCGCTGGCGCAGGGCCTCGCAAGGGTCGGGGCGCGGTGTCGCCTGCGCCGGGCGCTGCTCGTCGGCGGGCAGCGTGGCGGCACCGCCGCCGAACATCACCACCCGCAGTGGCGTGCCCGGCGCCAGGTGCAGCGGCACGCCGCGGTCGCGCGCCGCGTGCTGCGCGCCCGTGAGCAGCAGCACCTGCTGGCCCGGCCGCGCCTGCTGCAGCGCCGCCTGCACGGTGGCTGCCATCGCACGGTCGCGCGCGATCTGGATGCGCACCATGCCCGGCTCCTGCGATGCCGGCAGCAGCCCGCAGTGGCCCGTGCGCACGGCCTCGGCCAGCTTGTCGCGGGCCGCTGCCGGCAGCGTGGCGTCGAGCGTGGTGTCGGCCATCGCGGCGCGGTGGCCGCTGCGTGGCGCGTTGCCGCCCAGCACCGGCACGCCGGCCTGCACCGCCCGCAGCACCACCGCCGCGTAGGCGTCCCAGGGCCAGCCGGTCCAGGCCAGGGCCTCGCGCACGCGGGCCGCGTCCGCGTCGCGCGGCAGCCCGCGCGTGTCGCGTCCGCGCTCGGCCATCTCCAGCACCACGGCGGCCAGGCGGCCTTCGCGTGCCAGCGCCGAGACGGTGTCGGCTACCTGGCGCTGCTGGTCGGGCTGGTCGTGGGCTTCGCCGAAGATCAGCACGGCGGGCGGCGCCGCGTCCGGCTGCGGCGCGGCACAGCCTGCGAGCAGGACGGCCGTCAGCATGGCCGCCAGGGCGGCTACCGCGGGAGGCGATGCAGGGCGGCGATGCGTCGGCACGGGCATCGCGCGAGCATACGCCGCACGCCCGCGCGGCCTTTGCTATCGTGCCGCGATGATCGCAGTAACAGGATCGCTCAACATCGACCTCGTGGCCCGCGTGCCGCGCATTCCCCGGCCCGGCGAGACGGTGCTCGGCTCCACGCTGACTCGCCACCAGGGCGGCAAGGGCGGCAACCAGGCCGTTGCCGCCGCACGGCTGGGCGCGGCGGTGCGCTTCTACGGCGCGGTCGGCGATGACGGCTTCGGCGCCGAGCTCAGCGAGGCGCTGCGCGACGAGTGCATCGACACCAGCGGCCTGCGCCGGGTCGCCGGCGCCAGCGGCTGCGCGCTGATCAGCGTGGCCGACGACGGCGAGAACGCCATCAGCGTGCTGCCCGGCGCCAACCAGCACGCGCCGCTGCCGCCGGGCGTCTGGCCACGCGAGCTGCGGGCGCTGCTGCTGCAGCTGGAGATCCCGCTGCCGACCGTGGTCGCCTGGGCCGAGCGTGCGCACGCCGCGGGCGTGCCCGTGTGGCTGAACGCCGCGCCGATGCAGGCGCTGCCGCCGGAGCTGCTGGCGCTGCTGGACCTGCTGGTGGTGAACGAAGGCGAGCTGGCCGCGCTGGGCGCCGCCGACGTGCGGGCGGCGGCTGCGCTGGGGCCGCGGCGCGTCGTCGCCACGCTGGGCGGCCGTGGCGCCGTGGCCTGGGACGGCCGGCAGCTGCTGCAGCAGCCGGCGCACGACATCTGGATGATCGACAGCACCGGCGCCGGCGACACCTTCACCGGCGCGCTGGCGGCGTCGCTGGTGCAGGGCCGCGGCTTCGACGAAGCGCTGCACCGGGCCGGCGTGGCGGCAGCACTCGCCTGCGGCAAGGTCGGCGCGCGCGAAGGCATGCCCACGGCGACCGAGCTGGACGCCGAGATCCTGGCCGAGTGACGGGCCCCGGCATGGCGCGCAAGCTCTGGCTCGACACCGACCCGGGTTTCGACGACTGGATGGCCTGGGCGCTGCTGGAGGCCGACCCGCAGTTCCACCTGCTCGGCGTCAGCGTGGTGGCGGGCAACGCGCCGCTTCCGGTGACGCTGGCCAACGCGCTGGCCATCCGCGCGCTGCACGGCTTCACGACCCCGGTGTTCGCTGGCTGCGCACGCCCGCTGGCGCAGCCGCAGAGCACGGCGCAGGACGTGCTGGGCGCGCACGGCATGCGCAGCACCGGGCCGTTGCTGCCGCCTGCCAGCCACGGTCTGTCGGCCGGCCACGGCGTGCAGGCGCTCGTGGACGCGGTGCGCGCGCACCCGGGCCAGGTCACGCTGCTGGCGGTGGGCCCGCTGACCAACGTGGCCACCGCCTTCGCGCTGGCGCCCGAGCTGCCGCAGCTGCTGCAGGCGCTGGTCATCATGGGCGGCAGCACCGTGGGCGGCAACGCGACCGCGGCGGCCGAGTTCAACATCCACGCCGACCCCGAGGCGGCAGCGCGGGTCTTCGACAGCGGCATCCCGGTGGCGATGTTCGGGCTCAATGCCTGCCGGCAGCTCGCGGTGGGCGACGGCCACGTGCAGCAGCTGCGCACGCTGCGCGGCGAGGCGGCGCGCATCTTCACCGGCTACTTCGACGGCTATGTGGACCTGGCCCGCGTGCGCGGCCGCGCGGCGCAGGCGCTGTACGACCCCACGCCGGTGGTCTGGCTGGCGCGGCCCGAACTGTTCACGCTGCAGCCCGGGCGCGTGGAGATCGAGCTCGGCGGCCGCTACACGCGTGGCATGACGGTGTGCGACCTGCGCCCGCCGGCACGGGCCCGCGCCAACGCCCAGGTGGCGCTGCAGGCCCAGGGGAGGCCGGCGCTCGAGTGGGTGATGGAGCGGCTGCTGGCGCTGCTCGCGCGCACCTGAGCCGCGTGTGAAGATCGCGGCCTCGCCGCCGAGTCGTTCCCCCTCTTCACCGCCGGAGCCCGCGATGACCGCATCGCCCATCACGCTGCGCCGCAGCACCACCGCCGACGCCGCCGACATGGCCCGCATCATGGGCGACCCCGAGGTCGTGCCGGGCACGCTGCAGATGCCCTACACCAGCGTCGAGCTGTGGCAGGCGCGCCTGGCCGACAACAACACGCCCGGCAAGCCCGACCTGCACCTGGTGGCCGAGCGCGATGGCCGCATCGTCGGCAGCGCCGGCCTGCACCCGATGCCGCAGCTGCGCCGGCGCCACGTGGCGATGCTGGGCATCACGGTGGCCGGCGAGGCGCAGGGCCAGGGCGTCGGCAAGGCGCTGATGCAGGCCCTGTGCGACTACGCCGACCAGTGGGCGCAGCTGCTGCGCATCGAGCTCACGGTGTTTGCGGACAATGCGCGGGCCATCGCGCTGTACCGCCAGTTCGGTTTCCAGACCGAAGGCACGCACCGCGCGTACGCGATGCGCCACGGCGTCTACACCGACGTGCTGGCGATGGCGCGCCTGCATCCGCATCCACCCACCTTGTCCTGGCCTTCGGCCTGAGCCTTCCTGAAGCCTTCCATGTCCCGACTGCCCCGCAACAACAACCCGGCCGAGATCGCCGCCTTCGATGCCGTCTGCGAGCGCCTGGCCGGCTTCGACGACCGGTTGTCGCCCGAGTGGATCGACGGCTTCCTCACCGGCGTCGCCAGCGGCCCGGGCGCGGTGCCGCTGGACGACTGGCTGCCCGCGATGGCCGGCGACGCCTACGACCGCGCCTTCGCCGACCCCGACGACCGCGCGCAAGCCGAGCGCGCGCTGCGCACGCGTTTCGTCGTGCTGGCCGACCAGCTCGATGCCGAGGCGCTGTACGACGCGCCCGACGCGCTGCGGCTGGCGCCGCTGATGCTGAGCTGGGACGACGAGACGCGGGCCCGCGCCGTCAGCGAAGACGGTCTCACGCCCGAGCAGGCCGGCGAACTCGTGACCGGTGCCGACTGGGCCGACGGCTTCTTCGCCGCGCTGGCGCACTACAGCCCGCAGTGGCGCACCACGCCCGCGGCCGACGGCGAGGACGCCACGGCCTTGTTCACCGACCTGCTGGCGCAGGTGCATGCGCTGCGCCTGGCCGAAGGCAGCGAGGAACTGCGCGCGCACATCGAGGCGGTCTACAAGGGCGCGCCGACCGACCGCGACCGCCTCGTCGACGAAGCCTGCTACGCGGTGCAGGACCTGCGGCTGTGGTGGGCCGACCACGTGCCCAAGCCCGAGACGCGCCGCGTCGAGAAGACCCCGGGCCGCAACGACCCCTGCCACTGCGGCAGCGGCAGGAAGTTCAAGAAGTGCCACGGGGCCGCGGCCTGAATCCGGCCGCGGCGCGGCACCGTCAGGCGTACTGCAGCGGCCCCGCCTTGCCCCAGAACACGCGGTACGCAAACACCGTGTAGCCGACGATGGCCGGCACCGTGACGGCGCAGCCGATGGCGATGACGGCCAGCGACTCGGTGGCGCTCGCGGCCTGCCACAGCGTCAGCCGGTCCATCACCACGTAGGGAAACAGGCTGTAGGCCAGGCCGAAGGCGCCGAGCACGAACACGGCCACGGTCAGCACGAAGGGCAGCCAGCAGACCTTGCCGAGCACGCGGTGCGAGTTGAGGATGGCGCGCACGCCCACCAGCGCCGCCAGCGTCATCAGCGGGATCGGCAGCAGCGCGATCAGCTCGGGCATCGCGAACCACTTGCTGCGCACCGTGCTGCTGACCAGCGGCGTGGCCAGCGAGATCAGCCCCATGCCCACCACCACCGGCGCCCAGGCCAGCTTGGCCCAGCGCACCGCCAGGCGCTGCAGGTCGCCGTCGGTCTTCATGATCAGCCAGCCCGCGCCCAGCAGCACGTAGGCCGCCGGCAGCAGCAGCGCGATCGCCGCGGCGAAGGCCTGGTACTGCCAGCCTTCGCCGAAGCCGGTGATGTAGCGGCCCAGCATCCAGCCCTGCGCCGCCGCGGCGATGCCCGAGCCGGCGAAGAACGCGAAGTTCCAGGCCGGCTTGTGCGCGGCGTCGGCCTTGACGCGGAAGTCGAAGGCCACGCCGCGCAGGATCAGCCCCACCAGCATCAGCGCCACCGGCAGGTACAGCGCCGTCAGGATCATGCCGTGCGCCTTCGGGAACGCGATCAGCAGGATGCCCACGCCCAGCACCAGCCAGGTCTCGTTGGCGTCCCAGAAGGGGCCGATGCTGGCGATCATCGTGTCCTTGTGCGGGTCGTCGGCGCGATGCAGCAGCAGGCCGACACCGAGGTCGTAGCCGTCCAGCACCACGTAGGCCAGCATCGACAGGCCCATCAGGGCCATGAACACCACGGGCAGGGTGTCGGTCCAGTTCATGCGGTGCGCTCCTGGGGCTGCCGGGGCTGCGGCACGCCGGCGGGCAGGTCCACCGGCTTCTCGGCCATGTGCTTGATGACGCCCACGTAGGCCACCAGCAGCGCCAGGTAGACCGTGACGTACAGCGCCAGCGTCAGCGCGATCATCGGGCCCGGCACGCTGGAGGCCACCTCGTCCACGCGCAGCAGCCCGAACACGATGTAGGGCTGGCGGCCGACCTCGGTGACGTACCAGCCGGCCAGCGTGGCCACCCAGCCCGAGAAGGTCATGCCCGCCAGGCCCCACAGCAAGGGCCGCGGCAGCGCCTGCGCCTGCCAGCCGCGGCGCCGGTACAGCCACAGCCCGAGCCAGCTGGCCGCCAGCATCAGCAGCCCGGTGCCCACCATGATGCGGAAGCCGAAGAACACCGGCTTGACCGGCGGGTGCGCGCCGGGGAAGTCGTCCAGGCCGCGCAGTTCGCCGTTGCGGTCGTGCAGCAGCACCAGGCTCGCGCCCTGCGGGATGCCGATCTCGAAGCGGTTGCTGCGCGTGGCCTCGTCGGGCCAGGCGAACAGCAGCAGCGGGGCGCCGCGCTGGGTCTGCCAGATGCCTTCCATCGCCGCCACCTTCTGCGGCTGGTGCTGCAGCGTGTTCAGGCCGTGCAGGTCGCCGGCCAGGATCTGCAGCGGGATCAGCACCGCACCCAGCGTCAGCCCGGCGCGCAGCGCCTTCGGCGTCGAGGGGTTGGACTTGCCCTTCAGCACCTGCCAGGCGCTGACGCCGGCCAGCAGGAAGGCGACGGTCAGCCCCGAGGCCAGCAGCATGTGCACCAGGCGGTAGGGCAGCGAGGGGTTGAACACCACCTCGAGCCACGAACGCACGAAGAACTCGCCGTCGCGGATCTCGTGGCCGGCGGGCGTGTGCATCCACGAGTTGAGGCTGAGGATCCAGAACGCGCTCATCGTCGTGCCGAAGGCCACCAGGAACGTCGCCAGCAGGTGCACCCGTTCGCTGACGCGGCCGTGGCCGAACAGCATCACGCCCAGGAAGGTGGCTTCCAGGAAGAAGGCCGTCAGCACCTCGTAGCCCAGCAGCGGGCCGGCGATGTTGCCCACGCGTTCCATGAAGCCGGGCCAGTTGGTGCCGAACTGGAAGCTCATCGTGATGCCGCTGACCACGCCCAGGGCGAAGGTCAGCGCGAACACCTTGGTCCAGAAGCGGTAGGCGGCCAGCCAGCCGGTGTTGGCCGTCTTCAGCCAGCGCCAGCGGAAGAACAGCAGCGTCCAGCCGAGCGCGATGGTGATCGTGGGAAACAGGATGTGGAAACTGATGTTGGCGGCGAACTGCATGCGCGCCAGAAGCAGGGCGTCCATCGTGTCACTCCTTGGCCGGCGTCTTCAGCTTGCCGGTGAACTCGAGCAGCCGCTGCACCTTGGCACCCATCTTCATCAGCTGCGACAGCGTCTGCTGGTCCAGCCGCTGCACGTCGTCGAACCAGGTCGTCATCAGCTCGATCAGGTCGTGCATGCCCTTCATGCGCTGCTGCGCGACGCGATCTTCCTCGGTCTGCGGTTCTTCGAGCAGCGCGTTGCGCAGCATCGACAGCGTGGGTTCGATCTCGCGCCGGCGGCGTTCTTCGGCCAGCGTCTGGAAGATCTCCCAGGCGTCGCTGGGGGCGTCGAAGTACTCGCGGCGGTCGCCGGGCTGGTGGCGCAGCCGCACGAGGCGCCAGGACTGCAGTTCCTTCAGCCCCATGCTGACGTTGCTGCGGCTGAACTCCAGCTTCTCGGCGATCTCGTCGGCGTGCAGCGCCGCGGGCGAGACGAAGATCAGCGCGTAGATCTGGCCGACGGTGCGGTTGATGCCCCAGCGGCTGCCCATCTCGCCGAAGTGGCTGACGAAGCTGCGGACCAGGGGAGACAGCGCAGTGCTTGACATGCCTCAATGTTAGCTGAAGTTTCAGAAAAGACTGAAACTTCAGGAATGACATGCGGCCTGTCGGGTCGCGCGCGGTGCCCCTGCTAGAGTCCGCGCCATGTCGCGAACGACCGACCTGAAAGACCTGCAGGGCAGGCACATCCTCCTCGGCCTGAGCGGCGGCATCGCCTGCTACAAGGCGGCCGATCTCTGCCGCGAGCTGGTGAAGGCCGGCGCCACGGTGCAGGTGGTGATGACGGAGGCCGCGGCCCAGTTCATCACGCCGGTGACGCTGCAGGCGCTGTCGGGACGGCCGGTCTACACCAGCCAGTGGGACGCGCGGCCGGGCAACAACATGGCGCACATCGAGCTCTCGCGCGCGGCCGACGCGCTGCTGGTGGCGCCCGCCAGCGCCGACTTCATCGCGCAGCTGGTGCAGGGCCGTGCGGGCGATCTGCTGAGCCTGCTGTGCCTGGCGCGGCCGATCGAGCGCTGCCCGCTGCTGCTGGCGCCGGCCATGAACCGCGAGATGTGGCTGCACCCGGCCACGCAGCGCAACGTGGCCCAGGCGCAGGCCGACGGCGCGCGCGTGCTGGGCCCCGGCAGCGGCGCGCAGGCCTGCGGCGAGACCGGCGACGGCCGCATGCTCGAAGCCGCCGAACTGCGCGATGCGCTGATTGCCTTCTTCCAGCCCCAGCTGCTGGCCGGCCGCCGCGTGCTCGTCACCGCCGGCCCCACGTTCGAGGCCATCGACCCCGTGCGCGGCATCACCAACCTGAGCAGCGGCAAGATGGGGTTCGCGATCGCCCGCGCCGCCGCCGAGGCCGGAGCGCAGGTGACGCTGGTGGCCGGGCCGGTGCACCTGCCCACGCCGATGGGCGTGCAGCGCATCGACGTCACGAGCGCGCAGCAGATGTTCGACGCCGTGCTGCCGGCAGCACCCGCGCACGACATCTTCGTCGCCACCGCGGCCGTGGCCGACTGGCGCCCCGCGCAGCCGAACGCACACAAGATCAAGAAGGACGGCAAGAAGCTGGCGCCCAGCTTCGACCTCGTCGAGAACCCCGACATCCTGGCCGCGGTGGCGCGGCTGCCCGCCGCGCAGCGGCCGTGGTGCGTGGGCTTCGCCGCCGAGAGCCAGGACCTGGCGCGCCACGCGCGCGAGAAGCTGCAGCGCAAGGGCGTGCCGCTGGTGGTGGGCAACCTCGGACCGGCCACCTTCGGCCGCGACGACAACACGCTGCTGCTGGTGGATGCCGCGGGTGAACGCGAACTGCCGCCCGGCGACAAGCTGAGTCTCGCGCGCGAACTGGTGCGCGAGATCGCCCAACGCATGTCGACACGATGACCACGATCGACCTGCAAGTGCTCGATGCCCGCATGGCCGAGCAGCTGCCTGCCTACGCCACGCCCGGCAGCGCCGGCCTCGACCTGCGCGCCTGCCTCGATGCGCCGCTGCTGCTGGAGCCCGGCCAGACGGTGCTGATTCCCACCGGCATCGCCATCCACATCGGCGACCCCGGCCTGGCCGCGGTGATCCTGCCGCGCTCGGGGCTGGGCCACAAGCACGGCATCGTGCTGGGCAACCTGGTCGGCCTGATCGACAGCGACTACCAGGGCCCGCTGATGGTGAGCTGCTGGAACCGCGGCAGCAGCACGTTCACCGTGCAGCCGATGGAGCGCATCGCGCAGCTGGTGGTGGTGCCGGTGGTGCAGGCGCAGTTCCGGCGCGTCGACAGCTTCGATGCGTCGGCACGCGGGGCGGGCGGCTTCGGGTCCACCGGCAAGGCCTGAGCGGGCGGAACGCTGCGCCTGTGCGCAGCGGCTGCGTCAGTGCAACGGCTGCGCGGGCGGTGCCGTGTCGAGCACCGAGAACGCGTTGTTGCCGACGCTGCGGGCTTCGATCTCCTCGTCGCTGGCCTCGCGCACGTCGCGCACCTGGATCGTCAGCCGCAGCGCGATGCCGGCCAGCGGGTGGTTGCCGTCCAGCACCACGTGCGACGGAAAGACCTCGGAGACCACGTAGATCGTGTCGGCCGGCATGCCGGGCGTGACGGCGCCGGGCGGCAGGCCCTCGAAGGCCATGCCGACTTCCAACTGCTCGGGGAACAGCTTGCGGTCCTCGAAACACACGAGCTCGGAGTTGTAGTCGCCGAAGGCATGCTCGGGTTCGAGCTGCAGCTTCACCTCGTCGCCGGTCTTGCGGCCGAGCAGCGCTTCCTCGACCTGGACCAGCAGGTCGTCACCGCCGTAGAAGAACTCCACCGGCTCCTTCAGCTCGTCGATCGGGTGGTTCTGTGCGTCGGTCATGAGCCAGGTCAGGCTGACCACGCAGGGGGCGGAAATGCTCATGGCGGAATGATCGCACAGGCCACAATCGCGTCATGGACGTGAACGCCCCCCTCGCGCTGCTCGGCGGCCTGTCGCCGCAGCAGTTCATGCGGCGCCACTGGCAGAAGAAACCGCTGCTGGTGCGCCAGGCCTTGCCCGGCATCATGCCGCCGCTGGACCGCGCCGCGCTCTTCGATCTGGCCGGAAGTGCCGACGTCGAGTCGCGGCTGGTCGTGCAGCAGCCCGGCGGCGGCTGGCGCGTGCGCCACGGGCCGTTCGCGCGCCGCGCTCTGCCGCCGGCGAAGCAGCCGGGCTGGACGCTGCTGGTGCAGGGCCTGGACCTGCACGTGGCGGCCGCCCACGCACTGCTGTCGCGATTCCGTTTCGTGCCCGAGGCGCGGCTCGACGACCTGATGGTGTCGTGGGCCAGCGACGGCGGCGGCGTCGGCCCGCATCTCGATTCCTACGACGTCTTCCTGATCCAGCTGCACGGCCGGCGCCGCTGGCGTGTCGGCCGCCAGCGCGACAAGACGCTGGTGGACGGCCTGCCGCTGAAGATCCTGGCGAACTTCCAGCCCGAGCACGACTGGGTGCTGGAGCCCGGTGACCTGCTGTACCTGCCGCCGGCCTGGGGCCACGACGGCATCGCCGAGGGCGCGTGCATGACAGGCTCGGTGGGGTTTCGCGTGCCGTCCGACGACGGCCTGGCGCGCGAGCTGCTGCAGCGGCTGGCACAGAGCGACGAGGTCGACGGCCGCCTGTACAGCGACCCGCAGCAGCCGGCCACGACCACGCCCGGTGCGATCCCCGAGGCGCTGCAGGCTTTCGCACGCGATGCGCTCGAGGCGCTGGTCAACGAGCGGGGCGCGCTCGCGCGGGCGCTGGGCGAGGTGCTGAGTGAACCCAAGCCGCGCGTCTGGTTCGAGGGCCAGGCCGACGCCCCCGCCTGGCAGGCCGGGCAGGGCGTGCGGCTCGATGCGAAGACGCGCATGCTCTACGACTCCGAGCACGTGTTCATCAATGGCGACGCCTTCGATGCAGGCGGGCGCGACGCGCGGCTGATGCAGCGCCTGGCCGACGAGCGGTGCTTGCCGGCGCGCGACTGCAAGCTGCTCAGCCCCGGTGCGCGCGCGCTGCTGGCGGATTGGGCGGCCAGTGGCTGGCTGCATGCCGAGGAGGCCGCATGAGCCCTGTCAGCCCGCCGCCGATCGCCGCCCGCAGCGAGTTCCACACTGGCGTGCGCTGGGGATTCGACACCGCCATCGCGGCGCGCGCGCGGCGCATCGTGCTGGTCGATCCCGGCTTCGCCGACTGGCCGCTGGACGACCCGACGCTGCACGCGGCGCTCACCGGCTGGCTGCGGCTGCCGCAGCGCCGGCTGGTGCTGCTCGCGGCGCGCTACGACGAACTGCCGCGCCGGCACCCGCGTTTCGTGGCCTGGCGCGTGCACTGGGCGCATGCGGTCGATGCGCGTGCACCGTCTGCCGAAGACGGCGATGGCCTGCCCACGCTGCTGGTCGACGACGGCAGCACCAGCGTGCACCTGCACGATCCGCTGCACTGGCGCGGCCAGGCGTCGGGCGACCCCCGCGTGGCACACCAGTGGCGCGAGCGCATTGATGCGGTTTTGCAACGTGCCGAGCCGGCGTTTCCGGTGAACACCCTCGGACTATAGGGATTGCCCTAGTTCGGGCTACAATCAGTGGCTGGACTGACAGCGGTTGCAAACCTGACGTCAGCCTTGCTGATGGGTCTCTGAGAGTTGTCGAAGAGCGCCCTCGTCAATTGATTCTTCGACCCACAAATTTCTGAGGACACACATGAACAAGTCGATCGTTCTGGCTTCGCTGGTTGCTGCTTTCGCCCTGACCGCCTGCGGCAAGAAGGAAGAAGCCCCGGCCCCGGCTCCGGCCCCCGCCGCCGAACCCGCGCCCGCCCCGGCGCCGGCTCCTGCCGCTTCGGAAGCCGCCTCGGCGCCCGCCGCCGCTTCGGCCGCCGACATGGCCGCTTCGAAGTAAGTCCTCGGACGAACTGTATCGAGCAAGAGAAAAGCCGCCCTCGGGCGGCTTTTTTCATGGGGCGTCGTCGTGCGTGGCCCGGCCTGCCGGCCGGGGCCACGGCGCCTCAGCGCAACTCGTTCACCAAGCGCTCGGCGATCAGGCGGCCGTTCTCGCCGGATTCCGCGGCACCGCTGCTGGTGAGCACGCTGACCACGCTCTTGTTCTCGCTGCCCTTGACGCTGATGCGGTAGCGCTGCGGTCCGGTGGGGCCGTCGGCGCCGAACAGCTTCGAGAAGAAGCCGGGCTCCTCCTTGCCGATGCTCTTCGGGTCGATGTAGCGCACGAAATACAGACCGGCGGCCCGGTCGCGGTCTTCGACCGTGAAGCCGCTGCGGTCGAGCACCAGGCCGACACGGCGCCAGGCACGATCGAACGGCTCGTCCACTTCCAGTGCCGCGCCGGCGCCCGCCAGCGCGCGGGCGCGCGCGGGCTGTTCCGGCGCGTTCGCCACGGCGGCACGCGCCACCGTCTCCTGCGGCCCCAGGCGCGCCATCAGGCGGCTCAGGAACTCGGCCTCCAGCTGCGGATCGCTGGGCCGCACGCGCCAGCGCGTGTTTTCCTTGCGCTCGTCGGTGTAGACCTCTTCCAGCCCGCGGTGGCTGATGAAGACCTCGCTGCCGGTGTCCGTGCGTTCGACGCGCGTGCGGTACATGTCGCGTTCGCCGCTGTCGTACAGGCCACCGAAGATGCGGCCGATGCTGCTGCGGATGAAGTCCTGCGGCAGCTTCGCGCGGTTCTCGGCCCAGTCGGTTTCCATCACGCCGGTCTCGGCGCTCTCGGTGGCGAGCGTGAAGCCGCGTTCCTGCCAGAAGGTCTTCAGCAGCGGCCACAGCTGCTCGGGCGGCATCGGCACCACCAGCCACCGCATCTCGCCCTGGCGCTCGACACGGATGTCGCCGCGCGCCAGCGGCGCCACGGGCGTGGCGCTGCCGGGCACCTGCGCTGCGACGGCGCCGGGGTTCGCAGCAGCGCTGACCACGCCGCCCTGCGGCTGGTAGCGGCTTTCGCGCGCCAGCTGGGTCAGGTCGGGCGGCACCTCCAGCGGCTTGGTCTTCACGGTCGGTGCACGGTAGTCGACCTTGTCGCCGGCGAGAAGGCCATCGGACGTGGAGGTGCAGGCCGTGCCCAGCGTGGCGCACAGGGCGGCCACGGCCAGCAGCAGGAGTCGGTCCGGGCGGGCGACGGGGGAACGTTTCACTTGGGGCAATCTCCGGCGCGGCCCGCAGCGGGGCCGCGCTTGGTGGCGGGTGGTGGTCAGCGCAGCAGCGCGCTGTCGCGCAGGGCCTGGCCGACGGTGGCCTCGCCTGCGGGCGTGAGCGGCAGGATGGGCAGGCGCATGTGGTTCCCGCACAGGCCCAGCTGGGCCATGGCCCACTTGGTGGGAGCGGGGCTGGGTTCGCAGAACAGCTGCTTGTGCAGGGGCAGCAACTGCATGTGGATGGCCGTGGCGCGCTTGACGTCGCCCTCGATGGCGGCCATGCACAACTGGTGCATCAGTTTCGGCGCCACGTTGGCCGTGACGCTGACGTTGCCCTTGCCGCCCAGCAGCATCAGGGCCACGGCCGTGCTGTCGTCGCCGGAGTAGACGGCGAAGTCGGCCGGCGCCTGCTTGATCAGCCAGGCCGCGCGCTCGATGTCGCCGGTGGCTTCCTTGATGCCGACGATGCCCGGCACCTGCGCCAGGCGCAGCACGGTGTCGGTCTGCATGTCGGCCACGGTGCGGCCGGGCACGTTGTAGAGCACCACCGGGATGTCCACCGCCTCGGCGATGGCCTTGAAATGGCGGTAGATGCCTTCCTGCGACGGCTTGTTGTAGTAGGGCACGACCTGCAGCGTGCAGTCGGCGCCCACCTGCTTGGCGTACTTCGACAGCTCGATGGCCTCGGCCGTGGCGTTGCCGCCGGCGCCGGCCATGATGGGCACACGCCCCTTGGCGTGCTCGACCGCGACGCGGATGATCTCGCAGTGCTCCTGCACCGACACCGTGGGCGACTCCCCCGTGGTGCCGACGACGCCGATGCAGTCTGTGCCCTCGGCGATGTGCCAGTCGATGAGCCGGCGCAGGCCGTCGTAGTCGACGCTGCCGTCCGGGTGCATCGGCGTGACCAGCGCCACGATGCTGCCAACAATTGCCTTCATGCGCTTGCCGCTCGGGGCGGTGCCAGGGTGAAGTCGCCGATTTTAGCTGCCGGGGCCTGAGCCCCCGCCGCCACGATGCGCTGCACGCGGCGCAGCGGCGCGTCCAGCAGGCCGTCCTCGAAGGCCACGGTGCGCAGACCCGCGGTCAGCGCCAGCAGTTCCCCGGGCTGCAGCAGGAAGTCGGCACGCGAAGGCTTGCCCAGGTGCTGCTGGCCGTCGGCGAAGGTCTCGTGGATGTACAGGCCGTCATCGGCCACCGCCGCCAGCAGCCGTGGCACCAGCGGGCGCCAGAGGTAGTTCGTCACCAGCACGGCGTCGAAGCGGCGGCCGGCCAGTGCCTCCGGCCAGGGGGCGGACTCGAGGTCGGCGAGCACGGTTTCGGCCACGCCGGCCAGCTCGGCCAGTGCCGCTGCGTTGCGGTCGACCCCCGTGACGCGGAACCCCTGCGCCGCCAGCCAGCGCAGATGGCGCCCGCCGCCGCAGGCGACGTCGAGCACCGTGCCGCCGGGGCGGATCAGCGGCGCCCAGCGCAGCAGCCAGTCGGACGGAGCGGCCATCTAGAAGCAGGACCAGACACGGCTGGCCAGGTCCACGGCCAGGTGCGGATCCAGGTAGGCCAGGAACACCGCGGCCAGCGCCGCCGCGGCGGCGGTCCAGGCCAGGGCAGGGCGCAGACGCATCCCCATCTTCAGGCCGCCCTGAGCGCCGGCCGCACGATGGCGGCTTCGCGCACCGGCAGGTTGATGAGCGCGGCGAACACGCCCAGCGCCACGGCGATCCACCAGACCACGTCGTAGCTGCCGGTGCTGTCGTAGAGCTTGCCGCCCAGCCACACGCCCATGAACGAGCCCACCTGGTGGCTGAGGAAGACGAAGCCGCCGAGCATCGACATGTACTGCACGCCGAAGATCTGCGCCACGATGGCGTTGGTGGGCGGCACGGTGGACAGCCACAGGAAGCCCATCGCGGCGGCGAACAGGTACACGCTCGTCGGCGTCAGCGGCAGCAGCAGGAACAGCGTGATCACCACGGCCCGCAGCAGGTAGATGGCCGCCAGGATGTTCTTCTTCGGCATGCGGTTGCCCAGGCTGCCCGCGGCGTAGGTGCCGAAGACGTTGAACAGCCCGATCAGCGCCAGCGCCGTGGTGGCGACGCTCGGGCTCATGCCCTGGTCCTTCAGGTAGCTCGGCATGTGCACGCCGATGAACACGACCTGGAAGCCGCAGACGAAGTAGCCCGCCATCAGCAGCCGGAAGCTGGGGTACGCGAAGGCCTCGCGCAGCGCCGCGCCGATGCTCTGCCGCGGCCCGCCCTGCGCCGCCTGCGGCGGCTCCTTCAGGCCGAAGGCCAGCGGCAGGATCGCCAGCGCCATCACGCCCAGGATGAAGAGCGCGTTCTGCCAGCCGGTCTGGCCGATGAGCCAGTTCTCCACCGGCACCATCAGGAACTGGCCGAACGAGCCGGCGGCGGCCGTGATGCCCATCGCCCACGAGCGCTTCTCGGGCGCGACGTTGCGCGCGATGACGCCGTAGACCACGGCGTAGGTGGTGCCCGACTGCGCCATGCCCAGCAGCAGGCCGGCGCTGCCGTTGAAGGCCAGCCCCGAGGTGGCCAGCGCCATCGCCACCAGGCCCAGCGCGTACAGCACGCCGCCGGCGACGAGCACGCGGAAGGCGCCGTAGCGGTCGGCCAGCATGCCGGCGAACGGGCCGGCCAGGCCCCAGGCCAGGTTCTGGATGGCCAGCGCGAACGCGAAGGTCTCGCGGCTCCAGCCGCGGTCCATCGTGATCGGCTGCAGCCACAGGCCGAAGCCATGCCGGATGCCCATCGACAGCGTGACGATCATGGCGCCGCACAGGAGCACCTGGCGCATCGACAGCGTTTGTGTCGGCTGCGGCGGCATGGAAGCTGCATTCATGCGGGGATTCTCTCGGAAAACGCCCCAGGGTGTCGGCGGGGGCGCCGATACAGTGCCGGGCAGCAGCGATGGAGCAGCGGCGAAGCTGGAGGGGTGGCGATGAAGGTCTTGGTCTTGGGCAGCGGTGTCATCGGCATCGCGTCGGCGTACTACCTGGCGCGCGCGGGGCACGAGGTCGAGGTGGTGGACCGCCAGGACGGCCCGGCGCTGGAAACCAGCTTCGGCAACGCCGGCGAGGTCAGCCCCGGCTACAGCGCGCCCTGGGCCGGCCCCGGCGTGCCGCTGAAGGCCATCAAGTGGATGCTCATGCAGCACAGCCCGCTGGTGATCTGGCCGCTGCTGGACCCGGCCATGTGGCGCTGGGGCGCGATGCTGCTGGCCAACTGCACCGAGCGCGCGTATGCCCTGAACAAGAGCCGCATGGTCCCGATCGCCGAGTACAGCCGCGACTGCCTGAAGGCGCTGCGCGCCGACACCGGCATCACCTACGACGACCGCGCGCAGGGCACGCTGCAGCTGTTCCGCACGCAGAAGCAGCTCGATGGCATCGGCGGCGACGTGGCCGTGCTGCGGCAGTACGGCGTGCCCTTCGAGGTGCTCGACCGCGCCGGCTTCGTCGCGGTGGAGCCCGCGCTGAAGCTGACGCAGCACAAGTTCGTCGGCGCGCTGCGCCTGCCCGGCGACGAGACCGGCGACTGCTTCCTCTTCACCAACCGCCTGGCCGAGATGGCGCGCGCGGCCGGCGTGCGCTTCCGCTTCGGCACCCCCATCGCCGGCATCGACCGCGCCGGCGGCCGCATCAGCGGCGTGCGCACCGCGGCCGGCACGCTCACGGCCGACCGCTACGTGGTGGCGGCAGGCAGCCATTCGCCGCAACTGCTGGCGCCGCTGGGCATCCGCATTCCCGTGTACCCGGTGAAGGGCTACTCGATCACGGTGCCGATCACCGATACCGCCGCGGCGCCGGAGTCGACCATCATGGACGAGACGCACAAGGTGGCCGTGACGCGGCTGGGCGACCGCATCCGCGTCGGCGGCACGGCCGAGCTGGCCGGCTACAGCCTGGCCCTGCGCGAGCCGCGCCGCGCGACGCTGGAGCATGTGGTGACCGACCTGTTCCCGCAGGGCGGCGACGTGTCGAAGGCCACGTTCTGGTGCGGCCTGCGCCCGATGACGCCCGACGGCACGCCCATCGTCGGCCCCACGCCCATCGACAACCTGCTGCTGGCCACGGGCCACGGCACGCTGGGCTGGACGATGGCGGCCGGCACCGGGCGCGTCATCGCCGACATCGTCTCGGGCCGGCAGCCCGAGATCGACATCACCGGGCTGACGATGGCGCGCTACCGCGGCGCGTGGCGCGGCTGACATGGACGGGCTGCGCATCGTCCATCTGCACACGCAGCCGCAGCACCGGCCGGCGGCGGCCGAGCTGATCCACGAGGAGTTCTGGCTCACCGTCCCCGGTGCCAGCGTCGAGCGCATGGCCACGCGGCTGGCGCTGGCCGCCAGCAGCGACCGCGTGCCGCTGTGCCTCGTGGCGCTGCAGCGCGACACCGTGGTCGGCGCCGTGAACCTGGTCGACAACGACGACGACGACCACCCGCACTGGACCCCCTGGCTCGCCGGCATGGTGGTGGCCGCGCCCTGGCGCGGGCAGGGCATCGGCTCGGCGCTGGTGCGCGCGCTGCTCGCCGACGCCCGGCGCCTGCAGGTGCCGCGGGTCCACTTCGGCACCGACGGGCCGGGCTTCTACACGCGGCTGGGCGCCACCGTGCTGGAGCAGCCGCGGCCCGGCTTCTGGTTCATGGCCTTCGAGCCGGGGGCGGCTCCGTAGAATCCGGCGCCCATGGCAACCAGCAAATCCGGCAGCACCCAGGGCCAGTACGGCGAAGCCTCGATCCGCGTGCTGAAGGGCCTTGAGCCCGTGAAGCAGCGGCCGGGCATGTACACCCGCACCGACAACCCGCTGCACATCGTGCAGGAAGTGATCGACAACGCCGCCGACGAAGCGCTGGCCGGCTTCGGCCACCGCATCGGCGTGACGCTGCACGCCGACGGCTCGATCAGCGTCGACGACGATGGCCGCGGCATCCCGTTCGGCCTGCACCCGGAAGAGCAGGTGCCGGTGATCGAGATCGTCTACACGCGGCTGCACGCCGGCGGCAAGTTCGACAAGGGCGCGGGCGGCGCCTACAGCTTCAGCGGCGGCCTGCACGGCGTGGGCGTCAGCGTCACCAATGCATTGGCACGGCGGCTGCAGGTCACGGTGTGGCGCGAGGGGCAGTGCGCCAGCCTGGCCTTCAGCGGCGGCGACGTGGTCGAGCCGCTGGTGCTGCGCAAGCCGGTGGCCGGCGAGCGCAGGCACGGCACCAGCGTGCGCGTGTGGCCCGACCCGAAGTACTTCGAGAGCCCCGAGCTGCCCAGGCACGAGCTGATGCACCTGCTGCGCAGCAAGGCCGTGCTGATGCCGGGCGTGACGGTGACGCTGACCACCGAGAAGAGCGGCGAGACTCAGACCTGGAAGTACGAAGCCGGCCTGCGCGACTACCTGATGCAGAGCCTGCAGGCCGACCCGCTGATCCCGCTGTTCGAAGGCGCGCAGCACGCCACCGCCAACGAGACCGAGAACTTCGCCGAAGGCGAGGGCGCGGCGTGGTGCGTGGCCTTCACCGAAGACGGCGGCACGCTGCGCGAGAGCTACGTCAACCTCATTCCCACGGTGGCCGGCGGCACGCACGAGAGCGGCCTGAAGGACGGCCTGTTCGGCGCCATCAAGGGCTTCATCGACCTGCATTCGCTGCTGCCCAAGGGCGTGAAGCTGATGCCCGACGACGTGTTCTCGCGCGCCAGCTTCGTGCTGTCGGCCAAGGTGCTGGACCCGCAGTTCCAGGGCCAGATCAAGGAACGCCTGAACAGCCGCGATGCGCTGCGCCTCGTGTCCACCTACGTCAAGCCGGCGCTGGAGCTGTGGCTGAACCAGCACGTCGAGCACGGCCGCAAGCTGGCCGAGCTCGTCATCAAGCAGGCGCAGACGCGCCAGCGCGCGAGCCAGAAGGTCGAGAAGCGCAAGGGCAGCGGCGTCGCCGTGCTGCCGGGCAAGCTGACCGACTGCGAGAGCCGCGACCTGAACCTCAACGAGGTCTTCCTGGTCGAGGGCGACTCGGCCGGCGGCAGCGCCAAGATGGGCCGCAACAAGGAGACGCAGGCCATCCTGCCGCTGCGCGGCAAGGTGCTCAACGCCTGGGAGGTCGAGCGCGACCTGCTGTTCAGGAACAACGAGATCCACGACATCTCGGTGGCCATCGGCATCGACCCGCACGGCCCCGACGACACGCCCGACTTCAGCGGCCTGCGCTACGGCAAGGTCTGCATCCTGAGCGACGCCGATGTCGACGGCTCGCACATCCAGGTGCTGTTGCTGACGCTGTTCTTCCGCCACTTCCCGCAGCTGGTGGCGCGCGGCCACGTGTACATCGCGCGGCCGCCGCTGTACCGCGTGGATGCGCCGGCCCGCGGCAAGCGGCCGGCGGCCAAGATCTACGCGCTCGACGACGGCGAGCTCGAAGCCGCGCTCGACAAGCTGCGCAAGGAAGGCGCGAAGGAGGGCAGCTGGACCATCAGCCGCTTCAAGGGCCTGGGCGAGATGAACGCCGAGCAGCTGTGGGACACCACGCTGAACCCCGACACGCGCCGGCTGCTGCCGGTGAGCTTCGAGGCGCTCGGATTCGACGCCACGGCGCTGGCGTTGAGCAAGCTGATGGGCAAGGGCGAGGCGCAGGCGCGCCGCGACCTGATGGAACTGCACGGCGACGCGGTCGAGATCGACGTCTGACCGCGGAGTTCGCCGCCGCCCCCTGTTCGTGGGGGGGCACACCGGACTTTCATGATTGCATGGGCGGGGTCGCCCTGCGATAGTCGATCGCTTCAAGATGCCTCTAGAAGGCGGGAGTCGATCCATGAAGAATTCGTTCTCGGGCCCGGTGCGCAGCGCCGTCGTCCTGACCCTGGCAGCACTGGTTGCGGGCGTTTCCGGCACCGCCATGGCGCAGACCCGTGCCAGCCAGGAGCGCGTGATCGTCGAGTTCAAGCCGGGCAAGCTGAAGGCCGCCCGTGCCGCCATCCAGGCCGCCGGTGGCCGCGTGGTGCTGGACCTGAGCGAAGACAACGCCGTCGCGGCCGTGTTGCCCGCGGGCAAGCGCCTCGCGCTGCGCCGCAACGCCGCCGTGGCCTCGATCGACGACGATCCCATCCGCACCGTGATGGGCAGCCGCAAGGCCACCGTGCGCCGCGCCGGCGCCAGCGCCGCCGTGATGTCCACCGAGGTCGTGCCCTTCGGCATCCCGATGGTGCAGGCCGACCAGGTGGCCTACGGCAGCACGCGCAAGGTCTGCGTGATCGACTCGGGCTACGACCTGTCGCACGAAGACCTGCAGAAGACCGGCGTGACCGGCCAGAACTTCACCACCGAAGGTGACTGGTCGACCGACGAGAACCAGCACGGCACGCACGTCACCGGCACCATCGCGGCGCTGGGCGGCAACGGCGTCGGCGTGGTCGGCGTCGTGCCCGGCGGCAACCTGAACCTCTACGTCGCCAAGGTGTTCGACTCCACCGGCTCGGCCGCTTCGTCGACCATCATGAAGGGCGTGCGCGCCTGCAAGCGTGCTGGCGCCAACGTCGTCAACATGTCGCTGGGTGGCGGCCGCCCGACGAACTTCGAGGCCAAGACCTACCAGCGTTTCTACGACAGCGGCATGCTGATCATCGCGGCCGCAGGCAACGCCGGCACCAGCGCGCTGAGCTACCCGGCCAGCTACCCGAGCGTGGTGTCGGTGGCCGCCATCGACGTCAACAAGGCCAAGGCCGACTTCTCGCAGTTCAACGCCGAGGTCGAGATCGCCGGCCCGGGCGTGGCCACGCTGTCCACCGTGCCCACCGGCAGCAACCGCGAAGCCACGCTCAGCGTCGGCGGTGCCAGCTTCGCTGCGGCGCCGATGGACGGCTCGCCGGTGGGCTCGGCCAGCGCCGCGCTGTACAACTTCGGCACCGGTGAGGTCGACGACGCCGGCGTCGCCGGCAAGGTCTGCCTGATCGCGCGCGGCAACATCTCGTTTGCCGACAAGGTGCTGCGCTGCCAGGCCAATGGCGGCGTCGCCGCGGTGATCTACAACAACACCGCCGGCCAGCTGTTCGGCACGATGAACGGCGTCGTCACCACCATCCCGTCGATGGGCGTGAGCGATGTCGACGGTGCCGCGCTGCTGGGCCAGGTCGGCGCGGTGGCCTCGGCCGCCGTGGCGGTCTCTGCCTACAACTACGCCGAGTTCAACGGCACGTCGATGGCCACCCCGCACGTGGCGGGCGTTGCCGCGCTGGTCTGGAGCAACTTCCCGGCCTGCGGCCCGGCGCGCATCCGCGAAGCGCTGAACGCCACGGCGCAGGACCTGGGTGCTGCCGGCCGCGACGTCGAGTTCGGCTTCGGTCTGGTGCAGGCCAAGGCTGCCGCCGACTGGCTGGCCACCAACGGCTGCGCCGCGCCCTGACGCGGCGCGCGGGGCGGCCGCGGTCGCCCCGCTGAAGGACTGAGTCCCCGACGGGGCGGTGCATGCACCGCCCCGTCGTTCTTGGTGCGGCAAGTTCTTGCGGCACACTGCGGGCCTGTCCGGACCTGGAAGACGGCGCCATGCCTCCACCGCTGCGGCTGCGGCCGACCATGCTGTCCGACCTGGACTTCGTCGTCACGGTCGAGGACGACGCCGCCAACCGGCCCTTCATCACGCCCTGGGAACGCACCCAGCACGAAGGTGCCGTGCGCTTCCCCGATTTCCGGCACTTCATCGTCGAGGCCGGTGCCGACGGCAGCCGCAGCGGCTTCGTCATCCTGCAGGGCTGCCGCAACCCGCACCGCAGCGTCGAGCTCAAGCGCATCGTGCTGCAAAGCAAGGGCCACGGCCTGGGCCGCGCCTGCGTGCGCCTGCTGAAGGCCATGGCCTTCCGCGACCTGAAGGCGCACCGCTTCTGGCTCGACGTGAAGGCGCTGAACACGCGCGCGCTGGCGCTCTACGCCAGCGAGGGATTCGTCGAAGAAGGCCGGCTTCGCGAGAGTGTTCGGCTCGCTGCCGACGGGGCCGATGGCTACGATTCGCTGATCGTGATGAGCATGCTGGACCGCGAATTCCAGGCCCGCGTGGCACTGGGGCAGGAGGGGCCGCCTTGAGCCGGGCCCGCGCCGGGCGCTGGCTGTCGGTGGCGCTGGTCACCGGGGCGGCCCTTGCCGCCCAGGCCGCGCCGCCGGCGCTGTGGGGCTTCGTCGATGGCCACGGCGTCGCGCACGTCGCGTCGCGCCCGCTGGACGGCCGCTACCAGCTGCTGCTGGGCGACGCCCGCCGGCAGGCGCTGCCAGACGCCCGGGTGCCCGGCAAGACCGACGGCGTGGCGCCGCTGCTGACCTGGATGGACTTCGCGCCCGAAGCCAAGGTGGTGGGGCCCTGGCTGCGCGAAGCCGGCCGCGCGCACGGGGTCGACCCCGAACTGCTGCAGGCCGTGATCGTCGTCGAGTCGGGCTTCGACGCCCGCGCGGTGTCGCCGCGCGGCGCGCTCGGGCTGATGCAGATCATGCCGGTCAGCGGCGAGCGCTATGCCGCGCCCGGCGAGCGCGGCGTGCCGGTGCAGGAGCGGCTGCTGGACGCCCGCACCAACATCCACACCGGCGCGCGCATGCTCGCCGACCTGCTGCGCCGCCACGAGCGCATCGAGGTCGCGCTGGCGGCCTGGAACGCGGGCGAGGGCTCGGTGCGCCGCCACGGCGGGTCGCTGCCGCCGTTCGCCGAGACCCGGGCCCACGTGCACCTGGTGCTCGAGGTCTACTGGGCGCTGCTGCAGCGCAGCCAGGTGCAGCGCGCGCGGCAGCTGAAGGTGCTGCCGCACTAGCACAGCCGCGGCGGTCCGGGCGCCCGGGCCGGTCGGTGCGACTGCGCGAGAATCGCGCCTCTTTCGCCTGACCCTGGTTCCCCGCTGCATGAGCGACCTGTTCGATCCCCCGCCGCCGGCCCCGTCCGACCCGGCCGACACCCTGGCGCTGGCCACCTACGCCGAGCGCGCCTACCTCGAATACGCGCTCAGCGTCGTGAAGGGGCGCGCGCTGCCCGACGTGTGCGACGGCCAGAAGCCGGTGCAGCGGCGCATCCTGTACGCGATGGCCCGCATGGGCCTGGTCTTCGGCAGCGGCGGCGGGCCCAAGCCCGTGAAGAGCGCCCGTGTGGTGGGCGACGTGCTCGGCCGCTACCACCCGCACGGCGACACCGCGGCCTACGACGCGCTGGTGCGCATGGCGCAGGACTTCAGCCAGCGCTACCCGTTGATCGACGGCCAGGGCAACTTCGGCAGCCGCGACGGCGACGGCGCCGCGGCGATGCGCTACACCGAGGCGCGCCTGGCGCCGATCGCGCGGCTGCTGCTGGACGAGATCGACGAAGGCACGGTCGACTTCCAGCCCAACTACGATGGCAGCACCGAGGAACCCCGGCAGTTGCCGGCGCGTCTGCCCTTCGTGCTGCTGAACGGCGCCAGCGGCATCGCGGTGGGCCTGGCCACGGAGCTGCCCAGCCACAACCTGCGCGAGGTCGCGGCGGCCGCGGTGGCGCTGATCCGCGACGAACGGCTGTCCGACGATGACTTCCACGCGCTGCTGCCCGGCCCGGACTTCCCCGGGGGCGGCCAGCTGATCAGCAGCGCGGCCGAGATCCGCGCCGCCTACGGCAGCGGCCGCGGCAGCCTGAAGGTGCGCGCGCGCTGGGTCATCGAAGACCTGGCCCGCGGCCAGTGGCAGCTGGTGGTGAACGAGCTGCCGCCGGGCACCAGCGCGCAGAAGGTGCTGGAAGAGATCGAGGAACTCACCAACCCCAAGATCAAGACCGGCAAGAAGGCGCTGAGCACCGAGCAGGTCCAGCTCAAGCAGACCGTGCTGGCGGTGCTGGACACGGTGCGCGACGAGTCGAGCAAGGACGCGCCGGTGCGCCTGGTGTTCGAGCCCAAGAGCCGCACGGTCGGGCAGCAGGAGCTCGTCACCACGCTGCTGGCCCACACCAGCCTGGAGAGCACGGCACCGGTGAACCTGACCGTGATCGGCCTCGACGGCCGGCCCGTGCAGAAGAGCCTGCGCCAGATGCTGAGCGAGTGGATCGCGTTCCGCCAGGCCACGGTGCAGCGACGCACGCAGCACCGGCTGGCCAAGGTGCTGGACCGCATCCACATCCTCGAAGGCCGGCAGCAGGTGCTGCTGAACATCGACGAGGTGATCCGCATCATCCGCAACGCCGACGAGCCGAAGCCGGCGCTGGTCGCGCGCTTCGCGCTCAGCGAGCGCCAGGCCGAGGACATCCTCGACATCCGGCTGCGCCAGCTGGCGCGGCTGGAGGCGATCAAGATCGAGCAGGAACTGCAGGACCTGCGCGAGCAGCAGGGCCGGCTGGAAGACATCCTGTCGAGCCCGGCGGCGCTCAAGCGCACGCTGGTCAAGGAGATCGAGGCCGACGCCAAGACCTTCGGCGACGCGCGCCGCACGCTGATCCAGGAAGAGCGCCGCGTCGTCGCCGAGATCAAGGTGGTCGACGAGCCCGTCACGGTCGTCGTCAGCCTGAAGGGCTGGGTGCGGGCGCTGAAGGGCCACGAGGTGGATCCGTCCGCGCTGGCGTTCAAGGCCGGCGACGCGCTGTACGGCTGCTTCCCCTGCCGCAGCGTCGACACGCTGCTGGTGTTCGGCAGCAACGGCCGCGTCTACAGCGTGGCCGTTGCCGGGCTGCCGGGCGGCCGCGGCGATGGCGTGCCGCTGACGACGCTGATCGACCTGGAAGCCGGCACGCAGATCGCGCACCATTGGGCGGGCGCCGCCGACACCGTGCTGCTGCTGGCCAACAGCGGCGGCTTCGGGCTGCTGGCCGAGGCGCGCGACATGCACGGCCGCAACCGCGGCGGCAAGGCCTTCCTGGCGCTGGAGGCGGGCGACCACCTGCTGCCGCCGGTCGCCGTGGCGCCGGCGCACCGGCAGGTGGCCTGCCTGGCGCTCGACGGCCGGCTGCTGGTGTTCGCGCGCGACGAGCTCAAGCGCCAGGCCAACGGCGGCCGCGGCCTGACGCTGATGGACGTGGACGCGAAGTCGCCGCTGCTGTCGGTGGCGACCTGCGACCAGGTGCTGAAGGTGCTGGGCACCGGCCGCGGCCAGAAGCCGCGCGAAGACGACCTGAAGGGTGCAGCGCTGGCCGCCCACGTGGGCAGGCGTGCGCGCAAGGGGCACAAGGTCGAGGGCTTCGTGAAGGTGCTGCGCGTGGTGTGAGGCGGCTGCGGCGGCGCCGGCGTGGCGTGGCTGCCACCCGACCGTCGCCTGTTCGTGCAGCAATGCGCATCCCGGGCCGCCGCCGCCCCCCGCAACGCGGGGGCACACCCCGGGTCGCGGGATGACCCTGCCGGTTGCGTCTCGTAACCTGCGCTGCATCACCACCAGCCGGCACCGCCGCACCAGGGAGCCCCATGATCCGCACCATCGCCCTCCGCACCGCTGCCGCCGCAGCGCTGGCCTGCGCCGCCGTCGGCGCCCAGGCCGCCACGGTCAAGCTCAACAACTACACCTACGGCAACGGCAACACCGTCAACGTGACGGCACCGACCTACAGCGGTGGCGCAGGCGGCTTCAGCGGCACGATCTCGGGCTTCGGCGCGGCCTTCGACGGCGCCGTGCAGACCTACTGCGTGGACCTGGGCGAGTTCTTCAGCTTCGGCACCACCTACACCAGCTACAGCCTCGTCAGCGCGGCCAGCCACTTCACGGCGGCCAAGGTCACGGCGCTGGGCAAGCTGATGACCTACGTCTTCGACACCAACCTGTTCGGCACCACGGCCGCCGGTTCGAAGGACGACCTGTCGACGGCGCTGCAGCTGGCCATCTGGAACATCGTCTACGACACCGACACCACGCTGAGCGGCGGCACCTTCAAGGAAGGCAGCACCGCGTACCGCAACAGCACCGCCAGCTTCATGGGCGCCAACGCGCTGCTGGCCAACTCGCAGGTGGCTGGCCAGGCCATCGGCTACGACCTGTACGTGCTGAAGTCGGTGGGCTCGCCCGGCCAGCAGGACCAGCTGATCTGGAAGTCGGCCGGCGGCCCGTCGACCTCGGTGCCCGAACCCACCGGCCTGGCCCTCGTGGCGCTGGCCCTGGGCGCAGCCGGCCTGGCGGCGCGCCGCCGCAAGTCCACGGTCTGATCACCAGCCGCCGCAGAGCGCACCGGGCCCGCCTTGGCGGGCCCGCTTCATTTCTGGCGCGTGCGTGTCAGCCTGGACGCCGCAGCACCAGCGCCATCGCGCCCGCGAGCACGACGAACAGCCCCAGGCTCCAGAACTCGTAGGGCATGAACAGCAGCGTCACCTTGGCGTCGGCACAGCTGGCCATGGCCATGAAGACGTCGGGGTAGCGCGCATCCAGCCCGGTGTAGCCGACGATCTGCTCGGCCAGCGACAGGTCGCACGACGCCGACGACGCCGCCACGAAGTGCTGCCACAGCGCCGCGGCCACGCCGCCCAGGGCCAGCACGCCGGCCAGGGCCGCACCCGCGCGGCGCCCCAGCGGTGAGCGCCACACCAGCCCCAGCACGCAGGCTGCGGCGATGCACACGAACACCAGGCGCTGCAGCACGCACCAGGCGCAGGGCTGCATGCCCCACACGTGCTGCGTCGCCAGCGCCAGGCCCACGGCCGTCAGCGACAGCAGTGCGCCGCCGCCGAGCAACAGGTCGGCGCGCTTCACTTCAGTTCGGCGACGAGTTCGATCTCGACGCAGGCACCCTGCGGGATCTGCGCCACGCCGAAGGCGCTGCGCGCGTGGGCGCCGATCTCGGGGCCGAACACCTCGGACATCAGCTCGCTGCAGCCGTTCGTCACCAGGTGCTGCTCGGTGAAGGTGGCGGTGCTGTTGACCAGGCTCATCACCTTGACGATGCGCGCCACGTTGTCCAGCGAGCCTGCGGCCGCCTGCAGCGTGCCGAGCAGGTCGATGGCGATGGCGCGCGCGGCGGCCTTGCCTTCTTCGGTGCCCATGGTCAGGCCGAGCTGGCCGACCCAGGCGCGGCCGTCCTTCTTGGCGATGTGGCCCGAGAGGAAGACGAGCTGGCCGGTGCGCACGAAAGGCACGTAGGCGGCGGCGGGAACAGCCACGGGCGGCAGCGTGATGCCAAGGGCTTGCAGACGGTCTTGAATGGCCATGATGGGGGGTGTTGGCGGAGGGCGCGGGCATCCTACACTGGCCCGACATCGACGCTGCTGGGGAGGCAGGCGCGGCATGGTGCGGGGTCTGGCCGCAGCAGGGGGCTGGATTGCCGGTTGCCTGCTGCAATTGCAGCAGCAGGCGCTGTGGCCGTCGGCGGTGTCGGCCGGCCTGGCGCTCGCGGGCGCGCTGCTGCTGTGGACCGGCCGCCGCCACGCGCCGGTGCTGGCCGCAGGGGCACTGCTGCTGGCCTTCGCGCTGACGGCCACGCGTGCCGCTGGGCGCCTGGACGATGCCCTGCCCGCCGCGCTGGAAGGCCAGGACCTCGTCGTCACCGGCGTGGTGGCCGAGATGCCGCGCATTGACCTGCAGGGCACGCGCTTCGTGTTCGAGGTCGAGGCCGCCAGGCACCAGGGCCGGCCCGTGCCGCTGCCCGCGCGGCTGGCGCTCGGCTGGTACCGCGGCTTCGACGGCGATGCGCTGCTGTCCGGCCCGGGGCCCGAACTGCGTGCCGGCCAGCGCTGGCGGTTCACGGTGCGGCTGCGCCAGCCACATGGCACGCTGAACCCGCATGGCTTCGACCTGGAGCTGTGGCTGTTCGAACGCGGCCTGCGCGCCAGCGGCAGCGTGCGCTCGGTCCCCGGCGCCCGGGCCGAACTGCTGGACGAGCGCGCCGGCCATGCCATCGAACGCCTGCGCCAGCACGTGCGCGACGCCATCGTGCTGCGTGTGCGCGACCCCGCGGCGGCCGGCGTGCTGGCGGCCCTGGCGGTGGGCGACCAGGCCGCGATCGACCTGGGTATCGACAATTAAGTTCTACGCCGGGCTCACCTATGAAGACGCGTCGTGGCGAGCATCGCCGTGACAAAGGGTCTTACGGCGAAGGGTTCACCGGTTCGACAAACAAGTCCTACTCCCGGCCCGCCGAGCTGACCGGCTAGGGGCGGTACGAAGCCGGCCAGACCCCCCGCCACCGGCCCGTCAGAACAGGTCCGCACTCGCATCCCTGGTCTCTGCCGACATGCAGCGAGCGCAGCTTCGCCCGGGCGAACGTCGCAACCGCCATGGTCCCACCCGAGGTCGCTGCCGCCATGCCCAGGTGCAGGTAGCGCAGGAACTGGGCAACCAGCAATACCCCTGCGGCGGTGGAGACAAACCCCACGGACATTTCCGGCGTGCCCGCAGCAAACCGGTCGAGGTCCGCCTCCGACAGCTTCCCGCAGCCGGCAGGGCTGAGCAGTAGTTCAACATCTCTCGCGCTAAGGCCGAGCTCCCGGGCGTAGCTGGCGCGCTGCTCGCCATTCAGTTGTTGCAGCGCAGCAACTCGCTCTTGGACGACGGCGTTGCGCGACTTCAGCGGGTTGTGGCACTTCAGGCACGCCGTTTCGGCGCCGAGGTCGAAGATGCTTGCCTTCGCGCTGAGCCCGTCGGTGCTGGCGCCGATGAGGAGTTGGGGCAGGGCGTTCTGTAGCTCATGCCGCGGCCCGTTCTTGTCGACGCACGACAGAACGACGGAGAACTTGTAGGCACGCTCGAGTGCGCGAACCGACTCGTTGGAAGCATGCTTGCCTCCGCTGACAGCGAAGGCCTGCCACCACTCGGGAACAGCCCGGCAGGCGAACCCGTGCGCCTGCAGGTAGCTCCGCATCAGTTCAACCTTCGGCGCCCCGTCATCTTCGCGAGTCGACAGGGCGTAACGGTTGTCGTTGGTCAGGTCCAGAGCGTCCTTGTCCACGGCCACGCACGAGCCCGAGAAGGTCGAACTCCCCAGGCAGAGTGCCGCAGCCTGAGCGACGGCGCCGGCACCCGCAAAGTAGAAGTGCGGCAGAGGCCCGAACGCCTCAGCTGCCGGGCCTTCAACGAGTTCGGCCCACGTTTCTGCGCACGACATCGTCCATGCCGACGCGAAGTGCGTCCGGATGAACTCGCCCTTGCCGGGCCTCATGCCACGCAGCAACTTGAAAACTTCGCCGGCGGCGTAGCTCGCGCACAGGTACGGCCCGATGGAAAGCTCGCTCGTCGGAGCCGCTGCCGGCGGCTCGCCGTCCAGGCCCACGAAGTAACGCCAGCCGTCCGCATAGAGGCGCCAGTGCCACGGCCCCACTGCAGTGCCATCCCCAATGACCAGCGCGACGTCGGGCGCCAAGCCTGCGCCGAGTCGCCGGACCGTGACGTGCGGTCCGCTGACCAAGCGCACGCATTCCTCAAGCGTCTCGACCAGGGTGGCCTTCTCGCCGAACGGCGCGACGCCGGCGTGCAGCGCAACCTCCGGCACATCGAGGACGATTTCTTTCACAACCTTGAACTGGCGGCTCAGGAGGCTGACGAGCATCCAGGCGAGGTGCTGCGCGCCCCGCGCAAGCGCCATCGCGTTGCTGACCTGAACGAGTACCACCCCGGACTTCGCGTCGAACGGGTCGGCAAGCACACCCTGAGGGTCAGCGCGCAGGTGCCGGTCGGCCAATTGGTCCAGTTCGCTCTTCATCGCAGCTACCGCAAGTCGAAGGTCTGGGCTTCGGGGGCGTCGGACAGCACGACTCGTTGATTCGCATGCTCAGCCGAGAGCAGGTGCCAGTACTTCTCAAAGTACTCGTGAACGCCAAGCCCGCGCGGCCAAGGGCCAGCCCACATGCCGTAAAAGGGGACGACGAGAGACACCGCCCGGCGGCTCGGCGTCATCTCGTCGTCGTAGCGCGAGTGCTCGACGCCCGCGCCAGGATGAGAGTGAATCGCGCCTACAACGGTCCAGCCGCGCTCGCGCGCCAGCGCTGAAACCCTAAGCATCGCCTCGCCGGGCACCGAGTAGTCTTTCGGCCGGTTGACCTGCATCGGTATGACAAGCGCCTGGACCTTGCCATGTCCGGCCTCGTCGAGCGTGCCTATCCACATGCAAGCTGACTCGACCTGGCCGGCCTCGCGCAGCACCGCGGCTGTGCGCGTCAGCGTCTGGGCTGGCACCGTCAGCACCTTGCCCGTTGGCGCGTACCGTGAAGGCGGGCGCGGCCGCCACAGCAACGTCTCGTCGTTCATTGCGTTGACCGTCCTCGATAGTTGGCCGGCGCCAGCCCTCGCCGGATGGCGGCCAGCGTGGCCAAGAAGTTCATGCGCGACGGGTCCCACACGTGCTCAGGCTTCACGTCGTGGTTGACCTTGTAGAACTCGAGCGTGGTAGACGAGCAGACAACCTGCCCGTAGGTACCGCTGTAGTTCGTGTGGAAGTGGATGTCCTGAGGACCCTCGCACTTTGGAACCCAGCGGACATCGTCTGGGAACCTGTACTGCATCGTCAGAGGGTTGATGAACTGCGCGCTCGGCGGCCCCTTCGGATAGTGGTCGAAGAACAGTCGCAGCAGGTACAGGTCCACCTGCCCCTGCTGCGTGTTCTCAGCCAGCATTGGAACCAGCAGCGTCAGGTCATCAGGCTGCGACCATCCCCTGTCGGTCAGCGTGCTGTCCGCAAGGACTGACTGCAGGTCACGCTGGAAGGCTTCCCTTCCAGCGTGAATGTCCTGCACGGGCATTGGCGCAATCACGACCGCGCGCCGCCCGTCGGGCCGACGATTTGGAACTTGCGGCTCCGCGTATGCCGGTCTTGGAATAGCTGCCGCATAGTCTTGCCGAGGAACGGCATCATGTCCACGCCGTCGTCGGTCTGCAGCCGGTCGTCTGCACGCCGGTCCTCGCCCAACTTGGCATACGCCGTGTCCCATGCGACTTGCAGCGTGTCGTTCCAGGACACTCGGAACTTGACCTCTTGCACGGACGCTACGTGCTCGAACGTGAGCCTCGGGCCGTGCTTGTCGTCGTCATGGTCGGTGTCGCCGTCGTGCGGCTTCCTCTCGAGAACTGCGTCATTCATTCTGGATACCTCGCTTACGGTTTTCGCCGGGTGTACGGCGACTGGTTTACGGGCTTCAGCGAGACCCCCTCGTCGGAGGCCTTGCTCTGGACAGCGGCGGCCGTGCGCTGTAGCTTGAGAGCTATGACCCGCGTTGGCGTGTTCCCCTCGGCGAGGGTCTTCAACCGTGCGAGTTCAACGTCGGTCCACCTGGTACCTGTTCTGGCTTGGCTCATCAAACTTCCTTCGAGGAGTTGTGACACGACATAGTGTACCAAAAACGTTCGGTGTACCGAACTGACGCAGCGAAGGGTCTTGCTTCAATGCCGACCAAAATCGTTCGGTATGGAGGTACAATCTAATGTTTGCCTACGGCAGTTAGCTCGAAACAATGGCCACACTCCGCGAGAAGCTCAAAGCGAAACGAAACGAGAAGGGCAAGTCCCTCGACGCCCTGGCGAAGGACGCGGGGCTCAGCAAGAGCTATCTGTGGGAACTCGAGAACCGCGACTCGCCCCGGCCATCACTAGACAAACTTCAGGCAATTGCGGGTGCGCTTGACATCGACGTTGCCTTCTTCATGGACGACAGCATCGAAGACCTGCAAGAGAACCTGAAGGACCGGCAGTTCTTCCGCAACTACACGAAGCTCGGCGAGGAAGACAAGGAGAGGCTCCGGGCCTTCGTCGAGGTGCTGAAGCGCAAGAACTCGTAGCGAATGTCGAACGACGCGCCCGTCGCCCCCTCGGCGATTGCCATTCGCCTCACTCGGCTGCTCGATGCGGCGTTAGGGGAGGAGGGGCGTTTCCCTGTCGACGTCGTAGAACTCGCGAGGGCGGTGGGAAGCGAACTTCGCCTTGGGGCCAAGATTGTTGAGGTTCGCGCTGCGCCAGACCTGGAGTCGTTCGAGGGTGGCCTCTTTCAGCTGAACGATGACGAGTGGGCGTTGCTCTACAACGCGTCGCTGACCTCGCCCGGGCGAATTCGCTTCACCCAGGCCCACGAACTCGGCCACTTCCTTGTTCACAGACAGCTGCAAGACGAGTTTCACTGCTCGCAGGCGGAGGTCGCCGGCTACGAGGCTGAACGCAAGCAGATGGAGGCGGAGGCGGACAACTTCGCGTCGACACTGCTGATGCCGGTCAAGCAGTTCCGCGCCGCCGTCGCAGGTCAAGCGATAGACCTAGACGTGCTGTCTGTCGTATCCAAGAAGTTCGGTGTGTCGTTGACTTCGGCTGCTCTGCGCTGGATTCGCGCCACCGACGAAAGCGCGGTTCTCGCGTTGTCCAGGGACGGCTTCATCGACTGGAGCGTGTCGTCGGACAAGGCGCTCAGGAACGGTGCGTACATCAAGACGCGCAATCGCGTTGTGCCTCTGCCAGATGAGTCTCTTGCGGCCAACGCCGAGGCCGAGTCATGCAGATTGGGTGAGCGGTTGCCCTTGAAGACATGGTTTGAACACGCTCACCCAGACGCGGTCGTGCGTGAGATGAAGCTTCAGTGCGACAACTACGGCTACACCCTGTCGCTCCTCCACCTGTCGAACGGTGACAAGGTCTGGACACCGCGCGACTGGCCGTCCGCTTGAACTGACCTTTGAGCCACCGCCTTGGCCGTCGCAGCCCGGGGTACGTGCTCAAGAAGAGCTGGGAATGCAAGACATCAAGCAAGTTCGCTTCGAAGCGCTCGCCGCGTACTGTCGTCAACCGTACGCGCTCATCGCAGCCGAAGAGGTTCGCTGGTTGCAAGCTCACGACGAGGCGATACTGATTGTCGTTATCCGTGACGTAACCGACGGCGACTACTCGGCGATGCTGCTGGCGCGTGACCTCAAGGAGCGGTATCGCTGGGTCGAGATGACGAAGTTCCTCCCGACGGTAGACGAAGCGTTGGCCGCAGCGCCTGCGCGAGTTGAGAAGGTGTTTGCTGACTTTGACAACGAGCGGGCGCAGGGCGACGAGAGAGGTAAGCCCATCGACTTCTTCACGCACGTCGTAGCAAAGGAAAAGCTCAACCGCGATTTCGCAACTATCAGTTCGCTCGAAGGCTACTCGCCAGCAGTCGAGCTGATGAAGCCGATGATGCGCTGGTACGAGGATGCCGACGGAAACTTCGTTGAGCAGTTCCAGACTACGGGCTTCGACGCGCGTCTGTGGGAGCTGTACATGTTCGCCGCACTCGTTGAAGCTGGCTACGTCTTCGACAAGAAGTTCGCGATGCCCGACTTCTGTGCTCGAAACGCCTTTGGTGCGTTGTGTGTCGAGGCCACGACGGTCAACCCCAGCCTAACACCCGCCGGCGAGCTTGTTCCCCCCCTCCGCAAGACACGCCGGAGCAGATTGAAGCGTTCCAGAGGCAGTACATGCCCATCAGATACGCGGGTCCGCTTACCGCGAAGCTCGGCAAGAAGTACTGGGAGAAAGAGAACGTCAAGGGGCTGCCGCTGGCTTTCGCTATCCAGGACTTCCACGCGCCGAACTCCATGGTTACGAGCAGGACTGCGTTGCCTGTCTACCTCTACGGCGTGGTGTGGGACTGGGCAAAGGATGCGGACGGCAAACTCGTCATCACGCCCAAGAAGGTCGAGCGGCACGTCTGGGGTCAAAAGACCGTGCAGTCCGGGTTTTTCTCGTTGCCGGGCACCGAGAACATCAGTGCTGTGATTGCAAACGCGAGTGCCACCATCTCGAAGTTCAACCGCATGGGGGTACTCGCGGGATTTGGCTCGAAGCGCGTTCGCATGTTGCGTCAGGGAACGGCTGCGAATCCTGACCCAAATTCAGAGGTACCGGTAGCGTTCGTCCACGATGTCAACGCGCCGGACTACAGCGAGACGTGGATGGAAGGGATGGATGTCTATCACAACCCAAACGCCTTGCACCCGTTGCACCCGGCGATGCTGCCAGGTGCAGCACATCACCGCCTGGGTCAGGATGGCCAAGTCGAGTCGCTTGTGCCGAAGTGGCAGCCCTTCGGCTCAACCACTCAGATAATCATCCAGGAGTAGGTCGCGCAAACGCCCGACCGCTGGGCCAAGTCCATGCGACCTTGCCCGTCTTGATGCCTTTTGAGCTCTGACGCAAAGGTGCCGACATGGCTCGCTTGGCTTCACTTCGTGTCTCGAGACCAAAGTTGAACAGGTACGAGCAGAAAACACAGACCTAGACCTACCAACGAACAGAGCGTGGCGAGTCCTTGAAGGTCTGTCTGGGAGCATCAAGGCGCCCGGAAGCGCGACGATGCAGCACAGCGCGGCTATGCTTGCCGAAGCTGCTACCTAGACGGCGCCGACGAGTACGTCGAGCATCAAGCAGATGTGGTGGGACATCTGCAGTTCCTTGTTCTTCGGCAATCCATGGAAGTGGTTGCTCGACGCGTACAGAGAGAATTCGTCCAGCGCGAAGTTCTTCCCGAACTGCTTCGGGCGGGACTTCGCAGCGGCAGTGAGCTTCTTTGCAGCCTGCACAGACTTACCTTGGATGCTCCCAACATCCTTGACGGTGTCGTCTGATACGAAGGCCGCAATCGAAGCACCCGGCCCGCGAAGTCGCTCTAGGGTCTGAAAGACGTTTGCCCATCGACCATCCTTTTGCCACCTACAGAACGCCACACAGGCCGTCGTATGCTGGATTCCCGGCGGTCAATGCGAGCGCGCATAGGGAATGTGAGCCTGCGTAGACAATCGCCATGACCGGGAATCCGGCATAAGGGGGCGCGATGGCAAGAATTCGCAAGGTTGAAATCCGCAACTTCCGCTCGATTCGCTCGTTGGACTGGTGTCCTACTGCAGGAGTCAATTGCCTCATCGGGCCGGGCGACAGCGGAAAGTCCACCATCCTGGATGCCATCGACCTCTGCCTAGGGGCTCGGCGCAACCTCGCGGTCGCCGATACGGACTTCTTCGGGCTGGACGTCACGCAGGACATCTGCGTCGCGCTGACGTTGGGAGCGTTGCCCGACACCCTGAAGAACATCGACGCGTACGGCGAGTACCTGCGGGGCTTTGACAGCACGACCGGCAGCGTTGAGGACGAACCACGCAAGGGACTGGAGACCGTCCTGACCCTGAGGCTGACCGTCAAGGCCGACCTCGAGCCCCTGTGGGCTCTCTACTCGGACCGGACGGCCGCAGTCGAACCAAGCCGCGGGCTCGGCTGGAAGGACAGGATGGCCTTGGCCCCTGCGCGCTTAGGGAACCACCCGAGCTCCAATCTCTCCTGGACAAGAGGTTCAGTGTTGAACCGACTGTCAGACGAGCGTGCAGACGTTGGCTCCGAACTCGCAAGTGCTGCACGCGAGGCTCGTGCCGGATTCGGCGCCAAGGCGGCGCCGCAGCTTGCTGGCACGCTCAAGACGGTCACGAAAACGGCCCATGACCTTGGGGTTCCTCTCGGGGCCTCGGCAACGGCACTGCTGGATGCGCACTCGGTGTCTTTCGGCGACGGCGCAATCTCATTGCACAGCGAGAGTGGCATCCCGCTGCGGAGTCTTGGCACAGGTTCATCTCGGCTGTTGATTGCTGGCCTGCACCGCGCTGCCGCTGAAGCTGCCAGCATCGTGTTGGTCGACGAAATCGAGTTGGGGCTCGAGCCGCACCGGCTGACCAGACTTCTGGGTTCGCTTGGCTCCAAAGACAAGTCACTGCCTCTTCAAGTATTCATGACGACGCACTCACCTGTCGTTCTGCGCGAACTCTCGGGAGCGCAATTCTATGTTGTTCGGCCCGCTGATGGAGTCCACAACGTCCTGCAGGTGGGCAGCGGAGACGACGTGCAGAGCACCATCCGCTGCTTCCCCGAGGCGTTCCTTGCGCGGACGGTCATTGTCTGTGAGGGCGCGAGTGAGGTCGGTCTTATCCGCGGCTTGGACGACTACTGGGCGGCATCGGGATATGCGTCCCTGCAGGCGGCGGGCGTGTCGTACGTTGACACCGGAGGCGGAGACGCTGACCGTTGCTTCTATCGCGCAGAGGCGTTCCAGAAGCTGGGGTATCGCGTTGCCGCCGTGCAGGACAACGACAAGACGCCAACCCCAGCAGTCGTGGCCAAGTTCGTGGACGCCGGCGGCTACTTGGTTGCTTGGCGAGATGGCCGCGCGCTTGAGGACGAGCTCTTCATGAGCGTGCCTCCGGCGGTCGTATCCGCTCTGATTGGACGAGCCATCGAGCTCACCGAGGACGGCTTGGTGGACCAGCACATCAAGACCAAGTCCTCAGGCAAGGCGAACCTCGCGGCCGTCTTGCAGGACGGAAACGATGCTGGCTTCTCCGCGGCTGCGCGAAAGCTCTTGGGTGAGTCTTCCCGCATTCGAAAGGCCGGCTGGTTCAAGTCCATTGACAAGATGGAAGGTGTCGCCCGCGACATTCTCGGCCCCAACCTTGACGCGTGCGACCCAGGGTTCGTGGGCCCAGTGCGGAGTCTGTTCACCTGGGCACATACCCATGCCTGAACTCGACCTGTTTTCAGTCCAGCGCGGCACTGTGACGGCGCCGGCTGGATGCGGCAAGACCCAACTCATCGCGGACACGCTAAAGCTTCACAAGGACGTCAAGCCAGTACTTGTCCTTACGCACACCAACGCCGGCAAGGGCGCCCTCGAAGTTCGACTTGCGCGAGCCGCGGTGCCAAGGAGTGCGTACCGGGTCTCGACAATCGATAGCTGGGCCATCCGAATGATTTCGAGGTTCCCTGCCAGGGCCGGGCACAACCCGAGCATTCTTCGGCTGGAGAACCCCGGCACAGACTATGTTGCCATTCGAGAAGCGGCTTGGAGGCTGCTGTGCCAAGGCGACGTGAGTGATGCCTTGCGGGCGACCTACAGCCGCCTTGTTGTCGACGAGTACCAAGACTGCACGGTGCCCCAACACAACATCATTGGTTGGGCTGCAGATGTCCTCCCGACCTCCGTCCTCGGGGACCCCCTTCAAGCCATTTTTGGGTTTCGCGAGCCTACGGTGAACTGGGACTCGGATGTTCACAGGCTGTTCCCGCGACTTGGTGCTCTGGAAACCCCCTGGCGCTGGCGAAACGCAGGTGCGGAGAAGCTGGGCCAATGGCTCCTCGAAGCGCGAGCTCCCTTGCTCGCAGGCGAGCCCCTTGACCTTCGAGGCGCGCCGCCAGAGGTTATCTGGACTCAACTTGCCGCGGACCCCATGGTGGCTCACATGCAACGCATGGAGGCTGCACGGACTAAGGCTCCCGGACCCCACGGGACGGTGCTTGTCATCGGGGACAGCACCAGCCCAAAGGGGCAGCAGCAGATTGCCTCTCAGACCCCTGGGGCGACGACGGTCGAAGCCGTGGACCTTCGGGACCTGACTGCATTCGGTAGGTCCTTCGACCCACGAAAGGCCGGCTCGCTGGTCGCGTTAGTCAACTTCTCCGCAGAGTTGATGGCCAACCTCGGCGCTTCGGAATTGCACCGCCGTGTGGAATCCCTGACGAAGGGTACTGCCCGAAAAGAAGCGACAGCTGCTGAGTCTGCCGCCCTTGCATTTCTCGCGGCCCCCTCGTTTAGGACCGCCCTGGAAGCGCTTGAAGGCTTCGAAGACGCACCCGACGTGCGCGTCTACCGTCCGGAGGTCCTTCATGTCTGCAAGGCGGCCATGCGAGCTGCCGCGAGCGGGGAGTGCACGTTCTACGAAGCCGTGGTGAGGGCGCGTGAGCGAAATCGACACCTAGGCAGACCAACTGCCAAGCGGGCAGTCGGCAGCACATTGCTGCTCAAGGGGCTCGAGGCTGATGTAGTCGTTGTGCTAAACCCAGCGGCGATGGATGTTAGGCACCTGTACGTTGCGCTAACTCGTGGTGCGAAGGGCTTGGTAGTCTGCTCTGAGACTCCTGTCCTGACCCCAGCGCAATGAACCTGGCTCACCGCCCGAGGCAATACATGGCAGAACAATTTGACGTACCTCTAAGCGTGGTCTCGAATCTACTGCTTGGGGCGTGCCCCGAAAGGGCATCGGAGTTCGAAGTGTTCTGGGAGCAGTTCGAGCCCCGATTTGCTTTAAAGCAGGACGGCACCGGCCTAGCCATCAGCGCGCGTGGAAACAAGGTCTCCTGGATGCACAAGACCTTCGCCCACGACTGGGTCGTAACCTTTGCGGGTTTCAAGGCGTTGGCCGCGTACGGCCCTCACGTCTTGTTCGGGGAAGCCCTCAGCGGCGAGATTTCTACGCAGACGTTGGGCGGAGACGAGGGCCTGCGTACAGCCGAGGAAGAGCTTGATGCGCTGCTCTACTTCGCGAAGCAGATTCAGTTGGTCAGCGACCTTGATGCGTTAGACTGGCCTACCGAGGTTCCCCGGCCGGGCACAAGCCGTGAGGCACTAGCAAGTGTTGAAGACCAAGCCTGCTTTGACATAGCCTGTTTGGCCGCCGCAGCGACCTTCCTGCACGAAGTCCGGCACGTGCAGTTCGCGGCCGAGGGAGATGCTCCGACAGTTCCCGCTGACGAGGAACATGCTTGCGACGACTTCAGCCGAACGATGCTCCTTGAGAAGGTCGACGCGTACTCCTCTTCGACTGGAGAGGCCGCCGACCGAGTAGCCAGCAAGCGCGTCATCGGCCTGGCCTCCGCCGCCCTGACTATTGCTCAAGCCGAGTCCCAGAACATGGCCAATGCAGTCAAGGACACTCATCCGCCGACTCGCGAGCGGTTTGTGCGCCTAGTCTTGGAGGCAGACGTTGCTGAAAGCGCGACATGCTGGTCTTACACCGCCTGCTTGCTCATCGCCCTGCTGCGCGCGCATTCCAAGTTGCCGCAGAAGGTCCAGTTCGTCTCGCCGAAGCACCTTTGTCAGAAACTTGTCGCTCTGCTGTAGAGGTGTGCCTCAGCCTACCCTACTGACAAGCAGACCTAATCTCATCAAGACGCCCAAGCGCCGCGTCCCAGCGCCCGTCCCTCTTCCAACGCGAGAGCGACGTCGGTGCTCGAGCAACCTCGTTGCCAAACTCCGCGAACACCTCTTGCCACCGAGCACCTTCTGAGTGCTTCCACATGATGGCGTTCAACACCCTTCGCGAATCATCTGCCTTTGCGCCCACTCTCGACTCCAGAAGGGGCGCGAGTTCAGCCCACTCGGCCTCCGTCACAGGCGTGAACGAGCGCAGGCTAGGTTTTGGCGCAAGACGCTGCGCATGGGTTGCCGTTGCTGCTACTGCCAGCGCAGAGACCTGCATCACTTGTGGGTGGGTCGATGCGAAGTCGAAAGGCTCTTCGTTCGCTACAACATCGATTGCGGTCAGCGACGTGACGTAACAGTCACGCACCCTGCGCAGACTCCGAACATTGAATGCGACCGTAGCACGAGGTAGCGTCATGTCCAGCGCGCCAGACTTTGAGTGCTGATAAACGCTAGCCCACGACTGACGAGCCGAGGGGAAGCAGAAGAACCAAGACCGCAAAGTCAGGAGTTCGTTACCAAGCTGTCGTCGACCTTCGCCGAGCGTACCAAGCGGCTTGATTGGAATGCCAGGTCCGCCTATGAAGATGCAGACGTCTTCAAGAGACTGCGCCTTGAAGAGCCGGGGCATTAAGAACCTCTCCGGTCGAACCAAGGCGCGAAGCAGGGCGAGCGCGGGAACAACGAAACGCGTCCGTCCGTCCCTAAACTCCCAGGCAGCATGTCCCGCATCTTTGCCACAGGCATTGAAGCCAAAGGCGCCGGCGTACTCCGCCAGCGGGACTGACTTCCACTGCGCGAGGTCAGTAGTGACACGGCGAGCATAGGTTGACGTTGTACTGAGTTTGGGGAGCCCCCTCGATGCAAGGTCAGCCGGCTCGACGGTGGTCTCTACGCAAGATGCACTGACTACGCGGGCTTTGGCCGGGCCTTCTGACCAATCGATACCTGTCACCAACTCCAAGATGCTCTCCAGATGTCCTGGAGAGAGTAGGTAGCTGGTCTAGCTGCGGCTTTAGCCTAAAACAGCTTCATTCTTCCGACCCGGACCTCTCGCGCTTTGGGCGCTGGCTCCAAGTCCTGAAGGGCTTCTGCCGACCCTCTGCGATTGCTCGCAGTCTGCCTGCATGAACAGCTCGGCCTCCGGACTTGCGCTCGGAGGCATCCGTCTTCCTGAAGGCCAGAACCTCCGCGTTCGTCTGAGGAAACTGGTCCCGATTGTGGCGGAACAGCTCCCAGTGCCCCGTTGCGCGCAGGACGCTCTCAACCGTACCGGTGCGCCCAGTCTTCAGGAGCCTCACTGCCTCCTTCTTCACCATCCGCGCAAGCCGTGGGTCCAGCTCGGTCACGTCGGTGAGCCTCTTACCCGGGGTCCTGTACACGAAGGCGCCGCGACGCTCTGCAGGCAGCTGGAAGAACGCGTTCAGCAACACGTGCTTCACTGGCGAGTACGTAGTCCGGGTGCCTTCGCGCGTCATCATCGCGGGCCAGTTTGACCAAGCCTGCCCAAAGCTGCATCCAAGCTCGGCCAGATACTCTCTGCCGAATCGCTCCTGCAGCTCGAACGAGAGACGTGCCCCGGCCAGGAACCTCCCACTCAACGTGAAGCCGCGCTCGCGCGCAGCCGCTCGGTACATCCCAGTCCAATCCGGTCTGTGGGTCCAATCTTGAGCGCAAACCCGACGGACCGCCTCAGCCAACGGCAAGCGCAAGTCGCTAGGGCAGGAACTGCCTTCCGGAACCTCCGCTTGACGGTGTGGAAGCGGTAGCAGCAATAGCTGCGAAAGTGTCCGGGCTGTGAAGCGCGCGACGCACAGACCGATTTGATGCCGCAGGCATACGTGAACTGCCGGGAGGCAATGCTCGCGATGCCAGTAGCTCTCGCCAAATCGACGCACGTCCTCTCGAGCGCATTCCGGGCAGAACCGAAGCCCCGACAGGTTCCTGGTCGCAGACCGCACAAGTGAGCCGAAGCCAGGTTGGTTCTCGGGCGACACGGCAAGCGTCTTCGCCTCCAGCTCACCAACCTGAGCCGGACTCAAAAAGGCGACCGCATACGGAAAGACCGAGTGCTTGCAGAGCAGCTCCCGCGCGGCGACTCTCGTTCTGTCCGCCAGTACGTGCAACCCCGTGGGCAGAAACATCGAGTGGTTGGTTCGCTCGACGCCCAGCACTCGAAGAAGCAAGCGCTTTGGAGGCAAGCCGTTGTGAACGACCGCCCGGGCCAGGACACTCCCAATTAGCTCACCAGGGTACGGCTTCGGCAAGCTCAGCCCAGACAGATGACGTCCTCCAACTCCGGAACCATGTTCAGCTGCAGCAACTGCTCGACGATTGACGTCTTCTTGACTGCAGCGAGCACAATGGCATTCCGGAAGTCATCTGGCCGCGCCTCCAGGCCGGGATAGGACGGGAGGGCGTCGGCATCCGCCTTCGACCCGCGCTTGCCCTTCGAGCCACTGGAGACAGCCTTAGGCGGGCGAGCGTTGTTAGCCAACTGTGCCACGCCATCAAGCAGGCTCTTCGCAGTACCTTCCTCGGACACCTGCTGCGCGAGAGCGGAGGCATCTTCGGGGCTGATGCCCAGTGTCTCGGCTGCTGCCGTGAGGCGAGCCCGGAACTCCTCGGTTCCTGGTTGATTCGACGCTGCTCGAACCTTGGAGAGTCGTTCCTGACGGGCGCTGGACTGAATCAAGTCTTCGGTACTTGGCAGCTCGAGGTCCCCATACTGGTCCAGCGCCTCTCGGTCGCCGCGGATGCAGGCATCAATCATTGGGTGAATCACCTGGAACTGCTCCGCATAGACCGCAAGGAAGAGTTGCTCAGAGAGCATCTCAGTCTTGTCTACCATTGCGCGGGCCTGGGCGACGATGAAGAGCTTGATGCCCAAATCGATGATGCCCTGCGTGCACTCGTAGATGACGTCCAGAAGTCCGTCGGACATCGGCACTTGCTTTCGTAGCCAGTTGTACTTCCACAGTTGCGTCATGAAGTCGACCCACTCGCCCGGCTTCTTGACCAGCGCCCCCGTTTCGTCGCGGCTAAGCGAGTACCGAGGGAGCGGGGTCCAGTCACCAAGGCCCAGATTCAACGCCCGCCGGCCTTGACGCATGTCTAGACCCAAGACCTTCCTTGCCTTTGGAGTGCCGATGTAGAGCACCGGCGCCCTGGACTTGTTGGCCAACGTCGTGAGCTCCGTCATCACGACCTGTTCTGACTTACGCTTGTTGGCGGCGTTCTGGACTTCATCAGGAATGAGCAGTCCCACGAGATGCTTGTTCAACAGTATGCGGACCGAGGACTGCAGCTGCCCTTCCGTGGGTCGCGCCTTGAGCACGTAGTCTTCGTAGTACGTGTTGTCAGGAATGAGGTCGGCGATAGCTTCGATGATGCTCTGGAGCAGCGCCTTCACCCCGCCGCCGTCGCGCGGCATCTCGAAGTGCAGCCAGGGAATCTGATACACGTTTAGGTCTGGGTGATAGATGACCCGTGGATAGCGGGCCAAGGTTCGCTGAACCGTCGTCGTCTTGCCCATGCCTGAGACGCCGACGAGTGCCTGAGAGAGCTTCGGTGGAAGCGTGTTGTGCGTCTGCCGAAAGGGCTGCCCGCTTTTCGCGGCCTGTTTGTCCCTGTGAATCTCTTCGTAGACATTTATGTGCTCAACGGACATTGGCTGCCTACCTACGTACCCCTCGCGAAGCATCGAGTCCAGCGAATGACCAAGTTGTATGTGGGACGTCATCGGCACCATGATGTTCGTGAGACTAAGCAGCTCCCGAATCCGGTCAGCTGAGTCCCATTCACGAGAGGACTCGTCGAACGCAGGCAAGAACTCGAGCGCCTCGAAGAGTTCGATGTCACTCAGTGGCGCCGGGAGAGCCTCGATGAGCCTGTTGCCTTGATAACGGGGCTGACGCTGGGAGGTGTTGTATGTGGCCAGTTCGATGTGAGCGGGGAGAAAGAGTTCTTTCATGGGATTCAATCACTTGGAAGCACCGCGACGGAGCGCGGCAATGCGTTGGGCTAGAGGCAGGTCCTCAAAGGGCACCTCTTTGATATCTGCTGCTGGGGCGGCCACTGCGAGCTGCGGACCACGGCCAATCGGTATGACGGCGGCGGAGGTAGGTGCGGACGCCAGAGGTCGCGCCGGGTCGGTTGGTGGCGGCGGCGCGATGGGCTCAGCGTTGCGGACCTTTGGCGGACGCACGCCCGCGGTCTTGGCGTGCTCCCCCTGCAGCTCATCCGCGCGGGCAGCTGCCGTGTCGGCACGGCGACTGGAGCGAGACGCACCGTTGACCTCTTTCTTCGTCTCCTTTACTGCGTTGTCGATGGTCGGCGCCGTTCGCTGGCGATGCCCGAACATCGCTTGACGCTTCTCCTCGCCACCGGCATCAAGGATATCTTTGACGCGGACAAAGTGTCGCTCGACCTCAACGTGGCTCATGCCTTCGAACTTCGTGCTGTCGCCCACCAGCTTCGCGACGAATGACTCGCCACTGCCATTGGGCGAGTAGACGATGATTTCATCGACAAGTCGGTAGTCGAATGCGATTTCAATGGGCTTGCGCTTCTTGCGACCGTCGACCAGCCATCCGCGCTCCTTCGCCTCCGGGCACGAGTAGTACATCCTCTTGAAGTAGATGCCGTCCTCGGAGACCGTTGCCTTGTCGCGCGGCATCAACTCCGCCCGGACTTTGTCAAAGTCCATCCTGTCTAGCTGGCCCATGCGACGCCTGATGCTGTGGACGTAGAGCTCTCGAGGAATCGGGCGAACACCATCTGCTACCTGTTCAATGGACAGCGGATAGCCTTCCTGCGGAGAGCGGTTGTGCGCGATGATTGCGCTGATGATGACCTTGAGCATCTCCAAGAGGTTCAGCGCGACATCTTTATCCCGATTGACCGCGCGACGCTGCTTTGTCTCGGCGTCCGGTGTGTAGGCCGGCGTATCCGGGGCGATGACCTGGTGCAGCATGGCGAAGCCGCACTCCACCAGCGGCTTCCAGTCCGGGCGCAACCCAGGCACATTCGACAGCGTTGCGCGCAGCGAACGGGCGATGCGCCTTGCCTTCTTGCTTGTGTTGGCGCCTTGGTCTGCCAGAAAAATCTCTGGCAGGATTCCATCAGCGGGCCAATCTGCTGGGTCGTATGGAATCTCGAGCGACCGGCATAGCGCTTCCTTGTTCGCGCCAAGGCTGAGAATCGCCTCCATGGCGGACGAGTAGTTTGCGTTCTCGAACCCGAGGTACCAGCCAACAATCAGCCGACTGTGCCTGTCGATGATGAGGTACAGCGTAGGCTTTCCAACGATGTCCATGCGAGACTTTGAGGAAACCAGCGGTACGTCAAGAATCGTCGCATCGAACTCGTAGATGTGGCTCGCGCCGTGACACTCAAACTGGATTGAGCCCTCGGTGGAACGGTCCTCCTGAGCAAAACGCTTTGCACCCTTTCGGCTCGACAGGATGGTTTCCGTCGGGTAGTTCTGGTGTAGGTAGTAAGAGAGCTGGCGATAGCTCGGACATTCATCCTTCGGGCGGAGGTGCTCAGCCCCGTTGCCATCGGTGTACGTGTAGTGGAGCTCGTGAAGCTTCTCGAGCGTCTTGGTCAGGGTTAGTCGGACCTTCTTCTGGAGGAAGTACTTTTCGATGACCTCCTTCATGTGGTCCAGGTCTGCCTGCGTCAGCTGATACGCAGGGGTACCCTTTGATGCCTTCTCCTTCTCCGTCTCCTTGTCTGTGTCGTCGTTTGGCGAAGCAGACCCGGCATTCACGTCGTCGCTCTTGCGCTTCCTCCCTTTCGTTCGACCGCGACCTGCCGTGCCGACGACGTCGGGCCGCCCACAGTTGCTGTACTTACCGAGGAGCGCGTCCTGAGTCTGCCCACCTTGCCACCAGTAGCGAAGGTCCTTGAGCAGCGTCTTCGGCGTACCTCCGTTGGCAGCCTTCGAGCGCTCAACGAGCAGCGCGTGCCGTTTGCTTGGGTCAAAGATGTCGGGATGGTCGACCAGGGGCTCGATGCGTTGGTGCGCGCGGTCGCTCACAGCCAGGCTTGCCTTGGACGGCGGCCGCGGTAGCGCAGTCATCACTGTGGTGAAGAGTTCGGACTTGGCCGGAGCCGGTGCCTCCTCCTTCTTTGGCAGCTTGCTGAACTGCGCTTGGAGGTCCTCATAGCTCACCTCGTATGGCAAGGCGAGCGGAGCTCCCAGCAGGATGAGCCACGCTGAGCCGGTCAGCGACTGCTCGCCACCGCCTTCGTCAACGATTTGGAGGTTGAGCCGCAGAAGGCGATGCAAGGTCCCGTCGTCACGACGCAGGACTTCATTGCGAAAGTAGACCTTGTCGGTTTCGGTGCTCATCAAGCGCCCCCAATCGCGCGCAGGCGACCGGGCAGGGCGGACAGCTTGAAGCAGTCCATGTGCGCCATCTGCGGGGTCGGGTTGTTCAGGTCCATCGTTAGCGCGCGCTTGCTGAGCAGCATGCGAGCGACGCGCATCGCGGTTCCCGACTCAACGCTGTAGCGCCGGTCGTACTCGGCGCAGTAGTCCACGAGCGGACCGTCGAACCGCCGGGCCGCAATGTCCTGGACCATGCGTGCCTTGTGGTCCTCATAGAACCCCGGGAAGGGCTCAATAGCATCCGGGTCGAGCTGAGCGTCGCGAATCCAGTGAAGGTTCCGCAACTTGACGTGAGGCATTCGCTCCTTGATGAGAAGCCGGTAGGGCATCCCCAGCGCCTGGCACATTGCGCGCTCGAGTTCGAGCCGCTCGACCACCTTAGGGTCGTTCAGGTCCTCCTGAACCTTGACGCTGAATGCCTCCTCGACCTCCTTTCCGTTCGCGGCCTTGACGGCAACGAAATCGAGCGTCATCACGGTCGGCACGTGTGTGCCCGGGTAGTACGGGTGCCGCACACCAATCTGCCCTGCGAAGTCGAGCGAGAGTTCTCGCGGGAGCGGGTACTGCTCCCAGATGTCGACAACGTCGTGAGCCCACTCCAGCATCACGAACGCATCGCGTTCACCGTCTGAAAGCAGCTGATGGGTTCGGCCTGTCTTGTGGCTATAGGGCTCGTGAGTCCGGCCCTCGGAGTAGAGGTCGGTGATGTAAACCCACGGCATGTACGTGCGCCCTCGTCCCTTGCCGCGACCTTCGTCCAGCAGCTTCGCAATAGCTGCCTCGGTCCACTTCTTGATACCCCGGCTCATCCCGGTACCTCGTCAGCGCGTTTACCGCTAATCGGAGTCAAGATGGCCGCGCAGTGCTCCACCAATCCGGGGTAGCGCAGTTCAACTTTGGCCTTGAAGGCGAGGAATGCGAGCGTCCTCGGCGTTGACGCATGGGTGCCCGGACAGCAAGGGTGCAGCACCCCAAGCTGCTGCGCACAATCGAGGGAAACCTCTCGTTGAAGCGGATACTGCTGCAGGATGTCGAGAGGGTGTGCAGGCGCCAGCCTCACGGAGACCTTGCGCTTACCTTCCGACAGACGATGGTTAGTTCGCCTGGCCTTGATGCGGCGGCTCATTGCTGAACCTCACTGGCCGAGTACCCGGCGCGACGGCGCGCATTGGCCGCACACATGCGGCTGGCCCCAGCCTGAAAGTCGCCAACTGGCAGCGTGGCCTGGTCGACCTCGAAGAGAGAACCTGGACTGTGAGAGCCGAGTACGGTAACCAGGGCTAGCGCGTCCCTAAGGCCCTCATGGGTGGTCGTGGAGACTGAGCTCGCGAGGATTGCCCCCGAAGAGAGGCAAGTGATGGTGGTGAACACCAGGGAAGCGGCGGGCTGCGAGGCAGCACCCGTCTGGGGGTTTCGAATGTCCAAGATGTGACTCTCTAGAATGATTCCTGCGGTTCGGCGTGGTGCCGAAGGGCCGAGCGAACTCTCAGCCCGTCCGTGTGTAGCGAGTGACCAGGTCTGATGGTTTTAAGCCGTTTGCAGCCGATTGAAGTCGCGCTGGAAGGAACTAAAGTCTCGCCAGGCGAGACTTTGCGCAATCTGTCGCAGATTCCTGTTGCGCGGGGCCACCGTGGCCGTTGATTGGGCAGACGCGGCATCGCGGCTGCTCAAGACTGAACTGGCGCGCGAGCAGGTCACGCTTGCCCAACTTGCACGGCGGTTGGCCGCGCTCGGCGTCGTCGAGACCGAGGCCTCGCTCAAGAACAAGCTCTACAGAGGCACCTTCCAGATGACCTTCTTCGTCCAATGCATGCAAGCTCTAGGAAGGAGCACGGTGGACATCGGGGCGGTCATCCCGCCGGGGGTGCCGAAGGGAAGCGAGCTCGACTAGCCGCGCCTCCCGGCGCGGGTCGCCATATCACGGACGCATCGTTCCGTGAAACATTGAGAGTTGAAGCCGCGCTCGACGGTCGCGCGTGTCGGCGGCTTGTGAATCAACGAGTTGGGCGCCAAAGTCGGACAGACTTGGCGGTGTCCGAGGAGCTTGCGCCGCAATGTTTCACGGCACTTTCGGCGTCTACCTGGCCATTACGTTACGGTATTACGGTACCTCGGCGGCACCACCAACCCATCTGAGCGCGCACCCCCCAAACCTCCCCCCGATGGGGGCCGCCCAATCGGCGAACCGAAAGCGGCGATGGCGCCGGAGAAGCACCTGCGAAACCATTGCGGCCTCAACTCAGGAGGCACCCGATGAATCACCGGACCAAGCTGCAACTGCAGTCGCAGGTCGATGTGCTGGTAAAGGCGCTTGCTGCCGTGTGCTCGGCGCTCCCACCTGAAACTGCAAGGCAAGTGGCAAACGCTGTCGCACGGTCGGTCGACAACGTCGAGCAGACCCCCGAGTCGCTCGACACAGCGCAGACCCAGGTTCTGTACCCCATCATCTCGGCGCTAAGTCGCGCGTTGCCGAGCCATGCCGGCTCGGCAGCGTAAAGCACAAGGGGCAGCCCTCGCAAGGGTGTCGGGAGCTTGAGCGACAGTTCGGAACGGACGTTGGCTGCGCCGCCGTCAAGGGGTTGCTTGGCTATTTGAAAGTCTAGTGACAGTCCCTCGACTCCGTAGCCAACCTGAATTGAGCAGCTGCTCTGCAGTCAGCAAGCGGCGCTTGTCCAAGTGCCGTCTCAACAGCGCAAGCGGATGGCTGCGCAGCGTCAACCCGATGGCCGCGTAGTCGTGGACCACCTCTTCGCCCTCAAGCGCCGGCACTAGCTCGAGGGAGGCCTCATCAACTGGCGCGTCCTGCAGCAGCTTCGGGGGGCCGTTTGATTGCCGAGGCATCCCACACCTTTTGGCGGTGATGCCCTGACAGGCTCATCAGCGCATTGGCTCCGGCCAGCAACCGCATCTCGTGTTGCTCCAGCTCGGCGCGACGCGCCAGGTCCTCAGCGGAGCCGAAGGGGCCTCCCTCCGAGCGACCACCACGCGCTGCATAGACGACTCCCTCATGCCGTCGATGAGCCGCAGCCCCAATCTGACCGCGGGTGGCGCGTCCACTCCGTCCAACGTGCACTCGTAGTCGCTGAACATCACGTCGGGTCGCAGCACTTCCACGCCGTAGGGGCGCGCGTCTTGAACCAGTTGCGATAGCGAGAAGAAGCCCAACGCCTGCGATTTCAATATCGCGGCCAAGAACTCGCCCGGGTGGTGGCACTTCATCCAGCACGATGCGCACACCAGGAGCGCGAACGATGCAGCGCGACTCCGGGAAGCCGTACTCACTGAACCCCTTGATTTGTTCGAAGGTGGCCTCAGAGAAACTCTCCTCGTAGCCCCGCGAGGTCATGCCGTCGACCATCTTGTCGTAGTACTTGCCGAGCCCGCCCTTACGCTTCCAGGCAGGCATCGAGCGACGCAATTGGTCGGCTTCGCCAGGCGTGAAGCCAGCGGCGAGGATGGCCACTTGCATCACTTGTTCCCGAAAAATTGGCACGCCCGGCGTTCGCCCCAGCGCCTCCTTCAGCGCTTCACACGGGAATACGACGGGTTCCTTGCCACCGACCGGTCGTGCGCCCCTCGCTCCGAGGGCGTTGCGAGCAAGCATCGGAAGAAGCCGTTCTCCCAAGCCCAGGCCCACTAACCGCAGAGCTCGGGCATTACACAGAAGCGCAATAACGGTGTGTAGTGCGGCCTGCGGGAGTGCTTCCGCCCAGCCTTGTGCCCAGAAAGCTGCGCCCTGTGCCATGAAAAAACTCGTTCTCCGATAGTCACTTGCGTACGTTGCTGTACATACGTACAGTTTCACCATCGAACACCCGCAAGACGGCCCACATGGACGCAGCAGCCCTCGACCTCCGCTACTTGAGCGCCCTGCGCGTGCACTGGAAGCGCCACAAGGCGCTCCCCGCGATGTCCAAGCTTGCCGAGGCCATCGGCTTGAAGTCCGCGGCCGGCGTGCTTGCTGTCGTCGGTCGCCTGAGAGAAGCCGGGTACCCCGAGCGCAACGACGGCCGCATCGCGCCCACGAAAGAGTTCCTCTCCTACCGCCTGCTGGGCTCGGTGCGCGCGGGTGTACCGCCAGAGGTCGGCCAGTACGACGGCTTCGAGTTCATGAACGTCGAGGACTGCCTCATCACGCACCCGGAGCGCACCGGCTTCTGCGCGGTTCGCGGGGGACTCGATGACCGGTGTTGGCCTGCTGGACGGCGATATCGTCGTGGTCGAGCACAACACGCCCACCAAGCCAGGCGACATCGTGGTCGCCTGGGTTGATGGAAGCGCCACCGTGAAGTCCCTGGCACTCGAAGGCGGCTAGTACGTGCTCAAGCCGGAGAACCCTGCGTACGAGGTCATCAAGCCCGGCGAGTCGCTCGAGGTCCTGGGCGTCGTCGTGGGTTCCTTCCGACGCATGCGGAGGTGACCCACTGAGCACCTCCCGCCCGCGCGGCTAGGCCGCGCTCATCTCTTATCCCCGCCATGCCGCGCCGAGCGCGCGTCTGGCGGAGCTTTGTCCGACCAGATTGCAGCCCGAACGGGCGCAAGGAGCCGCCATGCCTGCTTGGCTTCCACCCACCGCCGCAGACCAACCGAGCGTCACGCTCACCTCCTGGGCAGCCTTCGAAGTCCAGGTTCCGGGGCTCGACGCCCCGACCATTCACGTGGCCGGATACGCCGAATGGGAAGGTAGCGGCCGCGTGACGTCGCCGCTCAAGAGCGTCGATGCGCAGCGCCGAAGCGTCGTGACCAGCAGTGGCCGCGTCTACCGCCTCCAAGGCGGACCGGGCCTGAGCGGTGACGCGGAGTACGTCTGGCGCCGCTGGCTGAGGCTGTGGAACGCGACCGAACTCAGCGATGCCACCTCCGCCCTGGTGGAGCAATTTACAGCCGCCTCCTCGGCCGGTGGCGAACCTCCCGGGGAGCGATGACATGCGTCCACTTCGACCTTGGAGCTTTGGAAACCCGAAGAGGACCGAGGCTCGCATCAGGCGCGAGTACGCAGCGTGGCTGCTGGAGCAGCTCCCAGAGTTGCCTCTACACAGCCGACGTACCAATGCGCTCGTCGATGCCTACCGCACGATGACTCGCTTGAGGGTCGAGGCTGCGCGCGAGCACCAGATTGGCGTGTCGGCCAACTTCGATACGGCGCTCATCCAGCACCTGGACCGGCGCGCTAGGCAGCTGCACACCGCGTGGGACGTGCTGCACAAGCACATGGTGGCCCTCGAGATGCGGGAACTCACCGGCGGGGAGATGACGTCCGACGATGCCGAGATGGTGTTGCTCGCGGAGCGACTTGTCGAGCACCTGGTGCTTGAGGTCGGTGACCGGCCATGAAGACCTCCAAACCTCGCAAGGTAGACCCGCCCTGGAGCTTCATAGACGGCCCGGCGGTGGCCGACCGCATCCTGCGCGAGTACGCCCAGCGGTTGCTGGATTCGCTGCCGCACATCCCCGATGACACCATCTGCACGAACGCCAAGGTCAAGGGCTACCGGATGCTGACCTACGCGCTGGTCACCGCGGCGCGCGCACCAGCGCCTAAGCCACCGTGCCGTCACCTCGAAGACAACCGCGCGCCGTCAGGCCAAGGTAGTTAGGTCGATGTGGCGCCTCGCTCATCTGCACTTGGTGGCGTGCCACCTGCGGGCCCTGGAACTTGCGGGCAGCCCGCATGACGAGTTGACGCTCGTGCGCATGACCGCGAGCACGACGCCCTAGTTGACCTACTCTTCCCCGAGGTGACGGAGCCCAAGTTTGAGCGGGAGCCACCAGCTCTCGAAGGGTACGATGGCTCAAAACAGGGAGGAGCAAGGATGGACGTAAGGTTCCTGTCGGGCGAGCAGACGCAGTCCACCCTCGTAGGGCTGGTCGAGAGCTGCGAGTCGATGCAGTGGGCCGTAGCCTGGGCTACCGAGAACGCCGCCTTCGAGAAGGCGATGAAGCACGGTGAGAAGTTCGAGCACTTCGTCATCGGAACCCACCTTTTCCAGACGCACCCGAATGTTCTCGAGCGAGCTGCAACCCTAGAGTCCGCGGCGGTAGTGCCACCCACCGGCGACCTGTTCCACCCCAAGGTCTACCTGTTCCGCAACGGACATCGCATCCGTGGCGTGGTCGGAAGCCCGAACCTCACGCAGGCCGCGATGAGCCGGAACGTTGAAGCAAGCGTCCTGCTGGACGGCAGCGACGGCGATGCGGCATTGACGGATTTGTGCAGCTTCGTCGCCGATGCGTGGAATGAGGCCGAAGCCATCACGCCGGCGTTCCTCTATCGCTATCGCCACCAATTCGAGGCGAAGACGGCTGCGCGTGAGGAGTTGACCAAGTTCGCTGATGTACGGCAGCCTGCGAAGCTGAACACCAAACGCGCACCTCACGACATGAACTGGGCCGACTACCTCGTCCAGGTGCGTAGCTCAGCGCACCCCTCCGCGCATCTATTCAAGGAGCGCCTTCAGGTGCTGAAGGACGCACGGAGGCTGTTCGCGACCGGGACGCCTTACGCAAAGTGGGCCGAGGCCGACCGTAAGCTGGTGGCGGGCACGCTCGGACGCAAGAAGTCCCAGCAGCCTGGCGTGGACTACGGCCTCTTCGGGAGCATGGGCGCGAGCGGGACGTTCGCCAACCTCGTCATCGACGACCCCGCAGGCTTGTCCGACGCGTTGGACTGCATCCCGCTGCTCGGCGTGGTCACGCAAGGCGACTACGACCACTACCGCAAGACCTTCCTTGCAGCCTTTGACCAGGGCGGACGCGTGGGTGGTCTGCCGCCTGCGACCAGGCTGCTGGCCATGAAGCGCCCTGACGTGTTCGTGTGCGTCGACTCGGCGAACAGGAAGGACCTCTGCGAGAACTTCGGCGTCAGCCACAGCACCACGGACCTTGAGAACTACTGGCAGCGCATCGTCGAGCCGATGCATGGGGATGCGTGGTGGCGGCATCCGCAGCCCACCAAGGCGACCGACGCCGAAATCTGGCTGGGGCGCGCTGCGCTCTTGGACGCCATCTACTACACGCCGCGCTGAGCATGCTGCTCTTCGACCTTCTCAGGGCACAGGACCCGACCATCACGCCGGAGACGGCCAAGGTTCACCTAGCCAGCTGGAACGGGAGGGAGAACCCGCTGGACGTCTACTACAGGGGCGAGTTCGACGAATGGCAGTCCTGGCAGAACCAGGCTAACTTCGAACGGCCGCTGGTTGTGTCCCTCATCAGCCTTCCCGAGGTGACGCGTTGGCTGTTCGTCGGCGTGTACGCGTCCAAGGGGAAGCAGCAGCACACGAACGGCACCTACCAGTACAACTTGGCGGCACTCCCGGCCTACGCTGAGTTCGCGGGGCGCCTGTTCGTCATGTTTGCTCGAACTCGAGCTTCGTACTTGCGGGGAGAGAGTTGCGCGCCTCGCATGACCGTCTACGCGGTTACCGCGGAGCCGGTGAAGCTCGACGAGTTTCCGGGCTTCAAGACTGTCGACATCTCGTTCGAAGACCTCGACTATCTCGTCCGCAGCGGCACGACTTCCTGGCGCACCGCGCTCGGCAGCGTCGCCGGTGTGTACCTCATCTCGGACACGCTAACCGGCAAGCTCTACGTCGGCAGCGCGACTGGCGAAGGAGGCATCTGGGGACGGTGGTGCCAATACGTGGACGGCCACGGGAACAACGTCGAGTTGAAGAGGCTGGTCGGCACCGAGGGCATCGGGCGGGCGAAGCACTACCGCTTCTCCGTCCTCGAGATTGCCGACACCCACGCCAGCAGCAGCGAAGTGCTGGAGCGCGAGTCGCACTGGAAACGGGTGCTGCTCACGCGGATTCACGGATGGAATGCAAACTAGAGAGCAACGCCGTTCTCAGATGCTGCAACGGGTAAGTCTGCACTTTCGCGCTAAGGCGGTTGGCTAAAGGGAGGTCAGTCTTGATTCGGTTCGCTTCAGCTCAACGGGCACTGGTTCCTGCCCAACTGGACTTGGACCGCGAGCGTGTGGTCTTAGTAGGTGACATCGTCACGATGAACTCGGGCCGAGCCGTCATCCCTTCGGGAAGACTCTGTCTGGACGGCCAGAACATTGCGGCTGTCCTGAAGCCGGGGGACGCGCTCCCCCCAGCCTTTGTCGGCGCACCTGTCGTGGAGACCGAGGGGACCATCTACCCCGGCTTGTTCGACCTGCACAACCACTTGCCATACAACATGATTCCGCTGTGGCAAGTGGACCGCCGCTTCGGCAATCGCCTCGAGTGGCAGAACATCGATGAGTACTACCCAGCGGTGACCGCGCCATTCAAGCTGCTCAATGGGCACAAGGACGCGGTGTATGCCCGCGCGATTGTTCGGTTCGCGGAGTGCCGAGGGCTCTTTGGCGGGGTAACTACCGGACACGGCATGCCCTTGACCAGCAGCTCCCTGTACGAGGGGCTACTTCGCAACATCGAGGGCCCGCTGGCGTCGGAGCTACCGGCGGTGAAGTCAAAGACGCCTGACCTGAGTCCGAAGGACATTGAGGACATGGTGAAGTGGACCAAAGACGGACGACCGTACATCTACCACCTGAGTGAGGGAGTTGGCGAGTACGGTGAGCGGGTGTTCCGCGACCTGCAGAAGGTCCCTGGTGCGCTGAACAGCAAGCTTGTTTGCATTCACTGTGTCGGCATTCCGTCGGATGGCTTCGATTCGCTCGCAGCGGTGAGCGGTGTGGTCTGGTCGCCAACGAGCAATCTGCTGCTCTACGGCGAAACCTGCAAGATTGAAGAACTGAAGAGGCGGGGCATCCGCATTGCAGTTGGCGCTGACTGGTCGCCGAGTGGTTGCAAGAACCTGCTGGGCGAACTCAAGGTAGCTCGGGCGGTCAGCCGCCACCTTGGGGGCCCACTGAGCGATGCCGACCTGGTGGCGGCGGTTACCTGCGTTCCCGCCTCCATGATTGGCTGGGACGCTCATCTGGGAAGTATCGAGACAGGCAAGTGGGCGGACCTGTTGGTGCTCTCCGGTAAGGACGGAGACCACTACGCGCGTCTGGTCGAAGCCAAGGAAAGCTCCATCCGAGCAGTCGTCATTGGTGGGCGTGTCAGGCTTGGCGCGGCAGACGGCTTTGTCGTTGGCGACCCTCTGTCCAGCGAGAACGTTTCCATCGGCGGGAAGTCGTATGTTCTGGACTTGGCGGAGCCCGGCGATGTTGGCATGGGTGGCATGAAGCTCTCGGAAGCCCTTGCGACGCTTCGAAGTGGCCTGTCGCGTCTTCCGGAGTTTGAGGCGGGTCAGACCAAGCTCGCGTTGATGGGCGTGCCGCTCGACGTAGAGGGTCCTCGACTCGAAGACGAGATGCACCCCGAGGGCTTGACGAGCTTGCTTCTGAAGGCGAACAAGCTGCCTGCCAAGTCGATGAAGCTCGAACCGATGGCAGCCGTCGACGACCTCGAGTTCAAGAAGGCGATGCGTGCGAGCATCAATATGCCGGACTACGCAAAGGCGGCTTTCGCCGACTGAGGGTCGGCTGCAAACGAGCCGACGCTCCGCCCGACGGCCGGCAGCGGCACCTATCGGGGCAGACTGGAGACCGAGGCCAGCATTCTTAGCGACTTTCGACGCAGCTGAACTGCGATTGGGCGTGGGCTTCCTGCGACCGCGCCGGAAGGTTGGCGAGGCGGCTTCGAGTGTTCGCGCTTGAATGGGGCCGGACTCGTGCTGTTCATCCGCCGCTCCATAGGGATGCTGCGACCAGTGTGCGGACCCGCTTCTGGGTGACCACCTACGGCCGCTGAGTCCCCTCTACCTCCAATGGGAGAGGGCGGTGGCGGACCTGCTGTCACTGCGTGAGGCTAGCTCTCGCCCCCATGCCTAAGGAGCGCGATGCTGCTAGCTCCCAAAGCTCCCCATCATTGGGTATTGAGCGCTCTGCTGCCGCTGCGTGCGCAGTTCGCCGAAGTCGCAGTTGACTTCAGGAGGGACCGACAACGCACCCAATGCCTCGGACATGCTTCCTCGTCTGGCTGCTCGTTGCCGTCGCCGCAGGAAACGCCCAGACACTGCGAGCACACTTTCTGGACGTCAGACGAGGGTCAGCTGCCAGCCTGGAGACGGAGCGCTCGGCCGTGCTTGTCGACACCGGAGGCGAGCTGCAATCCTCATGCTCTCGCCCCTACCGCCCTGCACACCGCGCCACTGACAACGCTGCATACGCGGCGTTGACTCGGCCGGCCTCCGCCAGCGCTTGAGCACGCTTGCTTTCAGGCTGGTTTCGCAACTTCTCGGGGTGGCTGGCCTGAACGAGTAGGCGTCGCGTCTGCTCGATTGACTCCCACGTGGCGCCGGGCGTCGCCTTGAGGAGCTTGTACGCATCGTCCAGCGGCATCGCAGGTGCCCGCGGAGTTGGAGGCCTTGCAGGAACTGGCGCGACCTCTGGCCGAGCGGCAACGGGTGTTGCAGCGGGCGGTATCGCAGGGGCAGGAGACCGAGTCGTCTGCGGTGGAGGGGCATCCCACAGGCTTGGCTGTGGTGGAGGGGCTGCGGCTGGCGGAGGCGCGGGAGCCGGAGCTGAAACGTGAATGGCTGCCTGTACCTCGGCCAGGAGCGCCACTGCCCTCGGCACCTGCCGGTACTGCAGCTCGTGCTCGAGCTGCTTCAGCACTCTCTGGTCCGCTTTCGACGTTGCGAACAACTCTTCAAGCTGTCCGACGCCATGTTGCATGAGCGGGCGCGCCATGGTCAGACCGCCTCCGTCTCTGCTTGCACACCGTACGGGTCGACCTCCTTGTAGTGGACCCACACCGTGCTGTCGACAGTCTCGGAACCAAGTGGCTCGATGCCGAGCCGCGCAAGGGTCTGCATCAGGTCATCGACCACTGCCTGACGGCGCCGTACGAAGCTCGAAGCAAAGCACCGCCAGAACGTCCAGCCGGCGCGTTCGAGCACTCGCTGTCGGGCCATATCGTCCTGCCACTGGCCGGGGCCATGGAAGCGGTCACCGTCACACTCGATGGCCAGCCGGCGGCCTTCCTTGCCCTCGACGACGAAGTCGATGCGGTATCCGCCGCAAGGGACCTGTGGCTCAACGCGGAAGCCGCGTTTGACGAGCTCGTCGAACATCTCGACCTCGAAGCCCGACTCGCAGCGCTCGCGCAGTGCATCGACCAGACGCACGTTCTGACGGAACGGTTGCTTGAAGTGGCTGATGACCTTTCCATTGAGCGAGTCTTCGCGAAACTCTGTCTCGGCAACTGAGCGGAAGAGATACATGCGGTCTCGGGCACGCGATAGCGCCACGTTGAACCGCTGAAGCATGTCCGCTCGTGTCGCTGCGGCGCGGTCTCCTGGGCCGACGACCATCGAAATCAGCATGATGTCCCGCTCGCGCCCCTGAAACACAGGCGCTGGTCCGATGGAAATCTTGCGAGCAACGACATCGACAGGCGAGATGCGCGCACTGACCATCTCGTGGATGAGCGCCGCCTGGGCTGTGCCCAGGAGCGTTACCACTCCGATGCTGCGACCTTCGAACTGCGGGTCCGCGATGATGTGTTCAATCTCGTCGACGACCGCCTTGGCCTCTGGGTCATTGACGTCGCCCTTGCGGAAGCCGCCCTTGACAAATACGTCAACGAGAGGTGGGTCAAGCCGCTCATTGGCCTTCGGGAGTCGAAGCGGACGGATGTCGCCCTCGTAGAACTCGCGGTTCGAGAACTCGATGATGGCTGGCACACACCGGAAGTGCTCCTTGAGCATCACGGAATTGCCAGCGAACACCACACGCGCAAGGTCGTACACCGACTTGTCCGGCGTCATCTCTGAGCCGTGCGGCTGGTTGGCCAGGAAGCGGTTGACGAGCTCTTTGATTTTCTCTTCTGCAGTGCCCACAGCGGAAGGAGAAACCTGCTTGTGGTCGCCGACGACAAGCACCTTCTTGCCGCGAAGCAGCGCAGGCAGGGCCCAGATGTCCGACTGGGACGCCTCGTCGATGATGACCAGGTCGAAGAGGCCGACCTCCGGAGGAATCGTTTCCGAGACACGCCATTGCGGCAGCACCCAGCAGGGCACCGCCTTGTACGCCCCCACCATCGCTTCGCGGGCGGTCTTCCGGTGGCGAACCGCTCGCACGCCGGTTCCGGCCCCCATGGCTTGAACCGCGTTGAGGTATCGCTGCAGTGCCTGCCGAACGACGTCTGGAGAGTTGTTGAAGACGCCCAGCCAGGTCTTCTCTGCGACCAGCTCCTGGTACGTGCGCGCGAGCGCAGTCGTCAGCGTCTTGCGCTCTTCGAATAGCTCCCGCATCTTGTGGTGTCCGTCGATGCGGTCGAGGAACATCACCGCCTTGCGCCAGTTCCACGCCTCGTTCCACCTGATGGGCGTGAAGGGGTCGTGGTCGGCAGAGGCAGGTTGGGTCCGCACCCTGGCGCCCCAGTTGACTGCGCCGGCGTTCTGGATTGCCGCGCCAAGGCGGGCAATCTCCTCGAGGTCCGGTCGCAACGCGGTCAGCCGATAGAGTTCAGCCTGCAGCGCACCCCAAGTCGTCTGCAAGACAGACTCATCGGCGGATGCCCGTCCAAGCGACTCCGCGAGGAACGGCCGCATCTCATTGACGATACCGCCGGAGTGCCCATCGAGTTTGCGCAGGAGTTCCTGCACGCGCTTCATGGCGTAGGCAAGGCGGCCCTTGTCGACGTGAGCTTGCAGGCTGGCGGCTGCGGTCGCCACGAATGTCTCGCCGCCGTCCCACATCCGGTCCGCAACCGCTTTGCCGAACACTTCAGCCAGACGCGGATGCAGCTTCGCATCGAAGTCGAACGTCAGCCGTCGAACGTCTTCGACGCCCCCTTGCCAGTGCGCAACCTTCTTGAAGTCAATGTCTAGGTGGCCGCCAGCGGCTTCAAGCCCGAACTCCGCGCTCAGTGACGACCACTTGGCGAGAGCTTTGCGAGCCTCGGCCCGCCAGACGAGCAACTCCTTGACCGCCTTCCAGTCCTCCACTGATTCCGGCGCGCTACCGGTCACCTGGACCGCGGCCACCAGCTTGCGCGCATCGCCCTTGCCGAACGGCATCATGAAGGCGCTCTTGCCTGCAACGAGGCGTTCGAGGGCCTCAACGAAGTCCTCGTTGCGCTCGGCGTCCGCCGGCACGTCCACTGCCTTGGCAACCAGCTCGCGCCGCTGGGCTTCGAGTCGGCGCACCGCCGCGCAAACGTCAAGCAGCCCCTTCAGCACAGGGTCAGCAGACTGCATGTCCGCTATGCGTTTGCCCAGCGTATCCAGCCACGGCTGTCGCGCCCCTGCCAGCTTTGCCTTGAGTGCCAAGCGTTCGTCGAGGAACGTAGCCAGCGCCTGGGCCTTCTCGAATGTCTCAAGCCTTGCGTCGACCAGCGCCAGCACGCTGCCTTGCGTGACGCTGCTGTCGATGGACTTCGCGCGAACCAAGTCGCGGTGCAGGCCAAGCAGGTCCGCCCATGCGGGGAAGCTGTCTGGCGCGGGAAGGGAGCAGCCAACGTAGACGATGTCGTCACCCACGCGCATTCGGGAGCGACGCAGCGCGTTGATGTCCTCGTCGTTGAACGGCAGCCCGCTGGCGGGCGTATCTGGTGGCTCGTCATCGAACCACTGATGCTCGTCGGCCTGCTCCAGCACCAGCTTCGCCATCTCCTCGGGCGACACGTCCTTCCCTTGGAAGGAGTAGTTGCTCATGTGCTTGCCTGCATAGGCGGCCACAGTGCGGTCGACGTGAGAAATCTTCGCGTGCAGCTGGTTCAGCCTCTCTTCGGCCGCAGCAATGTTGGCCGCAGCACGCGTCGGGTTGATGGACGCGACGCTCGATGCGATGGTCTGGATGGAGTGTTCGAACTGCTTCATGCCATCGCGCTCGTCCGACAGCAGCGCGACGCTGAGCGGCCGAATGCGCTCGGGAAGCTTCTCCTGCAGCACAGCGAGGGCGGACTCGCCCTTGGCGGTCACCAGGACGCGTTTCCCCTGCGCGAGGTAGTGCGAAATGACGTTGGCAATCGTGTGGGTCTTGCCGGTCCCCGGCGGCCCTTGAACCACCACACCATCGTTGGCGTGCAGCTTCTGAACGATGGACACCTGCTCATCGTTGTAGGCCATAGGGAAGTACAGCTCCATGGCGCCTGCGCCACCATCGCTTGTCGACAGGCCGCGGAACGGCTGCTCAGGACGGACGCGCACTTCAGCGTCGCCCCGCTCCACGAACGCGCGAATGACGCTCGGCAGGGCCTGCGCTTCCTCGACCTTCTTCTTCAGGCGCCGGATGTCCTCCAAGAAGATGTCGCCGGACCGCTTGCGCCCGAAGACCACCCAGGTGTTGGTGATGAGGAGCTTGTCGCTGGGGGGTGCAGGCGTCGAATCGTCCGTGCGCGCGTCGTACTTGCCGGATGGGTCCAGGTGGCCCACCGCTGCCCTCAGCGTGCCTTCATAGGTCGAAGGTTCAAAGGGGTTGACTCGATTCGCGCCAGAAGCGAGTGCGCTGCGCCAGTAAGCTTCAAGCTGCTTGACTCCAGGTAGCTCCATCTCCGCGTAGCAGTCGGCATCGAGCTTCGGCTCGACATCGCGAGGGCGCACCTCGAGGTCCAAGGTCTTCTCGTTGAGCGTGACCTCACAGACCTGGACCAGCAGCGGGTACTTCACCGGCATGCCAAACCCGTCCTTCTTCCAGACGGCGTAGCCGATGCCCCACGCCAGCTCGAGCGGCGTCTCAGCGCCTTCCGACGAGATGGCCTGCTGCAGTGAGAACAGCTGGTTGTAGCGTGCGATGGTCTTTCGGCGGGGCCGCTCTGCCAGCGCCCAGGGCTCCCACATGTACTCAACGTACCAGGCGAACAGCTCGCGAATCTCAGGGTGAGCATCGATGCGCTCCCTGCCGACCTCACGTCGACCTTCGAGGCTGATGACTTCAGCCTTGAGCTCGGGCGTCTTGTCGGGACTCTTGGAGAGTGTGACCCAGGGCCGCAGCTGGTCGTCCGGTTCCGGGGGCGCAATCTCCTGCAGCCTGGGCAGGCGCAGCCAGACGTCGTCGCCTTCGACCTGCAGGTTGTATTGCAGCCCTGGCAGCCCCGTGAGTTCGTGCTGATACGCGACGAAGAACTCGCCTGGGACCGAGAAGGTAGGCTTGGTCTTGAGCTTTTCGACCTGCTCGATGTAGTTCAGCAGGTCGAGCACGAGCGGTGCGCCTGGCGCTAGGCCTTCAGACATGCTTTCCCCCCTGCGCCTTGGTTCCCTTAGTCGAAGACTCCTTGATGCCCTTCTTCTCGCAGTGGGCGAACAGCAGCGTTTCCAGCATGTTCGTGCGACTGCGGTTCTCATGCGTCGCAGCGGCTTCCAGGAGCGCCTTGAATCGAGGCGAGACCCTGAAGCTTACGGAGATGGTCTTTTCTGCAGTCATGGTCGAGCGGCGATGTATAGAGGTTCACCATACAACCAGCGCAGTGCCCTACTGCCAGTGAAATCCCGACCCAGGTGTCAGGATGTGGATTTGCCACGCAAGTGAGGGGGCTGGCAACCTTCGGAGAAGCAACCCCCGTCTGTTGCGAACATTGGTGCCTGCTTGGTCCGGCAGGAGCAGGGTGCAAAATGTCCACCATGCCCAATCTCGCGACAGTACTAAAGGCGGAAGTCGCACGCTTGGCTCGTAAGGAGCTGCGCGCGGAGACCGAAGCTCTCAAACGGACGGTCGCCTCCCAGCGGGCCGAGATTGCAGCGCTCAAGCGCAGGACCGCAGAGGTGGAGAAGGTCCTGAAGACCGTGCTGGGCGTGGCCGAGAAGGCGCGTGCCAAACCCGCAGTTCCGGACACGGAGTCAAGTGACTTCCGCTTCCGAGCTAGCGGCATGGCGAGCAATCGGAAGCGCCTCGGCTTGAGCGCCGAAGACTTTGGCGCGCTGGTAGGCGCCACGGGGCAGTCTGTGTACTCCTGGGAAGCCGGCAAGACGAAGCCCAGAGCCAAGAGTCTGGCGGCGATTGCGGCCCTGCGCGGTGTTGGCAAGCGCGAGGTGGCGAAGCGCCTCGAGGCGCTGAAGCAGGGCTAACAGCATCAAACGCCGCCGCAGCGGCGCATGGAGGTGCGCTTGCGACAAACGTGGGGTCCCACAGCACTGGGCAGGCTCTTCACGTCGAGCAAGCCGTGGACCCTGAGCCTTGATGGCGAGCAGTTCGCCCTTGAGGCGGATGGCCGTGTTCGCTCGGGGAGCGTCTTGCTACTCGACACGTTGGCCGTCCGCACCGGAGCCTTCTGGGCCACCGTGGACGTGCATGGTGCGAGCGGGCAGGTCCTGCGTCTCGGTGGGATACCGAATCGCCGCGCCAAACAGCTCAAAGACGCGCTTGATGCGGCCCTCGCCGCCGTTCGTCGGCGCTTGTACCTTGTCGAACTCGGCAAACAGTTCGGACCGGCTCTGGAGCCTGTTGTTGCCTGGGTCTCAGCAACTCGTACCGCCTGCGCGGAGCGACTGCGAACGCGGGGCTGGCTGAGCCACGAGTTCAAGGTCCAGGCCTCCGCAACGAAGCCCGCTGGACTGGAGGAGCTCCTGGCCGAGCCCGAGATTGCACAGCTGCTGGGGGCGGAACCCAAGGAGTCTCAAGACGCGGTCGCGATGTGGAGGAGGTCGTTCTCGACGGTCGCTGATGAGATGAACCAACGCCACGTGGCGGAGGAAATCGTGGGTTCGCGGCACTTCTTCGACACGGTCGAGAAGTCGCCGCTGACGAGGGAGCAGGCCGAAGCTGTCATCAACTTCGACAGCCGGGTCCTCCTGGTGGCCTCTGCAGGGTCAGGCAAGACGTCCACGATGGTTGCCAAGGCTGGCTATGCGCTCAAGAAGGGGTACTTCGCGCCCGACCGAGTGCTGCTCCTGGCTTTCAACAATGATGCGGCTGCCGAGCTGCGAGACCGCGTCAACGAGCGCCTGGGGCCTTTGGGACTACCCGCAGAGCAGGTGGTGTCGAAGACCTTCCACGCATTCGGGCTCGATGTCATTGGCAAGGCCACTGGGAAGCGCCCCTCGCTGGCGCCGTGGGTCGAGACTGGGCGTGACCAAGAAGCACTTCTGCAGATGGTCGATGACATCAAGAACGTCGACCCGGTCTTCCGAGTGCAGTGGGACTTGTTCCGCCTGGTGTTCGGGCAGGACCTCCCCAAGTTCGGCAAGGAGTCGGCCAACCCGGAGGCATGGGACAAGGCGGCAGGGCGAGACGGCTTCTGGACGCTGAACAACGAGGTTGTGAAGAGCCGGGGCGAGCTGGTCATCGCGAACTGGCTCTTCTACAACGGGGTTCGCTACGTCTACGAGGGCAGGTACGAGGTCGACACCGCGACCGCGGAGCACCGGCAGTACCGGCCAGACTTCTACTTGCCGGACGCCGACGCGTACCTCGAGCACTGGGCACTTGATGCGAGTGGCGAGCCGCCGGCCGAGTTTGCGGGCTACAAGGAAGGGATGGCATGGAAGAAGCGCGTCCATGCAGAGAACGGCACGCTCCTCCTTGAGACGACCATGGCCCAGCTTTGGTCAGGTCGTGCGTTCGCCTACCTCGAGGAAGAGCTTGCGAAGCTGGGCATTGAGTTGGACCCGAACCCCGACCGCGAGGTGCCGGGCCGACAGCCAATCGAGAGCCCGCGACTGGCGAGAACCATCCGCGCGTTCCTCACGCACGCCAAGAGCAACAGGTTGACTACGGCGGACCTGCGCAAGCGTCTTGAGGAGGGCGTGGCCGGACAGTTTCGGTTCCGGCACGAGATGTTCCTGAACATCTTCGAGAAACTGTGGGAGCGCTGGGAAGCGACGCTCCGGGTCGAGGAGGTCATCGACTTCGAGGACATGCTCAACACGGCTGCCGACTGTGTTGAGCAGGGCCGCTGGGTCAGTCCCTACGAGTTGGTGATGGTCGATGAGTTCCAGGATGCGAGCCAAGCCCGTGCCCGTCTTGTCTCCGGCTTGGTCAGCGCACCAGGGCGTCACCTCTTCGCCGTCGGGGATGACTGGCAGAGCATCAACAGGTTTGCCGGTGCAGACCTGTCGGTCATGACGGACTTCGAGAAGCGCTTCGGGAAGACTGTCACTCTGAAGCTCGAGACGACTTTCAGATGCCCACAGTCGCTTTGCGACATCAGCAGTGGCTTCATTCAGAAGAACCCAAAGCAGCTGCGCAAGTCGGTGAGGTCCCCGAAGCCCAACGTCTCCGAGCCTGTCCGCATCGTGAGCGTGCTTGAGGAGACGGAAACGAGGTCGGCCGTCGAGGCGGTGATTGCTTCGCTCGCGAACGAGCACTCCAACCAGGGCCTGAAGCTGTCAGTCTTCGTGCTCGGCCGCTATCGCCGCGACGAGTCTTACCTGCCACGGCTGTACGACTCGAGTCGCATAGATGTTGAGTTCTCCACCGTGCACTCATCGAAGGGGCGCGAGGCGGACCACGTCATCATCCCGCGGGTGACATCGGAGACGCTTGGCTTCCCGAGCCGCGTCGTTGACGACCCTGTGCTGCAGCTGGCGATGCCGGGTGGTGACGACCATGAGTTCGCAGAGGAGCGCCGTCTGTTCTACGTGGCACTGACGCGGGCGCGCCAGACGGCCACGCTGGTGACCGTCGCCCGCAAGGAGTCCGCATTTGTCTCCGAGTTGGTTCGCGACTTCGGGATGAAGGTCCGGAGTATCGACGGCGAGGAGAGTGGCGCCGAAGCCTGCCCGGCGTGCGGGACCGGGTTTCTTGTGCTGCGTCGAGGACCGTACGGCGCGTTCATGGGGTGTTCGAACTACCCGAGGTGCAAGCAGACCCGCAAGACTCATGTGGGCTCTGCCGGAGCTGACTCAGGGAGGCGTCGGGGCGCTCACAGGTAGGTGCGGCGACCGGGATGTGCTGTACGCAGAAATCCCACTTTCGGAACCTGACGGAGCAGAATCCCGGAGACCGAGGAGGCACCTATGGCAACGAAGAACATCGTGCTGTGCATCGACGGTACCTGGAATGCTCCGATGCCGCTTGAGGACACGAATGTTCTCAAACTGTACGAGTGGAGCCTTGTCCCGAACGATGGGGCGGGCCCGCAGCAGGTCTGCTGCTACCTCCCGGGCGTCGGCGAGGACATGAGGCACGTCAAGGCAACGGTCAACTCAAGAGTTGTCCATCGGCAGACGTCGGCGGGCCGTGTTGCAGACTGGTTTCGGCAGAAGGCAAACGCGCTGACGGGTGGCGTGAGCGGGAGGGGTACGGCCGAGCGCATCAAGGTTGCCTATCAGTTCCTCTGCGAGAACTATGTCAGGGGCGACCGCATCTACATCTTTGGCTTCAGCCGCGGCGCTTTCGCTGCACGCTCGCTTGCTGGATTCGTCGCTCTAGTCGGAGTCTTGCTGGCTAACCGGCTAGACGACTTGCCTGAGGCATACCGTCTGTACGAACTGGCCCGAGACGAGCACCAGTCTTGGCTCAAGGCACACATGCAGCGCCTTGACATGCGGACCATTGAGTCGCAGGAGGAGGACAGCGCGCTGCCGATTCACTTCCTTGGCGTCTGGGATACGGTCGGAGCGTTGGGCCTTCCGAGGAGGCTCGGCAAGTTCACGGCCAAGTACACCGAGTATCACCAGGTGGACGTGCCGCCGAATGTCTTCATCGCGCGGCATGCAATGGCGCTGCATGAGTTGCGCCCAGACTTTGACCTCATGCTGTGGTCAGACCTCGCGCGGCACCCAAACCTTCGGCAGGTTTGGTTTCCAGGAGACCACGCGGACATCGGTGGCGGGCACTGGGCGAATGAGTCTGGGTATGCGGACGAGGCGCTGCATTGGATGGCCGGCGAGGCGGCAGGAAACGGGCTGAGGTTGAACGACAAAGTCCCGCCGCGAAACAGCAAGGAGCTTCATCAGCAGTGGCTGTGGTTCATTTTGACCAATCCAACCATCCGGCCGGAAATCCGAGAGCTTCCACAGGTACCTGGAAACGCATGGCATCACGCAACCTACTGCCACCCCAGCCTACTTTGGCACCTGCATCACTATGGCAAGAGCGGCTATCGGTTCCTCAATGCAGGCTTGAACTTAAAGCTAAAGACCGTGGACGGCTTGGCTACGCAACTGCTGGTGCGGGCCAAGCTGCACAACCTGCATCCTTGAGAGGGAAGTAGATGTCCAATGGCACCTTACAAGGGCCGTCCGCGTCGAGTGGACACGCTCACTGGTGGGAGATGGTCACCACCGCTGAATTGCTTGACGCGGAGGCGACGCTTGCGGATGCTGAGTCCCGGCTTCTTGGGTGGGATGAGCCTCGGGAACCGTTCGCTCGGGCGCTGGCCATCTGCGCTCTGATGCACAACCCAAACGCGTTGAAGTCTATGGCCCTGCGTGTTCACCAGCGCTATCAGCGTGGCTACGAGAGTGAGACTCCCGAAGGCGACACCGAAACACAGACCTGCCGCGTTCTCACTCAGATTCTTGAGCTGAGCCTCAAGTACCTCGAAGCCCATGAGCTTGGTCGGATGGAAATCTCGGGTCTCAAGGCACTGGTACGCGTGGATGAGTACATCCCTCCGGAGCGGCCACTGTCGAAGCATGCCGTCCAGGGCACCAGGGGTGCCTCTGTACTTGCCGCCATTCTCTCTGCGCCCGCTGAGCCTCCGTCCCCGAATCCGTCATGAGGGCGCTGAGCGCGCCGGACGGCTAGACCAACCGGCGGTCGAACGCGCTACCCGTAGAAGGGCACGCCGATGCCCGGGTACAGGATGTTGGCGTATGTGGCCACGGTGATGCGAACGGTCGATGGCAGGCGAACGCCCAGCGGTCGGTCGGCTTCGACCCTTCCTCTCCTTGCCCACTCGTCCATGGCAGCGCACCACTCGTCTGAGCCCGGTGCCATGGCTCCGTCGGACTCACCGAACAGTTCGAGGGCCATGGCTTCGCCGGTAGCGTCGTTCGGAGGTGCTGCTATGGCGCTGTGCAGAAAGCCGTATTTCTCGAACGGTCCGTCCCAGTACTCCGGTATCCACCAGTCGATGCCAGGCAGTGCGCTGCCGATGACGCGGCGGATGCTCGCGGCGATGTCCTGACTTCTTTCGACTCGGAAGCTGGTTCCTTCCAAAGGGAGAACGGGCCACGCATGCACGCGGGCAAGCGCTTCACGGCCGACATAGTCGAGCCTCTCTGGACCAGCTTCCGCGATGACATCGAGGCGCTGGCCGACGTAGGTTCCCATCAAGCCGCGAGGGCGAGAACCATTGAACGGTATGTCGACTGCGGGCAGACCTCGCGCGTCTATCGGAGGCTCTGGCCACAGTGGTCGAGCCAGCCCTGAAATGGTTTGACCGGCCTCAAGACGCTTGCGCAGCGCTTCGCGCCATCCGTCGTCGCTCTCACCCAAATCCTCGTGCTCCCTGTGTGGCTTCAATCCGCTGGCAGAGCCACCTCAAGGCGACTCGGTTGCGAGCATTCTCCGCGACCGGCGCGGGGTCACAGTCCTGGACTGTGGTCGTGCGACAGTCGGGCTAGAAGGGCACGTCGTCGTCCATGTCGTCGAAGCCAGTCTTGGGCGGCGCGGCGGCCGGCCTCTCGTCAGCAGCAGGCTCAGCTGCGGCAGGCACTGCCTTGGCTGGCTTTGCCGCTCCTTCCAGACCCGCGCTGACAAGCGCTTCTTCGAGCGCCTTCTCCACAGCATCGATTCGCTGCTTGCACACCTTGTAGGCGGCAACGGACTCGTTGACGATGTCGAGCAAGTCGTCGATGTTGGGCTCGTCTTGCCGTCTTAGGGTCTGTGCGTGTCTCTGAAGGACGTCGTAGGCCTCTCTGAATGTCGTCGCTTCCATGCTCTGTGCTCCTGCGTTCTCTCTTCGTGTTGGTTGGGTCATGCCTCGTCCGTTGAGGCAGGCTTCACTGCATTGGCAATGGCACTGACGACGCCATCGCGCAAATTGACCTCGATGCGCGTTCCGTCCTGAACGTCCGCGACGGTTGTTAGGGCTTGGCCTTTCTCGGAGCGAACGATTGCGAAGCCTCTCCGAAGCGTCTTCTGCGGACCTTGTCCGGTGACTTCGCGGAAGAGTGCCTCGGAGCGCTCGGCCGCCTTTGAGACGGTACGAGTTGCTCGGTCGAAGGTGTCGGCAATCGTGGACTCAGCGTTGCTTCTCGCCTGACGAGTAAGTCCGGCCGCTCGCTCCAAGACGTACGGAGCAGTTGTCTCGACCTGCTGTCGTGCCTGCCGCAGGTTGGCGACAGCCTGTGTCTGCAGCTGCGCCAGGGTCGAGGGAACCGCTTGGCGTGCAGAAGTGACCTGTGCTCGAGCGCCGGAGACGATGCGGTCGAATGACTGGCGTGTCGTGCCGCGCGCGTTGTGCAGCGACTCGGTGGCGTCCAGCCGTAGCGTGCTGAAGCTGGACTCAGTTGTGGCGCGGGCGGTGACAATGTTCGCCCGAGCCTGGGTCTGAACCAGCTGGCTTGCACGTAGGGCCAACGCGGCGGTTTGGCTCACTGCCTTTCGCGCACGGCCAAGAATGGATTCGTTGAACGCCTTTGCCTCGCGGACTCGCGCTTGCACCACTTCCTTGAGCCCCGCGATGACTTTGCTCGGGGTGTCGTAGCGCCGGTGAGCGACTTCGTCGATGGAGGTGTCGTCTCGCTCGTGTCCAATGCCTGTCAAGACCGGTACAGGACACTCGCAGACGCAGCGCGCGAGGTCGTAGTCGTTGAGCCACGCCAAGTCGTTGACTGACCCGCCGCCGCGGATGATGACGATGGCGTCCGGGAGCGATGCGCCCGACCAGCTGCGCAGGCCCATGGTCATGGCTTTGGCAATCTCCGCGGCCGCGCCGTCGCCTTGGAACCGGCTGTAGACGTAACTGAACTGGCAGACGCCGTAGGTCTCTAGATGCTTGGCGTCGGCTGCGAAGTCACCCAGGCCGGCAGCTCGCTCCGGTGCGACAACGAGGACGGCTGTGTAGTCCCACGGCGCTGGCAGTGTGCGGTTCCGGTCGAAGAGGCGTTCGCGTTTGAGTCGTTCGCGGATGTCGCGCTTCTTCGCTTCGAGGTCCCCGAGCGTGTACGAGGGGTCTATGCCATCAACTTCAAGGCTGAAGCCAAAGTTGGCTTTGAAGACAGGTCGGGCTCTGATGAGCACCTTGATGCCAGCGTCAAGCTCCGCGCCGGTTGCACGCTTGAACTCTGCGAGCAGGGTCTGTGCATGGCGGGCCCAGATGACCGCCCGGGCTTGCGCGAGCAGTTCACCCGCATCATTACGTTCGCTCAGTTCGAGGTAGTAGTGCCCTTTACTTGACGACGCTCGAACGACCTCGGCTGTGGTCCAGACTCCCTCGGAGAACGCTTTCGCGACCGCCGTAGCTACGCCGCCGAGCAGTCGAGAGAGCGGGACTCCTTTGACCTTGGTGTCGAGTTCTCGGGAGGTGGATTGGGTGTCGGTTGAGGCAAGGTCCAGCTGCTGGCCTCGGCTTCCAGCGGGCAGCCAGGCCTGAAAGGGCACGAGGTCCAATCCCGTGGGCACATACCACTGGCCGGCTTCAGGGTCCCACCGTGCGCCAAGTGCTTTGACCTTCTCCTTCTCTTGGAAGGTGGTCTTCAGGTAGGTCCGGTCACCCACAGGCCTCCGGGCACGGGTCCGTAAGCAGGAACTCGGGGACTTCCCATTGCAGTAGCTCTGCCGTACGTATCGCCACCCATCGCGCTTCCGGTGCGGGGAGCGACGATGGGGGCATCAGTAGGCCGGTGTGGACCTGGGCCAGAGCATCGCCTGCGGTGGTGCCGGAATTGAAGCGCAGGCCGAAGCAAGCCTCGGATACGGACTGGGCGAGGTCCTCGCAGAGCTCTTGTCGCGCCTGCAGCTGTTCTCGCGCGAGCGTCGGGTGGCCACGGCTGTCCCCGTACAGAGCCTGGAACGAGTCGGCCACGAAGACCTGGTTGATGTCATGGCCCATGACGTGAGTGTCCTTGTGAACTCGAATTGCTCAAAGCGCTGCGAGTGGTCTCGCGAGGCGCTCAGGCCTTCGGGTGAGGCTCGACTGGCTGGCCGTTGACGAAGACTCGGTCGGCGACAACTTCGATGAGCATCGCACCCCAGCGGCTTTCCCACACGTAGCGTTGCACGCCGTCAGCGGCGAGCGGTATGTCGCCCTGCGGGCCGGGCGCCGCGCGGAGCAGGACTTCGGGAAGCAGAGGGGCGTTCATGAGGGGATGCAGTTCCGGCACACGCGGCGTGTGCTGCAGGAGTTCTGCTTGGTCTGGTCAGAGCTAGCTCCAGAGACGACGAAGCCATGCCGGCGCCTGGCGACTTGTGCGGTAGTGCTGCCGTGCGAGGGGTTGCATGTGTGTTCACCGGGGGCAGGCTGAGGACTGTACAAAACAACAGTATGTTGCGCAAGTCGAGGAGGGAGCCCCCGACAACTCCTAGAGGTTGTCGAGGTCGGCAGCTCTTGCGGCACCAACCACAGCGTCGTTCATCAGTGCCCTCACTCGGTCCCGAACGACGAGCCATGTTTGGCTGAACGACGCGTCGGGGTATTGGTTGTGTGCTTCGGATGCCAGCGCCGCACAGATTTGCAGCGTCTGCGCCGTCACTGACTTCTTGAGGAGAGCAACTCGGCGCTGCCGCGCACGCATGACGATGCGGCCGCCGGGCCGAGCCTGGAACCCTGCCGCAAGTTCGTCGTGCAGCATGACTGTCGCTGCGAACCGACCCACCGACCTGCAGCTCAACTTCGCATTGGCAGTCGCGTGGAGGTCTGGCTCGACGAGTGAGACCGTGTGGAGCGGCTAGCGTTGGTGTAGCTGGCGCTCGGCAACCCGACGTCGAATGGTCGCGAGCCGCGAAGTCCTCGGACGGTGCGGCACGTGGCGGTACTGGCCGGGATGGCCCCAGCCGGCCCGCATGCCCTTGAGCCAGAGCGGCCGCGCCAGCGTCAGTCGGTAGTGAGGCATGCCTCCGAGAGGCGCCGAGGTGTCGAGCGTGATGTCGACGACATCGCCTGGCGCAAGGTCCCAGAAGTGGTTGGTGACCGTGTTGTGAATCCTCGGGCCCCCCCGCTCGTCGACGGTCAGTGTCCACAAGTCGTCGTGCGCTGCCGGCCCAGTGTCGTGCAGGCTGATTGCTGAGTGGGTGAGTCGGATGCGGCAGGTGCCAGCAAGACGCGGAAGGGTCTCGTACACGGTCTGCGACATAGCAGTCTCCGAGAGTCTTGTCGACGGGAGGTGAGGCTTCGGAGGTTGGGTTCAACTCGGTGCGAACCCTAGCCGCAGCGAGTCTGGACAGACCCACCCGCGTGGATTGCGCGAATGGAGCAGCTCCGGAAGACTATGGACGATGGAGAGCTCCACTCGCTTGCTTGAAGGATTCGACGCGGTCGAGCGGCTAAGCACGAACCTGGAGGCCGGAGGACAGCCTTCAGTTGACGTTCTCTGTTCGGAGCTTGCACTGGGGCCGCTCGCGGAGATTCTTGTGCTCCGTCGCAGTTGGCGAGAGGTGGGGGTCGACGTGCGCATATCGGGCACATCCGATGCCCGTCACGCGGCAATGTCAGCGGTCGCAAGGTCGCCAGTGGCGAGCCGGCTCGTGAACAGTCGGGTCGGAGCGCTGCACATCGTTGGTCAGGGCGAGATGCTCGAATCTGAGTGCCACGAGTTTGTCGCAGCGACGGGAAGACTGGCGCATGAGTCAGGTATGCCGCTGGAGGCGTCCCGGACTCTGAAGGGCGTACTGGGCGAGCTAGGGCCTGTTAACACTAATTGCGCCGAAGCCGCATTGTCTTGACACTGCGGCCATGGAGATCACCGCAGCGCAGTTTGCCCAGATCGAACACTGCTTGCCCCGCCAGCGAGGCAACGTCAGCCTGTCGAATCTGCAAGTGCTTAACGCAATCCTTTACGTGGCCGAGCACGGCTGCAAGTGGCGCGGTCTGCCCAAGCGGTTTGGCAATTGGCACACGATCTACACGCGCATGAGCCGCTGGGCCAAGTCCGGCGTGCTCGACAAGGCGTTTGAGCAGTTGCAGCGTGCGCAGGTCGTGCAGATCAAGATCGAGTCCGTCTGCCTGGACAGCACCAGCGTGAAGGTGCACCCGGACGGCACTGGTGCTCGAAAAAAAACGGTCCGCAGGCTATCGGCAAGTCCCGCGGTGGCTGGAACACCAAGATCCACCTCCTCGCTGCGGACGCACGCACGGCCATAACGTTCTCGCTGTCGCCAGGCCAGGCGCACGATGCACCCGAGGGACGAGAGCTGTTGAAGCGGCTGGGGCCGCCCAATCGTCCTCTTCACCTGATCATGGACCGCGCCTACGAGGGCAACGAGACTCGGCAGCTTGCGCTCGATCTGGGCTTCGTCCCCGTCGTGCCCCCACTCAGCACGCGCATCGAGCCATGGGAATACGACCGGGCGATGTACAAGCGTCGCAACGAGGTAGAGCGCCTGTTCCGCAGGCTCAAGGGCTACCGCCGCATCTTCTCCCGCTTCGAGAAGCTCGACGTCATGTTCATCGCCTTCATCAGCTTCGCGCTGATCGCTGACGGCCTGCGGTTGTGTTAACAGGCCCTAGTCGACAATGTCTCTGTACACGGCGGGCCGGGTGCGAAAGGGATTGCCGCTTTCGAGATTCATTCGAAGGCAATCTCGGTGGTCGTTGCCGACACCGGTCAAGGAATCGTTCGTGGATTCCTGGAGAGTCAGCCTGAGCGACACGGTCTCATCGCAGCGGATGCGCTTGAGTGTGCGGTCAAGCAGAACCGGTCGCGCTTTCGGGAGCGCGGGCGCGGTCTGGGGTTTGCAAGTGTGCTGAACGCGATGCGCGCGATGGACGGCGCTCTTCGCGTCCGAAGCGATGACGCGAGCATCGAAATTGAGGGGCCAGCGGACAGCGCGACGTGGTACCTCAAGGACCAGCCAACGTTGCAGGGCTTTGTGGTGAGCCTGTATCTCAGCTGGCGGTGAGGCGAAGAGGCAGGCCTACGTGGTTGCTTCGAAGAGGTCGAGCTGCGGGTGTTCTGCACCTTCGGCCACAGCAGGAGCAGACTCGGAGCGGGTGGGCCGTGCGGGCTCGAAGGAGAGGGCGCCTTGAGTCGGCGTGCCCGGCCGGAGCAGACCAGCGTGCATCGCGAGCTTGGCCTTGGCGTTGTGAAGGAAGAGCGCGTGCATCTCAGCTCGCCCGACAGTCTTGTGCGACCGGAAGACGGGTGTCCCGTTGGGACCGGCTTCTTGCCTCTGTCGCTTGATGGTTTTGAAGTATGGCCCCGAGTCGATGAGCATGACTTCTTTGAAGTGCTCGCGTAGCTCGGGCACCCAGCTCGCTCCGCTGCGCAGCACGAGTCTCAGGTCTTTGCGCGCACTCTCTTGGGCGAAGAGTTTGAGGCGGTCGACGTAGCGCCGACCATCCTCCTTCGGTTCTGCTCCGGTCAGGAACTCGAACGCCACGGCGCGCATGCCTGGCTGCCGCTTCGCGAACTGACCCCAACGAACAAAGTCGTGGTCCGTGCGCCCGTTGATGTGAAGCGCGGTCGGTAGGCCTGACTCGACCATTTCGTACCAGGTCCACGCGATGCGCATCATGGCGTGCAGGTTGTCGTGCCTTGGTACGTCGGCATAGGTGCTGAAGTTCGGAGTCGTGGCGAAGATGACACCGGCTCGCTTCAAGCCCTCCCATGTGCGACGCGGTGTCGGCAGTCGCCACATCCGCTCGACGTGCGAGTCCTTCTCGACGCCAGAAGCAATCCATCCGTCTCGCGGAGCAACGCCGAACGTTTGCTCAAGCTCCTTGCGTGTCTTGGCACGGGTCTGGCGACCGCCACCAGCGACGGTCATGGACAAGGGGACGGCCGCGAACGCGTGGGCTCGCGACGGCTTGCCGTCGCCGATGTTGCCTTCAAGGAGCAGCGCGACTTCGGGCAACGTAGGCAGCGGCAGGACTCGTGCGACTGGTATCGCTTCAAGGTCGAGCCCGTGGACCTCGATGATGCGGCGCCAGTAGCGAGAAGGGGCTGCTGGGCAGACGACGTCGCACTTTGCCGGGTCCTGGCACCTGCACATGCCCATGCAGTCGATTGCTTGTGCGCCGCCAGCGGTAACGTGGAGCCCACCGCAGAGCCGGCGCTCGGTGCAGCTGGAGCATCCGAGCATGGGTTGCCCATTGCTCAGGTCCTTGATTGCCCAGAGCTGCGGTTGGTCGCTGGCGGCGAGCACGTCAGTCCTCCACGACAAGGTCCAGGCGCGCGGCTGTCGGCTCGGTCTTCTGCACCGTTGCGACGCCAAATCCGTGGCACTGCTTCAATCGTTCCACGAGTGCGAGGGACGGTTTGACGAGCGATGCAACCTTCTGCACTCCGACGCTAGCAACCACTTGGTTGTCCGCGACGAGTCGCAGAACGACTTCCTGGTTCACGGCGAGGGCGGCGTTCTCTTCTGGCTTGGCTCGGAAGACTCGCTTGATTCGCGGCGCTCCGGCAATCCAGTCGCCCTCCATCTGGGTGACGCCTTGTCGCCACGCTTTGGTGTGGCGCGCGCGCTTGTTTCGAAGAAAGTCAGTTCCCATCGACAAGCCCCCTGAGCGTGAGCGAGTAGTACTTGGTCTTCCCCGACTTGCGTTCCTTGAGGAGGCGCATGCCGGCCAACGAGGAGAGTCTGTTGTTCCAGGCAGTGACGCCCGTGGAGTCGTCCTTAGCCTCGTCGAACGCTGTCTTGGCGTCGGCTTCCCCAAGTCGAGAGACGATGCTTAGGGTCAGGCGGAGCTTGGAGTCCAGCTCGCCAAGAATGCGAAGTCCCGCAGGTTCACCGTCGGCAAGGCCATCCGCGACGACGATGGGCAGTCGCAGCGCTTGGGCTGCGAAGACAACCTCTTCGAGAGAGGCCTTGTTGAGGGCGAGCAGTACCGGAAGTGTTCCTCGTTCGTGAAGGTGCGCAGGCAGGTCGACCAGGAATGCTTCGCGGGCTGCGCTGGCTGACACCATGTCGATGCCGTCGAAGTCCAAGCCGAGCCAAGGGCCGGGAGGCAGGGCCGCCGCAGCCTCGACGAGCCTGGCCCTGGCGTGCTTGCCAGCGATTGCGCCGATGAGGTCGGTGTGGCCGATGGCTGCTCGGACGGGCAAGATGGGTGGGGCGTTCATTCATTCACTCAACACAATGAGTGAAATAATGAGGCCAGCATCGAGCTGTGTCAAGCCCTTGCTGGCGGGTCAGGAACCGTCCGGGCGGTGGACGACGCCCAGCTCGCAGTCGACCAGCGCCTGACCCCGCCCGTCGCCTAGGTCGGGTGCGACGTCCGCAAGGCCAAGGTGTCAGCGGAGTACGCCCGCCCCGACGTGGGCGCCAAGGCGGCTCCCGCATGCCAGTGCGGCGGCAGAACGGGGGTGCAGAACAGGACAGGAAGGACCTGGGCTGCACCGCCCGTACCAGAGGGGCACGGGCGTCTGCGCAACCGCTCGAGTCGCCTTGCATCGACAAGCTCGAACCATTTGTCGACCTGCGAAACTGCAGGCGAACCAATTGTCAAACGCCCCCCTTTTGATGGGTCCGAATGGTGGCCCTGGCGAGCGACACCCGGCTGTGCGCAGACTCGTCGATGCTGCCGCTGGCTGTGCACGCGCGGCGCTTGACGCTTTGCCTGGGAGCGTAGAACTCAATGTCAGTCGCGGATTGACAAAGCATGCTCGGAGACTAGGACCTATTGGCAAGAAGAGGCTGCAGTAGAACGAATTGTTCGAGAGCAGGTCTTGATTGGCAATTCCCAGACCGTGCCGAGTGGGACCTCTTCCGCACCACCGGCGTCGCCCACCTGATGAGCATCTCGGGCCTGCACGTCACGATGTTCGCGTGGCTGGCTGCGGCCCTGGTGGGCGTGCTGTGGCGGCGCAGCCCGCGCCTGGTGCTGGCCGTGCCGACGCCGCTGGCGGCGCGCTGGGGCGGTGTGCTGCTGGCCACGCTGTACGCGCTGCTCGCCGGCTGGGGCGTGCCGGCGCAGCGCACGGTGGCCATGATCGCGGCGGTGGCGCTGCTGCGCAGCCTGGGGCTGCGCTGGCCGCTGCCACTGGTGCTGCTGGGCGCGGCGGTGGCGGTGTCGCTGCTCGACCCCTGGGCGCTGCTGCAGCCGGGCTTCTGGCTGTCGTTCGTGGCGGTGGGCCTGCTGGTGGCGTCCGAGCCGGCCGGCACAGGTGCGCCGCCCGCGCCGGGCTGGCGCGCCCGTGCCGCCGCGGCGCTGCGCAACGGGCTGCGTTCGCAGGCCGTGGCCACCGTGGGGCTGGCGCCGCTGTCGCTGCTGTTCTTCCAGCAACTGTCGCTGGTGGGCTTCGCGGCCAACCTGGTGGCGATCCCGCTGGTGACGCTGGTGGTCACGCCGCTGGCGCTGCTGGGCGTGCTGCTGCCGCCGCTGTGGGCGCTGGCGGCAGGGCTGCTGCAGGCGCTGGCCGTGTTCCTGCAGGCCCTGGCGGCCACGCCGCTGCCGGTGTGGACCAGCGCAGCCGCCCCGGCCTGGGCCGCGGCGGCCGGCCTGCTGGGCGGGCTGCTGCTGGTGCTGCCGCTGCCGTGGCGGCTGCGGCTGCTGGGCCTGCCGCTGCTGCTGCCGCTGCTGGCGCCGCCGCTGGAGCGGCCCGCGCACGGGCAGTTCGAGGCGGTCGCGGCCGACATCGGCCAGGGCACCGCGGTGCTGGTGCGCACGGCCGGCCACCTGCTGGTCTACGACACCGGCCCGGCCTACACGCCCGAGGCCGACGCGGCGCAGCGCGTGCTGCTGCCGCTGCTGCGTGCGCGCGGCGAGCGCCACGTCGACCTGCTGATGCTGAGCCACCGCGACACCGACCACGTGGGCGGCGCCGCGTCGCTGCTGGCAGCGCTGCCGGTGCGGGCGCTGTCCACGTCGCTGGCCGACGGCCACGTGCTGCGCGCGCGCGGCCTGACGCACACACGCTGCGAGGCCGGCCAGTCGTGGACCTGGGACGGCGTGCGCTTCGACGTGCTGCACCCCACCGCGGCCGAGCACGACAGCCTGGTGCGGCCCAATGCGCTGAGCTGCGTGCTGCGTGTGCAGGGCGCGCGGCACAGCCTGCTGCTGGCCGGCGACATCGAAGCCGCACAGGAAGCCGCGCTGCTGGCGCGCGGCGCGCCGCTGCGCAGCGACGTGCTGCTGGTGCCCCACCACGGCAGCCGCACCTCGTCCACCGCGGCCTTCATCGACGCGGTGGCGCCGCACACGGCCGTCGTGCAGGCCGCCTACCGCAGCCGCTTCGGCCATCCTGCGCCCGACGTCGAAGCGCGCTACGCCGCACGCGGCATCGTGTTCGTGCGCAGCGACCGCTGCGGCGCGTGGACGCTGCAGGCCGGCGGACAGGGTGTTTGCGAGCGGCAGGCCGCACGCCGTTACTGGCATCATCCGGCGGTCTGGTGGCCCGGAGCTTGCAAGCCGCAGCCGTCCACCGCCCAGGAGCCCCGGAAGTGTCCATCCACGTCGCGCTGAACCACGTCACGCACTACCGCTATGACCGCCGTGTCGGGCTCTCGCCGCAGGTGGTGCGCCTGCGGCCCGCGCCGCACTGCCGCACGCCGATCCTCAGCTACTCGCTGCGCGTGGAGCCTGCCAACCACTTCATCAACTGGCAGCAGGACCCCTTCGCCAACCACCTGGCGCGGCTGGTGTTCCCCGAGAAGACGCAGGAGTTCAAGGTCACGGTCGACCTCGTGGCCGAGATGTCGGTCTACAACCCGTTCGACTTCTTCCTCGAGCCCGAGGCCGAGAACTTCCCCTTCGACTACGGCGCCGACCTGAAGCACGAACTGCTGCCGTACCTGGTGAAGACTCCGGCGACGCCGAAGTTCCAGGCCTTCATCGACAGCATCCCGCGCGACACGCAGCGCACGATCGACTTCCTGGTCGGACTGAACCAGCGCCTGCAGCACGACATCAGCTACCTGATCCGCATGGAGCCGGGCGTGCAGACGCCCGAGGTCACGCTCACGAACCGCAGCGGCTCGTGCCGCGACACCGGCTGGCTGCTGGTGCAGACGCTGCGCCACCTGGGGCTGGCCGCGCGTTTCGTCTCGGGCTACCTCATCCAGCTCAAGCCCGACGTGAAGAGCCTGGACGGCCCGTCGGGCGCCGAGGTCGACTTCACCGACCTGCACGCCTGGTGCGAGGTCTTCCTGCCCGGCGCCGGCTGGATCGGCCTGGACCCCACCTCCGGCCTGCTCGCCGGCGAGGGGCACATCCCGGTGGCCTGCACGCCCGAGCCGTCGAGCGCGGCGCCGGTGAGCGGCGCGGTCGACGAGAGCGAGGTCACGTTCTCGCACCACATGCAGATCACGCGCATCTACGAGTCGCCGCGCGTGACCATGCCCTACACCGACGGCCAGTGGCAGGACATCCTGGCGCTGGGCGAGCAGGTCGACACGCAGCTGCAGCAGCAGGACGTGCGGCTCACGATGGGCGGCGAGCCGACCTTCGTCTCGGTCGACGACCGCGACGGCGCCGAATGGAACACCGACGCGCTCGGCCCCACCAAGCGCGGCCTCGCGACCGAGCTCGTGCACCGGCTGCTGGCCAAGTACGGCGCGGGCGGCTTCCTGCACTTCGGCCAGGGCAAGTGGTACCCGGGCGAGCAGCTGCCGCGCTGGGCGCTGACGATCGGCTGGCGCGCCGACGGCCAGCCGATCTGGAACGACCCGGCGCTCTTCGCCGACGAACGCGACACGCACCGCTACACCAGCGCCGACGCGCACGCCTTCACGAGCGCGCTGACGCGCCGGCTGGGGCTGGACAGCAAGTACGTGGTGCCCGGCTACGAGGACACGTTCTACTACCTGTGGCGCGAGCGCCGGCTGCCGGTGAACGTGGACCCGTTCGACTCCAAGCTCGACGACGAACTCGAACGCATGCGGCTGCGCCGCGTGTTCCAGCAGGGGCTGGACAGCGTGGTCGGCTACCTGCTGCCGCTGCGCAAGGAGTGGATGGAAGGCACTGCCGGCCCGGCCTGGATCAGTGGCCCGTGGCACCTGCGCGACGAGCGGCTGTACCTGATCCCCGGCGATTCGCCGATGGGCTACCGCCTGCCGCTGGACGCGCTGCCCTGGGCCAGCACCGCCGACCGCCTGCAGCTCATCACGCAGGACCCCTTTGCACCGCAGGCCCCGCTGCCGGCCGCGCCGCTGCTGCGCGCGCAGCCGCGCGGCTACGACGCGCACCACGTGGGCCAGGGCTTCGCCGAAGGCGGCGCGGTGGCACGGCAGGCCCAGGACGACGGCACCGACCCCGGCTTCACGCCCACCGGCACCGGCCCGCACCTGCCCGTGAAGCCGCACCCGGTGGCGCCCGACACCGTGCCCGCGCGCCAGCAGAGCGCCGGCTGGCTGACGCGCACCGCGCTGTGCGTGGAAGTGCGCGACCCGCAGCGCGGCAACGGCCCCAGGGCCGAGGCCCGCCACGGCGGCAAGAGCGGCGTGATGTACCTCTTCATGCCGCCGTTGCAGCACCTCGAGGACTACCTCGAACTGCTCGCCGCCATCGAGGCCACCTGCGTCGAGCAGGGCGTGAAGATCGTGCTCGAAGGCTACGGCCCGCCGCGCGACAGCCGCCTGAAGACGCTGGCCGTGACGCCCGACCCGGGTGTCATCGAAGTCAACATCCACCCCGCGCACGACTGGAAGGAGCTGGTCGACCACACCGAGTTCCTGTACGACGCCGCGCACCGCACGCGGCTGTCGACCGAGAAGTTCATGCTCGACGGCCGCCACACCGGCACCGGCGGCGGCAACCACTTCGTGCTCGGCGGCGCGACGCCCGCCGACAGCCCCTTCCTGCGCCGCCCCGACGTGCTGGCCAGCCTGCTGACCTACTGGCACAACCACCCGAGCCTGAGCTACCTGTTCAGCGGCATGTTCATCGGCCCCACGAGCCAGGCGCCGCGCATCGACGAGGCGCGCAACGACCAGGTCTACGAGGTCGAGATCGCGCTGCAGGAACTCGAACGCCAGCTGCAGCTGCAGGGCCAGGTGGCGCCGTGGCTGGTCGACCGCTCGCTGCGCAACCTGCTGATCGACGTCACCGGCAACACGCACCGCAGCGAGTTCTGCATCGACAAGCTCTACAGCCCCGACGGCCCCACCGGCCGCCTGGGCCTGCTGGAGCTGCGCGCCTTCGAGATGCCGCCGCATGCGCGCATGAGCCTGTCGCAGCAGCTGCTGCTGCGCGCGCTGCTGGCCTGGTTCTGGCGCGAGCCCTACAGCGGCCGCGGCGCCACGCGGCTGACGCGCTGGGGCACGGCGCTGCACGACCGCTTCCTGCTGCCGACCTTCGTGCAGATGGACTTCGACGACGTCATGGCCGAGCTGAACCAGGCCGGCTTCGCGTTCGACAGCCAGTGGTTCGCGCCGCACTTCGAGTTCCGCTTCCCGCTCATCGGCGGCGTCGCCACGCAGGGCATCGAGCTCACCGTGCGCACCGCGCTCGAACCCTGGCACGTGATGGGCGAGGAGGGCGCGCCCGGCGGCACCGTGCGCTATGTCGATTCATCGCTCGAACGCGTCGAGCTGAAGGTCACGGGCCTGAACGACAACCGCCACATCATCACCGTCAACGGCCGCGCCGTGCCGCTGCAGCCCACCGGCCGCGTCGGCGAGTTCGTCTGCGGCGTGCGCTACCGCGCCTGGGCGCCGCCGTCGGCGCTGCACCCCACGATCGCCGCGCACGCGCCGCTGACCTTCGACATCGTCGACGGCTGGCTGCAGCGCTCCATCGGCGGCTGCCGCTACCACGTGGCGCACCCGGGCGGGCGCAACTACGAGGACTTCCCGGTGAACTCGTACACTGCCGAAAGCCGCCGCCTGGCGCGCTTCTTCCGCTTCGGCCACACGCCGGGGCAGATGCAGGTGGCGCCGGCGCGGCCCAGCCGCGAGTTCCCGTTCACGCTCGACCTGCGCCTGGCCTGAGGCCCACCCGCCTGGAGCGCCGTTGACGAGCCCGCAGTCCCAGACGCAATCGCAAGGCACGCTGCCCTTCGGGCCGGGCGGCTCGCCGGCGTTCGGGCAGGGCGGGGCGCTCGATGCGCTGATGCGCCATGCATTGCCGGCCGAGGCCGGCGTGTGGGATGAACTGCGCCAGCCCGGCGGCACCGTGCGCCCGTCGTGGCAGCGCTTCGCGCAACTGCTGCCGGCGCCGGGCAGCGGCCTGACGCTGGCGGCCGAACTCGACCGCCGCCGCGCCCAGGTGGCGCAGCAGATCGCGCTCGACGGCGTCACGCACAACGTCTTCGACGAACACGGCGCCGCGGCGCGGGCATGGTCGCTGGAACTGCTGCCGCTGCTGATCGAGCCCGCCGAGTGGGCGGCCATCGAAGCCGGCGTGGTGCAGCGCTCGGGCCTGCTCGAGGCGATGCTGGCCGACCTGTACGGCCCGCGCACGCTGCTGCAGCAGGGCCTGCTGCCGCCGGCGCTGCTGCTGCGCCACCCCGGCTACCTGCGCCCGATGCTGGGCGTGCAGCCGCCGGGCGGGCTGCGGCTGCACATCGTGGCCTACGACCTGGCGCGCGGGCCCGACGGCCGCTGGTGGGTGGTGGCGCAGCGCACGCAGGGGCCGTCGGGCCTGGGCTACGTGCTGCACAACCGCATGGTGATCTCGCGCCAGTTCCCCGACGCCTTCCGCGAGCTGCGTGTGCAGCACATCGCCAGCTCGTACCGCCGGCTGCTCGACACGGTGGAGACCATCGCGCGCGACGTGGCCGGCGGCGCCACGCCGCGCCTGGCGCTGCTGACGCCCGGCCCCTACAGCGAGACCTACTTCGAGCACGCCTACCTCGCGCGCTACCTCGGCCTGCCGCTGGTGGAAGGCGGCGACCTCACGGTGCGCGGCGAACGCGTGTTCCTGAAGACCGTGGAGGGTCTGGAGCCGGTGCACGGGCTGCTGCGCCGGCTCGACGACGACTGGTGCGACCCGCTCGAGCTGCGCCCCGACAGCGCACTGGGCGTGCCCGGGCTGCTGCAGGCCGCGCGCGCCGGCACCGTGGTGATGGCCAACGCGCTGGGCAGCGCCTTCCTGGAGTCGCCCGCCGTGCAGGGCTTCCTGCCCGGCATCGCGCGCCGCCTGCTGGGGCAGGACCTGCTGCTGCCGGCCCTGCCCACCTGGTGGTGCGGCGAGGCCGCGGCCTGGCACGACGTGCGCGGCGCGATGGAGCACAAGGTGCTGCGCAGCACCTTTCCGCAAGGCGGTCGCACCTCGCAGGTGCGCGACCGCACCAGCGCGCGCGTGGAGCTCGACCCCGATGCGTGGACCGTGCAGGACCGGCTGCGCTTCTCGCGCGCCCCCATCTGGGGCGGCAGCATGCTGAGCCCGCGCCCGGCGATGGTGCGCGTGTACGCCATCGCCGACGGCGGCGGACGCTGGCACGTGCTGCCCGGCGGCATGACGCGCGTCTCGCAGCGCGAGGACACCAGCGTCAGCATGCAGCGCGGCGGCACCAGCCTCGACACCTGGGTGCTGACCGAAGGCGCCGTCGACACGTTCAGCATGCTGCCGCAGCGGCTGCAGGTCGACGACATCGTGCAGCGCCGCCGCCCCGTGAGCAGCCGCACCGGCGAGAACCTGTTCTGGCTGGGCCGCTACACCGAGCGCACCGAGCAGCTGGTGCGTCTGGCGCGCGCGACGCTGCTGCTGATCGACGCCGACAGCGACGCCGACCACAGCCTGCAGCGCGCCGTCTCGGCCATGGCCGTCAGCAACGGCCTGGCGCCGCCGGGCGTGCCGACGCTGCTGCAGTCGGCCCACCTGTTCGAGCGCGCGGTGCTCGCCGGCCTGTCCGACGTGCAGGAGGCCAGCAGCGTCGCCTACAACCTGCAGGCGCTGGAGCGCGCCTCGCAGGTGCTGCGCGAGCGGCTGTCGTCCGAGCACTGGGGCCTGATCCGCAGCATGGGCGCCACGTTCGCGCAGGCGCTGCAGGCCGAGCCCGGCGGGCTGCCGACGCTGCCGCAGGTGCTGCCGGCGCTGGACACGCTGGCGCTGCAGCTGGCGGCCGTGACCGGCGCGCAGACCGACCGCATGACCCGCGACCACGGCTGGCGGCTGCTCACGGTGGGCCGGCTGCTGGAACGGCTGATCGGCCTGGCCACGCGCATGCAGGCCTTCCTGGACGCGCACGCGCTCGACAGCGCCGCCGGCATCGACCTGCTGCTGGAACTGTTCGACAGCGCCATCACCTTCCGCGCGCGCTACCAGCGCCACGAAGACCTGCTGGCGCTGACCGACCTGCTGGTGCTCGACAGCTCCAACCCGCGCTCGTTCAGCGGCGTGCTGCGCCGGCTGCGCACCGAACTGAAGAAGCTGCCCGGGAGCGAGGCCAGCCTGCAGCCGCTGCTGGCGCGGCTGCCGGCCGAAGGCGCCGGGCTGACCCTCGACGAACTGCGCGGCCTGGGCGACGCCGAGATCGCGGCGCGGCTGCGCCAGCTGGTGCTGGCCCTGCGCGACACGGCACTCGGCCTGGCCGACGAGATCGGCGTGCGCTTCTTCACGCTGGCGCACGGCCAGGACCAGCGGGTGTGAGCGCCGTGCAGGCCGTGGTCGACCTGGAAGTCGTGCACGAGACGCGCTACGTGTACGCGGCGCCGGTCACGCTGGCCCACCACCTGGCCCACCTGCAGCCGCTGGACGACGGCGCGCAGCGCCTGCTGGGCTTCGAACTGCGGGTCAGCCCCACGCCCGACCCGCTGCGCCACAGCCGCGACGCCGCCGGCAACCTGCAGTGCCATTTCAGCCTGATCCGCCCGCACGACACGCTGACCGTGCGCGCCACCAGCCGCGTGCGCCTGGCGCCGCGCTTCGGGGCGCTGCGGCCGGAGACCTCCGCGCCCTGGGACCTGCTGGCCGAACGGCTGCAGTACGTGGCGCAGGCGCCGTTCGACCCCGCGGTCGAGTACACGATGCCTTCGCCCTTCGTGCCGCGGCTGGAGGCGCTGCGCGACTACGGGCTGCCCAGCTTGCGGCCCGGGCGGCCGGTGGCCGAGGCCGCGATCGAGCTGATGCACCGCATCCACGCCGACTTCCAGTACGAGAGCCAGAGCACCGAGATCGACACGCCGCTGGCCCAGGCCTTCGCGCAGCGGCGCGGCGTCTGCCAGGACTTCGCGCACCTGATGGCGGGCACGCTGCGCATGTTCGGGCTGCCCGCGCGCTACGTCAGCGGCTACCTGCTGACGCGCCCGCCCGAAGGCGGCGCGCCGCTGCTGGGCGCCGACGCCTCGCACGCCTGGGTGCAGGTGTGGTGCCCGGGCACGGTGGGCGTGGACGGCGCCTGGCTGGACCTGGACCCCACCAACGACCTCGTGCCCGCCACCGGCCACGTGCGGCTGGCCGTGGGCCGCGACTTCGGCGACGTGACACCGCTGCGCGGCGTCATCCGCGGCGGCGGCCGCCACACGCTGACGGTGGCGGTGGGCACGCGGATCGTGGGTCCGGTTGTTGCTACCGGTTGAACAGAGGAGCCAAGAACACCATGAAGCCCCGCTTCGACGAGATGAGCGCCACCGACGGCGCCGTGCGCGCGCACTACCGCACCTACGAACGCTGGCTGCAGGCCCAACCCGGCGAGGCCATGCGCGCGCGGCGCGACGAAGCCGAGATGATCTTCCGCCGCGTCGGCATCACCTTCGCCGTCTATGGCGCCAAGGACGAAGACGGCGCCGGCACCGAGCGGCTGATCCCCTTCGACCTGATCCCGCGCGTGATCCCCAAGCACGAGTGGGTCGAGATGGAAGCCGGCCTGAGCCAGCGCGTGCGGGCGCTGAACCGCTTCATCCACGACGTCTACCACGGCCAGGAGATCCTCAAGGCCGGCATCGTGCCCGCCGAGCAGGTGCTGCAGAACGCGCAGTTCCGGCCCGAGATGATGAACGTCAACGTGCCCGGCGACGTGTACTCGCACATCGCCGGCATCGACATCGTGCGTGCCGCGAACGCCGACGGCAGCGGCACGACCTACGTGCTCGAGGACAACCTGCGCGTGCCCAGCGGCGTGAGCTACATGCTCGAGAACCGCAAGATGATGATGCGGCTGTTCCCCGAGCTCTTCAGCATGCACCGCGTGGCCCCGGTGCAGCACTACCCCGACCTGCTGCTCGAGACGCTGCGCACGGTGGCGCCGGCCGGTGTCAACGAGCCCACGGTCGTGGTGCTCACGCCCGGCATGTACAACAGCGCCTACTTCGAGCACGCCTTCCTGGCGCAGCAGATGGGCGTGGAGTTGGTCGAGGGCAACGACCTCTTCGTGAAGGACCAGTTCGTCTACATGCGCACGACGCAGGGCCCCAAGCGCGTGGACGTGATCTACCGCCGCGTCGACGACGACTTCCTCGACCCGCTGGCCTTCCGCGCCGACAGCACGCTGGGCTGCGCCGGGCTGCTGGACGTCTACCGCGCCGGAAACATCACGCTCAGCAACGCCATCGGCACCGGCATCGCCGACGACAAGAGCATCTATCCGTACGTGCCGAAGATGGTCGAGTTCTACCTCGGCGAGAAGCCCATCCTGCACAACGTGCCGACCTACCTGTGCCGCGAGGCCGAGGACCTGAAGTACGTGCTGGCGCACCTGCACGAACTGGTGGTCAAGGAAGTGCACGGCGCCGGCGGCTACGGCATGCTGGTGGGCCCGGCGGCGACCAAGGGCGAGATCGAGGAATTCCGTGCCGTGCTGCTGAGCAAGCCGCACAACTACATCGCGCAGCCGACGCTGGCGCTGTCCACGTGCCCGACCTTCGTCGACAGCGGCATCGCGCCGCGCCACATCGACCTGCGGCCCTTTGTGCTCAGCGGCAAGGAAGTGCAGATGGTGCCCGGCGGCCTGACGCGCGTGGCGCTGAAGGAGGGCTCGCTCGTCGTGAACTCGTCGCAGGGCGGCGGCACGAAGGACACCTGGGTGCTGGAAGACTGAACCGACAGGAGCAAGAACATGCTGTCACGCACCGCCGACCACCTGTTCTGGATGGCCCGCTACATGGAGCGCGCCGAGAACACCGCGCGCATGCTCGACGTGAACTACCAGACCGCGCTGCTGCCGCAGAGCACCGACATGGCCGAGCAGGGCTGGCGCGGGCTGCTGTCGATCAGCGAGCTGACCTGGAGCTTCTCGCAGAAGTACAGCGAGGTCACCGCGCGCAACGTCATGGACTTCATGGTGCGCGACGAGACCAATCCCTCGTCCATCCTCGCCTGCCTGCGAGCCGCGCGCGAGAACGCACGCGCGGTGCGCGGCGCGCTCACCACCGAAGTCTGGGAGACGCAGAACCAGACCTGGCTCGAGTTCAACCGCATGCTGAAGTCGGGCGACTTCGAGCGCGACCCCGGCACCTTCTTCGAGTGGGTGAAGTTCCGCAGCCACCTGAGCCGCGGCGTCACCGTGGGCACCATGCTGCAGGACGAGGCGCTGTACTTCCTGCGCATCGGCACCTTCCTCGAACGCGCCGACAACACCGCGCGGCTGCTCGACGTGAAGTTCCACGCGCTCGCGGCCGAGTACTTCGGTGCCGGCAACGTGAAGGAAAGCCAGGAGGTCGACTTCTACCACTGGAGCGCGATCCTGCGCTCGGTCAGCGGCTTCGAGATCTACCGCAAGGTCTACCGCAACGTGATCCGCCCCGAACGCGTGGCCGAACTGCTGATCCTGCGCCCGGACATGCCGCGCTCGCTGGCCGCCTGCATGAACGAGGTGGTGGCGAACCTGCAGATGGTGGCCAACCAGCAGAGCGACGAGACGCTGCGCCGCGCCGGCCGGCTGCGCGCCGACCTGCAGTACGGCCGCATCGACGAGATCCTGGCCACCGGGCTGCACGCCTACCTGACGCAGTTCCTCGACCGCGTCAACGACCTCGGCGCCGGCATCGGGCGCGACTTCCTGGTGCCGGTGGCGGCGTGAACGCGCACTGACGGCGCCGCTCAGCGCGCGCGTGCCACCGCCTCGCCCAGCGCCAGCACCGCCATTGCGTAGTAGCTGCTCCAGTTGTAGCGCGTGATGGCGTAGAAGTTCTGCGTGCCGGCCACGTAGGTCGGCGGCCGGCCGCCGTTGTCCAGCAGCACCAGCGCCAGCGGGCCGGCGTGGTCGCGGGCCTCGGGCGCCAGCACCGCGCCGCGTTCGGCGAACTGCGCGGCCGTGAAGCTGGGCAGGATGTCCGGGCCCAGCAGCGCCTGCAGGTCCTCGCCGGGCGGCGGCGGTGTCACGGCAAAGGTGGCCGGCATGCCGGGTTGCCAGCCGAACTGCGCCAGGTAGTGCGCGATGCTGCCGATGGCGTCGGTGCTGCTGCCGGTGAGGTCGATGCGGCCGTCGCCGTCGAAGTCGATGGCGTGGCGGTTGATGCTGCCGGGCATGAACTGCGGCAGGCCCATCGCGCCCGCGAACGAGCCGCGCGGCACCTGCGGGTCCAGGCCCTCGCGCTGGCACAGCACCAGGAACTCCTCGAGCTCGCTGCGGAAGAAGCCGCTGCGGTCGCTGCGGCCGCTGGGGAAGTCGAAGCTCAGCGTCGCCAGCGCGTCGAGCACGCGGAAGCCGCCGGTGAGGCGGCCGTAGTACGTCTCGACGCCAACGATGCCGACGATCAGCGCCGCCGGCACGCCGTAGCGGGCTTCGGCCCGCTGCAGGGCCTCGGCGTTGACCTGCCAGAACGCGGCGCCGGCGGTGATGCGCCGCGGCTCGACGAAGCGGTCGTGGTAGGCACCCCAGTCCTTCGCCGTGCCGGCCGGCGCCGGCATCATCAGCTTCTGCACGCTGTCGATGCGCCGCGCCTGCGCCAGCTGCTGCTCGACCCAGTCGGCGTCGAGGCCGCGGCGCCCGGCCACGCCCGCGGCGAAGGTGCGGATGTCGTCGCGCAGCCCGTAGGCCGGTGCGCCGACGATGTGGCCCGGCACGGCGCGCGCCGGGGACTTCGGCCGCTGCTTGGCCTTGGCGGCGGGCCTGGGTCTGGGCTTGGCCTTGGATGGCGCCTTGGCGCCGGCAGCGGGCTGCGGGCTCGCGCCGGCCGGTCGCTCGGCGGCGCCGGCCGCGGCCGGCAGCAGCAGGGCGGCGCACAGCACGGTGGCGGCCAGGGCCGCCGGGGGAACACGGGTCATGCGGCGCATTATCCCGAGGCGGCCTGCCGCGCCGCTGTGACGAAACGTGCCCACCAGCGCCGGTCCGGCGGGCTGCTGGCGGCCTGGGCGTAGCGCTGCAGGTCCAGCGCTTCCAGCGCCTGCGCCAGCGCCTCGCCACGCGCGCCCAGCACGCCGCGCACGCGCTGTGCCCGCGCGCGCGGTGCCTCGTGCGGCGCCACCACCACGCCCAGCGCCTGCAGCTGCTGCTGCACGCGCTGCTGCAGGCGCTGCCAGGGGTCCTGCCGGCGGCGGTCCCACCAGGCCCAGCCGGCCCCGGCGGCACTGGCGGCCGCCAGCAGGCCGATCAGCAGCGTGGCCAGGTCCTGCCAGTCGGGCGACTGCATCCCCAGGCTGCGCAGCAGGTCGAACTGCTGCCCGCGCGAGTAGCCCATCACCCACTGGTTCCAGCGGTTGTTGACCAGCTCCCACGCCTGCCGCAGCTGTGCCGCCAGCGCCGGGCTGACGTTGTTGATGGCGCCGGCCACCAGCCCCGGCCGCGGCGTCAGGTTGCGCCCGCGCTGCCGGATGCGGTCGGGCGCCACTGCCGCGGTCGGGTCCACGCGCACCCAGCCGCGGCCCGCCTCCCAGACCTCGGCCCAGGCGTGCGCGTTGCTCTGGCGCACGATCCAGTAGCCGTCCACCGGCAGCGGGTCGGTGCCCTGGTAGCCGGTGACGATGCGGGCCGGCACGTCCATCGCCCGCATCACCACGACGAAGGCCGCGGCGAAGTGCTCGCAGAAGCCGAACTGGCGGTCGAACCAGAATTCGTCGATCGCATCGCGGCCGTAGGGGCCGGGCTCCAGCGTGTAGCTGAAGCCGCCGGTGCGGATGTGACCCAGCACCGCCGCCACGAGCTCCGCCGTGCCGGCGGTCTGCAGCTCGGGGCGCGCACGCAGGTCGGCGGCCCACTGCAGCGTGCGCGGGTTGTAGCCCGGCGGCAGGTCGACCCAGTCGCGCAGGCCCACCTGCAGCGACGGCGGGCCGTGGCGGTGGCGGGGCCAGGCCTGCACCTCGAAGCGCAGCCGGTCCGTCACCGGGCGCTCCAGCTGCCATTGCAGGTCGCTGCGCAGCACGGGCTGGAAGCCGTCCAGCACCGGTGCCGCGCCGGCCGTGTCGGGTGTCATCTCCAGCAGCGGCAGCAGCGGCAGGCGGCTGGGCTCCAGCGTCATCTCGTAGCGCGTGGGCGTGCCCTGCAGCTCGAGCCCGGCGCGCAGCCGCAGCTGCGGCGGCAGCCGGGGTTCCAGGCGGGTCCAGTCGCGGCCGTCGAAGCTGCCGAGCACGGGGCCGCGGAAGTACATGTCCTCGGCGGCCGGCACCGGTCCCAGGAAGCGCACGCGCAGCGCCACCGACTCGTCGTTGGCGACCTCGGCCACGCCGCCCAGGCGCAGCGTGCCCGACAGGCCGGTGCGGCCGGCGGCGTCGCCCGGCATGCCCCACAGCGGCCCGATGCGCGGGAACAGCAGGAACAGCACCACCATGATCGGCGCACCCAGCAGCGCGGCCCGCGCGGCCAGGCCGCCGGCCCGCGCCAGCGTCGGCCGGCCCACCGGCATGTGCGCCAGCACCAGCGCCGTGAGCAGGCCCCAGACGCTGACCACCATCGACAGCGCCACCAGCAGGCTCTGCGAGTACAGGAAGTTGGTCAGCACGAGGAAGAAGCCGAGGAAGAACACCACCAGCGCGTCGCGCCGCGCGCGTAGCTCCAGCGTCTTCAGCGCCATCAGCACCACCAGCATCGTGACGCCGGCCTCCTTGCCCAGCAGCGTGCGCTCGGACCACCAGGTCAGCGCGGCCGCCAGCACCAGCACGCCCGCCACCGTCCAGCGCCCGGGCAGCGCGCCGTTGACCAGTGCCAGCCGGCCGCGCCAGGCCAGGATCACGGCCGACAGCAGCACGCACCAGACCGGCAGGTGCACGGCGTGCGGCAGCAGCGTCCAGCCGATGACGCCGAGCTGGAACAGCGTGTCGCGCGCCTCGCGCGGCAGGTGGGCCCAGCGTGCGGTGAACGCCTGCATCACCAGGTCGCCAGCAGGTCCAGCGCGGCGCGGCGCTGGCCGTCGCCCACGGCGGGCGGGAGTTCGTGGCCGGGCAGGCGCAGGCCCCAGGTGTGGCCGCTGCGGTCGGCCAGCTGCACCCAGGCGCTCAGCCGCGACAGGCGGCGCTCGGCGTCGGCGCCGGGGGTGTGCACCCAGTCGAGCCACAGTTCCTGGCTGGCGCTGCCGCTGGTCTCGCGGCTGACGAGTTCGCCGCTGCGTGCCACCTTCTTCCACACCACCTGGCGCATCGAGTCGCCACGGCGGTAGAAGCGCACGCCGTCGAGCTCGCCGCCGGCGCTGCGCTGCGGCGCGCTGCCGCCACCGGGCAGCGCGCTGGCCGGCGGCAGCGCCGGGGCCGGCTGCTCGGGCTGCGGCCAGGCCAGCACGCGCAGCGCGGGCCGCCACTGCGTCCAGGCGCGGAACAGGCCGAAGGGGAAGGCCGTCTCCACCACCAGCGTGGGCACCTCGTGCCAGCCGCGGCGCGGCAGCACCAGGCGCAGGTGCGTGGTCTCCTGGCCGGCCGCGGGCACGTCGACCGTGATGAAGCTGCGGCTGGCGCCGCTGCGGTCCTGGAAGTGCAGCGAGATCGCATGGCGCGGGCCGCCGGGGTTGCCCAGCACCACCTCCAGCGTCGCGGCGTCGCCCGCGAACACGGGCGCGGCCGGCCGCATGTGCAGCGTCAGCCCGCGCAGCGTGTTGTGCGTGAGATGCATGGACACCCCGCCCGCGCCGGCCAGCAGGAACGTGAGCACGTAGCCCAGGTTGAGCTGGTAATTGATCGAGGCCACCAGCATCAGCAGCAGCGTCAGCGCAAACGACAGCCCGGCCTTGGTGGGCAGGATGTAGACGTTGCGCTGCGTCAGCACCCAGGTGTCGGTGCGGGGCAGCCGGCTCTGCAGCCAGGCCTGGATGCGGTCGCGGATCACGGTGTCGCGCGCCCGGGCGTCACGGCGCGCTTCACGGGATCGGCACGCCTTCCACCATCGCGCGCACCTGCTCGATGGGCCCGCGCCCGGCGCCGGGCACCGGGTGCAGGCGGTGGGCGATGGCCTGCGGCAGGATGGCCTGCACGTCGTCGGGCGCCACGTAGCTGCGCTGCGCCATCAGCGCCCGCGCCTTGGCCACGCGCAGCACCGCGATGCCGGCCCGCGGCGACAGGCCCTCGACGAACCAGCGGCCATCGCGCGTGGCGGCGATCAGCGCCTGCAGGTAGTCGAGCAGCGCCTCCGACGCCGTGACCTGCTGCACCGCCCGCTGCGCCGCCACCAGCGCGGCGGGCGGCATCACCGGCTGCAGCCGCTGCGCCAGGTCGCGCCGGTCGGCGCCGGCCAGCAGCGCGCGCTCGCTGGCGCGGTCGGGGTAGCCGAGCGTGATGCGCAGCAGGAAGCGGTCGAGCTGGCTTTCGGGCAGCGGGTAGGTGCCGAGCTGGTCGCTCGGGTTCTGCGTGGCGATCACGAAGAACGGCGCGGGCAGCGCGCGGGTCTCGTTGTCGACCGAGACCTGCTGCTCCTCCATCGCCTCGAGCAGCGCGCTCTGGGTCTTGGGGCCGGCGCGGTTGATCTCGTCGGCCAGCAGCACCTGCGCGAAGACCGGGCCGGGGTGGAAGACGAAGCTGTCGCGCTGGCGCTCGAACACGCTGACGCCGATGAGGTCGCTGGGCATCAGGTCGGCCGTGAACTGCACGCGGCTGAACTTCAGCCCCAGGGACACCGCCAGCGCGTGCGCCAGCGTGGTCTTGCCGACGCCGGGCACGTCCTCGATCAGCAGGTGGCCGCCGGCCAGCAGGCAGGCGACGCAGTCCTCGATCTGCGGCCGTTTGCCGACGATGATCGTGCTAATCTGGTCCACCAGACTGGAAATCTGGCGCGCAAGGCTTTCATCGATCACGTTGTCCGAACCCATCGAGCGACAAGCGCGGCACCTTACCCGAAAAGAGTCTCCTGCCTGATGAGTACCGCCTTCTACACCCACGCCGAGTGCCGTTTGCACGATATGGGACAGGGCCACCCGGAATGCCCGCAGCGGCTGGACGCGATCGCCGACCACCTGCTGTCCACGGGCCTGGACGTGGCGCTGGACTTCCGCGACGCGCCGCAGGCGACGCTGGAGCAGATCGAGCGTGCGCACACCGTGCACTACGTGACGCAGCTGCAGGACCTGCTGGTGCAGGTGCAGGCGAGCGGCCAGCCGCGCGCGCTGGACCCCGACACCATCGCCTGCCCCGACACCTGGCGCGCCGCGCTGCGCGCCGCCGGCGCCGCCGTGGCGGCGACCGACGACGTCATCGCCGGCCGCGTGCACAACGCCTTCTGCGCCGTGCGCCCGCCGGGCCACCACGCCACGCGCGACGAGACGATGGGCTTCTGCTTCTTCAACAACGTGGCCGTGGCGGCACGCCACGCGCTCGACGTGCACGGCCTGCAGCGCGTGGCGATCATCGACTTCGACGTGCACCACGGCAACGGCACCGAGGACATCGTCGCCGGCGACGAGCGCGTGCTGATGTGCAGCTTCTTCCAGCACCCCCTGTACCCGTACAGCGGCGCCGTGCCCAAGGGCACGAACATGGTCAACGTGCCGGTCGCGCCGTACACGCGCGGCGCCGAGCTGCGCGAGACGATCCTGGCGATGTGGATGCCGGCGCTCGAGGCCTTCAAGCCGCAGATGGTGTTCATCAGCGCCGGCTTCGACGCGCACCGCGAGGACGACCTCGGCCAGCTCGGCCTGGTCGAGGCCGACTACGAATGGATCACGCGGCAGCTGGTGCAGGTGGCGGCGCGCCACAGCGGCGGGCGCATCGTGTCGTGCCTGGAAGGCGGCTACAACCTGAGTGCGCTCGCGCGCAGCGTGGCGGCACACCTGCGCGTGCTGGCCGACGTCTGAGCGGGCGGCGCCGACCATGGGGGGTGTTGCCACGGCCGAGGACCTCGGCCGCCTGTTCGCGTCGTTCCTGCAGCCCGGCGCGCTGATCGAGCTGGCCGTGCTGGCGGCCTGCCTGGGCGTGGCGTGGCTGGCGGTGCGGCTGCTGCGCGGGCCCGAGCCGCAGCGCGGCTCGATCTGGTTCGGTCGCGGTGTCGTCGACGGCGTGCTGTTCCCGGTGTTCGCGCTGCTGCTGGCGCTGGTGGGGCGCTGGGCGCTGCTGGCGCTGGGCACCGTGCCCATCGCGGTGTTCAAGCTGGTGGTGCCGGTGCTGCTGTCGCTGCTGGTGATCCGGCTCACCGTGCGCGTGCTGCGTGCGGCGTTCCCGACCTCGCAGGTGATGCGCGTCGTCGAGCGCAGCGTCTCGTGGCTGGCCTGGATCCTGATGGTGCTGTGGATCACCGGCGTGCTGCCGCTGATCCTGGCGGAGCTGGACGCCATCCAGTGGAAGATCGGCAGCACGCGCATCTCGGTGCGCAACCTGCTCGAGGGCGTGGTCGCGGCCATCGCCGTGATGGTGGTGGCGTTGTGGATCTCCGCGGCGCTGGAACAGAAGCTGCTGAAGGGCGCCACCGACAACATCAGCATCCGCAAGATGGCGGCCAACGCGCTGCGGGCGCTGCTGCTGTTCGTGGGCCTGATGTTCGCGCTGTCGGCGGCCGGCATCGACCTCACCGCGCTGGGCGTGCTGGGCGGGGCGCTGGGCGTGGGCATCGGCTTCGGCCTGCAGAAGCTGGCGGCCAACTACATCAGCGGCTTCGTGATCCTGGCCGAGCGCAGCATGCGCATCGGCGACATGGTGCGGGTCGACAACTTCGAGGGCCGCATCACCGACATCAACACGCGCTACACCGTGATCCGCGCGCTCAACGGCCGCGAGAGCATCGTGCCCAACGAGATGCTGATCACGTCGCGCGTGGAAAACGCCTCGCTGGCCGATTCCCGGGTGCTGCTCAGCACCGTGGTGCAGGTGGCCTACGGCACCGACGTGCAGACGCTGATCCCGCGGCTGACGGACGTCGTCGCGGCCGTGCCGCGCGTGCTGGCGGATCCTGGCCCCGGCGTGCAGCTGTCGGCGTTCGCGGCCGACGGGCTGGAGCTGACGGTGCTGTTCTGGATCGCCGACCCCGAGAACGGCCAGGGCAACATCCGCTCCACCGTCAACCTGGCGCTGCTGCAGGCGCTGAACGACGCCGGCATCGAGATCCCGTTCCCGCAGCGCGTGCTGCACCGGGCAGCACGTCCATGACCTGGCACCGCCACCTGGCTGCTTTGCTGCTGGTGGCCGCCGTGGAGGCGCAAGCGGCGCCGGCGCCGACCCCGCAGTCGGGCGACTGGCAGCGCTGGTCGCAGCGGATCGAGCAGCAGCCCGGCCAGGCGCTGCAGGCCCTGCAGGCGCTCGACATCGCCGCCTGGCCGCAGAACGACCGGCTTCGCCACGGCCTGCTGCAGGCGCGAGCGCTGATGTCGCTGGGCCGGGTCGACGAAGCCAGCGACCTGCTGCGCGCGCTGCAGCCGGCGGTGCAGGCGGGCGGGCTGGTCGAGCTGCAGGCGCAGTGGTCGGTGTTCCAGGCCGGCGTGCTGCGGCTGCAGGGCCGCGCCGACGAGGCCCCGCAGCACTGGAGCCGCGGTCTCGCGCTCGCGCGCCAGGCCGGCGACGCGATGCTGCAGAGCATGGTCTACACGCAGCAGGTCGAGTACCACCTCGACCGCCGCGACATCCCGGCGGCGGCCGCGGCGCTGGAAAGCAACCGCCGTGTCGCGATGGGCGGCACCGATCTGCAACTGCAGGCACAGCACCTGTACTGGTCGGCGAACCTGGAGCTCGACCTGGAGAACCTGGCCACCGCGGCGCAGCAGTTCCAGCAGGCGGCCGAACGCTTCCGCACGCTGCAGAACCCGACCTGGGAGTCCGACTGCCTGCGCCTGCTGGGCGCCATCCTGGTGGAACTCGGACGTGCGCCCGAGGCGGTGACGGTCACGCGGCAGGCGGCGGCGCTGCTGGCGGAACTGGACGACCCGATGTACCTGGCGATGACGCAGACCACGCTGGCGCTGGGCCTGGCGTCGCTGGGCCGGCACGACGAGGCGCTGCCGCTGTCGAGCCGGGCCATCGCCACGCCCGCGCTGCGCCAGACGCAGGCCGCCTACCTGGAGGCGCTGCTGCGCCATGCCCGCGTGCTGCTGCTGTCGGGACAGCGCATGGTGGCGCTGCAGGTGCTGGAAACGCAGGTGCGGCCGCTGCTGCCGCCGGGCAGTGCGCAGCCGGCGCCGCTGCGCCGCTTCGAGTTCCTGCGGGCGCAGACGCTGTCGGCGCTGGACCGCGCGCCCGAGGCCGAACAGGCGTGGCGGCGCGTGCTGGAACTGGACCGCGCCAACTTCGACCGCGTGCTGGCAGCGCAGCTGCAGGCGCAGCGCGGCGTGCTGCAGGCGCAGCGGCTGCAGACCGAGAACGAGCTGCTGCAGTCGCGCACCGCCACCGCCGAGCGCGCGCTGCAGGCCGAGACCCGGCTGCGCTGGCTGGTCAGCCTGGGCGTGCTGGTGCTGGCCGGCGGTGCCGCCGCGGCACTGCTGTGGCAGCGGCGCGTGAACCGCCGCATCGCCGCGGTGGCGGCCAGCGATGCGCTCACCGGCCTGGCCAACCGCCGCAGCGCCATCACCGCCGGGCGCGCGGCGCTGGCCGCGGCGCAGCGCCTGCACGAGCCGCTGGCGGTGCTGATGCTCGACGTGGACCACTTCAAGCAGGTCAACGACCGCCACGGCCACGCCGCCGGCGACGAAGTGCTGCGCCAGGTGGCTGCCGCGCTGCGCCAGGGCCTGCGCCGCAGCGACCACCTGGCGCGCTGGGGCGGCGAGGAGTTCCTGCTGCTGCTGCCGGCCACCGCACCGGCCGAGGCCGCCGCACTGGCCGAACGCCAGCGCGCGGCAGTGGCCGCGCTGCAGGTGCAGGTGGCGGGCGAAGCGGGCCAGACGCACACGCTGCATGTCACGCTGAGCGTCGGCGTGGCGGCGCTGCTGGCCGGCGACACGCATCTCGACGGCGTCATCGCCCGCGCCGACGCTGCGCTGTACGAGGCCAAGCGCCTGGGCCGCAACCGGGTCGTGACCGACGCCGGCGTCTGATCCGCGCCGCGCGGGTCAAGTGGCGGCGTCCGCTGCCGATAACGTTGGATGCGTCCCGGACAGACCACCCCGCTGGCCTCGTGCATCCGCGGGCGCATGGGTGGCCTCACGCTGGTCGAACTGGCGCTCAGCGTCGCCGTGCTGGCGGTGCTGGGCATGCTGGCGGTGCAGGCCTACGGCGGCTGGCGCGAGCGGGCCCAGGTGGCACAGGCGCAGAACGACATCATCGCGATGGCGTCCGTGATCGACCAGCAGTGGCAGGACACGCAGACCCTGCCGGCCAGCCTGGCGGCCATCGGTCGCGGCGGCCTGCGCGACCCCTGGGGCAACGCCTACCAGTACCTGCAGCTCGGCAGCCCGGCGAGCACGGGCAAGGCGCGCAAGGACCACTCGCTGGTGCCGCTGAATTCCGACTACGACCTGTACAGCAGGGGCCCGGACGGCCGCTCGCAGCCGCCGCTGACCGCCAAGGCCAGCCGCGACGACATCCTGCGCGCCAACAACGGCGCCTTCATCGGGCCTGCGTCCAAGTACTGACGCAACCCCACCACCTGCATGCGCGTCCACGGACTCTTCCTGCGCAGTGCCGTCGCACGCCGCATCTTCTGGGCCCTGCTGGCGGCGGCCTTGCTGCCGCTGGTGCTGGTGGGCTCGCTGGCCTGGGGCACGCTGAGCGAGCGCCTGGACGGCCAGGCGCAGCAGGTGCACCAGGCCATGCTGAAGCAGATCGGGCTGCGGTTGTTCGACCGCCTGGGCGCGGCCCAGGCCGCGCTGGCCGCGCATGCCGAGCAAGGCCTGCGGCCCGGTCACGACCCGTGGCTGCGGCCCGATGCCGCCGATGGCGTCGCGCGGCTGGCCCTGGCTGCGCTGGCCACGGCCGACGACGACGGCGTCGCGGCCGGGGGGGCACCGGCCCTGGTCGCGGCCTGGCGCGCGGCCCGCACCGGCGACGGCGCGCCCGCCGGCCAGCGCGACCTGTGGTGGCAGGCCCGGCCGGGCGAGGCGGCGCTGGTCATCGTCGGCCACCGCGACGCACGCGGCCGCGGCTGGTGGCTGGCCGAGATCGACCCCGCCTTCCTGTGGGCCGACTTCGCCAGCGGCGGCGCCGCGGCAGGCATGTGCGTGCGCGACCTGGCCGGCAGGCCCTTGCGCTGCGGCGACGAGGCCGCTGCCGGTGCGCCGAGCTGGAACCTGTTCCTGCACGCCGGCTTCGGCGCGCCCGACTGGCGCCTGCAGGGCTTCTCGCTCGCCGGCGGGGACCTGATGGCGCGCGACGTGCTCGGCGCCTGGGCGGCGCAGGGCGCGCTGCTGACGCTGCTGCTGGTGGCGAGCCTGAGCCTGGTGCTGGTGCGGCGCACGCTGCGCCCGCTGGATGCGCTGATCGCCCTGGCGCGGCGCTTCGCCGCCCGCGAGTGGACGGCGCGTGCCGCCGTGCCGGCGGGCGACGAGTTCGGCGAGCTGGCGTCCGCGCTGCACGCCATGGCCGACCGCGTCGGCCGGCAGCTGCAGGGCATGCAGGTGCAGGCCGAGGTCGACAACGCCATTCTCGAAGGCCGCGACATCGGTGACGTGATGCGGCGCGTGGCCGGGCGCCTGCAGGAACTGCTGCCGCATGCCCAGGTGGCGGTGATCGCCCGCGACCCCGACGGCGCGGCCTGGCGTGCCCACCGCGTCGATGCCGGCGCCGGCCCCCGGGACCGCCCGCCGCCGGCCGTGGTGCTCGACGCCGCCGTCGCGTCGGCGATGCCGCTCGATGGGCTGGCCGTGCACTGCCGCAGCGAGCGCGGCGTGCCGCCGTGGCTGCGCGCCGCGCTGCCCGACGTGCCGGCCGCCGTCGACGGCCTGTGCTGGGTGCCGGCGCGCTGGCAGGACGACCTGGTGGCGCTGATCGTGATCGCGTCGCCCCGGGGGCTGGCCGCCGACGAGGACCTGCTGCGCGAAGTCACCGAGCTGCGCGACCGCGTCGCGGTGACGCTGGCCGCCGCCACGCGCGCGCACCACCTTGTCGAGCGCGCCGTGCGCGACGGGCTCACCGGCCTGCTCAACAGCAGCGGCATGCACGAGGCCTGCGACCGCCTGCTCGGCGCACGTGGTGCCGCGGCGGCGTTCTCGATGGTCTGCATGGACCTCGATGCGTTCAAGGAAGTCAACGACAGCCTGGGCCACGCCGCCGGGGACGAACTGCTGCGCGCGGTGGCGCAGCGCCTGCGCGGCGCGGCCGGTCCGCAGGCGCTGCTGGCACGCCCGGGCGGCGACGAGTTCGTCGTGCTGCTGCCGGGCCCGCCCGATGCCGCCGCTGCCCTGGCCGCCCGCCTGTGCCAGGTGGTGGAGCAGCCGTTCGCGCTGCGGGGGCAGGCCGTGCACGTGGGCGCCAGCATCGGCATCGCCAGCTGCCCGCAGCACGCCAGCGACCGCGAGGAGCTGATGCGCCGCGCCGACCTGGCGATGTACGCCGCCAAGGCCGCAGGCCGCGGCCACTGGCGCTTCTACGACGCGGCGCTCGACGCGCGCCTGGCCGAGAAGGCCTGGCTCGTGCGCGAGCTGCGGCTGGCGCTGGACCAGGGCGGGCTGGCCCTGCACTACCAGCCGCGGGTCGATCTGCACAGCCGCCGCGTGCATTCCACCGAGGCGCTGGTGCGCTGGACGCACCCGGCGCAGGGCAGCATCGCGCCGCAGCGCTTCATCCCGGTGGCCGAAGAAGCCGGGCTCATCGAGGCGGTGGGTGCCTTCGTGCTGGACAGCGCGCTGGCGCAGCAGCGGTGCTGGCGCGATGCCGGCATCGACGTCGGCCGCGTGGCGGTGAACGTCTCGCCGCGCCAGCTGCGCGCCGACGGCTTCGCGCTGCAGGTGTTCTCGGCGCTGGCCACGCACGGCCTGCGGCCCGCCGACCTGGAGCTGGAGATCACCGAGAGCCTGTTCGTCGGCGACTTCGATGCCGTGTGCGCGCGGCTGGCGCCGCTGCGCGATGCCGGCGTGGTGGTGGCCCTGGACGACTTCGGCACCGGCTATTCGTCGCTGTCGGTGCTGCACCGGCTGCCGGTGGACGTGCTGAAGATCGACCGCAGCTTCGTCGTCGAGCTCGGCCAGCGTGCCAGCGCCGACGCCGTGGCACGGTCCATCGTGGCGCTGGCGCGCGCGCTGGACAAGCGCGTCGTGGCCGAAGGGGTGGAGACGCTGGAGCAGGAACAGCACCTGGCGGCGCTGGGCTGCGACGAGGTGCAGGGCTACCTGCACGCGCGGCCGCTGCCGCCGGCGGCGCTGGCCGAGCGGCTGCGCGCGGGCTTCGCGGCGCCGGCCGCGCCTGAAGCAGCGCCGGTCTGAGCCGCCTCGGGGCCGGTGTCCGCAGCCTTCGCGCGCCAGCCCGTCCCCGCATCCCGCAGTTCGTCGACACGCGCCGCGGCCACGGGCAGGTCGGCTCTAGCATCGCTGCATGTCCGACCGCCCCGAACACCCTGCCGCCGGCCCCCTGTGGTGGGCCTACGCCGGCCTGTGCGCACTGTGCTGGATGCTGTACGCGATGGCCGGTGCCGAATGGCAGCGCGGCCCGTGGCGGCTGTGGGAAGCCGCCTACGAGGCGACGCTGAACCTCTGGGCACCGATGCTGCTGGGCGCGGCCGTGTACCCCTGGGTGCGCTGGCTGCAGCGCGCCCCGGGCACGCGCCCTGCGCTGCTGCAGGGCGCGCTGCACGCGCTGGCCGCACTGGCCTTCGGCGCGGCCTGGCAGGCGCTGGAGCTCGTGGTGGCCTGGGCGCTGTTCGGCCCCGAGCACGCGGTGGCCTCGTGGCAGCAGCGGGTGCTGTGGCGCGCGGTGTGGGGCGTGTTCGCCTACGGCGCGCTGGTGGCCGGCTTCTCGGGCGTGCTGCACGCACGGCGCGCGCAGGCCAGCGCGCTGGCGGCGGCGCAGGCCGAGAGCGCGCTGGTGCGGGCCGAGCTGGCGGCGCTGAGCGGCAAGCTCAACCCGCACTTCCTGTTCAACACGCTGAACACGCTGGTGGCGCTGACGCGCAAGGACCCTGCCGCGGCCGAGCAGGCCCTGCTGGGCTTCGCCCGCATGATGCGCCACGTGCTCGACACGCAGCGCGGCAGCGGGCAGCGCGTGCCGCTGCGCGACGAGATCGACTTCGTGCGCGACTACCTGGCGCTGGAGGCGCTGCGGCTGGGGCCGCGGCTGCGCGTGCAGTGGCAGGTCGACGAGTCGCTGCTCGACCACGGCGTGCCGCCGCTCACGCTGCAGCCGCTGGTGGAGAACGCGGTGCAGCACGGCATCGCGCCGCAGGTGCAGGGCGGCACGGTGCAGATCACCGTGGAGCGCCGCGGCGACGCCGTGCTGCTGGTGGTGGCCGACGACGGCGCGGGCTGCGACGGCAGTGCCCGCGCTGGCAGCGCAGGTGGTGTCGGGCTGGGCACGCTGCGCCGCCGCTTCGCGCTGGACTACGGCGGCCGCGCCCGGCTGCAGGTGCAGACCGCCGCCGGAGCCGGCTTTCGTGTCGACATCACGCTGCCGGCCGATGACGACGCGGCGGGCTGAAGGCGCCGGACCGCACTTCGCGACCCCGCCGTCGCACTTCGTCGCCGCTGCGCGGCGCGGCGGCCCCGGCGGGCCTAGCATGGCGACCTGCCACGACCGACCACCATGCCGCGCTGCACCACCCTGATCGCCGAAGACGAACCGCTGGCCCGCGAGAGCCTGGCCGAGTGGGTCCAGGCCCTGCCGCAGCTGGAGCTGGTGGCCTGCTGCGCCGACGGCGACAGCGCCCTGCAGGCGCTGCGCGCGCTGCGGCCTGCGCTGGTGCTGCTGGACATCCAGATGCCGGGCCAGACCGGCCTGCAGGTGCTGCGGGCGCTGGCCGCCGACGGCCTGCCGCTGCCGGCCGTGGTCTTCACCACCGCCTACGACGCGCACGCGCTCACCGCCTTCGAGCTGCACGCGGTGGACTACCTGCTCAAGCCGTTCTCGCAGGAGCGCTTCAACGATGCCGTGGCCCATGCGCTGGCAACGCGGCGCGAAGGCGACGCGGCGGGCGCCGACGAGACGGACGACGCCGGCGCACCGGTGCTGCCGGCGCTGGAAGCCGCGCAGCGCGCGGCCGAAGCCGGTCCGCTGACCCGCGTGCTGGTGCGCGAGCACGGCCGCATCGTGCCGCTGCACGTGGACGCCATCGAGCACCTGCGCAGCGACACGAAGTACACCGCGCTCACCAGCCGCGGCCGCAGCTACCTGGTGCGGCTGCCCATCACCAGCTTCGAGGCGCGGCTGGACCCGCAGCGTTTCCTGAAGGTCAACCGCTCGTGCATCGTCAACCTCGACTTCGTCGAGGCCATGACGCCCGACGAGAGCTCGCAGTTCGTCGTGCTGCTGCGCGACGGCACCCGCGTCACGGCCAGCCGCGACGTCAGCAAGCAGTTGCGGGCGCAGGCGCTGTGATGTCCAGCCGGCTTCGCGCGCGCGTGCTGCTGCCGCTGCTGCTGGGCGTGCTGGTCGGCAGCGCCGGCGCGCAGGGGCGCAGCGTGGTGCTGGAGCCCTTCGATGGCATCGAGATCGGCGGCGCTGCCGACCTGCACCTGGCGCAGGGGCCGCAGCAGGTGCGCATCGACGGCGACGACGCCGACGGGCGCGACCTGCCGCTGGTGGTGCGCGGCGGCGTGCTGCGCGTGAACACGCCGGGCTCGTGGAAGTTCTGGAGCAGCCGCCGGCTGCAGCTGCACGTGACGCTGCCGCAGCTGTCGCGGCTGGGCATCTCGGGCGCGGCCGACGTGCATGCGGCCGGGCCCATGCAGCTGGAACGGCTGCGCATCAGCATCTCGGGCGCCGGGCTGGCGCGCTTCGACCAGCTGCAGGCCGGACAGCTGGTGTTCAGCGTCTCGGGGGCCGGCGACGGCCGCATCGCCGGCGAGGTCGGCGACCTGCAGCTCAGCATCTCGGGCAAGAGCGACTTCCAGGGCGAGCAGCTGCTGGCCCACAAGGCCCGCGTCGCGGTCAGCGGCATCGGCGACGTGACGGTGTGGGTGCGCGACGACCTCACGCTGTCCATCGCCGGCATCGGCCGCGTCGACTACTGGGGCACGCCGCGGCTGCGGCGGTCCAGCAGCGGCATGGCGACCGTGAACGCGCTGGGGCCGAAGGCGCCGGCGGCGCCGCCCGCACCGCCGGCGCCGCCGCGCTGAGCCGCGTCAGCGCGCCGCGGTCGTCACGTTGCCCTGCGCGCGCTGCTGCAGGTACAGGTGCAGCGCGCGGGCATCGACGTCGTTGATGGCGCCCAGGGCCTCGAAGGGCATCACGCGGATGGCGCTGCCGTCGGGCCGCCGGCCGCTGCGGAACATGCGCAGCAGCGCGTCGGCGTCGGGGTAGGCCGCCAGCGCGTTGTCCGGGCCGGCGCTCAGCCGCGGGGCCTCGGGCCAGTCCGGCGGGCCGCCGGGGATCTTGCCGCCGTCCAGCTGCTTGCCGTGGCAGCCGATGCACATGTTGGCCACGTAGGCGCCGTGGGCGACCGTGACGCCCTCGGGCACCGGCTGCGCCGGCGGCAGGCCGTGGTCGATCTTCGTCGCGGCTTCCGGCATCAGGCCGAAGCCGTAGGCCACGCGCAGCGGCAGCGGCAGCTGCAGCACGGCCGCGCCGCCGGAGACCGGCGGCAGTGCACGCACATGGGCCACCAGCGCGGCGACGTCGGCGTCGGTGAGGCGGGCGTAGTCCTCGCTCGGCATCACCAGCAGCGGCGTGCCGTCGGGCTTGACGCCGTGGCGCAGCGTGCGCACCCAGTCGGTGGCGGTGTAGGTGGCGACCACGCTGCCCGGCCCCGGGCTGATGTTGGGGCCGGCGAGCTGCAGAGCGCCCCCGTCGACGAAGCGGCGGCCGGCGCCGTCGGCGCCGTGGCAGTCGGCGCAGCCGCGCGAGGCGTACAGGTAGCGGCCGCGTTCGCGTGCGGCGGCGTCGCCGGCGTCGACGAAGGCCACCGGCGCGATGTGCGCCGGCAGGCCTTCGACCTGCCGCTGCATGCGGCGGTCGGCCAGCTGCAGGCCGGCCGCCACGGTGGCGGCCGCCACCGCCACCAGGCCGGCGGCGGCCCACAGGCCGCGGCGGAGCCAGCGGCGCGGAGTGTGCTGCGGTGCCATCGCGTTCACGCCGTCACCAGGCCGGGCACCGGCGGGCGGCCGAGCGCGCGGGCCAGCTGCGCCCAGCGGCGGTCGTCGAGCTGCGTGCGCGCCACGTCGAGCATGGCCTCGAAGGCCGGCGGCGGCGCCTTCGTCTGCATGTCGCTGAACATGCCGGCCAGTTCCCGCACGCTCAGCGCCACGGCGAACCAGCGCACCACCTGGGCCATCTCGGCCGGCGGGATGCTCGCGACCAGGCGGTCGTGCAGCGCGCCGAGCTCGGCGTCGCTGTACAGCGCCCACAGGGTGGCGTTGTTCTGCGTCTCCTCGATGTGCATGTGCACCAGGTTCTCGCCGACGAACTGCGCCAGGTGGCGGTACAGCCGCGCGGCCAGCAGTTCGCCGTGCGTGTCGTGGGCCACGCGCAGCGCCGCGACCTCGTCGTCCAGGTTGGCGATGGCGTCGCCGTGCACGAGGTGGTCGTCGGCGGTGTGGCGCGCGCCGCCCGGGCGGCGGGCTTCGATGGCCGTGTGCATGAAGTCGTTCTCGTGCGCCAGGTGGTTGCGCAGCATCTGCAGCAGCCCGGTCACGTCGTCGAGCACCTGCACGCGCTGCTCGGCGTCGTGCACGTCCATCGTGCCCACGCGCTGCAGCGTGTGGGCCATCCAGGCGCGCAGCGCCTTGTGGATGGGGCCGTAGAGGTCGGCGCGCGGGGCCTTCGGCGTGGTGGCGGCGGGCGCGGCGAAGGTGTTGCCGGGCAGCGTGGACAGGTCGTGGTTCGGGTGCATGGTGCGGTGACTCGTTCAGTGGGGGCCGACACCGTGTCGGCGTGACCCGTACTGTCCGGATCCGGCCCCTGCGCCACATCGCCCGATGGAGCCATCGACCGCGCCGCGGCGGGCCATGGCCCGCCGCGGCGGCCGGTCGCCTTCAGCGCTGCAGGTACCAGGCCGCCGCCTGGCCGCGCGAGGCGAGCCCGAGCTTGTCGAGGATGTTCGCCACGTGCCGCTTCACCGTGTGCGGGCTCAGGTCGAGCGCGCGGGCGATCAGCTTGTTGCTGTCGCCGGCGGCCAGGCGTTCCAGCACGTCGCGCTCGCGGGCGCTGAGCACGTCGGCCGGTGCGCGCGGCAAGGCGCCGGCGACCGTGCCGGCTGCGTCGTCGGCGGTGTCGGCGGCCGCGTCGGCGGGGGCGCCGGCGGCGGCGTCGGCCAGCCGCAGCCAGTGCTGCAGCAGCGCGGCCTGCGCGCCCGGCAGCAGGCCGCGCCAGTCGGCCACGGCCAGCCGGCGCAGCGCCGGCCGGGCCATCAGCACCGCACCGACGCCGCCGCCGGCCTGCACCCGCTCGAACACGGGCAGCAGCAGGGTGGCGGCCTCGTCGGCGTCGGCGGGATCGGCATGGTCGCGGGCCAGCAGCGCCGCGGCCAGGAACAGCCGCGTCTCGGTGCCGTGGCCCAGGCGCTCGAGTGCCGGCTCGTCCTCGAGCGCACGCCGCCAGTGGCCGATGGCGGCCGCCGTGTCGCCGGCCAGCCAGGCGCGCTGGCCGCGCAGCGGCTCGATCTGGTTGACCTGCGTCGGCGGCGCCGTGACGTCGCCGCGCGACTGCTCCAGCCGCGTGAGGTGGCGTTCCAGCGTGGCACTGTCCTCGAACAGCGCCGCGATGCGCGCCGCGTAGTAGACGCTGGCCCACAGCGACCATGCGCCGCGGCCGGCTGGGTGGTCCTCGATCAGCGCCTGCGCCAGCGCCAGCGCGCGCTGGCGGTGGCCGCGCAGCGTGTGCACCACGGTGGCCAGCAGCAGCAGCTGGCCCTGCACGTTGACCGGGTTGCCGAGCCAGCGGCAGTCGTCCTCGGCCACCGCCAGCGCGGCATCGGCGGCGTCGAGATCGGCCGTCTGCCAGGCGTGGTGCCAGGCGGCCTGGATCTGCGCCAGCGCGCGCAGCGGCAGCGGCCGGTCGCCCGTCAGGCGCAGCGCGCCGTCCACGTAGCGCTGCAGCGGCCGCGCGGTGCCGGGGATGCCGTTGATGCGCGGCAGCGGGTGCCCGCGGTACCACAGCGACGCGTCGCCGCTGCCGTCGAGCAGGTCCATCAGTTCGTCGAGCAGCGGGCCGATGCGGTGGTTCGAGCCCAGGTCCAGCGCATGCCAGATGCAGGCCACGAGCACGACGACGCGGGTCTCGGTGGACACGGACTCGCGCCGCAGCAGCGACAGCCGCGCGCCGCTCTCGGTGGGCCGGCCCAGCGCGTTCAGCCCCAGCGTCTGGTAGGCCACCGCGGCGCGGCGGCGGTCCTCGTCGCCGGCGGCGGCGAAGCCGGCCTCGGCCCGGCGCATCGCCTCGACCATGGCCGCGAAGTCCCAGCGCGCCCAGGCCACCAGGCCCAGCACCGACTGCATGGTCGGCGAGGCCAGCACGAAGCTGCCCGGGAACTGGTCCACCAGGTGCGTGACGGTGCCCAGCGCGCCTTCGGTCAGCAGCGCGCGCGTCTGCGCGTACAGCGCCTCGGCGGCGGCGTCCAGGTCGCCGGCGTGCAGCAGCATCAGCAGCTGGCGCGCCGGATCGCCTTCGCCTGCGGCGGCGCGCTGCCACAGCACTGGCCATTCGTCGGGGCGCTCGCGCTGCAGGCGCTGCTGCAGGGCCTCGCGGAACAGGTCGTGCAGCTTGAGCGTCGGCTCGGTGGCGTCCAGCGGCGTCACGAACAGGCCCAGGCGGTCGATCTCGTCGAGCAGCAGCGCGGCGCGCGGGTTGCCCGACACCGCCGCGGCGCGTGCCGCCGTCAGCTCGGGCAGCACGGACGTGCGCAGCAGGAAGCAGCGCAGCTCGTCGCTCTGCTGGTCGATGACCTCGGTGGCGAGGAAGTCGAACATCGCGCGGTCGCTGCTGGAGGGCGCGCGCCCGGGCCCGCGCGACAGCGCCAGGCGCAGGCCGGCGGCCCAGCCCTGGGTGCGCTCGAGCAGTGCGTCCAGCGCCTCGGGGCCGATCGGGGCCAGGCCCGCGGCGCTGCCGAGCCGCAACACGTCGTCGCGGTCGAACTGCAGGTCGTCCTGGCGGAATTCGGCCAGCTCGCCCTGCGCACGCAGCCGCGCCAGCGCGATCGGCGGGTCGCGGCGGGTCGACAGCGCGACCGTCCAGCGCGGGCCCAGGCGCGGCAGCAGGCGGTCGAGCATGTCGAAGAATGCGTCGTCCTCGACGCGGTGCAGGTCGTCGAAGACGAGCACGCCGTGCGGCACGTCGCAGGCGTCCAGCGCCAGCAGCAGTTCGGCCACGGCGCGGGCGCGCGTGGCGGCGTCTCCGGCCTGCGCGATCAGCGCCTCGGGGGCGGTGCGCCAGGGCAGGTCGAAGGGCTCCAGCGCCGCGATCAGGCACTCCAGCAGCCGTGCCAGGTCGTCGCCCTCGTCGGCCGCCACCCAGGCCAGCGCGGTGCCCGCGGGCAGCAGGCCGATCTGCCGCGCCAGTGCCGCGGTCTTGCCGTAGCCCGCGGCGGCGCTGACCAGCACCAGGCGCTGCGACAGCAGGGCCTCGCCGAGCCGGACCTCCAGGGCCGGTCGTGCGATCAGCAGGCCGGTGCGCGGCCGCGGCGGCTGGATCTTGGTGCGTGCGAAGCCCATGCGGTGCAGGCAGGATGGCCGAGGCGGTGGTGGTGGTGACGGGCAACCAGGCTGCACATTGTGCAAGCGCGCACGCCGCACCGGCACGGCGGCGGTGGCGGACGCGGTCTGCAGGGTGTGCATGGCGCAGATGCTGCAGGGGCACGGCGTGCGCCGGCAGGGGCATGCGACGGACGACGCCCCCGCGGGTGCCAACGCTGCGCCACGGCAGACGGGCCGAACTTTGATAGGCTCGCGCTCCCCGTGACCCCGCTGCGCCCCACCTCCCGACACCGCCGCCCGCTGGCCCTGGCCTGGCTGCTGGCAGCCGCCATGCTGCTGGCGCAGGGGCTGGGCCTGGTGCACGCGGTGCGCCATGCGCCCGGGCTGGCGCATCCCGCGGGGCTGGCGTCGGTGCACGACCACGGCGCCGGGCCCGTGCAGGTGGCCGCAGCCTTCGGGGGCCACGACGGGCAGGACGCGGCGAGCTGCCGGCTCTACGACCAGCTCACCCATGCCGACGTGCTGCCGGTCGCGGCGCTGCCGCTGCCGGCCGACGCGGACGCCGCGGCCCGGCCGGCCCTGCAGCCGGCCGGCTGGCTGCCGCGCTGCCAGACCGCCTACAGCGCCCGCGCGCCGCCCCGCGGCTGACGCCGTCGCGGCGTGCGCCTGCGCGCCGCGCGCTCCCCTCCATTCGTCGCACCGCGGCGGCCCCGGGCTGCCCGCGGCGCCACTGCTGCGCGCGGCCGTTGCCGCCTGCGCAGCCCCGTCCATCCGAGGTTGATTCCCCCATGTTCCTTCGCCCCCACTTCCTGCCGCAGCGCACGCTGCTGGCCGCCGCCGTGGCGGCCGGCATCACCGGCCTGCCGGCCGCGGCCCAGACCACCCCCGCCGCTCCGGCACCGCAGACCGCCACCCCCGGCGCGGTCACCACCATCGTCGTCACGGGCAACCCGCTGGGCCGCGACGCCACCACCAGCCCGGTCAGCGTGCTCGCGGGCGACGGCCTCACGCTGCGTCGCGCCGGCACGCTGGGCGAGACGCTCGACGGCCTGCCCGGCGTGGCCTCCACCTGGTTCGGGCCCAACGCAAGCCGTCCCGTGATCCGCGGCCTCGACGGCGACCGCATCCGCATGCTCGACAACGGCGGCAGCACGCTCGACGCGTCGAGCCTGAGCTTCGACCACGCAGTGGCGATCGACCCGCTGGCCGTGGAGCGCATCGAGGTGCTGCGCGGCCCGGCGGCGCTGCTGTACGGAGGCAACGCCACCGGTGGCGTCGTCAACACCATCGACAACCGCATTCCGCGCGCGGCCATCGCGGGCGTCGGCGGGCGTGCCGAACTGCGCCTGGGCGGCGCCGCGTCCACGCGCGCCGCGGCGGCGCTGGTCGAGGGTGGCGGCGACGGCTTCGCGTGGCATGCCGACGCCTTCGCGCGCCGCAGCGACGACCTGCGCGTGCCGACCTACACGCCCGTGGCCGACGGCGAGGCGCTGCCGCCCACCGACCGCGTGCGCAACTCGGCGGCGCGCGCGCAAGGCGGCGCGGTCGGCGGCAGCTGGATCGGCCGCGACGGCCACCTCGGCATGTCGCTGGAGACCCTGCGCAACGACTACGGCGTCACGGCCGAGCCCGACGTCACGATCCGCATGGAACGCGAGCGCGTGGCGCTGGCCGGCACGCAGCGCGGCATCGGCTGGGTCGAGCAGCTCGACGCGCAAGCCAGCCACACGCGCTACCAGCACCAGGAAGTGGAAGGCGACGGCGCGGTGGGCACCACCTTCGGCAGCCGCGGCACCGCGCTGCGCGTGCAGGCGCGCCACGCCGCGCTGGCCACGCCGCTGGGGCCGCTGCAGGGCGTGGTCGGGCTGCAGGGCGAACGCCAGCGTTTCTCGGCACTGGGGGAGGAAGCCTTCGTGCCCGGCACGCGGACACGGTCGAGCGCGCTGTTCGTCGTCGAAGAGCTGCAGCTCGGCCGCGTGCAGCTGTCGGCCGGCCTGCGCGGCGAGCGGGTGCAGGTCGATTCCGACGGCGACGCGGCCGACGCGGCCGAGCCGAAGTTCGGCGCCGCGGTGCAGCGGCGCTTCCAGCCGGCCAGCGGTTCGCTGGGCGCTGTGTTCGACGCCGGCGGCGGCTGGCAGCTCAGCACCAGCGTCGGCCACACCGAACGGGCGCCGGCGGACTACGAGCTGTATGCCAACGGCCTGCACCTGGCCACCGCGGCCTTCGAAGTGGGCGACCCGACGCTGGGCGTGGAGCGCAGCAACAACGTCGAGCTCGGCGCACGCTGGAAGCAGGCCGACACCAGCCTGCAGCTGAGCCTGTTCCGCACGCGCTTCTCGCGCTACATCGCGCTGGAAGCCAGCGGCAACAGCGTCGACGTCGAAGGCGATCCGGTGCCCGAGTACGTGTTCCGCGGCGTCGCGGCACGCCTGCAGGGCCTGGAGATCGACGGCCGCTGGCGCGTGGCGGGCGCGCCGCTGCAACTGGCGCTGACGGGCGGGCTCGACGTGGTGCGCGGCGACAACCTCGACAGCGGCGAGCCGCTGCCGCGCATCGCACCGCTGCGGGTGCGGGCGGGTGTCGACATGGGCGCAGGCCACTGGCGCGGCGGCCTCGGCCTGCGCCACGCCGCGGCGCAGGACCGCGTGCCCGCCACCGACACCGCCACGGCCAGCCACACGCTGGCCGACCTGTGGTTCAGCTGGCAGCAGCGCCTGCCCGTGGGCGAGGCGCTGCTGTATGCGCGCATCGACAACATCGGCAACACGCTGGCCAGCAACGCCAGTTCGATCCGCACGCTGCGCGACCTGGCGCCGCTGCCGGGCCGGGCCGTGTCCGCGGGGCTGCGGCTGGCGTTCTGAGCCGCGGCCGGCGGGCCGGCGCGCCGCTACACTGATCCGCATGGACCCTGTGTGGCAAAGCGCGCCGGTACCCGCCCTGCATGCCCGCCGGGCCGCGGGCAGCCCGTGGAGCAAGCGGTGGGCCCGGTAGATCCGCTGGAGCCGGCAGACGCGGCGCAGCAGCGCGCCGGCATGCTGGTCGAACACACGCGGCTTGCCGCGGAGTCGATCGGCGTGGGCTTCTGGAGCCGCAACCTCGACGCCGGCACGGCGTACTGGGACGCGCAGATGTACCGCATCCACCGGCGCGACCCGCAGCGCGGGCCGCCGGGCTTCGACACCTGGATCGACGAGCACGTGCACGCCAGCGACCGCACCTGGGTGACGGCGCTGCACCTGCGCGCCAGCCACGACTGGCAGGCGGTGGTGGACGCGATCTTCCGCGCCCCCGACGACGACAGCGGCGGCGAGCGTTGGGTGCAGAGCTGGACGCGCCGCCTCGTGCGCGACGGCCAGCGCGTGGCCTTCGGCATGCACCTGGACGTGACCGACCGCCAGCGCAACGAAGCGCGGCTGCAACGCGAACGCGAGCGCACGCGGTTTGCCATCGAGGCCGCCGAGCTGGGCATCTGGGAGCGCCGGCTCGACGGCACGGCGGGCTACTGGAACGACGCCATGTACCGCCTGCGCGGCCTCGACCCGGCCGACCCCCGCACGGTGGAAGAGCTGGTGCTGCAGGTCAGCCACCCCGACGACCTGCCGGCGCTGAACCGCCTGGTGCAGAGCCACCTGCGCGACGGCACGCCGTACCGCTTCGAGTTCCGCGTGCTGCGGCCCGATGGGCAGCAGCGCTGGCTGGTCACGCACGGACGGGCGCTGCGCGACGACCAGGGCCGGCTGCTGGGCATGGCCGGCATCAACCTCGACATCACCGAGCGCCGGCAGGCGGACGCGCTGCGCCAGCAGACCGAGCGCGCCGAGCAGGCCAGCCGCGACCAGTCGGCCTTCCTGGCGCGTGTGAGCCACGAGCTGCGCACGCCGATGAACGCGGTGCTGGGCTTCGCGCAGCTGCTGCGCGACGATGCCGACGAGCCGCCCAGCCCGCGCCAGCGCGAGCGGCTGCAGCGCATCCACGATGCCGGCGCGCAGATGATGACGCTGGTGGACGAACTGCTGGCGCTGGCCAGCGCCGAGTCGGGCGGCGACGCCGCCGAGACGCTGGCGCCGGCCGAGCTGCTGCCGTCCGTGCTGCAGGGCTGGCAGGCGCAGGCACGGCAGCACGGCGTGACGCTGCGCTGCGGCGACGTGCCCGGCCACGTGCGGGCCGACCGGCGGCAGCTGCAGCAGCTGCTGTCGCACCTGGTGGGCCATGCCGTGCGCCGGCAGCGCCAGGGCGGATGGGTCGAGGTGCAGGGCCGCATCGACGCCAGCGGCGATGAACCCGTGGTGGTGCTGCGCGTGCGCGACGGCGGCGCTGGCTGCGACGCCGCGGCGCGGGCGGCGCTGTTCGACCTGTTCCCGACGCAGGGCGCCGCGGCGACCACGACGCACGGCAGCGGCATCGCGCTCGCGCTGGCCCGGCGCATCGCGCGGGCACTGGGCGGCCAGCTCGATGCCGTGGGCGAGGACGGCCAGGCCCCGGTGCTGTGCCTGACGCTGCCGGCCGTGCCGGTCCCGGCGGGCGCGGCGCCGCAGGCCGGTGGCGAACGCCCGCTGCGCGTGCTGTGCGTCGAGGACAACCCGGTCAACCTGATGCTGGTGCGCGAGCTGCTCGCGCTGCGCCCGCAGGTGCGCCTGCGCGAGGCGGCCGACGGCGGCCAGGGCATCGCGCTGGCGCTGGCGGAGCCGCCCGACCTGCTGCTGCTGGACCTGCAGCTGCCCGACATCGGCGGGCTCGAGGTGCTGCGCCGGTTGCGTGCCGAGCCGGCGCTGTCGCGCTGCACGTTCGTGGTCTTGTCGGCCAACGCGATGCCCGACCACATCGCCCAGGCGCGTGCCGCCGGCTGCGACGACTACTGGACCAAGCCGATCGACTTCCCGCGCTTCCTGGCGGCCATCGACCGCCTGGCGGCAGCGCCGCGCTGACTCCTAGGGCGCCAGGCGCTCGCGCAGCCAGCCATCGGCCTGCTGCCGGTAGCGCAGCCGGTCGTGCAGCCGGCTCTTGCGGCCCTGCCAGAACTCCCAGGTGTCGGGCACCAGCCGGTAGCCGCCCCAGTGCGGAGGCCGCGGCGGGTGCAGCGCGTGCTGCGCCGCCACCTTCGCGGCGTTGGCCACCAGCACCGCGCGCGAGGCGATGACCTGGCTTTGCGGCGAGGCCCAGGCACCGATGCGCGAATCGAGCGGGCGGCTCGCGAAGTAGCTGTCGGACTGCTCGGCGCTGGTCTTCTCGACCCGGCCCTCGATGCGCACGACGCGTTCGAGCTCGACCCAGTGGAACTGCAGCGCGGCCCACGGGTGCTGGGCCAGTTCGCGGCCCTTGCGGCTGTCGTAGTTGGTGTACCAGACGATGCCGCGTGCGTCGAAGCCCTTGATCAGCACCACGCGTGTCGACGGCCGGCCGTCGGCGCCGACGGTGGCCAGCGTCATCGCGTTGGGCTCGGGCAGCTGCCCGTCGATGGCCTGCTGCAGCCAGCGTTCGAACTGCTGCAGCGGGTCGGCGGCCGAGGCGTCCTCGTCGAGTGCGTCGCGTTCGTAGCTCTTGCGCAGGGCGGCGATGTCCATACGGTTGAGTATAGGCAGCCGCCCGTGCCGCACCGGTCCTTCCCTTACGTGGTTCACCGTAGGTGAACGTCCCACTGGTTGCAGTGCAGCATCGCCCGCATTCTTGCCGGGCAGGAGGGCCAGGGCCCGCCGGGACACCACAACAACAACGCCGACCATGCACATCCGCCCGACCATCGTCGTGCTGGCCGCCGGCCCCGGACGCCGCTTCCTGGGCGGCGGCCACAAGCTCGCACAGCCGCTGGGCAGCAGCACGGTGCTGGGCACGACGCTGGCCAACGCCATCCAGACACGGCTGCCGGTGGTGGTGGTGACGACCGCGGCGCTGGCGCCGCTGGTGGCCGACCAGCTGGCGCACCGCGACACGGTGCTGGTCGACGAAGACGACGCGCGCCGCGGCATCGGCCACGCCATCGCGGCCGGCGTCGCCGAGCGGGCCTCGTCACCGGGCTGGCTGATCCTGCCCGGCGACATGCCGCTGGTGCGTCCGGCCACGCTGCTGGCCGTGGCGTCGCGCCTGGAGCAGCACCCGGTGGCCTACGCCCAGCACCGCGGGCGGCACGGCCACCCCGTGGGCTGCTCGGCCGAGCTGTACTCCGACCTCGTCACGCTGCAGGGCGACGAGGGCGTGCGCCGCCTCGTGGCACGCTACCCCGGCGTCGCCGCCGAGGTCGACGACCCCGGGGTGCTGGTCGACGTCGACACCGAGGCCGACCTCGACGCGGTGCGGCAGGCGCTGGCAGCGGCCGGGCCGGCCTCGGCGGCGGCGGCAGCCGAGGCTGCCAGCCCCGACTGAAGCGCGGCGCTACACCAGCCCGGCGCTGCGGGCCAGGCGCATCAGGCGCTCGATCTCGCGGTCGCGCACCCCGTGGCGGTGCAGCGCGTGCGCGGTGTCGGCTAGGTAGTCCAGCGTGGTGCCGTACTTGCCGCGGGCGTGGCGCAGGATGTGCAGCACCTGCTCGTCGGCCATCGGGCCCATGTAGGCGTCGCTGCGGCGGCTGAGCGTGAAGGCCAGCGCCGGCACCACGCCGTGCGCGGTGCGGCAGGGCAGGAAACGCGGGTCGTAGACGCCGGTGGGCATCTCGCGCGCCCACAGGCGCTGCAGCTCGTCGTCGGCCGTCTCGCGCCGCAGGCGGTACACGACGCCCCGGCACGCGCCGCCGGGCAGCAGCGCGAACACCAGCCCCGGCTGCTGCGGCGTGCCGCGGTTGATGCGCGAGCGCATGCGCAGCGCGCGGTGCCAGCCGTGCACGAGCGCGCTGCGGTGCTCGGCGGCGTCGAACTCCGGGCGCCAGATCAGCGAGGCGTAGCCGAACACCCACAGGTCGCGCTGTCCGCCCCAGTCGGCGCGCAGCCGGGCGAGCATGTGCGCGGGATCGCGCACGATCAGCTGGGCATCGACGGTGTGCAAGCGCGGGTGGGGCGTGGTGGCGACCCGCCGATGGTATGCAAACACCGCGCCCGGCAGAGGTGATCGATTTGACGATGTAACCCAGTTACCTAATAATGGACATCGTGGTTACATCACCAGGCTCGCCACCTGCTCCCGACATGCACGCTGCCATCGCCCGCATCACCCGCCGCATCGCCGAGCGCAGCGCGCCCACGCGCAGCGCCTATCTCGATCAGGTCGACCGCATGGCGGCACGCCCGCGCGGCAGCGATCGGATGGGCTGCGCCAACGTCGCGCACGCCTTTGCCGCGCTGCCGGCCAACGACAAGCTGCGCGTGGTGGCCGAGCGGGCGCCGCACATCGGCATCGTCACGGCCTACAACGACATGCTCTCGGCGCACCAGCCCTACGAGGGCTATCCCGCCCTGGTGCGCGACGAGGCGCGCCGCCACGGCGCCACGGTGCAGGTGGCCGGCGGCGTGCCGGCCATGTGCGACGGGGTCACGCAGGGGCTGCCCGGCATGGAGCTGAGCCTCTTCTCGCGCGACAGCATCGCGATGTCCACCGCCATCGCGCTCAGCCACGACGTCTTCGATGCCGCGCTGCTGCTGGGCGTGTGCGACAAGATCGTGCCCGGGCTGCTGATCGGCGCGCTGCACTTCGGGCACCTGCCGTGCGTGTTCGTGCCGGCCGGGCCGATGGGCACGGGCCTGTCGAACAACGCGAAGGCGAAGGTGCGCGAGCAGTACGCGCAAGGCCAGGTCGGGCGCGCCGAGCTGCTCGAAGCCGAGAGCGCCGCCTACCACGGCCCCGGCACCTGCACCTTCTACGGCACCGCCAACAGCAACCAGATGCTGCTGGAGGCCATGGGTCTGCACGTGCCGGGTGCCGCCTTCGTGCACCCGCACGATGGCCTGCGCGAGGCGCTGACGCGCGAGGCGGTGGGCACGGTGCTCGGCATCACGCAGCGCAGCACCCGCTTCACGCCGATCGGCCGGCTGGTCGACGAGCGCGTGATCGTCAACGCGATGGTCGCGCTGCTGGCCACCGGCGGCAGCACCAACCACCTGATCCACTGGGTGGCGGTGGCGCGTGCGGCCGGCATCGTGATCGACTGGACCGACTTCGCCGAGCTGTCGGCCGTGGTGCCGCTGCTGGCGCGTGTGTATCCCAACGGCAGCGCCGACGTGAACCAGTTCCAGGCGGCCGGCGGCCCCGGTTTCGTGCTGCGCGAGTTGCTCGACGGCGGCTGCCTGCACGGCGACGTGGCCACCGTCAGCGCACGCGGCCTGCGTGCCTACACCGACGTGCCCGCACTCGCCGAGGGCGGTGCACTGCACTGGCGCACGCTGCCCGCGGCGAGCGGCGATGACGGCATCGTGCGCCCGCTGGCGGCGCCGTTCTCGGCCACCGGCGGGCTGAAGCTGCTCACCGGCAACCTCGGCCGCTCGGTCATCAAGACCTCGGCCGTGCCCGACGACCGCCACGTGATCGAGGCGCCGGCGCTGGTGTTCGACAGCCAGGAAGCGCTGCTGGCCGCCTTCGCCGCGGGACAGCTGGAGCGCGACCTGGTCGCGGTGGTGCGCTTCCAGGGTCCGCAGGCCAACGGCATGCCCGAGCTGCACAAGCTGACGCCGCCGCTGGCGGTGCTGCAGGGCAAGGGCTTCCGCGTCGCGCTGGTCACCGACGGCCGCATGAGCGGCGCCTCGGGCAAGGTGCCGGCGGCCATCCACGTCAGCCCCGAGGCCTTGTGCGGCGGGCCGCTGGCCAAGGTGCGCGACGGCGACGTGCTGCGCCTGGACGCCGAGGCCGGCACGCTGCAGGCGCTGGTGGACGATGTCACGTGGGCGGCACGCCCGGCGGCGACAATCGACCCCGCTCAACACGCCGCGCACGGGCACGACCTGGGGCGCGAGCTCTTCGCCGGCATGCGGCGCAACGTACGGAGCGCCGAGGAAGGCGCTGTGACATGGCGATGAACCCGCTCGAACTGGCCGACCACGGCCCCGTGATCCCCGTCATCGTGCTGCAGCGCGTGGAAGACGCGGTGCCGCTGGCGCGCGCGCTGCTGGACGGCGGCGTGCGCGTGCTGGAAGTGACGCTGCGCACGCCCGCGGCGCTGGATTGCATGCGCGCGATCGCGCGCGCGCTGCCCGAGGCGATCGTCGGCGCCGGCACCATCCGCTCGGTCGCCGACGCCGAAGCGGCCAAGGACGCCGGCTGCCGCTTCGGCGTGAGCCCCGGGTACGACAGCGACATCGGCCACGCCTGCCGCAACATGGGCCTGCCGCTGCTGCCCGGCGTGGCCACGGCCAGCGAGGTGATGGCGGCCAACGCCGACGGCTACGACTTCCTGAAGTTCTTCCCGGCCACCGCGGCCGGCGGCATCCCGATGCTGAAGGGCCTGCACGGGCCGTTCGCCGACGTGTCCTTCTGCCCCACGGGCGGCATCACGCCCGAGACGGCGCCGCAGTTCCTGGCGCTGCCCAACGTGAAAGTCTGCGGCGGTTCGTGGCTGACGCCGCAGGACGCGGTGGACGCCCAGGACTGGGCACGCATCACGCGGCTGGCGCGCGAGGCCTCGGCGCTGCGGCGCTGACCCGCGCGGCCCCGGCCTCAGGGCCGGACCAGCGCGGCCATCGGGTCGTCGCCCAGGCCGTCGGCCACGCCCTCGCGGTCGGCGGCCTGGCGGTTCTGGCTGACCTTCCACTTGCCGACCAGGCGCGCCACCGGGATCTCGATGCCGACGATGGCGCGCAGCATCTGCTGCACGTAGTCGTCGGGCGCGTCGGCCACGGCCCACGGCTGCGCGCGCGGTGCTTCGTGGTGCGCCGTCAGGCCCGACACCAGCGTGTGCAGCCAGGGCGCGTCGTCCACCGCGCGCAGCGTGCCGTGCGCGTGCACCACGGTGTAGTTCCAGGTCGGCACGACCTTGTGGTGCTCGGCCTTGCCCGGGTACCACGACGGCGTGATGTAGGCCTGCGGGCCGCGGAAGATCGCCAGCACCGGCTGCCCGTCGGCGTGGCGCCACAGCGGGTTGGCGCGTGCCACGTGGCCGCGCAGCGTCTGGCTGGCGGGATCGTATTCCAGCGGCAGGTGGTCGGCGGTCATGCCGTCGGCGCCGGTGCTGACCAGCGCAGCCAGCGGGTGCGCGCGCATCAGCGCGTGCAGCGCCTGCGGGTCCTGCTGCTCGAAGTGCTTCGGCAGGTACATGGCGGCAGCCGTCCAGCCGGGCTCAGCGCAGGCCCGCGCCGGGGCCGTCCTCGGCGCGCTGGATCAGCTCGACCTTGTAGCCGTCGGGATCGGTGATGAAGGCGATCACCGTGGTGCCGCCCTTCACCGGGCCAGGTTCGCGCGTGACGTTGCCGCCGTTGGTGCGGATCTTCTCGCAGGCGGCGTACGCGTCGGGCACGCCGATGGCGATGTGGCCGTAGGCCGTGCCCAGGTCGTAGCTGGAGACGCCGTGGTTGTACGTCAGCTCCAGCTCGGCGTGCTCGGGGTTGCGCCCGTAGCCCAGGAAGGCGAGCGAGTAGTTCTGCGACGGGTTCTCGCTGGTGCGCAGCAGCGTCATGCCCATCACGTTGGTGTAGAAGTCGATGGACCGTTGCAGGTCGCCGACGCGCAGCATGGTGTGGAGCAGTCTCATGCCCGGGATTGTGCGGGAAGCTCGAACACCAGGCAGGTCGTGCTGGCATGCGCGTACAGCGTGCCGTCGGGGCCGAGCAGGCGTGCGGTGGCGGTGGCGAGCTGGCGGCCGCAGTGCTGCACCTCGCCGATCGCGCGCACGCGCTGCACCTTCGGGCTGATCGCGCGCACGAGGTTCACGCCGAGTTCGGCCGTGGTGTAGCCGCGGCCGGCCGGCATCATCGAGTGCACGGCGCAACCCAGCGCCGAATCCAGCAGCGTGGCGAACCAGCCGCCGTGCACGCTGCCCATCGGGTTCAGGTGCGCCGGCCCCGGCGTGCCCTGGAAGACGGCGCGGCCCTTGTCGACCTGCAGCAGCAGGAAGTCGAGCGTCTGCGCGATCGTGGGGTAGGGCAGTTCGCCGCGCAGCATGGCTTGCATCACGGCCAGGCCGTCCATGCCGGCGACCTGTTCGGGCCGCGCCACGCCAGGGCCGGCGCCGCCGGCGTTGCGGGCGCGCTGGACGGCTTCCTCGGCCATCCAGGTCTCCAGTTCGGAGGATGCTTGCATCGGTGCTCCTGAAAGTTGTAGATGCAACTATAGTCGAGCCCATGCCTTCCCGTGACAACGGCACCAGCCCTCCCGCCTCCGCGCCCGACGCCGTCCCGCGCGGCTGCACCAACCTGAAGCTGCGCCAGGCGAGCCGGCTGGTGACACGCCACTACGAACGCTTCGTCGCACCCACGGGACTGAAGATCACGCAGTACTCGCTGCTGTCGCACGTGGTGAAGCTGGGCCCGCTGCGTGCCGGTGCGCTGGCCGCGGCCATGCAGTTGGAGGCCTCGACGCTGACGCGCAACCTGCAGCCGCTGCTGCAGCAGGGCCTGGTGCAGATGCGCACCGGCGACGACGCGCGCAGCCGCGTCGTGGAGGCCACCGCGGCCGGACGCGCGCTGCGCGAGCAGGCGCAGCGCGCCTGGAAGCGCGCGCAGTCGGCCCTGAACGAGCGCCTGGGCAGCGCCCGGGTGGCGGCGCTGCACGCGCTGATCGACGAGTGCCTGCCGCTGCTCGAGACCGATGCCCCCCACCCCGAGGACACCCCCCATGGCTGACCCTGCGAACACGCCCGCGTACCGTCCCCTGCTGCTGGTGCTGCTGGCCGCCGCCGGCACCTTCGCGCTGACGATGGGAGCGCGCCAGTCGATGGGGCTGTTCGTCGGCAGCATCAACACCCACACCGGGCTGGGCCTGGCCAGCGTGAGCCTGGCGTTCGCGTTCGGGCAGCTCTGGTGGGGGCTGACGCAGCCGCTGGCCGGCATCGTCACCGACCGCCACGGTCCCGGCCGCGTGCTCGTGGTGGGCGTGCTGCTGGTGGCGCTGGGCACGGCGCTCATCCCGATGATGACCAGCACCTGGGGCCTGATCCTGGCCATCGGCGTGCTCGCGGCCGGCGGCGCCGGCATGGCCGGGCCGGCCACGCTGATGGCGGCCACGACGCGCCTGGTGGCCCCGGAGAAGCGCGGGCTCGCCACGGGCGTCGTCAATGCCGGCGGATCGTTCGGGCAGTTCGTGTTCGCGCCGCTGGCCCAGGGCGTGACCGCGGCGGCGGGCTGGATGGCCTCGGTGCAGACGCTGGCCGCACTGACGCTGCTGGCGCTGCCGGCGGCCTGGGTGCTGCGCGGCCAGGCGGCTGCACCGGCCACAGCGGCCGCAGCGCCGGCCCCGGCGCCGCCGCGCGAAGGCACACGCGCGGCGATGCGCCGGGCCTTCGCCGACCCGAGCTACCGGCTGCTTGCCGCCGGCTTCTTCGTCTGCGGCTTCCACGTCGCCTTTCTCGGCACGCACCTGCCCGGCGTGGTCGCGTCCTGCGGACTCTCGCCCGAGATCGGTGCCTGGTCGCTGGCGATGCTGGGCCTGTTCAACATCGTCGGCAGCCTGGGCATCGGCTGGCTGATGTCGCGCAACCGCTGGCAGATGAAGCACCTGCTGTCGGCCATCTACGCGCTGCGTGCGCTGGCCGTGCTGCTGTTCGTGCTGGCACCCAAGACGCCGGCCGTGATGCTGGTGTTCGCCGCGGTGATGGGGCTGACCTTCCTGTCCACCGTGCCGCCCACGGCGGGTCTGGTGGCGCGCTTCTTCGGCCCGGCGCACATGGCCACGCTGTTCGGCCTGGTGATGGTGACGCACCAGATCGGCGGCTTCCTTGGCGCCTGGCTCGGCGGCCAGGCCTTCGAGGCCAGCGGCAGCTACGACTGGATCTGGATTGCCGACATCCTGCTGGCCGTCGGAGCGGCGCTGCTGCACCTGCCGATCCGCGAACACCGGCCGCAGCCGCAGCCGGCCGCCGCCTGATCAGACCGGCACGGTGTAGTTCAGCGTCATGCGGCCGCCGTCGACGACGACGATCTCGCCGGTGACGTAGCTGGCCGCGTCGCTCAGCAGCCAGGCGCAGACGTCGGCGATCTCGCTTGGCTCGCCCAGGCGCTTCATCGGCGTGCGGCTGAGGATGCGTGTCTTGGCGTCTTCGCTGGTGAGCACCGCGTTCCTCGCCAGTTCGGTGGCGATGGTGCCCGGCGCCACCGCGTTGACGCGCACGCCGCGGTCGGCCAGCGACAGCGCCATCACGCGCGTGAGCTGGTCGATGGCGCCCTTGCTCGCGTTGTAGCTGGCGATGCTGGGGATGGCCAGGCGGCCGTTCACCGAGCTCATGTTCACCACCGCGCCGCGGCCGCGCTTCACCATCTCGCGCGCCACCGCCTGGCCGACGAGGAAGCTGCCCTTCAGGTTGACGGCGATGACGGCGTCCCAGTCGGCTTCGGTGATGTCGAGGAACTCCGCGGCGCGGAAGATGCCGGCGTTGTTGACGAGGCCGTCGACGTGGCCGAAGGCGGCCAGCGTGGCCGCCAGCGCGGCCTGCACGTCGGCGCTGCTGGACACGTTGCAGTGGCAGTACAGCGCGCGGTGGCCCCCAGCCTGCAGCTCGGCGGCCAGGGCCTGCCCGGCGGCGTCGGCCAGGTCCCACAGCGCCACGGCCGCGCCGTCGCGCGCCAGGCGGCGTGCGCAGGCTTCGCCGATACCTTGCGCGCCGCCGGTGATGACGACCACGCGGCCGCCGAGTGCGAAGTGGACCTCTTGCCGTGGCTCGTGCTGCATGACGCTGTGCTCCCGTGCTGCCTGCCGCGCGTGCGGTTGCGGTCGCGGCGGGCGCGCAGTGTAGCCGCGCCGTGCCTGCCGGGATCAGGCCGCGGCGTCGGTGCGCATGGCGCGGCGCAGCGCCACCGCGTCGGGCGCGCCGTGCGCGTCGCGGGCGTCGAGGTGAAAGACCTTCACCGTGTCCGACACCGTCACCGCCTTGGCCTGCAGCTGCGCGGCGGCGGCGGCGATCTGCTCCACCAGCGCCGCGTTCTGCTGCGTGATGCCGTCGATCTGCGACACCGCCTCGTTGACCTGCGAGATGCCGTCGAGCTGCTCGCGCGCGCCGTGGCTGATCTCGTCGATCACGGTGCCCACGCGCTGCACGGTGGCCAGCGCGTCGGCAATGGTCTCGCGGGCCGCCGCGGTGAGCCGGTTGCCGGTGTCGACCTTCTCGGCCGACTCGTGGATGAGCTGCTTGATCTCGCGCGCCGCGACGCTGGAGCGCTGCGCCAGCGCGCGCACCTCGCTGGCGACCACGGCGAAGCCGCGGCCCTGCTCGCCGGCGCGCGCGGCTTCCACCGCGGCGTTCAGCGCCAGGATGTTGGTCTGGAACGCGATGCCTTCGATGACCTGGATGATCTCGCCGATGCGGCGCGACGATTCGCTGATCGTCTGCATCGTGGCGGTCACCTGCTGCACGGCGACGTTGCTGCGCTCGGTGATGGCCGTGGCCTCGCCGGCCAGCTGCGTGGCCTGCTGCGCCGCGTCGGCGCTCTGGCGCACGGTGCCGGTGATCTCCTCCATCGACGAGGCCGTCTGCTGCAGGCTGGAGGCCTGCGACTCGGTGCGGGCCGACAGGTCCTGGTTGCCGCTGGCGATCTCGCGCGTGGCGTCGCGCATGTGGTCGACCTCGGTGCGCGCGTCGCGGACGATCGAGCGCAGGTTCACGTTGAGCTGGTTCAGCGCCTGCGTGAAGTCGGCGACGACGCCGCTGCCGCTGGCATCCAGCCGCTGCGTCAGGTCGCCGGCAGCCATGCGGTTGGCGAAGTCCAGCAGCCGCTGCAGCGGCGACAGCGTCATCGGCGCCAGCAACCACAGGCCCAGTGCCGCGCCCACGGCGCCGGCGCCGGCCGCGACGGCCCAGCCCGCGCCACCGGCAGCGGCGGCAGCACCGCCCAGCACCGCCGTCACGGCCGCCATGCGGCCGCGCAGGCCCGGGCGCAGCCAGCGGCCCAGGCGGCCTGCCACCGTGTCCACGTGCAGCACGCCGGCCTGCAGCCGGTGCACGCGGCGGCCGGCGGCGGCCTCGTCGCGCATCGTGCGGTACAGCGCTTCTGCGGCCTCGATCTCGGCCCGCGTCGGCTGCGTGCGCACCGACATGTAGCCCATCGGTGCGTCGCCCTGCATCAGCGGCGTCACGTTGGCCATCACCCAGTAGCAGCTGCCGTCCTTGCGCCGGTTCTTCACCGCTGCCGACCACGGCCGGCCGCTGGCGATGGTCTGCCACATGTCGCGGAAGGCCTCTTCCGGCATGTCGGGATGGCGGATCAGGTTGTGCGGCTGGCCCAGCAGCTCTTCGCGCTGGTAGCCGCTGACGGCGATGAAGGCCGGGTTGCAGTAGAGGATGCGGCCCTTCAGGTCGGTGGTCGAGACCAGCGTCTCACCGGGAGGGAATGCAAACTCGGTGGCGGTGACGGGGTGGTTCAGGCGCATGGGGGTGTCTGGTTGCTGGTTGTGTTGTCGGCAAAATTGACGAAAACACAAGAACCATAGAGGCACCGCAGCGCGGAGAACCGGCGAGGAAGCAGGGAATATTTGTGCTTCTGTCAGAACTTTGTCGAATGACCGTTCATGCAGGACGGTCCAGCCACACGGTCATGCCCTGGGCATTCAGCGTGATGTCGATGGCCAGCAGGCGGGCGATCTCGCCGCGGTCGAAGCCGCAGCCGTGGTCGGCCAGGCTCTCCACGTACAGGTCGAGCAGCCCGCGCTCCAGCGCCGCCGTGCGGTCCGGCGCGTGCTGCACGGCCCGGCCCAGCGCCACCATGCGGTCGAGCAGGCCCAGGAAGTGCCGGCCCAGGCGCTGCACGTCGGTCACGCGGCCGTAGTGCGTGAGGTACATGCAGGCCGGGTCGACTGCCAGCAGCCGCTGCACGGAAGCCGCCAGCGCCTCCGGTTCGAACTGCACCGGCGTGGAGGTGGGGATCAGCCAGGCGCCCTGCGCGGTGTCGAACTCGCGGTACGACAGGCCGAAGGTGTCGCCGGTGAACCAGCCGCGCGAGGTGGCGTCCCACAGGCAGTGGTGGTGCTTCGCGTGGCCGGGCGTGTCGGCCAGCAGCAGCGCGCGGCCGGCGAGGTCGAGCACCATGCCGTCGTGGCTGGCCTGCACCCGTTCGGCCGCCACGGGCTGCAACTGGCCGTAGCTGCGCGCCATCTCCTCGGCGCCGTAGACGGCCAGGGCACCCTGCCACAGCATCGTGGGGTCGACCATGTGGCGCACGCCACGCGGGTGCACCAGCACGCGCGCCTGCGGCAGCTGCTGCGCCAGCAGGCCCACGCCGCCGGCGTGGTCCAGGTGCACGTGCGTGGGAATGATCCAGTCCACGGCCGACTGCGGCAGGCCCAGCGTGTCCAGCGCTCCCAGCAGGCGCGGCACCGCGAAGTTGGTGCCGGTGTCGATGAAGGCGGCACGGCCGCCGTGCACCAGCAGGTAGGCCGCGTCGAAGTCGTCGCGCTGGAAGCCGGTGTCGATGGCGTGGATGCCGTGGCCGAGATCGCGCAGGTAGGAGGGCAGGGCGGTGTGCATGGGCCGGAATTGTCGGGCAGGTGCTCGGCACTGAAAGTGGTTTACTTCTAAACTAGTTCGACGCGACAATGGCAGCGAAGCTCGCCGCATCATCCGCCGCCAGGAGACCCGATTTCATGCGCATCGTCTGCATCGGCGGCGGCCCCGCCGGTCTGTATTTCGCGCTGCTGATGCAGCAGCAGGACCCGACGCACCGCATCACGGTCGTCGAACGCAACCGCCCCTACGACACCTTCGGCTGGGGCGTGGTGTTCTCCGACGCGACGATGGAGAACATGCGCCAGTGGGACCGCCCGACGGCCGACGCCATCGAGGTGGCGTTCAACCACTGGGACGACATCGAACTGCACTTCAAGGGCCACCGCATCCGCAGCGGCGGCCACGGCTTCGTGGGCATCGGGCGCAAGAAGCTGCTCAACATCCTGCAGCGGCGCTGCGAGGAAGTGGGCGTGGAGCTGGTGTTCGAGACCGAGGCCGACGACGACGCGGCCTACGCCGACGCCGACCTCGTGATCGCCAGCGACGGCATCAACTCGCGCATCCGCCAGAAGTACGCGGACGTGTTCCAGCCCGACATCGTGACGCGCCCGAACCGCTTCATCTGGCTCGGCACCACGCAGCTCTTCGACGCCTTCAACTTCCTGTTCGAGAAGACCGAACACGGCTGGTTCCAGGCCCACGTCTACAAGTTCGACGACCAGACCACGACCTTCATCGTCGAGACGCCCGAGGCCGTCTGGAAGGCGCACGGCCTGGACCAGGCCGACGTGGCGCAGTCGATCGCCTTCTGCGAGCGGCTGTTCGCGCGCCACCTGGGCGGCCACCCGCTGCTGAGCAACGCACGCCACCTCGACCCGCTCAAGCGCGGTTCGGCCTGGATCAACTTCCAGCGCGTGCGCTGCCGGCAGTGGCACACCTTCAACGGCACGAGCCACGTGGTGCTGATGGGCGACGCGGTGCACACGGCGCACTTCGCCATCGGCTCGGGCACGAAGCTGGCGCTGGAAGACGCGATCGAGCTCACGCGCCAGTTCCGCGACCACGGCACGCACGACATCCCGGCCGTGCTGGCCAAGTACCAGGCCGAGCGCGCGGTCGACGTGCTGCGGCTGCAGAACGCGGCCTGGAACGCGATGGAGTGGTTCGAGGTGGTGGGAACGCGCTACTGCGAGCAACTGCCGCCCGAGCAGTTCATGTACAGCATGCTCACGCGCAGCCAGCGCATCAGCCACGAGAACCTGCGGCTGCGCGACGCGGCCTGGCTCGAGGGCTTCGAGCGCTGGTTCGCCGAGCGCGCGGGCCTGCAGGTCGGCAGCGCCCGGCCACCGAGCCCGATGTTCACGCCCTTCACGCTGCGCGGCCTGACGGTGCCCAACCGCGTCGTCGTCTCGCCGATGGCGATGTACTCGGCCGTCGACGGCCTGCCCGGCGACTTCCACCTGGTGCACTTCGGCGCGCGGGCGATGGGCGGCGCCGGGCTGCTGTACACCGAGATGACCTGCCCCAGCGCCGACGCCCGCATCACGCCGGGCTGCGCCGGGCTGTGGAACGACGCCCAGCGCGACGCCTGGAAGCGCATCGTCGACTTCGTGCATGCGCACTCGGCCGCGAAGATGGGCCTGCAGCTCGGCCACGCCGGCCGCAAGGGCAGCACGCAGCTGGGCTGGCAGCAGGCCGACGCGCCGCTGGCCGAGGGCAACTGGCCGCTGGTGTCGGCCTCGGCGTTGCCGTGGAGCGCGCAGTCGCAGGTGCCGCGCGCGCTGACCCGCGCCGACATGGACCGCATCACGGCCGACTTCGTGGCCGCCGCGCGCCGCGGGGCCGAGGCCGGCTTCGACATCCTGGAGCTGCACTGCGCGCACGGCTACCTGCTGTCGAGCTTCCTGTCGCCGCTGACGAACCACCGCGACGACGCCTACGGCGGCAGCGTGGAGAACCGCGCGCGCTGGCCGCTGGAGGTGTTCGCCGCCGTGCGAGCCGCATGGCCGGCCGAGCGGCCGGTCTCGGTGCGGCTGAGCTGCCACGACTGGGCCCCCGGCGGCAACACTGCCGACGACGCGGTGGCCATCGCGCGGCTGTTCCGGCAGGCCGGTGCCGACATCATCGACTGCAGCTCGGGCCAGGTCGTGCCCGACCAGCAGCCGGTCTACGGCCGCATGTGGCAGACGCCGTTTGCCGACCGCATCCGCAACGAGGTCGGCATTCCCACCGTGGCGGTGGGCGCGATCTTCGAGGCCGACCACGTCAACATGGTGATCGCCGCCGGCCGCGCCGACCTGTGCGCGGTGGCCCGCCCGCACCTGGCCGACCCGGCCTGGACGCTGCACCAGGCGGCGAAGATCGGCCACGCCGCCATCGACTGGCCGCCGCAGTACCTGAGCGGCCGCCGCCAATACGAGACCAACCTGCACCGCCCATGAACCAGACCGCCTTCCAGGCCCACGCGCCCCGCCACTTCGGCTGGCATTGCAGCGACGACGGCCGCGTCGCCACGATCACGCTCGACCGCCCCGAGAAGAAGAACCCGCTCACGTTCGAGAGCTACGCCGAGCTGCGCGACCTGTTCCTGGCGCTGCAGCACGCGAGCGACGTGCGCGCCGTGGTGCTCACCGGCAGCGGCGGCAACTTCTGCAGTGGCGGCGACGTGTTCGAGATCATCGAGCCGCTGACGCGCATGGCCGCCCCCGAGCTGCTGCGCTTCACGCGCATGACGGGCGAGCTGGTGAAGGCCATCAAGCGCGCGCCGCAGCCGGTGATCGCCGCGGTCGACGGCATCTGCGCCGGCGCCGGCGCGATGCTGGCGCTGGCCGCCGACCTGCGCCTGGGCACGCCGGCCGCGCGCACCGCCTTCCTGTTCACGCGCGTGGGCCTGGCCGGCGCCGACATGGGCGCCTGCGGCCTGCTGCCGCGGGTGGTCGGTCAGGGCCGGGCCGCCGAGCTGCTGTTCAGCGGCCGCGCAATGAGCGCCGAGGAAGGCCAGGCCTGGGGCTTCTTCAACGCGCTGCATGCCCCCGGCGAGCTGCTGGCGCAGGCCCAGGCGCAGGCACGCGCGCTGGCCGACGGCCCCTGGTTCGCGCACACGGTGACCAAGACGATGCTGAATCAGGAGTGGGCGATGGGCATCGAGGAGATGGTCGAGAGCGAGGCGCAGGCGCAGGCGCTGTGCATGCTGACGCAGGACTTCCGCCGTGCCTTCGAGGCCTTTGCTGCCAAGCGCAAGCCCGTCTTCGAGGGCAACTGACGTGGGCCGCCTCGACCACCTGGCGCTGCCGTTCTTCGATGACGGCCACCGCGCGCTGGCGGCGCAGCTCGACGCCTGGTCGGCGCAGCATCTGCAGCACATCGACCACCACGACACGGACCGCGCCTGCCGCGCACTGGTGCGTGCGCTGGGCGACGCGGGGGTGCTGCGCCACTGCGTGCCGGCGGCCTTCGGCGGCGCCAGCGCCGCGCTCGACTCGCGTGCGCTGGTGGTGTGCCGCGAGACCCTGGCCCGGCACGATGGCCTGGCCGATTTCGCCTTCGCGATGCAGGGCCTGGGCAGCGGGCCGGTGACGCTGGCCGGCAGCCCGGCGCTGCAGGCCGAGGTGCTGCCGAAGATCGCCAGCGGCGCCTGGATCAGTGCCTTCGCGCTCAGCGAGCCCGGCGCCGGCAGCGACGTGGCGGCGATGGCCTGCACCGCGCGCGAGGACGGCGACGCCTACGTGCTCGACGGCGAGAAGACCTGGATCAGCAACGGCGGCATCGCCGACGTGTACTGCGTGTTTGCCCGGGACGCATCGCTGCGTCCCCCTTCGGGTGACGCGGGGGAAGCCCGCGGCACGCGCGGCATCAGCGCCTTCCTCGTCCACGCCGGCACGCCGGGGTTCGAGATCGCCGAGCGCATCGCGGTGATCGCGCCGCACCCGCTGGCGCGGCTGCGCTTCTCCGGCTGCCGCGTGCCGAAGACGCAGCTGCTGGGCGCACCCGGCGAAGGCTTCAAGCTCGCGATGCGCACGCTGGACATCTTCCGCGCCAGCGTCGCTGCCGCCGCGCTGGGCTTCGCGCGGCGCGCGCTCGACGAGGCGCTGGCGCACAGCCGGTCGCGGCCGATGTTCGGCCAGCACCTGGCGGACTTCCAGCTCACGCAGGCGAGTCTGGGCGACATGGCGGCCGACATCGACGCTGCGGCGCTGCTGACCTACCGCGCGGCCTGGATGCGCGACGTGCAGGGGCTGCGCACCACGCGCGAGGCCGCGATGGCCAAGATGGTGGCCACCGAGCACGCGCAGCGCGTCATCGACCGCGCACTGCAGCTGCATGGCGGCCAGGGCGTGCGCGTGGGCTCGGTGGTGGAGAGCCTGTACCGCGAGATCCGCGCGCTGCGGATCTACGAAGGCGCCACCGAGGTGCAGCGCCTGATCATCGGCCGGGATCTGTTGGCAGCGTCGCCTTGAGCTGGCCCAGCAAGGTGTAGAGCTGGGCCTGCTGCGCGGCGCTGAGGCCGCCGAAGAGCTCGGCCACCCAGCCCTCGTGGGCCTGCGCCATGGCGCGGAACTGGCGTTTGCCTTCGCCCGTGAGCAGCACGGTGCAGGCGCGGCGGTCGGCGGGGTCGTCGCGGCGTTCCACCAGGCCTTCGGCGACCAGCCTGTCGGTGAGGCCGGTGACGTTGCCGCCGGTCACCATCAGCCGGCGCGAGAGCTCGCGCATCTTCAGACCGCCGGGGTGGCGGTCCAGCTGCGCCATCAGGTCGAAGCGGGGCAGCGAGCCGTCGAACTGTTCGCGCAGCCGCGTGCGCAACGGCGCCTCGATGCGGTTGGTGCAGGCCAGCAGGCGCAGCCACAGGCGCAGGGCCTGGTGGTCGTCGTCGGTGGCGCGGCTCTCGGTGTCGAGCGTCGGCCCCGTCGACGGCGTCAGGGCGCGCCGGCGATCAACCACAGGCGCGCGATGTCCGCGACGCCGTCGGTGCCCTTCACGCCGCGCAGCGTCTGCGTCGCGGCAGCCCGGGCCTTGGCCGATTGCTGCTGCGCCATGCCCAGCCGCAGCTTGGCGTCCTCGGCGCGGCGCAGCTGGCCCTTGGCGATGCCTTGCTGGATCAGCGTGATGCCCTTGTCGACCTCGCCCATCGTGACGTAGGCGTAGCCCACCTTCACCAGATCGTCGCCGCTCTTCTCGGCGGCAGCGGCCGTGGCCTGGCCGGCAATGGCGGCCTTCTGCTCGGCCTCCTGCTTGACGGCCAGGTCGCGCAGGCGCTGGTGGCGCGCGGCCTCGGCGCCGGTGCCCAGGGCGCCGGACTTGAAGCCCTGCTCCGTGATGCGCAGGGCCTCGGCGGGCAGGCCGGCCTGCAGCGCCAGCTGTGCCATCTCCATGAACTCGTCCGTCTTGCCCAGCGTGCCGGTGGCCAGGCGCAGGCGCATCACGTCGAGCGCGAAGCGGTCCGAGAAGCCCGACTTGCGCTGCACGCGCGCGAGGTAGGCCGTCCAGTAGTCCTTCTTCGGGTAGTTCGCGAGCAGCTTCTCCAGCGTCGCGACGTAGCCGTTGGTGTTGTTCGTGCGCTGCTGGGCGTCGGCCAGGCGCAGCAGGTCGCCTTCGTCGGGGCGGCGGCCGGCAGCCTCGGCGGCCGACACGGCAGCGGCAGCGTCGCGGGCGATCGCGGCGTAGTCACCGCTGGCCGACTGCAGGTAGCTCTGCAACTGCTTGATCGTGGCGCTGTTGTTGCCGGCGGCGATCGCCTTGTTCATCCACTCGGTGGCCTTGGCGTTGTTGCGCATCTGCGCATAGGCCGCGGCCAGCTGCTCGGCGATCTGCCCGGCTTCCGCGCCGCTGACCCTGCCGGCGATGGCTTCCAGCGCCTGCACCGCGGTGGCGTTGTCGCCGGCGCGCTGCGCGGCGGCAGCCTTCATGCGGTCGATCGTCAGCTGCTCGGCGGCGGTCTTGCCGCCCACGGCCTCGGCCTCGCGCACCTTGGCCAGTGCTTCCCTGGCCTTGCCGGCCTTCAGCAGTTCGCCCGCCTGCTGCAGCGGCCTGCCGACCTCGGGCCGCAGCCCTTGGGCCGTGGCCACCGTCAGCCAGCCGGCCGCCAGCAGGGACAGGGTGAGCGCGCGCAGGGTCGTCTTCATCGTCTTGGTTGCCGCTGAGTTGCCGATTCTTCAGTTCAGGAACTGCTCGTTCCCCACGATGCCGATCTTGGTCACGCCCAGGCGTTGCGCGCTGGCCATGATCATCGCGACGTACTTGTAGGTGACGAGCTTGTTCGGGCGCAGGTGCACCTCGGGCTGGTCGGGCTGCATCGCCACCGCCTGCAGGCGTGCTTCGAGCGTCTGGCGGTCGGGGATGACTTCGCCGTTCCAGCCGATGGTGCCGTCGAAGTCGACGTCGATGCGGATGATCTCGGGCGGCTTCGGCGGCGGTGCCGCGTTGTTCGGCACCGGCATGTTCATCTTCACCGCGTGCGTCTGGATCGGGATCGTGATGATGAACATGATCAGCAGCACCAGCATCACGTCGATCAGCGGCGTGGTGTTGATGTCCACCATCACGCCGCCGTCGTCGTCCTCGCTGGCCGAGCCTACGTTCATTCCCATGGTGTGGTCCTTGTCTGGCCGCTCAGCGGGCGCCGCCGCCGGCCGGAGGTTCGGTGATGAAGCCGACCTTGAAGATGCCCGCGCGCTGGCAGGCCACGACCGTGCGGCCCACGGCCTCGTAGCGCACTTCCGCGTCGCCGCGGATGTGCACTTCGGGTTGCGGCTCCTTCACGGATTCCACCTTCAGGCGGTTCACCAGCGTCTCGATTTCGGGCATCCGCTCGGTGCCCCAGTAGATCTCGCCGTCGCGGTTCACCGCGAGCACGATGTTCTCGGGCTTGGTCTGCAGCGGGATGTTTCTTTCCTTGGGCAGCTCGAGCTTGATCGTCTGCGTCACCACCGGGATGGTGATGAGGAAGATGATCAGCAGCACCAGCATCACGTCGACGAGCGGCGTGGTGTTGATGCTGTTGTTGAGCTGGTCCTCGCCGTCTTCGGACGCGGCGCCAACGTTCATGCCCATGGCAGTGTCCCGGGGGTGTTCAGCGCTTGCCCGCGATCAGCACGTTGTGCAGGTCGCCGGCGAATGCGCGGGTCTGGTCCATGATCGCCTTGTTGCGGCGGATCAGCCAGTTGTAGCCCATCACTGCAGGCACCGCGACGGCCAGGCCGATGGCGGTCATGATCAGCGCTTCACCGACCGGGCCGGCGACCTTGTCGATCGAGGCCTGGCCCGAGATGCCGATCTTCACCAGCGCGTTGTAGATGCCCCAGACGGTGCCGAACAGGCCGACGAACGGTGCGGTCGAACCGACGGTCGCCAGGAAGGCCAGGCCGTCCTGCAGGCGGCTTTGCACGCTGCCGACGGCGCGGTCGACGCTCATGCTGATCCAGGTGTGCTTGTCGATGGTCTCGACCATCGTGCCTTCGTGGTGGTCGCTGGCCTTGATGCCCTGCTCGGCGATGTAGCGGAAGGCCGAGCCTTCTTCCAGGGCGCCGACGCCCGACTTCACCGACGAGGCCTTCCAGAAGGTCTCGGCCGACGTCACCGCGCTCTTCATCATCTGGCGCTGCTCGAAGAGCTTCGTGAAGATGATGTACCAGCTGCCCATCGACATGATGACCATGATGACCAGCGTGCTGTGCGCGACGAAGTCACCCTGCGTCCACAGGGCCTTCAGGCCGTAGGGGTTGTCGACGGCTTCTTCGGTGACGGCCGGGCCGGCAACGGGGGCAGGCGCTGCGGCGGGGGCTTCGGCGGGGGCCGATGCGGGCGCCGAGGCGGCGTCCTGGGCCAGGGCGGGCTGCGTGCCGACGACGCCGGTCACGGTGACGAGGGCCAGCAGGGCCACGGCGGCGGTCGACCGCACGAATTTCAACAAGGACATCATGCCTCCAGGGAAAAGCGACTGATTCGCAAAGGGGACAACGCCAGGGGTACAGGGCGTCAACAAAGGGGAACGCCGTTGGTGAACGGCAGCGAAAGAGGTGCTCAGGAATCTCTCAGTTGAGATTCCAGACGTACTCGACGTCCTTGCTCGCGCCGACGGCGCGACCGTTCTCGTCGGTTCCAGGCCCGAACTTGCATGCACCGAGCTTGTCCATCGCCACGCGGTCGAGCAGCTTGTGCTCGCGCGTCGGGCCGGCCGACTTGACGATCGACGCGCCGACCATCTTGCCCGTGGCATCGATCTGGAAACGGATGCGCGTCGTGCCCACGGCCTCGGCCGAGCGCGCGGCGCGGGGATAGTCGCTGCCGGTCGGCGCGCATTCCTGCAGATTGAAGATGGCGGGCTGCGCGGCCGCGCGGGGCGGCGGCGGGGCCGGCGGCGCGGGCGGTGCCGGCGGCTGGATGAACACCGGCGGTGCCGGCGGCGGCGCCACCTGCGTCGTGGTGATGGTGGGCGCCGGTGTCGGCGGTGGCGCCACGTTCACTTCCGGCGGCGGCACGAAGCTCGGCGGCGGCGGCGCGAACTTCGGCGGCGGCGGCAGGTTCTCGGGAGGCGGCGGCTCGGGCGGCTTCGTCTCTTCGATGATCTTCGTCTCGATCGGGGCCTTGACGACCTCGATCAGGCGTTGTGCCAACCCGTTGACGAGTGCCCAGCCCAGAGCCAGATGCAAGGCGATCACGACGCCTATGCCCACTGCGTGCTTGCCCGGATTTCGTTGTTGCTGGGCGTAATCCACTCGAATCCTCCAGTCGACTGCGCACCTCATTGGATGCGAAGCGCTGCGACCATCTTGTTGACCAGTGGCCTTGTGGGCCACGAGCAGCCGGGGTCGGCCGCGAAGGGCGCGACTATAGCGCGAAAGATCTGCGCATCTTCCCGGGGCATCACCCTAAGCCCAGGGGGCTGGTGACACCGGAAACTGCCTGCAAGCGAGCTTGCAAGATCAGGGCCAGCACGCCCATGGCGCGTGCGCGCGAACGCCAAGCAAAAAGGGCCTGGTCCGGTGGACCAAGCCCTCGAGCAAGAACGAACAACAAGCCGTTGGTGGAGACGAGGAGGATCGAACTCCTGACCTTCGCATTGCGAACGCGACGCTCTCCCAGCTGAGCTACGCCCCCACGACAGCGCGCAGTTTAACATCGTCTCGCACACCCGAGAAAGGCTTGCCCGATGCGTCCCCGTCTGGACCCCCAGTGGCTCGATGCCGAATACAACGCGCGCGCCGCGATTCCCGACCACGCCGCCATCTTCGATGCCTGGGTCGCGGCATCGCAGGCAGCGCGCGCGGGCAGCCCGGTGCAGGCCGACATCGCCTACGGCGACGGCGCCGGCGAGACGCTGGACGTGTTCCCTGCCGCGCAGCCCGGCGCGCCGGTGCTGGTGTTCGTGCACGGCGGCTACTGGCGGTCGCGCGACAAGTCCGAGTTCTCGTTCATCGCGCCCGCGCTGAACGCGGCGGGTGCCACCGTGGTGCTGCCCAACTACGCGCTGGCACCGGCCGTCTCGGTGGAACACATCACGCTGCAGATGGTGCGGGCATTGGCCTGGACCTGGCGCAACGCCGCGCGCTTCGGGGGCGACCCGGCGCGCATCGCGGTGGCCGGGCACTCGGCGGGGGGGCATCTCGCGGCCATGCTGTTGTCGTGCCGCTGGAAGCAGGTGGCCGACGACCTGCCGCCGGGCCTGGTGACCGGCGCGCTGTCGATCTCGGGCCTGTACGACCTGGAGCCGCTGCGCCACACCGGCTTCCTGCAGCCCGACCTGCAGCTGACGCCGGCGTCGGTGGCGCGGTTGAGTCCCGCGTTCTTTCCGCGCCCGAAGTCGGGCAAGCTCTACACGGTGTGCGGCGGCGACGAGAGCAGCGAGTTCCTGCGCCAGAACAAGCTGATCCGCGATGTCTGGGGCCCGACGGCCGTGCCCGTGTGCGAGACGCTGAGCGGCCGCAACCACCTCACCGTGCTGGAGAGTCTGGCCAACCCGGCGGGCCGGTTGCACGACCTCGCGCTGCGCCTGCTGGGTCTGCACTGAAACCGGGAATGAGAATCAATATCATTGATGGAGACTATCCGGGCGATTGTCTCGGTCTATGCCCCGCATTGAAGCTTTGAATTGGAGCCCGACAGGCCGGCTTGGTAAGGTCTGTTGCGGCTGGTGCGCACCGCGCCACCAAGACGCCCCCCACAGACACGCACACAGAGACAAGGAGCACGACATGGCATTGAAGGGTTCCAAGACCGAGCAGAACCTGAAGGACGCCTTCGCTGGCGAGTCCCAGGCCAACCGCCGTTATCTGTACTTCGCGAACAAGGCCGACGTGGAAGGCCAGAACGACGTCGCTGCGCTGTTCCGTTCCACCGCCGAAGGCGAGACCGGGCACGCGCACGGCCACCTCGAGTTCCTCGAGAACGGCTCGGGCGACCCCGCCACCGGCCTGCCCATCGGCAACAGCCGGCAGAACCTGATGGCCGCCGTGGCCGGCGAGACGCACGAGTACACCGACATGTACCCGGGCATGGCCAAGACGGCGCGCGAAGAAGGCTTCGACGAGATCGCCGACTGGTTCGAGACGCTGGCCAAGGCCGAGCGCTCGCACGCCAACCGCTACCAGAAGGCGCTCGACGCGCTGGTCGACTGAACGGGCCACGTGCCCAGGCAACAAGGGGCTTCGTGCCCCTTGTTCGTTTGTGAGTCCCGACTCGAGCCACAGGAGCGCCCATGCGCGAAGGCAATCTCGAAGCCCCGACCCGGCACCCCATCGACTGGAAGAACCCGGCCTTCTACGACGAAGCCGCGGCGATGCAGGAGATGGAGCGTGTCTTCGACATCTGCCACGGCTGCCGCCGCTGCGTCAGCCTGTGCCAGAGTTTCCCGACGCTGTTCGACCTGGTCGACGCCACCGACGACGGCGAGGTGCACGGCGTCAAGAAGGAGGCCTACTGGAGCGTGGTCGACCAGTGTTACCTGTGCGACCTGTGCTACATGACGAAGTGTCCGTACACGCCGCCGCATGCGTGGAACCTGGACTTCCCGCACCTGATGCTGCGCGCCAAGGCCATCAAGCACCAGAAGGGCGAGGTCGGCGCGAAGGAACAGCTGCTGGCCAGCACCGACACGCACGGCCGCTTCGCCGGCATTCCGATCGTCGTCGACGTCGTCAACAAGGTGAACGGCACGAAGGCGGCGCGCAGCGCGATGCAGTCGATGCTGGGCGTGCACCCCGACGCCTGGATGCCGGGCTTCGCCGAACAGCGCTTCCGCTGGGGCCGCGCGATGAGCGGCGAGGCCAGCGTCGTCGTCAACGGCCAGCGCACGCCGGGCCAGGTCGCCATCTTCGCCACCTGCTACGTGAACTACAACGAACCCGGCATCGGCGAGGACCTGCTGAAGGTGCTGGAGCACAACGCGATCCCCTACGTCATCGTCGACAAGGAGCAGTGCTGCGGCATGCCCAAGCTCGAGCTCGGCGACCTGCCCGCGGTGGAGAAGGCCTGGGCGGCGAACATCCCCGTGCTGGCGCGGTACGCGAAGGAGGGCTACGCCATCCTCAGCGCCGTGCCGAGCTGCACGCTGATGTTCAAGCAGGAACTGCCGCTGATGTTCCCGGACGACGCCGACACGCAGGCCGTGAAGGCGGCGATGATGGATCCGTTCGAGTACCTCGTGGCGCGCCACAAGGACGGCCTGCTGAAGACCGACTTCCAGGCTGCGCTCGGCAAGGTCAGCTACCACATCCCCTGCCACGGCCGGGTGCAGAACATCGGCCGCAAGACCGAGGAGCTGTTCAAGCTGATCGGCCAGACCGTCCCGCTGCAGCTGACCACCGTCGAACGCTGCTCCGGCCACGCCGGGACTTACGGCGTCAAGCAGCCGACGCACAAGCTCGCGATGAAGATCGGCAAGCCGGTGTTCAAGAGCATGGCCAAGGACGAGCCCGACGTCATCAGCAGCGATTGCCCGATGGCCGGCCACCACATCGCACAGGGCATGCGCGAGGCCGGCACGCCGGCCAAGGCGCTGCAGCATCCGCTGAGCCTGGTGCGCATCGCCTACGGACTGGAGTGAGCCCATGGGAACCATCGACCGCAGCCGCCTGCTGACGCTGGAGGCCTACGCGAAGATCAGGAAGAGCAGCAAGCCCGACGCCATTGCGCACCGCAAGCTGCGCAGCGTCGCGCTGGGCGAGCACATGACGCTGCAGTTCGAGGACGAGCGCACGATCCTGCGCCAGATCCAGGAGATGCTGCACATCGAGAAGATCTTCGACGAGGACGGCATCCAGAGCGAGATCGACGCCTACGCCCCGCTGGTGCCCGACGGCAGCAACTGGAAGGCCACGATGCTGCTCGAGTACCCCGATCCGCACGAGCGCAAGCGCGAGCTGTCCCGGCTGATCGGGGTCGAGGACCGGATGTTCGTCGAAGTCGAAGGCCACCCGCGCGTCTACGCCATCGCCGACGAGGACCTGGACCGCGAGAACGCCGAGAAGACCTCGTCGGTGCACTTCGTGCGCTTCGAGTTCGGCGCGGCGCAGCAGCAGGCCATCCGGGCCGGTGCGGCCGTGAAGCTGGGCTGCGACCACACGCACTACCCGGCGCACGTGCAGATCGCTCCCGAGACGCTGGCCAGCCTGGCCGGCGACCTGCGCTAGGCGGGCACAGCCGTGCCGTCGACCGCGCTCTCGCCGATCATCGCCGGCCTCTGGCGCGCCCACACCTGGGGGCTGGACGTGCCCGCGCGCGTGCGCTGGATCGAGCAGGCGCTGGGGCTGGGCATCACCAGCTTCGACCATGCCGACATCTACGGCGGCTACAGCGTCGAAGCCTGGTTCGGCGAAGCACTGGCCGCCGCGCCGGGGCTGCGCGAGCGGCTGCAGATCGTCACCAAGTGCGGCATCCGGCTCGTGCACCCGGCGCGGTCGGGGCATGCGATCAAGAGCTACGACAGCAGCCGCGCCCACCTGCTGGCCTCGGTGGACAACAGCCTGCGTGCGCTGCGCACCGACCGCATCGACCTGCTGCTGCTGCACCGGCCCGACCTGCTGATGGACCCCGACGCGGTGGCCGACACCTTCCGCACGCTGCAGGCGGCCGGCAAGGTGCTGGCCTTCGGCGTCAGCAACCACCAGCCCCCGCAGCTGGCGATGCTGCACCGCCGCCATGCGCTGGTCACCAACCAGATCGAATGTTCGCCGCTGCAGATGCAGGCGCTGGCCGACGGCACGCTGGACCAGTGCACCGACCTCGGCCTGCGCCCCATGCTCTGGAGCCCGCTGGGCGGCGGGCGCCTGTTCAGCGGCCAGGACGCGCAGGCGCAGCGCGTGCGGGCGGTGCTCGAGGCGCTCGGACGGCAGCACGGTGCCAGCGTGGCCACGGTGGCCTATGCCTGGCTGCTGCGCCACCCCTCGCGCCCGCGGCCGATCACCGGCTCGGGCCGCACCGACGCGCTGCGCGAGGCCGTCGCCGCGCTGGAGGTGCCGTTGTCGGCCGAAGACTGGTACCGCGTCTGGCAGGCCAGCATGGGGCACGAGGTCGCCTGAACCGGCCGCGCCGTGCGCGGTCGCCCGGTGCCGTTGGTGGGGCGGCCGGCGGGTCCGCTGCAGGGGACCGGGCTTCGCGCTTCGCGCTGTCCATTCGGTTCTGGCCCCGGACACCGGCCGACCAACGACCAAGATGCACGCTCGTCGCTGCAGCTTGCCGATCCGACCCATCGGCGCAAGGGGTTCGCATGAAACCAGTCTCCAGTTCCGCCAAGACCCCGGGCTCCACGGACACGCGCAGTGTGGACGCCGGGCCGGCGCCCCAGCCGCCCAGCGGCAGCAGCCCGGTGCGGCAGCGCGTGGGGACTGCCGAGGCCCCGGGTGTGCTGGCACAGCCCCGGCCCGCCGCGCCGGGGGGAGCGGCCGGCCTCGCACGTGCCGCGGCCGAACCGTTGCCCCAGGCGTCGGACCACTCGACGGCCACGGTCCGGCGCAGCAACGCACGGCCGAGGACGCAGTCGTTCGACGACGTGGTGCGGGTGCGCTACTTCGACAGCAGCTTGCCCACCCGCAGCCGCTCGGGCGAGGGCGAGCTGCCGTTGCGCAACGTGGCCCATCCAGAGCCTCCGCGGCGTGCGCGACGCCCCCAGCCGCCCGAGACACAGCCCGCCGCGCCGCAGCCGGCCGCACCGCAGGCGTCGCGCTGGGGCGATCAGGCGGCAGCGCACGCGCCTTCCCACAGCCGCCTGGCGGCCCCCAGCTTGCCGGTCAGGAAGCCGGACCGCGAAGAGGACGACCCGTCGGTCTGAACACGCCTTGCCGCGCCGGCTTCAGCGTGGCACCTGCCTGCCCCAGGCCTCGGCCAGCAGCCGGTCCGTGGCAGGCGCGTCGCCCAGCAGTTCGCGGTGGGCCGCCACGCCGTGCAGGAAGCCCTGGCGCGCTGCCTCGGGCACGTGGGGCAGCGCGGCCAGCACCCACCGCCGCGCGACGTGGCGCAGGGCGGCGGCCTCGGCCGGGTCGGTGGCGTGCAGCAGCCGGGCACAACGCAGCAGGGCCTCGGGGATGTAGAGCGGAAGCGCGAAGCGCCGCCGCCTGCACTGCAGGGCTGCCTCCCGCACCAGGGCCGGCCCCTGGGCGTCTCCGGCCTCGATCAGCGTCGCGCCGACGTTGAGCAGCACGGTGGGCAGCAGCCGCACGGCCGGCCCCGCCGTTCGCATGGCCGCCAGCAAGGCCAGACCTTCCTGCCGGCGCAGCGCAAGCGGGCCCGCGTGTCGCCGGATCTCCCAGCCCACCAGTTGCAGGGCGACGTCGCGCGCGCCCGCCTCGCGCATGCCGTGCAGTGCCCGCTCCAGTGCCGGCAGCGGGCTGCGGCCGTCCGCTGCGTCGAGTTCGGCATCGAGCAAGGCGTGAAAGCACGCCAACGCGGCGGACTGGCTGACCTGCGCAATGTCCACGTCCCGCAGCAGCGCGCGCGCCCTGGCCGGCTGCCCCAGCCGGTGGGCGGTCAGGGCCAGGAGCAGCTTCCCCATGGGCACGTCGCTCGTCTGGCTGAAGCAGGCGCTGGCGACGTTGAACCACCCTGCATTCAGCGCGACCAGGCCTTCGTTGACCGGGTCCACCAACTCCTGCGGCGTGCTGCCCTGCGCCTGGGACTGCCACAGCACGGCCCCGAAGATCCGCGCGGCGGATCCGGTCCGCTCTGCCGCGTGCAGGGCCTGGGCGATGCGTCGCCGACAGGCGTGCACGCTCGCCAGGTCGCCTTGACGCCGGGCATGGCGTTCGGCCCGCCGTTCCCGGCGCATCAGCTCCAGTGGCGGCATGACCATCGAATGCATCGTCTCGACGAGGCCGAGCAGCCTGGCGTGGGCTGCCTGGCGCGGCAGCTCCGCGACGGCCTCGCGCGCGCAGCCCAGGTGCTCGCCGAACCGGTTGTTCAGGCTGCGGCTGAGCAGCGCCAGAAAGACCTCGGCCTGCGCGCGTGCGACACCGCGCCCAGGCATCCGCGCGACCACCTCGCCCAGCTCCGCATAGGCTTGTGCACGGCGATGGTGGAGATGCGACCCGGTGCGTGCACGCTCGAAGGCCAGCCATGCGTGTACGTGACGCGCGCCCGCCGCGAGCCGCTCGACCCGGTCGACCAGAGCCGCGAGGCGCTGCCAGGTCTCGACGGACGGCGCATTCGACTCGACGCTGCCGTCGATCTCCGCCGTGAGCCACAGGTTGTCGAGCAGCACGGCGTCGCTGGTGCGCTCCAGCAGCGCCAGCAGATCGGCTTCCAGCGGCGCGGTCTGCCGTCCGATGGCGCTGGCGGCGTAGAGCTGGTGGGCGGCATGCGGGAGCGCATGGTCGGGCTCGTCGGCGGCGAGCCAGTGGCGCAGCACCACGGCACCCTGCAGGCCGTGCGCCTCCAGGTGCCGGGCGACCTGGCGGTGCAGCACGCGGCCGATGGCCCCCGGCGTGGCGGCCAGCACGGCGTCGCGCACGAGGTCGTGGGCCAGGCCGTGGTCGACGAACAAGCCGCGCCGCTGCAGTTCCTGCCAGGCCGGCATCAGTGCCAGCGCGGCCTGCTGCATCACCTCCATGGCCAGCTCCAGCGAGAAGTGGGCCGCCGCCACCGCGGCCACCGCAGCGAGCTGCTGGGCCGCCGGGCTGCAGCCGGCCAGGCGTGCGCGCAGCAGCGCCTGCAGGTCGGCCGTGTCGGCTTCCGGGGCGGCCCCGCTTTCCAGCACCTGCTGCGCCAGCTCGATCACGAACAGCGGGTTGCCGCCAGTGCGCTGCAGCAGGCGCTCGGCGAGCTGCTCGGGGACGGCTGCGTGCGGCGCCGTCTGCATCGCCTCCAGCAGTTGCTGCACCCCCGCCAGCGTCAGCCGCTGCAGCGCGATGCAGCGCACGCGGTGGCTGGCCTGTGCGGCCACCAGCACCTCTCCCAGCGTGGCATCGATGTCGCCGCTGCGGTGCGCCAGCAGCAGCAGCGGCCCCGGCGTGGCCGCGTCGTCGTGTGTCAGCAGCGCGCCGATGGCCGCCTGCGACGCAGCATCGGCATGGTGAAGATCGTCCAGCACCAGCCGTTGCACGCCCGCCTGACGCAGCCGCTGCACCCAGTGGCGCAGCGCCGCATGCAGGCGCGGTGCCGACAGCGCGGCCGCCGAGGCCTGCACGTCGGGGAACGCCAGCGGGGCCAGCCGCGCCAGCTCGACCTGTTCGGGCATGCCCAGCCGGGGCGCGCGCCGCGGCTGCACTTCCTGCAGCAGTTGCGCCACGGCCGCATAGGGCTCGTCGCGCAGGCCCAGCCGCACCGCCACCTGCTCGGTGCCCTCGGCGTCGGCGACCGCCAGGTGGCGCAGCAGCCGCGTCTTGCCCACCCCGGGCTCGCCTTGCAGCGCCACGTGGCGGCCCTGCGCCAGCGCAGCGTGCACGTCGGCCAGCACCGCCTCGCGCTCGATCAGCGGGTAGCGCGCCGCGCCGCCCAGCGGCGTCAGGGCATGCGCGTCGGAAGGCTGGGCTGCCGACAGGGCCGGCGCCCGCGGCTCCTGTCCCTGCAGGATGCGCAGCTGCACGGTGCGCGTGAGCACGTCGGGCAGCACGCCGAGCTGCTGCTGCAGCAGGGCCTTGCAGTCTTCGTAGGCGGCGAGCGCCGCGGCACGGTCGCCGCTGCGCGCCAGGGTGTCCATCAGCTGCCGGTGCCACTGCTCGCTCAAGGGCTCCAGCTGCACGCAGGCGCGGGCCAGCGCCACCGCCTGTCCGTGCAGGGCGTCGACCTCCGCCTGCGCCATCGCCGCGCGCAGTCCCTTCAGCTGCAGGCGCCGCCAGCGCTGGCGTGCGCCGGCCAGCCAGGCCTGCAGGTCGTCGCCGGCTTCGTCATCGGCCCCCGCGTCGGCCAGCAGCTCGCAGCCCGCCGCGCCCGCGGTCTGCAGCACCGCCAGCAGCGCCTGCGGGTCGTGCAGCACCACGCGGACCCGCACTGCGTCGAACGACAGTTGCTCGCCACCCACCAGCAGCTCGGCACCCTGGCGCTGGTGCAGCCGGTGCACCAGCACGCGCAGGTTGTTGCGCGCCTGGGCCTCGGACGACCCGGGCCACAGCCACTGCGCCACGCGCCGCCTGTCCACCGTGCCCTCCAGCGCCACCATCGCCAGCAGGATCGACGTCTTCTGGGTCGCGCGCCACACGTCGTGGGGCGATCCGATGGTCACCACCCCGGCGCCGATGCTGACTGTCACCGGCGCCGGTGCCGAGGGCTCCTCGGCCCGTGCGCGAGCTGTGCGGTCCGGACCGGACATCGTGGAGTTCCCTAGGGCTTGCGCTGCGGCTGCAGCAGGTCGCCATCGACATAGAACCAGCGCCCGTGCTCGCGCACGAAGCGGCTGCGTTCGTGCAGCCGCGTCGCGCGGCCGCCCAGCTTGCTGCGCGCGACGAACTCCACCGTGGCCCGGTCGCCGTCGGCATGGTGCGCACGCACGTCCAGGCCCAGCCACTGCACGCCGGGCTCGAAGTCGATCGCCGGCGGGCGCCGCGCGGCGTGCCAGCTGCCGAGCAGGTGGTCGGCCCGCTGCAGCACGAAGGCGCTGTAGCGCGACCGCATCAGCGCCTCGGCCGTGGGTGCGGCCTCGCCGTCGTGCCAGCGCCGGCAGCACTCGGCGTAGCGGGCGCCGCTGCCGCACGGGCACGGCGTCGTGCTCGGGGAAGTCGTGGGGGCGAACATGGTGCGGCCATCCTAAACTGGTGCGCACTCTTCGAACCGGCCCGACGACCTCCCATGCTCGACCCCCAAGCCCGTGCCCTGCTCGACCTGATGATCGAACGCCAGGTGCCGCCCACCCACACGCTGACACCGGCGCTTGCACGGGCCTTCTACCGCGAGCGGCGCACGTTCAGCCAGCCCGAGCCGCCACCCGTGCACGCGGTGCGCGACCTGCGCACCGACGGCGGCACGCCGCTGCGGCTGTACACCCCGGGGCCGGGGAGCGGGCCGCTGCCGCTGCTGGTGTACTTTCACGGCGGCGGCTGGGTCATCGGCGACCTCGACACGCACGACGTGGTCTGCCGCAGCCTGGCCGTGCAGAGCGGCTGCGCCGTGCTGGCGGTGGACTACCGCATGGGCCCGGAGCACGTGTTCCCGGCCGCGGTGGACGACTGCATCGCGGCCGTGCGCTGGGCACGGCGCGCAGCGGCGCTGCTGGGCGTCGACCCTGCACGCGTGGCCGTGGGCGGCGACAGCGCCGGCGGCAACCTCGCGGCAGTGACGGCGATCGCGCTGCGCGACCTGGGCGAGCCGGCAGCGTTCCAGCTGCTCGTCTACCCCGGCACCGACATGCGCGCCGTGGCGCCTTCGCACACCACGAACGGCCAGGGCTACCTGCTGACGGCCGACACCATCGCCTGGTTCCGCAGCCACTACATGCCCGACGCGTCGGCCTGGACCGACTGGCGGGCCTCGCCGCTGCTGGCGCCCGACCTCGCGCGGCTGCCGCCGGCGCTGGTGCTCACCGCCGGCTACGACCCGCTGCGCGACGAAGGGCTGCAGTACGCCGATGCGCTCTCGGCCGCCGGCAACGCCACGCAGTACGTGTGCTTCGAGCGCCAGATCCACGGCTTCTTCACGATGGGCCGTGTCATCGACGAAGCCAACACCGCGGTGACGCTGTGCGCCGCGGCGCTGCGCGCGGCGCTCAATCCGCCGGCACGCGCTTGAGGTCGCGGAAGGCCGAGAATAGCCACGAGCGCATCGCCAGCACCAGCGTGTAGGCACGCTTGCGCTCGGCCGGCAGGCGCTGGTCGGCCACGTGCTGCTGCGCGAAGTCCTGGCCCAGGCGCTGCAGCCGTTCGACGAACACCGTGGCCTGGCGCTGCTCGATCTGGCCGTGCACCAGCATCAGCGTCTCGGCCACGTCGTCGAAGCCGCCACCGAAGTAGTCGCCCACCACCTGGCTGCGGAAGAAGGCCATCACGGGGCCGTCGGCGCGCCAGCGGAAGGTCTTGTCGACCTTCAGCCGGTAGCGGTTCAGCGGCCGCAGCTCGATGATGCCCAGCCGGTCCAGCGCCAGCAGGTGCCGCACCACCTCGGCCTCGCCCAGCGTGTAGGTGGCCACGATCTGCTCGAAGCTCCACTGGCTGAGCGCGCAGATCGCCACCAGCAGCAGCTTGCGGTCGGCCACCACGGCCTGCTCCTGCGCCAGCGTGAGCTCGCGCCGCATCGGCTGCGCATGCACCACGCGGGCGGCGAGCTCGGCGAAGTCCATCTTCAGCACCGCCAGCACGGCGTCGATGCGCGACAGCGGCATGTCGCCCTTCGCGAAGATGCGCTTGACGCTGCTCTCGGCCAGGCCGAGCTCGCGCGCCAGCGCGGCGTAGGTGACGCCTGCGGCGCGCAGCTCGGCCTTCAGCGCCTGCACCAGGTCCTGGCTGCTGCTCATCGTGGGTGCTCCGGAAGTATCTTCAAACGATACCAGAGGTGTCCATCGCCGCGACCCTCCCCAGGGGGATAGATACCGTAGTCGGCCGCAGGGACGATGCGCCCCGTGTTCAACCCGTGCCTTGCGAGGCCCACGATGCCCTCACGTCCGATCCTCAAGTCCTGCACCACCCTGGCGGCGCTGCTGCTGGCACTGGCCACCACGGCGGCGCCCGCGCAGGCCGCGCGGCCGCCCGCCGCGTCCGAAGCCAGCGCCATCTCGATGCTGCCGGTGGCGGTCTCGGTGGCGGCCCCGGTGCTGCTGTTCAGCGCCGGCGCGGCGCTCACCGTGGTGGCCGTCAGCAGCGTGGCCGAAGGCACGCTGTGGGTGCTGGAGCGCGCCTCCGACGGCGCCCGCGCGAGCGTCACGGTCAGCGGCCAGGTGGCCGGCGGCGTCTCGGTGGTGGCCGGCACCGCGGTGCTGGTCACGGCCTTCAGTGCCGGCTGGGTGCTCTCGGCCGCGGGCCAGGCCATCGCCGTCGTGCCCAACAGCATCGGCCAGGCGCTGCTGCACAACGAACTGGTGGCCCGATGAGCCGCGCGCTGAAGACGGTGTGCGCCGCCGTGCTGCTGGCCGCGGCGCTGACCACGGCCCAGGCCGGGCGCCCGTGCCAGGCCCGCCTGCCCGCAGCCACCAGCGTGGTGCAGGCGATGGAGCTGGCCGCGCGCACGCAGGCGCGGCTGGACGCCAGCGGCGCGCAGGTGGTGGCACTGGCGCGTGCGGGGCAGGACCTGTCGGCCCACGGGCTGCAGTGGTCGCACCTGGGCTGGGCCTACCGCACGCCGGCCGGCCCCTGGCGCGTGGTGCACAAGCTCAACCACTGCGGCAGCGCGCAGGCCGCGGTGTACCGGCAGGGGCTGGGCGAGTTCTTCCTCGACGACCTGCACCTGTACGAAGCCGGCATCGTGGTGCCCACGGCCGAGGTGCAGCAGCGTCTGCTGCCGCTGCTGCAGGACAACACGCGGCTCGCGCAACTGCACGTGCCGGCCTACAACATGGTCGCCTACCCGTGGGCGCAGCGCTACCAGCAGTCGAACCAGTGGGCCATCGAGACGCTGGCGCTGGCGATGGAGCCCGGTGCTGCCAGCCGCGACCGCGCGCAGGCCTGGCTGCAGTTCAAGGGCTACCAGCCCAGCGTGCTGCGCGTGGGTGCGCTGACGCGCCTGGGCGCGCGCATGACGGCGGCGCACATCGCCTTCGACGACCACCCGAACGACAAGCGCTTCGCCGACCGCATCGAGACCGTCAGCGCCGACTCGGTGTTCCGCTGGCTCGGCCGCAGCGGCCTGGGCGGCGACGTGGTCACCGTGCGCTGAACGAGGAATGCGATAGTTCGCCCCGCCATGCACCACGACCAACCGAACCAGTTCGCCCTGCTCGCACAGCGCCGCTTCGCCCCGTTCTTCTGGGTGCAGTTCCTCGGCGCCGGCAACGACAACCTGTTCAAGTTCGCCTTCACCGTGATGGTGACCTACCAGCTGCAGGTGGCCTGGCTGCCGCCGTCGCTGGCGGGGCTGGTGATCGGCGCGCTGTTCATCCTGCCTTTCGTGCTGTTCTCGGCCACCAGCGGCCAGCTCGCCGACAAGCTGGAGAAGACGGTGCTGATCCGCTTCGTGAAGAGCCTGGAGATCGCCATCATGCTGCTGGCGACCTGGGGCTTCGTGCGCAGCGACGTGCCGGTGCTGCTGGCCTGCGTGTTCCTGATGGGCCTGCACTCCACGCTGTTCGGCCCGGTGAAGTTCGCCTACCTGCCGCAGCACCTGAACGAGCGCGAGATCACGGGCGGCAACGGCATGATCGAGATGGGCACCTTCGTCGCCATCCTGCTCGGCCAGGTCGCGGGCGGGCTGCTGATCGCGCTGCCCGAGACCGGCGCCGCCTGGGTCTCGGGTGCGTGCCTGGCGGTGGCGGTGGCCGGGCGCGTGCTGGCGCAGGCGGTGCCGCTGTCGCCGGCCACCGACCCCGGCCTGCGCATCAACTGGAACCCGTTCACCGAGACCTGGCGCAACCTGCGGTTGGCACACGGCAACCTGGTCGTCTTCCGCTCGCTGCTGGGCATCAGCTGGATGTGGTTCTTCGGCGCCGTGTTCCTGGCGCAGTTCCCGTCGTTCGCGAAAGAGGTGCTGCACGGCGACGAGCGTGTGGCCTCGATGCTGCTGGTGGTGTTCTCGGTCGGCGTGGGCATCGGCGCACTGCTGTGCGAGGTGCTGAGCCGCCGCCACGTCGAGATCGGCCTGGTGCCGCTGGGCGCCATCGGCATGAGCGTGTTCGCGGTCGACCTGTACTTCGCGTCGCGGGCGCTGCCGGACGCGCCGCTGATGACGCTGTCGCAGTTCTTCGCGCAGCCGGCGCACTGGCGCGTCATCGCCGACCTCGGCCTGCTGTCGCTGTTCGTGGGCCTGTTCAGCGTGCCGATGTACGCGCTGATCCAGCTGCGCAGCCCGGCCTCGCACCGCGCCCGCATCATCGCGGCCAACAACATCCTGAACGCGCTGTTCATCATCGTCAGCTCGCTCGGCGCAGGCCTGCTGCTGGGCGCAGGGCTGAGCATTCCCGAGGTCTTCCTGGTCACGGGGCTGCTGAACGCGGTGGTGGCGGCCTACATCTTCCTGCTCGTGCCCGAGTACCTGCTGCGCTTCATCGCCTTCGTGCTGACGCGCACGGTGTACCGCTTCCGCATCCGCGGCGACGAACACATCCCGGTGCAGGGCGCGGCGATCCTGGTGTGCAACCACGTCAGCTTCGTCGACGCGGTGCTGCTGATGGCGGCGAGCCCGCGGCCGATCCGCTTCATCATGGACAGCCGCATCTTCCGCGTGCCGGTGCTGGGCTGGCTGTTCAAGCTGGGCAAGGCGATCCCGATCGCGCCGCAGAAAGACGACCCCGGCACCTACGAACTGGCCTTCGAGCAGGCGCGGCGCGTGCTGGACGACGGCGAGCTGCTGTGCATCTTCCCCGAGGGCGGCATCACGAAGGACGGCAGCCTGGGCGAGTTCCGCGGCGGCGTCATGAAGCTGCTGGCCACGCACCCGGTGCCGGTGGTGCCGATGGCGCTGCAGAACCTGTGGGGCTCGTTCTTCTCGCGGGTGGAAGGCGGCACGGCGATGGTGCGGCCGTTCCGGCGCGGCCTGTTCAGCCCGGTCGGCCTGGCCGTGGGGCCGGCGCTGGCGGTGCCGGTCGATCTGGCCACGATGCGCGGGCGTGTGCAGGAGTTGCTTGCCGACAAGGCTGTATGAACGTACAGTACCTTGGGTGGCATTCCCCCCCGACACCTCCCATCACCATGGCCGGCCGCCAGGCCTGACGGGTGATCTGTTCGCCCCGGCCGCGGGCGGGGGGGTGCCGCGCGGGCCGCAGCAGGGCGGGGCCATGGTCGCGCCCGCTGCGCCCGCTGCAACCGGTTCGGCCGCGCACGACCCGCTGGACACCCTGCATCCCGCGCTGTGGCGCGCGCACCAGCTGGGGGTGTCGCGCGGCGACACCGTGGCCAGCGGCTTTGCCGCGCTCGACGCCGCACTGCCCGGCGGCGGCTGGCCGCTGCGCACGCTGACCGAACTGCTGCTGCCGCACGCCGGCCTGGGCGAGCTGCGGCTGCTGGCGCCGGCGCTGGTGGCGGTGCAGGCGGGGCAGCGCAGCGTGCTGCTGTTCGACCCGCCGGCGCGGCCGTTCGCCAGCGCCTGGTCTGCGCTCGGACTCGATGTGCAGCAGCTCTACGTGGTGCAGGGCCGTGCCGCCGCGCGTGGCCGCAGCGCGGGGCCGCTGCCCGCTGCCGACGTGCTGTGGGCGCTGGAACAGGCGTTGAAGAGCGGGCAGGTCGGCGCCGTGCTGGCCTGGCTGCCAGCGCGCCTGGCGGCCGATGCGCTGCGCCGGCTGCAACTGGCGGCACAGGCCCACGACGGCCCGGTCTTCCTGCTGCGCGACGACGCCGCGCGCCACAAGCCCAGCCCGGCACCGCTGCGCCTGCAGCTGCGCGCGGCCGAGCCCGACGCGCTGCGCGTGCAGTTGCTCAAGCGCCGCGGCCCGCCGCTGGCGCAGGCGCTCACGCTGGCCTTGCCGCCGGTGCTGTCGGCGCCTGCCGCGGCCCGCGCGCAGCGGCTGCTGGCGGCGGCCGTGCCGGTCGCTGGAGCTGGTGTCGGTGCGGTGGCCAGCCGCCTGCCGTCCTGAGCCGCAGCGATGTGGTTGTCCCATGCTGTGGCTGGCCCTGCACCTGCCGTGCCTCTCGCTCGAGGCCTTCTGCGCCACGCTGCCCGGCGCTGACGCCGCGCAGCCGGTGGCGCTGCTGGCAGCCCACCGGCTGACCGACGTCAACACCGCCGCCCACGCACGCGGGCTGCGTCCGGGCATGAAGCGCGCCACCGCGCTGGCGCTGGTGGCCGACCTGCGCCTGGGCGTGGCCGACGCCGTGCGCGACGCCGCGGCGCTGCAGGCCGTGGCGCACGCCGCGCTGGCCTTCACGCCGATGGTGGTGCTGCACGGCCGCGCCACCGTGCTGCTGGAAGTGCAGGGCAGCCTGCGCTATTTCGGCGGGCACGGCGTGCTGCTGCTGCGGCTGCGCCAGGCGCTGGCGCCGCTGGGACACCGTGTGCACATCGCCAGCGCGCCCACGCCGCTGGGTGCGGCGCTGCTGGCGTCATGGCGCAGCGACCTGGAACAAGGCGCACACGCCCACGACCTCGCCGCGCTGCAGGCGTTGCTGGACGCCGCCCCGGTGTGGCTGCTGGGGCCGGGCCGGGAGCACTGGGAAGCCCTGCAGGGCATGGGCCTGCAGACCCTGGGCGACCTGCGTGCGCTGCCGCGCGCCGGGCTGGCGCGCCGCTTCGGCGAAGACCTGCTGCAGGCCCTGGACAGCGCGCTCGGGCGCCGCCCCGACCCCCGCCAGCCCGTGCAACTGCCGGCGGCCTTCGACAGCCGGCTCGAACTGCAGGCCCGCGCCGACACCACGGCCCAGGTGCTGCACGGGGCGGCCGTGCTGCTGGCGCGGCTGGTGGCGTGGGCGCAGGCACAGCAGGTGCGCATCGCCGCCTTCACGCTGCAGATGCAGCACGAAGCCCGCCACCGCGGCGAGGCTGCAGAGACGACGCCGCTGCGCATCGAACTGGCCGAGCCGGCGCTCGACGCCGAGCACCTGCAGCTGCTGCTGCGCGAACGCCTGGCGCAGCTGGTGCTGCCCGCGCCGACGCTGGATCTGCGGCTGCAGTGCAGCGACACGGTGCGCCGTGCCGCGCCGAACGGCGAACTCTTCCCGACGCGGCAGAGCCAGGCGCAGGGGTTGACGCGGCTGCTGGAGCGGCTGCGCGCGCGGCTGGGCGAATCGCAGGTGCTGCGCGTGGTGGCCGTGGCCGACCACCGGCCGGAACATGCCTGCATGCTGCAGCCGGTGGTGCAGCCGATCGTGCAACCCACCGCCGCCGCAGTGGCGCCTGTTGCCGTGTCGACCCTGCCGCTGCACCGCCCGCTGTGGCTGCTGCCCGAGCCGCAGCCGCTGGCCGAACGCGACGCCTGGCCGCTGCTGCAAGGCCGGCCGCTGCAGGTGCTGTCGGGCCCCGAGCGCATCGAAAGTGGCTGGTGGGACAGCACGCTCGTGGCCCGCGACTACTACATCGCGCTGGCGGCCGACGGCACGCTGGTGTGGATCTACACCGCGCGGCTGCAGCCGGCCGAAGCCGGGCCGCAGTGGTTCCTGCAGGGGCGCTTCGGTTGACGCGCCACCGCGGTCATCGCTTCAGGCCAGCACGCGCAGCAGCCAGGCCTTCAGGTGCTGCACTTCCTCGGCGCAGACCGAGTGCTCCATGGGGTAGTCGTGCCACTCCACACTGTGGCCCAGGCCCTGCAGCGCCTCGCGCGCGGCACTGCCGCGTGCCATCGGCACGATGCCGTCGCGCTGGCCGTGGGCCAGGAACACCGGCACGTCGGCGCTGGCGGCGTGGCGTTCGGCTGCCGTGGTGTCGGACAGCGGCAGATAGCCCGACATGCCGGCCAGCCCGGCCAGACGCTGCGGGCAGCGCAGGCCGGCACCCAGCGTGACGGCACAGCCCTGCGAGAAGCCGGCCAGCACGATGCGCCGCGCCGGCACGCCACGCGCGATCTCGCGCTCGATCAGCGCATGCACCTGCGCGAACGACGAGCGCAGGCCGCCTTCGTCTTCGCGGCGCTGCAGGTCGGTGCCCAGGATGTCGTACCAGGCGCGCATCTTGTAGCCGCCGTTGATGGTGACCGGCTGCACCGGCGCGCGCGGCAGCACCCAGCGCACCGGGCCCACGGCCGAGAGGTCGATCTCGTCGCCGAAGGGCAGGAAGTCGGTGCCGTCGGCGCCCAGGCCGTGCAGCACGATGATGCTGGCAACCGGCTCTGCGCCCGGGTTCAGTTCGATGGTTTGCAGCGCTGCCGGCATGTCAGTACCCCAATCCCATCGCATCGCGGACGTCTTTCATGGTCTGGCGCGCGATCGTGCGCGCGCGCTCGGTGCCCATCTCGACGATCCAGTGCACCTTCTTCGGGTCGGCCGTCAGCGCCGCGGCGCGCTCGCGCCACGGCGCCTGCTGCTGCACGATGGCGTCGATGACGGGCTGCTTGCAGTCCAGGCAGCCGATGCCGGCCGTGGTGCAGCCCTGGCGCACCCAGTCCTGCGTTGCCGTGTCGCTGTAGACCTTGTGGAACTGCCACACCGGGCATTTCTCGGGCGTGCCGGGGTCGGTACGGCGCGCACGCGCGGGGTCGGTGGTCATGCCGCGGATCTTCTTCGTCACCGTCTCGGCGTCGTCGCGCATCAGCACGGCGTTGCCGTAGCTCTTGCTCATCTTCGCGCCGTCCAGCCCGGGCAGCTTGGCGACTTCGGTGTGCAGCGCCTGCGGCTCGACCAGGATGCTCTTGCCGCTGCCCTTCAAGTGGCCGAGCAGCAATTCGCTGTCGGCTTCGGTCCAGCCCGCCACGCCGGCGGCGGCCTTCTTCAGCATGCCTTCGCCCTTGGCCAGCGCCTCGGCGCTGCCGGTCTCGCCGAAGGCCTTGCGCTGCTTCTCGTAGTAGCGCGCGTCGTCCTTGCCCATCTTGGCCAGCGCGGCGGCGGCCTGGGCCTCGAAGTTGGCGTGGCGGCCGTAGAGGTTGTTGAAGCGGCGCGCCACCTCGCGCGTGAGCTCCACGTGCGAGGCCTGGTCCTCGCCCACGGGCACGAAGCCGGCCTTGTAGATCAGGATGTCGGCGGCCTGCAGCAGCGGGTAGCCGAGGAAGCCGTAGGTCGCGAGGTCGCGGTCCTTGAGCTTCTCCATCTGGTCCTTGTAGGTCGGCACCCGCTCCAGCCAGCCCAGCGGCGTGCCCATGGCGAGCAGCGTGAACAGCTCGGCGTGCTCGGGCAGGCGGCTCTGGATGAAGATGGTGCTCTTGTCCGGGTCCAGGCCGGCCGCGATCCAGTCGATGACCATGTCGTACACGGTCTTCTCGATGACCTCGCGCTCTTCGTAGTGCGTGGTCAGCGCGTGCCAGTCGGCGACGAAGTAGAAGCAGTCGTAGTCGTCCTGCAGCCGGACCCAGTTCTTCAGCGCACCGTGGTAGTGGCCGAGATGCAGGGAGCCGGTGGGGCGCATGCCGGAGAGAACGCGGGGTCGCATAGGGTCGTGCAGGGCAGGCTGGGAAGCTGCGGATTCTCGCAGGTCGCGGCGCTTACACTGCCGCCCGCCATGCAGCGCATCGTCATCCTCATCTCCGGTCGCGGCTCCAACATGGAAGCCATCGTGCAGCGCTGTGCCGCCGAGGGCTGGCCGGCCCAGGTGGTGGCCGTGGTCTCCAACCGCGCCGACGCGCCGGGCCTGCAGTTCGCCGCCGCGCACGGCATCGCCACCGCGGTGGTCGACCACAAGGCCCATGCCGTGCGCGAGGCTTTCGATGCCGAACTCGCGCGCACCATCGATGCCTTCGCGCCGGACCTCGTGGTGCTGGCCGGCTTCATGCGCATCCTGGGCGCGGCCTTCGTGCAGCGCTACGCGGGGCGCTTCCTCAACATCCACCCGTCGCTGCTGCCGGCCTTCCCGGGCCTGCACACGCACGAGCGCGCGCTGCAGGCCGGCTGCAAGGCGGTGGGTGCCACCGTGCACTTCGTGACGCCCGAGCTCGACCACGGCCCCATCGTGATGCAGTCGGTGGTGCCGGTGCGCGCCGGCGACGACGCGGCGGCGCTGGCGGCGCGCGTGCTGGCCACCGAGCACGTGATCTACCCGCTGGCCGTGCGCTGGTTCGTCGAGGGCCAGCTCGAGGTGCGGGACGGCATCGTGCACCACAAGGGCGGCGCCTCGCAGGTGCTGCTCTGAGCGGGCGCTGAACCTGCGCGCGGTGCCGGGATAATCCCGGCATGCATCCCAACGCCCTGCTCGATCTCGCGAGCGACCTGCTGCGCACCGTGCTCCGGTTCGACCAGCCCGCCGACAACCTCGTCTCGGCCTTCTTCCGCCAGCACCGCGCGCTGGGCCACCGCGAACGCCACACGCTGGCCGAGACCGTCTACACCATGCTGCGCCAGCGCCTCGTGCTGCAGCATCTGGCACAAAGCGGCAGCGGCGCGCTGGAGCGCCGGCTCGCCATCCTGGCCTGGCAGGGCAGCGACACCTTCCTGCGCGGTGCGCTGGGCCCGCACGAACAGCAGTGGCTGGCCCAGGTGCAGCAGGTCGACCGCGCCAGCCTGCCCGAGAAACTGCGCCACAACCTGCCCGACTGGCTGGCCACCGCGCTGCAGGCGCAGCTGGGCGAGGACTTCTGGCCGCTGGTGCAGGCCTTGGACCAGCCGGCGCCGCTGGACCTGCGCGTCAACACGCTGAAAGCCAAGCGCGACGAGGTGCAGCAGGCGCTGGCTGCCGCGGGTTTCCCGGGTGCGCCGACACCGTTCTCGCCCTGGGGCTTGCGCCTGCAGGGCAAGCCGGCGGTCAACAAGCTCGACCTGTTCACGCAGGGCGCCATCGAGGTGCAGGACGAAGGCAGCCAGCTGCTGGCCCTGCTGACCGACGCCAAGCGCGGCGAGATGGTGGTCGACTTCTGCGCCGGCGCCGGCGGCAAGACGCTGGCGCTGGGGGCGTCGATGCGCAACACCGGGCGGCTGTACGCCTTCGACGTGTCGGGCCACCGGCTCGACGCGCTGAAGCCCCGGCTGGCGCGCAGCGGCTTGAGCAATGTCTATCCGGCGCAGATCGCCCATGAGCGCGACGAGCGCATCAAGCGCCTGGCCGGCAAGATCGACCGCGTGCTGATCGACGCGCCGTGTTCGGGCCTGGGCACGCTGCGGCGCAACCCCGACCTGAAGTGGCGCCAGAGCCCGAAGGCGGTGGAGGAACTGCAGGCCAAGCAGGCCGCCATCCTGGCCAGCGCGGCGCGGCTGCTGAAGCCGGGCGGCCGGCTCGTCTACGCCACCTGCAGCCTGCTGCAGGCCGAGAACGAAGCCGTGGTCGACGCCTTCACGGCCGAGCGCGGTGCCGACTTCCAGCCGCTCGATGCCGGTGCGCTGCTGCAGGGCCTGAAGGTGGAGGGCGGCGATTCCCTCGTCAGCGCAGGGCATCTGCGGCTGTGGCCGCACCGGCACCAGACCGACGGGTTCTTCGCTGCGGTCTGGCAACGGCGCTGAACCGACGCCAAGTTCTATTGATCTGCATCTATCTTTTTTGGGTTTGCAGCGATTGGGCGGCATCCCCTAAGCATTTCCCGCAACTTTCTTGAGCAGCGGCACTCTACAATGGTGGCGTAACACATTCTGAACGGATTGCAGATGAACGAAGTGACCCTGGTGCGTGACGCACTCGTGGAATGGTTGTCCCACGGATTGCTGAGCGCCACCTGGTGGCAACTGGTGCTGGTGACGCTGGGCCTGACCCACGTGACCATTGCCGCGGTCACCATCTATCTGCACCGCTCGCAGGCGCACCGTGCGCTCGAACTGCACCCGGTGGTGTCGCACTTCTTCCGTCTGTGGCTGTGGCTGACCACCGGCATGGTGACCAAGGAGTGGGTGGCCATCCACCGCAAGCACCACGCCAAGTGCGAAACGGTCGACGACCCGCACAGCCCCGTCACGCGCGGCATCAAGACCGTGCTGCTGACCGGCGCCGAGCTCTACCGTGCCGAGTCCAAGGTGCAGGACACCATGGACAAGTACGGCCACAACACCCCCGACGACTGGGTCGAGCGCAACCTGTACACGCGCTACAGCTGGCAGGGCGTCGGCCTGATGCTCATCATCAACCTGTTCCTGTTCGGCGCCATCGGCCTGACGATCTGGGCGGTGCAGATGCTGTGGATCCCGATCACCGCCGCCGGCATCATCAACGGCATCGGCCACTACTGGGGCTACCGCAACTTCGAGGCCGTCGACGCGTCGACCAACATCTCGCCCTGGGGCATCCTGATTGGCGGCGAAGAGCTGCACAACAACCACCACACCTATCCCACCAGCGCGAAGTTGTCGGTCAAGCCCTACGAGTTCGACATCGGCTGGCTGTACATCCGCAGCATGGAACTGCTGGGCCTGGCCAAGGTGCGCAAGACGCCGCCGAAGCTGGAACTGGGCAGCGTGAAGCCGGTCGCCGACAACAAGACGCTGGAAGCGATCATCGCCAACCGCTACGAGGTGATGGCCAAGTACGCCACCGGCGTGCGCGAGGCCGTGCGCAGCGAGATGGACCGCCTGAAGGCGCAGGGTGCGCAGAACACCGCGAAGTGGCGCGACATGGTGCAGGCCCGTGCCTGGCTGCACCGCGACGACGACAAGATTCCGCAAGGCGTGAAGCCGCATCTGCAGCAGGCGCTGGGCGCCAGCCCGCAGCTGGCGAAGCTGGTGGCCATGCGCGAGGAACTGCGTGGCCTGTGGACCCGCACCGGCGTCTCCGCCGACCAGCTGGTGGCCGACCTGCAGGCCTGGTGCAAGAAGGCCGAGGACAGCGGCATCGCCGCGCTGCAGGACTTCAGCATGAAGCTGCGCGCCGCGCACGCCTGACCCCTGCAGCACGTCGCTGCACGCATGACAACGGGCCCCGCGGGGCCCGTTTTCTTTGTCTGCCCTCGCGACCTCCGTGCCTGGCGCCGGCTGCGCCAGGGCAACAAAAAACCCGCCGGGCGGCTGCCGGGCGGGTTGTTCGTTCGGGTCAGGAACCCAGCCGAATCACTTCAGCTTGATTTCCTTGTACAGCACGTGCTTGCGTGCCTTCGGGTCGAACTTCAGGAATTCGAGCTTCTCGGGCGTCGTCTTCTTGTTCTTGCTCGTGGTGTAGAAGTGGCCGGTGCCCGCCGTGGACTCCAGCTTGATCTTTTCGCGTCCGCCTTTGCTGGCCATGTTCGTCGCTCCTTAGATTTCGCCGCGGGCGCGCAGGTCGGAAACAACCACGTCGATGCCCTTCTTGTCGATCAGGCGCAGCGCGGCGTTGGACACGCGCAGACGCACCCAGCGGTTCTCGCTTTCGACCCAGAAGCGTCGGTACTGCAGGTTCGGCAGGAAGCGACGCTTCGTTTTGTTGTTGGCGTGGGAGACATTGTTCCCGACCATCGGGCCCTTGCCCGTGACTTGACAGACGCGTGCCATGACGCAGCTCCAAAATTGAGAATTCGAGGGGCCGTGTCACCCTGCTCGCGCAGGACTCCCACAAGGCCAAGCCCGCGATTATAGCGCGTTTTGCTCCAGGAAGCGCTGCGCGTCGAGTGCAGCCATGCAGCCGGTGCCCGCCGACGTGATGGCCTGCCGGTAGACATGGTCCTGCACGTCACCGGCGGCGAAGACGCCCGGCACGCTGGTCATGGTGGCCATGCCGTTCAGGCCGCTCTGGGTGATGATGTAGCCATCCTTCATCTCCAGCTGGCCCTTGAAGATGTCGGTGTTGGGCTGGTGGCCGATGGCGATGAAGCAGCCCTGCACCGCGATCTCGCTGCGGCTGCCGTCCTGCGTGGACTTCAGCCGCACGCCGTTGACGCCCTTGGCGTCGCCCAGCACTTCGTCGAGTGTCTGCCACAGGTGCAGCTGCATCTTGCCGGCCGCCACCTTGGCGTGCAGCTTGTCGATCAGGATGGCCTCGGCGCGGAACTTGTCGCGGCGGTGGATCAGGTGCACCTTGCTGGCGATGTTCGACAGGTACAGCGCCTCCTCCACCGCGGTGTTGCCGCCGCCGACGACGCAGACTTCCTGGTCGCGGTAGAAGAAGCCGTCGCACGTGGCGCAGCCACTGACGCCGCGGCCCATGAAGGCCTGCTCGCTGGGCAGGCCCAGGTACTTGGCGCTGGCGCCCGTGGCGATGACGAGCGCGTCGCAGGTGTAGGTGCCGGAGTCGCCGGTCAGCACGAACGGGCGCTTGCCGAAGTCGACCTGGTTGATGTGGTCGAAGACGATCTTCGTGTTGAAGCGCTCGGCATGCTGCTGGAAGCGCTGCATCAGGTCCGGGCCCATCACGCCGGCCACGTCGGCGGGCCAGTTGTCGACGTCGGTCGTGGTCATCAGCTGTCCGCCCTGGGCGATGCCGGTGATCAGCAGCGGTTGCAGGTTGGCGCGGGCGGCGTAGATGGCCGCGGTGTAGCCGGCGGGGCCCGAGCCGAGGATCAGCACGCGGGCATGGGTGGTGTTGGCGCTCATGGGGATGCGGGTGGGTGAGGACGGGACAGGCACTGCAAACGTCGCGCCGATCCGACGCGCCAGATTACATGGGGTTGCAACCGGATGGTCGCAAGCCTGTCAATGGGCACAATAGCCGGATTCTTGCAGACCTGCGACTTTTCGCCGCAGGGCAGGTGTTGCGATCAACAACAAGAGAGGGGCCTGTCGATGTCGATGCTGTCGAACCTGGATCTGATCCGCCGCGTGCCGTTGTTCTCGATGCTCACCGCCGAACAGGCACAAGGCATCGCCGACAGCGTCGTCAAGCGCCGCTTCCGTCGTGGCGAACTGGTGGTCGAACAGGGGCGCAAGAGCAACGCGTTGTTCATCCTGCTCAACGGTCGCGCCCGCGTGCTCACCAGCGACACGCGCGGCCGCGAGGTCATCCTCGCCGTGCTCGAAGCGGGCGACTACGTCGGCGAGATGAGCCTGATCGACAACGAGCCCCACTCGGCCACCGTGCGTGCCGAGATCCAGACCGACATGCTGGTGCTGGCGCGCGCCGACTTTGCGCGCTGCCTGCCCGAGAACAGCACGCTCAGCTACGCCATCCTGCGCGGGCTCGTGAAGCGCCTGCGCAACGCAGACAGGCAGATCGAGAGCCTGGCGCTGCTCGACGTGTACGGCCGCGTCGCGCGCACGCTGCTGGACATGGCCGAGGACGTCGACGGCGTGAAGATCATCCGCCACAAGGTCAGCCGCCAGGACATGGCCAAGGTGGTCGGTGCCAGCCGCGAGATGGTCAGCCGCGTGATGAAGGACCTCGAAGACCGCGGCGTCATCGAGACCCAGGAAAACGGCTCGGTGGTGATCAAGGAACGGTTGCAAAACGACTGACCGCGGCGGGCGAGCCGCCGCGGCGGCTGCGCCACAATCGCGGGCATGACCTTTCCACTGGGCTCGCTGGGGCCTGACGGCGCTGCTGCCGCACGCCCTGCATCGAACCTCCTGTCGCCACGCTGGCGCCAGCAGCTGCTGCTGGTGGCCGGCGGCGTCGCGTGGCTGCTCTTCGTGCTGTCGCTGCTGACACATCATGCCGGCGACCCTGCGTTCACCACCTCGGGCGACGGCGCAAGCGTGCACAACAAGGCCGGGCTGCTGGGCGCGTGGATCGCCGACATGGCGTACTTCCTGTTCGGCTTCTCGGCGTGGTGGCTGGCACCGGTGGCGCTGCGGGCCTGGCTGTCGGCGCTGGCGGGCGCGTTGCGGGCGGTGCCTGCTGCTGCGCAGGCCGCAGCACCGCGGCTGCCGCGCCTGGCCTTCTGGACCGGCCTGGCCCTGCTGATGGCGGCCAGCACCTCTCTCGAATGGACGCGCCTGTACCGCTGGGAAGCGCTGCTGCCCGGCCACGCCGGCGGTGTGCTGGGCTACGCGCTGGGGCCGGTGTCGATGCGCTGGCTGGGCTTCGCCGGCTCGGGCGTGCTGTGGATCGCCGCGCTGGTGGTGGGGGCCTCGCTGGCGCTGCGCTTTTCGTGGTCGCGCCTGGCCGATCGCATCGGCGAGCGCATCGACGCGCTGCGCGAGCGCCGCGCCGAGACCAAGGAACGCGAGATCGACCGCCGCATCGGCGCCCAGGCGCTGCGCGAACGCGAGGCCGTCGTCGAGGTCGACCGCCAGGAGGTCGAGGACCACGTGCCCATCGTCATCGAGCCGCCGGTGCTCGAGGTGCCGAAGTCCGAGCGTGTCGCCAAGGAACGCCAGCAGCCGCTGTTCGTCGAGCTCAGCGACACCAAGCTGCCCCAGGTGGACCTGCTCGACGCCGCCCCCGGCCGCCAGGAGACCGTCACGCCCGAGTCGCTGGAGATGACCAGCCGGCTGATCGAGAAGAAGCTGAAGGACTTCGGCGTCGAGGTGCGGGTCGTCGCCGCGTCGCCGGGGCCGGTGATCACGCGCTACGAGATCGAGCCCGCCACCGGCGTGAAGGGCGCGCAGGTGGTGAACCTGGCCAAGGACCTGGCGCGTTCGCTGTCGCTGGTGAGCATCCGCGTCGTCGAGGTGATCCCGGGCAAGAACTACATGGCGCTGGAACTGCCCAACGCGCGCCGGCAGACCATCCGCCTGGCCGAGATCCTGGGCTCGCAGGTCTACAACGACGCCGCGTCGATGCTGACGATGGGCCTGGGCAAGGACATCGTCGGCAACCCGGTGGTGGCCGACCTGGCGAAGATGCCGCACTGCCTGGTGGCCGGCACCACCGGCTCGGGCAAGAGCGTGGGCATCAACGCGATGATCCTGAGCCTGCTCTACAAGGCCGAGGCGCGGGACGTGCGGCTCATCCTCATCGACCCGAAGATGCTCGAGATGAGCGTCTACGAAGGCATCCCGCACCTGCTGGCGCCGGTGGTCACCGACATGAAGCAGGCCGCCAATGCGCTGAACTGGTGTGTCGGCGAGATGGAGCGCCGCTACAAGTTCATGAGCAAGCTGGGCGTGCGCAACCTGGCCGGCTACAACAAGAAGATCGCCGAGGCCACGGCGCGCGGCGAGCTGATCGGCAACCCCTTCAGCCTGACCCCCGAGCAGCCCGAGCCGCTGGAGCGCCTGCCGCACGTGGTGGTGGTGATCGACGAGCTCGCCGACCTGATGATGGTGGTGGGCAAGAAGATCGAGGAGCTGATCGCCCGGCTGGCGCAGAAGGCGCGCGCCGCCGGCATCCACCTGATCCTGGCGACGCAGCGTCCCAGCGTCGACGTGATCACCGGCCTGATCAAGGCCAACATTCCCACCCGGCTGAGCTTCCAGGTCAGCAGCAAGATCGACAGCCGCACCATCCTCGACCAGATGGGCGCCGAGGCCCTGCTCGGCCAGGGCGACATGCTGTACCTGCCGCCCGGCGGCGGCGTGCCGGTGCGGGTGCACGGCGCGTTCGTCAGCGACGAGGAAGTGCACCGCGTCGTCGACTACCTGAAGAGCCAGGGCGAGGCCAACTACATCGAAGGCATCCTCGAAGGTGGCGTGCTGGAAGGTGAAGGCGAGGCAGCGCTCGACGGCAGCGGCTCCACCGGCGGCGGCGAGAGCGACGCGATGTACGACCAGGCCGTGGCCGTGGTGCTGCAGCACAAGCGCGCCTCGATCTCGCTGGTGCAGCGCCACCTGCGCATCGGCTACAACCGCGCCGCGCGGCTGCTGGAACAAATGGAGAAATCCGGACTCGTATCGGCCATGGGCCACAACGGCAACCGGGACCTGCTGGTCCCGAAGAGGGACGAATGAGAGTGCTCCTGGCGGCCGTGGCCGTGTGCTTCAGTGCCGCCGTGCAGGCCGACGCGGTGGACACGCTGCGCGAGTTCGTGCGCGACGTGAAGAGCGGCCGCGCCAGCTTCACGCAGACGGTGAGCTCGCCCGACGGCGCGCGCCAGAAGACCAGCAGCGGCAGCTTCGAGTTCCAGCGCCCGAACCGCTTCCGCTTCGCCTACACGAAGCCCTTCGAGCAGCTCATCGTGGCCGATGGCCAGAAGGTGTGGATCTTCGATGCCGACCTGAACCAGGTCAGCACGCGCAAGATCGGCCAGGCACTGGGCGCCACGCCCGCGGCGCTGCTGGCTGGCGGCACGCTGGACCAGGACTTCACGCTCAGCCCGCAGCCGGCGTCCGGCGGGCTCGACTGGGCGCTGGCCGTGCCAAAGGCCAAGGACGGTGCCTTCCAGTCGATGAAGATCGGCTTCCAGGGCAAGACGCTGGCGGCGGTCGAGATCGTCGACAGCTTCGGCCAGCGGTCGCTGCTGCGCTTCGGTGGCTTCGCCGCCAATGCGTCCATCGCGCCCGAGCAGTTCCGCTTCACGGTGCCGGCCGGCGCCGACCTGATCGAACAGTAGCGGCGGCGGCTGCCCGCGGCCGGGTTGCCCGGTGGGTCAGCCCTCGGGCGTGAAATCGCCCTCGGGCCTTCGCCAGCCGCGCGAGACCTTCCGGTCTCGCACGCGCGGGCTCAGTGCGTCACATGGTCCATCAGGCCCATCTCGGGGCTCTTCATCAGCGCCTCGATGTCCATCAGGATCAGCATGCGCTCCACGTCGCCCTGCGTCACCGTGCCCAAGCCGGTGATGTAGGTCGCGTCGATGGCGCCGTTGAACTCGGGGGCGGCCTTGATGTGCTCGCCGGCCAGTTCCAGCACGTCGCTCACCGAGTCGACCACCATGCCGACCGTGCGGCCGGCGATGTTCAGGATGATGACGACGGTGAAGCTGTCGTACTTCACCTCGGCCAGGCTGAAGCGCACGCGCATGTCGACGATGGGCACGATCACGCCGCGCAGGTTCACCACGCCCTTGATGAAGGCCGGTGAGTTGGCGATGCGCGTGGGTGCCTCGTAGCCGCGGATCTCCTGCACACGCAGGATGTCGATGCCGTACTCCTCGGCGCCGAGCTTGAACGACAGGTACTCGCGCGTGCCGCCGTGCAGCAGCGCAGCAGGGTTGATCGATGCGGAAGTGGCGTCGCTGGCAGTGGTGGCGGTGGTCACGGTGGCTCCTGGTGGCGCGTCGGCCCGGTGAGAACTGACTTGCAGTGTGCTGCCGGCGCCACGGGGACAAGGCGGGGAAAAGCGCGGGGAAACGACCGCAGTTCATGGCGGGCCGCCTCCAACGCGTGGCGTGGTCGCCGGAGCCCGTGCCACTGCCGCGCCCGGGCCGTGCCCGACAATCGCGGCATGGCAACCCAAGAGTCCCTGTTTGGCGGCGGCCCCGCAGACAGCGCCGCCGCCGCGTCCGTGCCGCTGGCCGAGCGCCTGCGGCCGCGCACCCTGGACGCCGTGATCGGCCAGCAGCACCTGCTGGCCCCGGGCCGGCCGCTGCGCGTGGCCTTCGAGGCCGGGCGGGTGCCGTCGATGATCCTGTGGGGTCCGCCCGGTGTCGGCAAGACCACGCTGGCACGGCTGGTGGCCGGTGCGGTCGAGGCCGAGTTCGTCGTGCTCTCGGCCGTGCTGGCCGGCGTGAAGGACATCCGCGACGCGGTGGAGCTGGCGCGCGAGCACCGCCGGCAGGGCCGGGCCACCGTGGTCTTCGTCGACGAGGTGCACCGCTTCAACAAGGCCCAGCAGGACGCGTTCCTGCCGCACGTCGAGTCGGGGCTGTTCACCTTCATCGGCGCCACCACCGAGAACCCGTCGTTCGAGGTCAACTCGGCGCTGCTCTCGCGCGCCACCGTGCACGTGCTGAAGGCATTGAGCGACGACGAGCAGTCGGCACTCATCGACCGCGCGCAGGCCGTGCTGGACGCGCCGCCGCTGTCGCCTGCGGCGCGGCAGCGGCTCATCGGCCATGCCGACGGCGACGCGCGCCGGCTGCTCAACGCCTACGAGAACCTGGTGGCCGCATCGCCGTCCGCGACGGAGCTGGACGACGCGGCGCTGGAGCGCGCGCTGGGCGAACTGCTGCGCCGCTACGACAAGGGCGGCGACCAGTTCTACGACGCCATCAGCGCGCTGCACAAGAGCGTGCGCGGCTCCGACCCCGATGCCGCCCTGTACTGGCTGGCGCGCATGCTCGACGGCGGCGCCGATCCGCGCTACGCCGCGCGGCGCATCGTGCGCATGGCGGCCGAGGACATCGGCCTGGCGGACCCGCGCGCGCTGCGCCTGGCGTTGGACGCGGCCGAGGTCTTCGAGCGCCTGGGCGCGCCCGAAGGCGAGCTGGCGCTGGCCGAGGCCGTGGTCTATCTGGCCGTGGCGCCGAAGTCCAACGCCGTCTACACCGCCTGGAACGCAGTGCGTGCCTTCGTGAAGAGCGACGGCAGCCGTCCCGTGCCCGAGCACCTGCGCAACGCGCCGACGCAGCTGATGAAGACCCTGGGCCACGGCGCGGGCTACCGCTACGCGCACGACGAGCCGGGCGGCTACGCCGCAGGCGAGCGCTACCTGCCCGAGGCGCTGGCCGGCCAGCGCTGGTACACGCCCGCACCGCGCGGGCTGGAGCTGCGCATCGGCGAGCGCCTGGCCGAACTGCGCGCGCTCGATGCGCAGACGAAGGATCCACGGTGAAGTGGCCGCGGCCCTGAGTTTCCTGCGGTGTGCAGCGGGGTAAGCCCGGTCCTGTTCGCCAAGACCCCCCTCTTACAATTCCGGCCCACGGCCAGCTTCTTGCTAGACCGCAGCGGGTGCCGCCACACGGCGCCGCAACAGGAGAGACCTCTCGATGGAAACCTTCTTCCAGCAGATCATCAACGGTCTGGTGCTCGGCAGCATGTATGCGCTGGTGGCACTGGGCTACACGATGGTCTACGGCATCATCAACCTGATCAACTTCGCCCACGGCGAGGTGCTGATGGTGGGCGCGCTCACCAGCTGGACCGTGGTGACGCTGCTCGCGGCCTCGGGCCTGCCGGGGTGGGTGATCCTGCTGATCTCGCTGCTGGCGGCCATCGTCATCTGCGCGGCGCTGAACTTCACGATCGAGAAGCTCGCGTACCGGCCCTTGCGCAATGCGCCGCGGCTGGCGCCGCTGATCACCGCGATGGGCATGAGCCTGCTGCTGCAGACGCTGGCCATGATCATCTGGAAGCCGAACCCGAAGCCGTACCCGCTGCTGCTGCCCACCGACCCGATCGACCTGGGCGGACCCGTCATCAGCGTCACGCAGTGCCTGATCCTGGGGCTCACGGTCGTGATCCTGGCCGGCCTGATGTACCTGGTGAACAAGACCAAGCTCGGCCGTGCGATGCGCGCCACGGCCGAGAACCCGCGCGTGGCCGCGCTGATGGGCGTGCGGCCCGACATGGTGATCTCGGCCACCTTCATCATCGGCGCGGCGCTGGCCGCGGTGGCTGGCGTCATGTGGGCGGCCAACTACGGCACGGTGCAGCACAGCATGGGCTTCCTGCCCGGGCTGAAGGCCTTCACGGCGGCGGTGCTGGGCGGCATCGGCAACCTGGCCGGCGCGGTGGTCGGCGGCATCCTGCTCGGCCTGGTCGAGGCCATCGGCGCGGGCTACCTGGGCGAGCTGACGGGCGGCGTGCTGGGCAGCCACTACGCCGACATCTTCGCGTTCGTCGCGCTGATCCTGGTGCTCACGCTGCGGCCGCAGGGCCTGCTGGGCGAACGTGTCGCCGACCGTGCCTGAGCGCGCTTCGAGGACCTGACCGTGAAGAACAAGATCGTCATCTTCATCCTCGCCGCGCTGGCGCTGATCGCGCTGCCGCTGGTGGCGCAGCAGTTCGGCCAGGGCTGGGTGCGCATCCTGGCCATCGCGCTGCTGTACGTGTTGCTGGCGCTGGGCCTGAACATCGTGGTCGGCTACGCCGGCCTGCTCGACCTGGGCTTCGTCGCGTTCTACGCCGTGGGCGCCTACATGTACGCGCTGCTGGCCAGCCCGCACTTGGCCGAGAACTTCGCGTGGTTCGCGCAGATGTTCCCCGACGGGCTGCACACGCCGATCTGGGTGGTGGTGCCTGCCGCGGCCCTGCTCGCGGCGATCGCCGGTGTGCTGCTGGGCACGCCGGTGCTGAAGCTGCGCGGCGACTACCTCGCCATCGTGACCCTGGGTTTCGGCGAGATCATCCGCGTGTTCATGAACAACCTCGAGCACCCGGTGAACATCACCAACGGGCCGCGTGGGCTGGACCGCATCGACGCGATGAACATCTTCGGCTTCAGCTTCGGCAAGGCGGTCGAGATCTTCGGCTTCCGCATCCCGTCGGTGACGCTGTACTACTACCTGTTCCTGGCGCTGGTGGTGCTGAGCGTGGTGATCTGCTACCGGCTGGAGACCAGCCGCATCGGCCGCGCGTGGATGGCGATCCGCGAAGACGAGATCGCGGCCAAGGCCATGGGCATCAACACGCGCAACATGAAGCTGCTGGCCTTCGGCATGGGCGCCACCTTCGGCGGCGTCTCGGGCGCGATGTTCGCGTCGTTCCAGGGCTTCGTCTCGCCCGAGTCGTTCTCGCTGATGGAGAGCGTGATGATCGTCGCGATGATCGTGCTCGGCGGCCTCGGCCACATCCCGGGCGTGATCCTGGGCGCGGTGATGCTGGCGGCGCTGCCCGAGGTGCTGCGCTACGTGGCCGGCCCGCTGCAGGAGATGACGGGCGGGCGGCTCGACGCGTCCATCCTGCGGCAGCTGCTGATCGCGCTGGCGATGATCGGCATCATGCTGGCGCGCCCGCGCGGCCTGTGGCCGTCGCCCGAGCACGGCAAGGCCGCGCCCACGCCCACGCCGGCGCGCTGAAGGAGGACGCCCCATGAGCACCACCGTTCTCCGCGTGCAAGGCGTCAGCAAGCGCTTCGGCGGCCTGCAGGCGCTGTCGGACGTCGGCATCGAAATCCAGGCCGGCCAGGTCTACGGCCTGATCGGCCCCAACGGCGCCGGCAAGACCACCTTCTTCAATGTCATCACCGGCTTGTACATCCCCGACGCCGGCAGCTTCGAGCTCGGCGGCGCGCCCTACAAGCCCGCGGCCGTGCACGAGGTGGCCAAGGCCGGCATCGCGCGCACGTTCCAGAACATCCGCCTGTTCGCCGAGATGACGGCGCTGGAGAACGTGATGGTCGGCCGCCACGTGCGCACCGGCTCGGGCCTGGTCGGCGCGATCTTCCGCACCGGCGGCTTCAAGGCCGAGGAAGCCGCGATCGCGCAGCGCGCCCAGGAACTGCTGGACTACGTCGGCATCGGCAAGTACGCCGAGTACAAGGCGCGCACGCTGAGCTACGGCGACCAGCGCCGGCTCGAGATCGCCCGCGCGCTGGCCACCGACCCCAAGCTGATCGCGCTCGACGAGCCCGCCGCCGGCATGAACGCCACCGAGAAGGTGGTGCTGCGCGAGCTGATCGACCGCATCCGCAAGGACGGCCGCACCATCCTGCTGATCGAGCACGACGTGAAGCTGGTGATGGGCCTGTGCGACCGCGTCACCGTGCTCGACTACGGCAAGCAGATCGCCGAAGGCACGCCGGCCGAGGTGCAGAAGAACGAGAAAGTCATCGAAGCGTATCTGGGCGCCGGGGGCCATTGATGAGTCAGACGATGTTGAAGGTGACGGGCTTGAAGGTCGCCTACGGCGGCATCCAGGCCGTCAAGGGCGTGAGCTTCGAGGTGCAGCAGGGCGAGCTCGTCAGCCTGATCGGGGCCAACGGCGCCGGCAAGACGACGACGCTGAAGGCCATCACCGGCACGCAGCCGGTGGCCGACGGCAGCATCGAGTACATGGGCCACAGCATCCGCGGCCAGGGGGCGTGGGAGCTGGTCAAGCAGGGCCTGGTGATGGTGCCGGAAGGCCGCGGCACGTTCACGCGCATGACCATCGTCGAGAACCTGCAGATGGGCGCCTTCGTGCGCGACGACGACGAGATCGACGCCGACATCGACAAGGTCTTCGCGATCTTCCCGCGCCTGAAGGAGCGTGCCAAGCAGCTGGCCGGCACCATGAGCGGCGGCGAGCAGCAGATGCTGGCGATGGGCCGGGCGCTGATGGCGCGGCCCAAGGTGCTGCTGCTGGACGAACCCTCGATGGGGCTGAGCCCGATCATGGTCGACAAGATCTTCGAGGTCGTGGCCGACATCCACCAGCGCGGCACCACCGTGCTGCTGGTCGAGCAGAACGCCAGCCGCGCGCTGGGCCTGGCCAACCGCGGCTACGTGATGGAGTCGGGCGAGGTCACGATGAGCGGCGAGGCCAAGGCCTTGCTGGCCGATCCGAAGGTGCGCGCGGCCTACCTCGGCGAGTAGCACCGCGGCCGGGCCGCGGCGCCGTGTCAGTCGACCTTCGCGCCGCTGGCCTTCACCACCGTCTCGTACTTGGCCAGTTCGGTCTTCACGAAGGCGCCGAACTGTTCGGGTGTGGTCGGCGACGGTTCGGCCATCAGCGTGGCCATGCGCGCCTTCACCTCGGGCGCGGCCAGCGCGTCGGTGAAACCCTTGTGCAGGCGTGCCGTCACGTCGGCCGGCAGCTTGGCCGGGCCGAACAGGCCGAACCAGGTGCCGATGTCGAAGCCGGGCAGACCGGCTTCGGCCACGGTGGGCAGCTCGGGCATCGCGCTGGAGCGGCGGTCCGTCGTCACGGCCAGCGCCTTCAGCTTGCCGCTCTTGATGTTGGCCGAGGCGGCGGCGAGGTTGTCGAAGTTGAAGTCGACCTGGCCGCTGACCAGCGCCAGCTGCGCCGGAGGACCGCCCGCGTACGGGATGTGCACCGCGAACACGCCGGCCCGGGCCTTGAACATCTCGCCCGCCAGGTGGCCGGCGCTGCCGTTGCCGCCCGAGCCATAGTTCAGCCGGCCGGGGTTGCGCTTGGCGTAGGCCACCAGGTCGGCCAGCGTGCCGATCTGCAGCCGCGCCGCGGTCTCGGCGTTCATCACCAGCACGTTCGGCACCTGGGCCACCAGCGTCACCGGCGTGAAGTCGCGCAGCGCGTCGTAGGGGATCTTCGCGTACAGCCACGGGTTGATGGCATGCGTGGCCACCGCGCCCATCACCAGCGTCTGGCCGTCGGGGGCGGCCTTGGCCACGAGGTCGGCGCCCAGGTTGCCGCCGGCGCCGGGCCGGTTCTCCACCACCACCGGGCCCAGCGTGTCCTTCACGCGCTCGGCCAGCACGCGGGCCACGATGTCCAGCGGCCCGCCGGGCGGGTAGGGCACGACGAGGCGGATGGGCCGCGGCTGCGCCCAGGCGGACGGTGCGAGCGTGGCAAGGCCGAGGCCGAGCAGGGCAAGGCGGCGGTGTGGCAAGGACGTGGGCATGGGCAGCAGGGTTGCAGTCGATCGCCACAGGCTAACCGATGTGCTCCACTGGCCCGATCGGCAAACACCCCCAGGAGGAGCGCATGACCGTCTGCCCCATCGCCATCGTGGCCGGCTGCCAGAAGTGCCCGGCCTTCAAGGTCTGCCCGCTCAAGAGCGTGCTCGGCGACCAGCCGAAGAAGCCCGAGCCGCCGGCGAAGCGGTAGCTGTACGGCCGGCGGTCCGCGGCCTCAGCCCGGCCCGTGCTTGTCGGCTTCCGACGTGAAGGCGTCGGCGAAGAACGCCTCGGCCGGCAGGCCGCAGCGGGCGACGAAGTCGCGCTGTGCGGCGTCGACCATCACCGGCGCGCCGCAGGCATAGACCTCGTGGCCGGACAGGTCGGGCAGGTCGGCCATCACGGCCTGGTGCACGAAGCCCGTGCGGCCGCTCCAGGCGTCGTCGGGCGTGGCTTCCGACAGCACCGGCACGTAGCGCAGCTGCGGCATCGCCGCGGCGGCTTCTTCGCACCAGGCGTGCTGGTACAGGTCGGCACGGCGGCGTGCGCCCCAGTACAGCACCGCGGGGCGCGTGATGCCGCGGGCCTGCATGTGCTGCACGATGGCCTTGATGGGCGCGAAGCCGGTGCCGCTGGCCAGCAGCACGATGGGCTTGTCGCTGTCCTCGCGCAGGAAGAAGCTGCCGAAAGGGCCTTCCATGCGCAGGATCTCGCGTGGCTGCATCGCGCCGAACACGTGGTCGGTGAACACGCCGCCGGGCATGTGGCGGATGTGCAGCTCGATCGCCGGCGGGCTGCCCAGCAGTTCGGGCGCGTTGGCCATGCTGTAGCTGCGGCGCGCGCCGTCGCGCAGGATGAACTCGATGTACTGCCCGGCGCGGTACTGCAGCTGCTGGTTGGCCGGCAGTTGCAGCTTCAGCACGGCCACGTCGGGCGCCGGGCGTTCCAGCGACAGCAGCCGCGTCGGCATCTTCAGCACCGGGTGCTCGCCCGCGCCGGGCACGCTGCGCGCCTCGACCACGCAGTCGGTCTGCGGCGTCGCGCAGCAGGTCAGGATGAAGCCTTCGGATTCTTCGGCCGGCGTCAGCGCCTTCAGCTGGTGGGCGCCGTGGATCACGCGGCCCTCGAGCAGGCGGCTCTTGCACGAACCGCAGGCGCCGTCGCGGCAGCCGTAGGGCAGGCCGATGCCCTGGCGGATTGCGGCGGCCAGGATGGGCTCGTCGCGGGCGACGTCGAACTGCCGTGCGGCAGGCTGCAGCGTGATCTGGAAGGTCATGGAAGGCGGCACGTAAACTGCCCGGCATTGTGCCCGTCCCCTCCTTGTTGATCGTCGGCTGTGGCGATGTCGGCCTGCGCGTGCTGCGGCTGCTGCGCGGCCGCCTGCCCGTCTTCGCGCTCACCTCCAGCCCCGCGCGCTGCGACACGCTGCGTGCCGCCGGCGCCGTGCCGTTGCTGGGCAACCTCGACGACCCGGTCACGCTGGGTCGCCTGGGCGGCCTGGCCGACCTGGTGCTGCACCTGGCCCCGCCGCCGGCCGAAGGCGAGGGCGACCCGCGCACGCGCGCGCTGCTGAACGCGCTGGCGCGGGGCGGCCGCGTGCGCACGCTGGTCTACGCCAGCACCAGCGGCGTCTATGGCGACGCCGGCGGCGCGCGCTTCGACGAGACCCGCGCCGTCGCGCCGGCCAGCGCGCGTGGCCGGCGGCGTGTGGATGCCGAGGCGCAGGTGCGCGCGTTCGGTCGCCGCGCCGGCGTGCGCGTGAGCATCCTGCGCATCCCCGGCATCTACGCGCGCGACCGCGTCGGCGGTCACCCGCGCGAGCGCCTGCTGCGCGGCACGCCGGTGCTGCTGCCGGCCGACGACGTCTACACCAACCACATCCACGCCGACGACCTGGCGCGCGCCTGCATCGCGGCGCTGTGGCGCGGACTGCCGCAGCGCGTGCTGCACGCCAGCGACGACACCGAGCTGCGCATGGGCGACTACTTCGACCTCGCGGCCGACCTCGCTGGCCTGCCGCGCCCGCCGCGCATCGCCCGTGCGCAGGCGCGCACCGAGCTCCCGCCGATGCTGCTGAGCTTCATGAGCGAATCGCGCCGGCTCGTCAACGACCGGCTCAAGCGCGAGCTGCGGCTGCGCCTGCGCTACCCGACGGTGCGCGACGGCTTGTAGCGCCGCCGGCGTCGTTCAGATGCCCTGCGCGCGCCGCAGCGTGTAGGCGCGGTCCACCGCCTGCACGGTGACGGCTTCGCGCTTGCCTTCGCGTTCGATCTCCAGCTCCACCGCGCGCTCGGCGCGGTCGCCGGACCACAGCCGCTTCCACAGCGCCTCCAGCTTGTCGACGGCCACGCCGTCGATGCGCACGATGCGGTCGCCGGCCTGCAGCCCGGCGACGTCGGCCGGGCTGTCGTCGTTGACGCGCACGATGCGCAGCTCGCCGTCGTTCTCGACGCAGTTCACGCCGATCCACGCGCGGCGGCTGGCACGGGTGTTGCCGCGTTCACGCAGTTCCGCCAGGATGGGCTTGAGCAGGTCCACCGGCACGAACATGTTGCCGGGGGCGCGGCCCTTGCCGGGGCCGAGCGCATCGTTCACGACCAGCGAGCCGATGCCCACCAGTTCGCCCTGCAGGTTGAAGAGGCCTGCGCCGCTGTGGTCTCCCCGCGGCGGCGCCGTGAACAAGGCGTCCTCGAGGTGGTATTCCCAGTAGCCCGAGAACGCGCGGCGCGATGCCAGCTGCGCCGGGCCCACGGCGCCACCGTCGCCGCCGCTCACCACCACCAGCGCTTCGTCGGCCTGCAGCGCCGCAGCGCTGCCCAGCGGGGCCGGCGGCTGCGGCAGCGGCGACAGGGCCTGCACCAGCCCGAACCCGGTGGCGACGTCGTAGCCCACCACGCGCGCCGGGATGCGCCGCGCGTCGTCGGTGACCAGTTCCACCTGTTCGGCTTCGAGGATGAGGTAGCCGATGGTCAGCACCAGCCCGTCGTTGCCGATCAGCACGCCCGAGCCCTGGCGATCGGCACCCAGCGTGCGTGCCGACCGCGCGCCGTCGACCGCCTGCGCGCGCACGCCGAGCACGGCGTCGCTGGCGCGCATCAGCGCGCGGGACTGCTGTTCGATGGCCGATGCAGACGGCGCGGCAGGCTGCGCCGGCGCGGCCGTTGCCAGCCAGCACAGCCCGGCCGCCATCCAGAACCTGAAGCGCTTGTGCATGACCCACTCCGTCGTCCGCCCGTGGCCACGAGCATGCGGGCTGCCGCCGACCTTGGCGGCCGCGGGGTCATTGTGCGCCGCGTGGCGCGGCGCGGGCCGGTGGGCTCAGCGTCGGCGCCCGAACGGCGGCTGGCGCCGCCAGTAGCGGATCATCAGGAAGCCGCCGAGCATGCCGCCCAGGTGCGCGAAGTGCGCCACGTCGTCGGTCGTGCCGTTGCCGAAGATGAAGTTCAGCAGGCCCAGGCCCAGCAGCAGTTCCAGCGCGCCGAAGACCCACACGAAGGTCTTGGCCTTCATCGGGATCGGCGGGATCAGCAGCATCACCGTGCGGTTCGGGAACAGCATGCCGAAGGCCAGCAGCAGCGCGAAGATGCCGCCGCTGATGCCCACCGTGTAGGCGCGGCTGCCCATCACCGTGACCAGCAGCATCTGCGTCAGCGCCGCGGCCACGATGCCGGCGGCCATGAAGAGCATGTAGCGCCTGGGGCCCCACAGGCGCTCGAGTTCGCTGCCGAACATCCACAGCCCGAGCATGTTGAACAGCAGGTGGAACAGGTCGCCGTGCAGGAAGGCGTAGCTCAGTGGCTGCCACGGCATGAAGCGCCCGCTGGAGATGGGCCACAGCGCGAACCACAGTTCCAGCGGCAGGAAGGCCTGCAGGCAGAACATCGCCACGCAGACGAGCATCAGGACCTTGGTGACGGGCGGCAGGTTCGGCATGGACGGGATGTGCTGCGGCCCGCGAGTGGCCTGCTGGTGCCCCCGGCCAGACTCGAACTGGCACGCCTTGCGGCGGCGGATTTTGAATCCGCTACGTCTACCGATTTCGTCACGGGGGCGTGAGGCGTGCACGGGGCACGCAATGCGAAAAGATTATGGCATGCACCCCCTTGGGGCCCGCGCCTGCGGCAGGGCGGCGCGACTGCCACAATTCACGGCCAACACGGAGATGCAGACATGGCTGAATCGGCCCCGCCGGCCTACATGACCCTGGAAGACGCGATCGGCAGGACGCCGCTGGTGCGACTGCAGCGCCTGCCGGGTGCAGCGATCGCCGCGCGCGGCAACGTGGTGCTGGGCAAGCTCGAAGGCAACAACCCGGCCGGCTCGGTGAAGGACCGGCCCGCCATCAGCATGATCCGCCGCGCCGAGGAGCGCGGCGAGATCCGCCCCGGCGACACGCTGATCGAGGCCACCAGCGGCAACACCGGCATCGCGCTGGCGATGGCTGCGGCGATCCGCGGCTACCGGATGCTGCTGATCATGCCGGAGGACCTGTCGGTCGAACGCGCGCAGACGATGAAGGCCTTCGGCGCCGAACTGATCCTCACGCCGCGCAGCGGCGGCATGGAGTACGCGCGCGACCTCGCCACGCAGATGCAGAAGGACGGCAAGGGCGTCGTGCTCGACCAGTTCGCCAACGCCGACAACCCGCGTGTGCACTTCGAGACTACCGGCCCCGAGATCTGGGCCGACACCGCCGGGCGCGTGACGCACTTCGTCAGCGCGATGGGCACCACCGGCACCATCACCGGCGTCTCGCGCTACCTGAAGCAGCAGAACCCGCAGGTGCGCATCGTCGGCGCGCAGCCGTCCGAAGGCTCGCGCATCCCGGGCATCCGCAAGTGGCCCGAGGCCTACCTGCCGAAGATCTACGACCCGTCGGGCGTCGACGAGCTGGTGCTGGTGAGCCAGGCCGACGCCGAGGACATGGTGCGGCGCATGGCGCGCGAGGAAGGCATCTTCGCCGGCATCTCGGCCGCCGGCGCCTGCTGGGTGGCGCTGCAGATCGCGCAGCAGGTCGAGAACGCGACCATCGTGTTCATCGTCTGCGACCGCGGCGACCGCTACCTGTCCACCGGCGTGTTCCCGGCATGAAGCACGAGGCGCGGTTCTGCCTGCACTGCGGCACCGCGCTGGCGCTGCTGACGTCCGACGAAGACGGCGGCCCGAAGGCCCGCCTGCGCTGCCCGTCCTGCGGCTGGACCCACTGGAACAACCCGACGCCGGTGCTGGCCGCGGTGATCGAGTGCGCCGACCGCGACGGCCAGCTGCTGCTGGCGCGCAACGCCGCCTGGCCGGGCCGCATGTTCGCGCTGATCACGGGCTTCATGGAAGCCGGCGAGACGCCCGAGGAGGGCATCGCGCGCGAGATCGGCGAGGAGACGGCGCTGCAGGTCGACGCGCTGCAGCTGATCGGCGTCTACGACTTCCAGCGCATGAACCAGCTCATCGTGGCCTACCACGCGGTGGCGCACGGCGAGGTGCGCCTGTCGCCCGAGCTGGCCGAGTACAAGCTGTTCGCGCCGGCCGACGTGCGCTGCTGGCGCGCCGGCACCGGCTACGCGCTGGCCGACTGGCTGCGCTCGCGTGGCCACGAGCCGCGCTTCGTCGAGCTGCCGCCACGCGGCTGAAACGTGCGCGGCGCGATGTATCGATCGCGCTGCAGACCCGTCGGTGCGGGGGTCCGGGCCACACGCCATGGGGGCGTGCCCCGGACGCCTTCGAACCACCTTCTGGAGTCTGCAATGCACACACGTCTCAACACTCGTCTGGCCCTGTTCGCGCTGGCCGCCGCCGCCTTTGCCGCACCGGCGGCCGCCGAGGAAACGATCTGCACCGGCCGCATCGGCGCGGTGTCGCTGGACAACATCTTCGTGCCCGACGGCGCCGCCTGCGTGCTCGACCGCACGCGTGCCAAGGGCAGCATCGTCGTCGGCACCGGTGCCACGCTGCAGGCCAGCAGCGTCTCGGTCAACGGCAACCTGCAGGCCGAGGGCGCGGCTGCGGTCACGGTGGCCGGCTATTCCACCTTCGGCGGCTCGGTGCAGCTGGTGCAGGGTGGCAGCGTGAGCATCACGCGCGCCCGCATCAACGGCGACCTGCAGTTCGAATCGAACCAGGGCGCGATCTCGGCCAGCGCCAACACCATCGGCGGCAGCCTGCAGGCGTTCCAGAACATCGGCGGCGCGGTGTTCGTCAACAACCGCATGAAGGGCAACATGCAGTGCAAGGAGAACGTGCCGGCGCCCACCGGCCGCGGCAACGTGGCCGCAAGCAAGGAAGACCAGTGCGCGCGGCTGTGACGGCGCGCACCTGAGTCAGCCGCGCAAGCCTGCAAGGGCTTGCGCGGCGGCCTGCCTTCAGGGGCACGCAGGGTCCGGCGCCTGCGTGTCCTCGACCGCCGCGGCGGCATCCACCTGGCGCAGCGGCGTGCCGCACAGCGCCGAGGAACGGTCCACCAGGCGCTTGGCCACGTCCAGCGGCAGCACGCTGCGAGGATCGGCGAAGCGGCCCAGCACCAGCGCAGCGGTGCCCGCGGCCAGCGGCGTCGCCATCGAGGTGCCGCTCCAGGTGGCGTAGCCGCCGCCGGGGAAGGTGCTGATGATGGCCTCGCCCGGTGCGGCGATCTGCACCCAGCTGCCGCGGTTGGAGAAGCCGGCCAGCGTGCGCTGCGCGGTGCTGGCGGCCACCGCCAGTGCGCCCGGCGCCTGCTCGGCGGCAGGGAACTGCAGTTCCTGGTCGTCGCCCGCGTTGCCGGCGGCGGCCAGCACCACGGCGCCGTGCTTGCGGCTGCAGCGCTCCTTGTCGTCGTCGTAGCCCGGATCGTTGAACGCGTCGTCGTCGTCGTCGAAGTCGCAGTCGGCCAGCGCGACAGCGGTGCGCAGCAGGTCGGTGGCGCGTGTCGTGCCCAGGCTGAGGTTGACGACGTGCGCGCCGTCGTCGGTGGCTGGGTTCGCGTCGGGGTCCACGGCCCACAGCAGGGCTTCGGCCAGCACCCACACGTTGCCGCGGCCCTGCGCATCGAGCACGCGCGCCGGCATCAGCGTCGAGCCGGGGGCCGCCAGCGCCACCAGGCCCGCCACGTGCGTGCCGTGGCCGTAGCCGGTGTCGCCGATGCCGCCGCCTTCGGCGGGGTCGGCGTCGTCGTCGACGAAGTCGCGGCCAAGCAGCGCGCCGCCCGCCGTGCGCGCCAGGCGCGGGGCCAGCGCGGGGTGGGCGAGGTCGATGCCGGTGTCGAGCACCGCCACGCGGATGCCGTTGCCGCGGCTCAGCGCGTGCGCGGCCGGCAGCCGCAGGGCCTCGGGCGCCCACTGCGTGGCGTAGGTCCCGGCGTCGCCGCCGGTGGCCCAGGGCGTGCGGCGGCGGCCCTCGGGGGTTTCGTTCTCGTAGTTCGGCTCGGCGTTCAGCACCCGCGGGTCGGCGCGCAGCGCGTCGATGACGGCTTGCGTGTCGCGCCCCGCCGGCACGCGCAGCTGCCAGATCGGCCGCTGGCCGAAGCGGTCGATGGCGGTGAGGCCGAAGTCGGCCGTGACGGCCGCAAAGTCGCTGCCGCGCAGCAGCCGCACGACGATCTCGCCCGGGAGGGCGGCGTTGTCGGCCGGGGCCGGTGGGGTGGGCGCCGGCCCGGGGGCGGGTGCAGGGGCGGGCCCCGGTGCCGCGCCGGCGCTGCCGCCGCCACCGCCGCAGGCGGCGACGGTGGCAAGCGTGGCGACGGTGGCGGCGAGCAGGCTCAGGCGGGCAGCGCGCATGGCGGGTCCTCGGCAGGGGGTTGCGATCCGGCACCGAGCGCGCGGCGGGGATGGAAATACATGGTGCCGTGCCGGCCGATCACCCGCTGCCGTGCAAGGTGAAGGCGGCCCAGTGCCACGCGTCGGGGTCGCTTGCCAGCGCCGCGCACTGCGCCAGGCGCAGCGCGGCCGCCGGGCGGCGGCCCTGCAGCAGCGCGGCATAGAAGTCGCGCATCAGCGCCGCGGTGCCGGCGTCGTCCACCGTCCACAGCGTGGCCAGCACGTTGGGGGCGCCCGCGAGCACGAAGCCGCGCACCAGGCCGACCAGTTCGTCGCCCGGTGCGATGCGGCTGAGCCCGGTCTCGCAGGCCGACAGCGTGACCAGCTGCGCCCGCAGCGGCAGCGCCGCGGCGTCGCGCAGCGTCAGCGTGCCGTCGGCCAGGTGCAGTGCCGAGAAGTACGGGCTGTCGGCGCGGAACTGGCCGTGGCAGGCCAGGTGCAGCACGTCGGCCTCGGGCAGCAGCGCATGCAGGGCCTGCAGCGTGGCGGCGTCGTCGACGCAGGCAGTGGCGCTGCCGCCGGGCTGCGCCTGGAAGGCCGCGGCCACCGCGCGCACCTCGTCGGCCACGTGCGGCAGCGCCGCGCCGCCGGTGCCCAGCGCGACCACGCGCCGCGGCGGCTGCGGGCTGGCCGGGGCCGGCCGTTGCCGCCAGGCCGCCCACAGCGCGGCACTGGGTGCGACGCACAAGGCGTGCCGCTGCACCAGGCTGCCGCTGCCGTCGTGCAGCGCGCAGAACGGCACGTAGTGCAGGTTGCCGTGCGGCACCACGACCACCTGCGCCGCGTCGCCCACCAGCGCCGCGACCGGCTGCCACAGCTGGCGGTGCAGGGCCTGCAGGTGGGCGCGTGTGCGGGCTGCGATCTGCGCCGCCCGCGCGCGCAGTGCCGGTGCGCCGAAGCGCAGCGCGTCGAGCTGGAACCGCAGCTGCGCAATGCGGTCGTCCAGGCCGTCCGCCGGCACGACCACGTGCTGCAGCGACGTGGCCGTGAGCACGCACACGACGATCTGCTGCCGGCGCGGCTGCGACGGCGGTGCGGCCGCCGCGTCCGCGCCGTCGACGCGCGTGTAGTGCACCAGCACCTCGCCGTCGCGGAGCGCCGCCTGCAGCCGTGCGGCGTCCGGCAGGGTGCCGGGTGGCTGCGCCACCGCGGCCGGACCGCCCGCTGCGGCCGTGCCGGCGGCCAGCGCGCGACGCTGCGCTTCGAGCAGGCTGCGCTCGGCGGCGTGCAGGCGCTGCTGCAGCGCCTGCGCGCGCTCGGGTTCACCCTGGGCCAGCGCCTGCTGCCACTGCCCGTGCAGCCAGTGCAGCTGCTCGCGCGCCTGCGGGTCGGTGCCGGCGGCGGTGACGGCCGCGCCGTCCCGGCCGCCGTCGCGCGCCAGCGCCGTGCGCAGCGCGGCCGAGCGGGCCCGCTCGGCACAGCGCAGCAGCAGCGCCGAGTCGGCCGGGCGGTTGTCCTGCAGCGCCAGCGCCAGCAGGCCCTCGTAGGGCGACTGCTTGTCGCTGCCGTAGGCCGTGCGGAACTCGTCGCCCGGCAGCAGCGCCCGCTGCATCTCGATGCCGGCGATGGCCTGCTCGAAGTGCCACTGCGCCTGCGTGCGCGCGCCTGCGGCGGCGGCCAGGCTGCCGAGGCCGGTGTGGCATGCCGCTGCCTGCTCGGGCAGGTGGTCGGCGCGGGCCAGCGTGTCCAGGAAGGCCGACTGCGCCGCGGCGGGCCGGCCCAGCGCCACCAGCGCGCGCGCCGCCACGATGTCGGCATCGCAGCGCCAGCCTGCCACGCCGGCGTCGGCGAACACGCGCGCTGCGGAGCGGGCCTGCTGCAGCGCGGCGTCGGCATCGACTGCGGCGACGTCGTCGCCACGCGCCAGCGCCAGTTGCGCCCGGCGCAGGTCCACCAGCCCGGCGCCGACCGCCACGCCGTGCTGCACGAAGCCCGCGTGCGCGGCGTCCAGCGCGGCCTGGGCCGACTGCAGCCGGCCCAGCCGTGCCAGCACCTGCGCGCGCTGCACCTGCGCCCACGCGCACTCCACCGGCGCGTCCTGCGCCAGGCCTTCGGCCACGGTGCGCTCGTACAGCTCCAGCGCCTCGGGCAGCAGGTTCAGCGCGAGGTAGGCATCGGCGAGGTCGCGCCGCGCTTCCGTGGCTTCGTGCGGCAGCCCGGCCTGCTCCGATTCGTGCAGCGCCGCCGTCAACGCACGCAGCGCGGCCTCGAAGCGGCCGCGGTGCAGTTCCAGCCGGCCCAGGTTGCTGTCGATCAGGCCCTGCACCGCCTCCAGGCCGGGCGCGCCGGCGCGGCGCGAGGCGGCGGCGTAGAGCTGCTGCGCGGCGTCGAAGCGGAACTGCCAGGTCAGCGCGCCGGCCAGGCCCACTTCGGCCATCAGCTGGAGTTCGTCGGCGCCCGCGGCGGCCAAGCGGGCCGCTGCGTCGCGGTAGCGCTGCTCGGCCAGTGCGTAGGCGTCGCGCCGCATCAGCATCGAGCCCAGGTTCAGCTCGACCTTGCCGGTGGACAGACCGTCGCCCAGCGCGATGAAGCGGCTGCGGGCCGCCTCGCCCACGGCCAGGGCCTCGTCGTGCCGGCCCAGCAGCGTCAGCGCGATGCCCTGCGGCAGCTGGCACTTGGCGGCCTCGTGCGCATGGCCCAGCGTCTGCAGCGCGGCCTCGGCCGCCTGCAAGGCCTGCAATGCCTCGTGCATGCGGCCTTCGGTCAGCGCGGCCAGGCCGCGGGCCCAGTGCGCCAGCGCGGCGATCGCCGGCGCGCCATCGGCCGCGTGCAACTGCTGCAGCCGCTGCGCCGCGGCGCGTGCGCCGTCGGGCTCGGTGTTCCAGCGCGCATTGCACAGCTCCTTCAGGGCCCAGGCCAGGTCCAGGCGCAGCGCGGGCGGCAGGGTGGCGGGGTCGAGGTTGCCGGCGTCCCCGTCGGTCCAGCGGCCGGCCAGGTCCCGGGCGCCGGCGGCGCCACGGTCGGCCGCGGCAGTGCCCGTCACGGGCCGGCGCCGAGGTCCAGCGCGGGCAGTTCGATCTCGGCGTCGTCGCTGCGCAGCAGCAGCGTCGCGGGGCCGGGCGGCACCGCGGACAGCAGGAACTGGCCCTGCGCGTCCAGCGCTGCTTCAGCCAGCGCGGCGCCGTCGCGCTGCAGCACCACGGCGCACGCGCCGTCGATGCCGAAGACCTGTCCGCGCAGCTGCAGCCGGCCGGCGTCGGCGGTCTCGACGCGCAGGTCGATGTCCACCGCGCCCGCGCTGCACACGATCTGCCGCGGCGCCGCCGAGGCCGAGCGCACGCCGAAGGCCAGGCCGGTGGCGGCTGCGCTGTCGAAGCTCAGCGCCGCCAGCACACGCTGGCGCAGCCCGGCGGGCGCGGCAGCCTGGGTGCGGCGCCGCTGCTGCTGCAGGCCCTGCAGCGTCTGCAGCGTGCGCTGGATCACGTGCTCGGGGGCGTCTTCCAGGGTGCGGCTGTCGCGCAGCTGGCGTTCCAGCAAGGTGTCGTCGGGGGCCGGCGGCAAGGAGGGCGGTGACTGGCGGGGCATGGCGGGCTCGCTCGGCAGGTGGTTCAGGGGTGCAACGCACGGAGCGGCAGGGCGGCGAGGAAATACATCGTGTCACACGCCCGCGTGTTCACAGGCGGGCCAGCGCCGCGCGCAGTTTGTCGAGGCATCGGGCACGGGTCGGGCCGATGCTGCCTTCGGCGATGCCCAGCCGCGCCGCGATCTCGCTGTAGGGCAGCGGCTCGTCCTGCAGGAACAGCAGTTCCAGGAACTGCCGCGCGCGGTCGTCCAGCAGCGCCAGCGCACGGCGCAGGCGGTCCTGCTGCTGCAGGTCGGACAGCAGGTCCTCCGTCAGCGGCGCCGGATGCGCAAAGCGGTCGAGCAGGTCGCCCTCGGGGCCGTCGCCGGCGTCGCTGTCGTGGCCGCCGCGTTCGGCCGCGAGGTCGACGGTGCGGCGGGCTTCGTCCAGCAGGCGCAGGCTCTCGCGCTTGGCGGTGGTGACCAGCCAGGCGCGCACGCGGCTGCCGTCCTCGATGCGGTCGATGTGCTCGAACAGCCGCGTGAAGGTGGCCTGGAACACGTCGGCCGCCTGCTCGCCCGAGAGCCCGGCGCGTCGGGGCACGGTGTAGATCAGGCGCTGGTAGCGCCGCACCAGCGTGTTCCATGCAGCGTCGCTGCCGTCGCGGCAGCGCGCCAGCAGATCGACGTCGGACAGCGCGTCGAACGGATGCATGTTGCGCTGCATGCTAGCACCGGCCCCGGGGCCGGGCGCCGATGTATCAGGCCGGCGGCAGGCCGCTCCGTGGGGCACGCAACCGACCTCGAACCCGCACCTGCGTGCCCAACCCCAAGGAGCCTTCCATGCACACCTTCCAACGCCTGATCCCCGCCGCCACCCTGGCCCTGCTGCTGGCCGCCTGCGGGGGCGGTGGCAGCGACACGCCGTCCACGACCGGCGGCACCGCCGGTGCCAGCGGCAGCAAGGGCACCGGCAGCCCGGGCAGCGGCAGCGCGCCGGTGCAGGCCACGCTGCCGCCGCTGGTGATCCCCAGCGGCCAGGAGAGCGTGACCTGCCGCGATGCGTCGATCGGCGCGCTGTCGCTGGACACCGTCGTCGTGCCCGACGGCGCCGCGTGCGAGCTGTTCGGCACGCGGCTCGTGGGCTCGATCAAGTCGGGCGCGCTGTCCACCGTGGTGGCGGTCGACGTGGCCGTCAACGGCGACCTGCAGGCCGACGGCAGCGCGCTCGTCGTCGTCGAAGGCGCGTCGTCGTTCGGCGGCTCGGTGCAGATCAAGCAGGGCGGGGCCGCCACCGTGCTGGACGCCAGCATCACCGGCGACCTGCAGCTCGACGCGATGGCCGGCTCGCTGCTGGCCGACGGCAACCGCATCGGCGGCAGCCTGCAGGCCGTGGGCAACCGCGGCGGCCTGGCGCTGTTCGACAACACGATGGACGGCAACCTGCAGTGCAAGGAGAACCAGCCCGCGCCCACGGGCAGCGGCAACGTCGCGGCCAGCAAGGAAGACCAGTGCGCCGGCCTGTGATCGGGTGAGACCCCGACGGCAGCGGCGCCGGGCGGGCCTCTAGAATCGCGGCCATGGACATCGCCAAGGAACTCGACACCCGGGGGCTCAACTGCCCGTTGCCCATCCTGAAGGCCAAGAAGGCGCTGGCCGACATGGCGGCGGGAGAGGTGCTGCGCGTGGTCAGCACCGACCCGGGATCCACGCGCGACTTCCAGGCCTTCTCGCGCCAGACGGGCAACGAACTCGTCAGCCAGACCACGGCCGACAACGGCGAGTTCGTGCACCTGCTGCGCCGCCGCTGAAGCGGCAGGCCGGCTGGCCGCCGGCCTACAGGTCCAGGCCCTGCAGGAAGGTGCGGAAGCCCGGCCCCAGTTGCGGGTGCGCCAGCGCCAGCTCGACGTTGGCTTCCAGGAAGCCTTCCTTGCTGCCGCAGTCGTAGCGCTTGCCCTCGTAGCGGTACGCAAAGACCTTCTCGCGGCGCAGCAGGCTGGCGATGCCGTCGGTGAGCTGGATCTCGCCGCCCACGCCGCGTGGCTGCGAGGCGATTTCGTGGAACACGCCCGGCGTGAGGATGTAGCGCCCGGCCACGCCCAGGCGCGACGGTGCCTGCTCGGGCGCGGGCTTCTCGACGATGCGTGTCACGTCGACCAGCCGGTCGTTGACCGGCGTGCCGGCCACGATGCCGTAGCGCCGCGTGTGTTCGGCGGGCACTTCCTGCACCGCCAGGATCGAGGCGCGCCACTCGGCGTACTGCTCGACCATCTGCTGGAGCACCGGTGGCTGGCCCACCATCAGGTCGTCGGCCAGCAGCACGGCGAAGGGCTGGTTGCCCACCAGGCGCTGGCCGCACAGCACCGCGTGGCCCAGGCCGAGGGCCTGTGCCTGGCGCACGTAGATGCACTCCATGTCGTCGGGCTTGATGCTGCGCACCACGTCGAGCAGGTCCTGCTTGTGCGCCTGCTCCAGCGCGTGCTCGAGCTCGAAGGTCATGTCGAAGTGGTCTTCGATCGGGCGCTTGTGGCGGCCGGTGACGAAGATCATCTCGCGCACGCCGGCGGCGTAGGCCTCTTCCACCGCGTACTGGATCAGCGGCTTGTCCACGACCGGCAGCATCTCCTTGGGCTGGGCCTTGGTGGCCGGGAGGAAGCGTGTGCCGAGCCCCGCCACAGGGAAAATTGCCTTCTGGATCAACATTTGCTTACCTAGAATGAGCCGGGCCAAATTCATTGTTGCATGCCACCGTGGCACGGCAATGGCGCCCGTTGCCCTGGATCTGCATGGATGTCCTGATCGTCGAACCGCTGGATGCCGAGGTGCTGCATTGGCTGGGCGAGCGCCATGCCGTGCGCTACGCGCCGCACCTGGCCGGCGAGCCCTACGAGTTCCGCCGCAGTCTGTTCCGCGTGCGCGCGATGATCGTTCCCCCCTCGGTGGCGCTGGACGCGCAGGCGGTGGGCGGCGCGCCGATGCTGCGTGCGGTGGGCCGGCTGTCCAGCGGGGCCGAGAACATCGACCTCGAAGCCTGCGCACGTGCCGGCATCGAGGTGGTCCGCCCGACCACGGCCAGCGCGGCAGCCGAGGCCGAGTTCGTGATCGGCGCGCTGTTGCAGATGTTGCGCCGCGTTCCCGTTCTCAGCGACGACGGCCTGCTCGTGGGCCGCGAACTCGGCAGCATGCGCGTCGGGCTGGTGGGCATGGCGCCCGCGGCGCGGCCGCTGGCCCAGCTGCTCGGCGCCTTCGGTGCCCAGGTCGTGGGCTACGACCCCGCGCTGCACGCGCGCGACCCGCTGTGGCAGCGCTGGGGCGTGGAGCCCACGGGCCTGCCCGAGCTGTTCGAGCGCTGCGACGCGGTGTGCGTGCTGCTGACCTACTTCTCGCGCTACCGCGGGCTGGTGGGCGAGCGGCTGCTGTCGCTGGCGCGGCCCAACCAGGTGCTGGTGAACCTGGCGCACTCGAGCCTGTTCGAGGAACAGGCGCTGGCCGACGCGCTGCGCACCGGCCGCCTGGCGGCAGCCTGGTTCGACAGCATGGAGCCCGGCATGCTCGACCCCGGCCGGCCGCTGCGCCACATCGACACGCTGCAGGTCACGCCGCGCGTGGCCAGCACGACGCTGGAATCACGCTCGCGCAGCGCCTGGAGCGTGGCGCGGCGCATCGACGAGCTGCTGGGCGGCAAGTCCTCGGACGAGGACTTCGTGATCACCGTGCGAGACGATCTCGTTGATCTCGCAGACGGGCCAGAGCCTGGCTGAAGTCGGCCAGCCGCGCCTGCTCCTGCTGCACCACGGCCGCGGGCGCGCGCGCGACGAAGCTCTCGTTGCCCAGCTTGGCCTCGGCCTTGGCGATCTCGCCTTCGAGGCGGGTGATCTCCTTGCCCAGGCGCGCCGTCTCGGCGGCGACATCGATCTCCACGTGCAGCGCCAGCCGCACCGCGCCTGACACCGCCACCGGCGCGGCCTGCGTGGCCGCATCGAAGGCCGCGGCGTCGGCCAGCACGCGCACCTCGGACAGCCGCGCCAGCGCCTGCAGCAGCGGCGCGGCGCTGGTGACGAAGCCGGCGTCGCCCAGCGTCAGCAGCGGCACCTTCTCGCCCGGCGCCAGGCCCATCTCGCTGCGCAGGTTGCGGCTGACGGCCACCACCGCCTTCAGCTGCGCCACCCAGGCGTCGGCGGCCGGGTCGACCTTCTGCAGCTGCGCCTCGGGGTAGCGCGCCTGCACGATGCTGGCGGCATCCTTGCGGCCGGCCAGCGGGGCCACCGTCTCCCACAGCTCGGCGGTGATGAACGGGCTGATCGGGTGCAGCAGGCGCAGCACGGTCTCGAGCACGCGGATCAGCGTGCGGCGCGTGGCGCGCAGCGCGGCCTCGTCGCCCGCCTTCGCGGCTTCGGCCAGCTGCACCTTGGCGATCTCGAGGTACCAGTCGCAGTACTCGTCCCACACGAAGGTGTAGATGGCGCCGGCCACGTTGTCGAGGCGGTACTCGTCGAAACCCTGCGCCACCGCGGCCTCCACGCGCTGCAGCTCGCCGCTGATCCAGCGGTCGGCGGCGCTGAAGCGCATGTAGCCGTGGAACGGGCCCGCCGGCTGCAGCACGCTGCCGTCGGCGGCCAGCACGGCCGGCGCGCACTCGGCCTTGGTGTGCTCCTTCAGCCCGCAGTCCTGGCCCTCGCAGTGCATCAGCACGAACTTGGTGGCGTTCCAGAGCTTGTTGCAGAAGTTGCGGTAGCCCTCGCAGCGCTTGCTGTCGAAGTTGATGTTGCGGCCGAGACTGGCGTAGCTGGCCATCGTGAAGCGCAGGGCATCGGCGCCGAAGCCCGGGATGCCCTGCGGGAATTCCTTCTCGGTCTCCTTGCGCACGCGCGGCGCGGTCTCGGGCCGGCGCAGGCCGGTGGTGCGCTTGTCCAGCAGCGCCGGCAACGCGATGCCGTCGATCAGGTCGACCGGATCGAGCACGTTGCCTTCGCTCTTGCTCATCTTCTTGCCCTGCGCGTCGCGCACCAGGCCGTGGATGTACACGTGGCGGAACGGCACTTGCCCGGTGAAGTGCGTCGTCATCATGATCATCCGGGCGACCCAGAAGAAGATGATGTCGAAGCCGGTCACGAGCACCGAGCTCGGCAGGAACAGGTCCTGCTCGATCGTCTTGGCCGGCCAGCCCAGCGTGCTGAAGGGCACCAGCGCCGACGAGTACCAGGTGTCGAGCACGTCCTCGTCGCGCGTCAGCGGGCCGGTGTAGCCGGCGGCCGCGGCGCGCTGGCGGGCTTCGTCCTCGTTGCGGGCGACGAAGAGCTCGCCGCCGCTGCCGTACCAGGCGGGGATCTGGTGGCCCCACCAGAGCTGGCGGCTGATGCACCAGTCCTGGATGTTGTGCATCCAGTGGTTGTAGGTGTTGACCCACTGCTCGGGCACGAAGCGCACGGCGCCGCTGTCCACCGCGTCGATGGCCTTCTGCGCGATGCTCCTGCCGTCGGCGCCGGCCTTGTTGACGGCCACGAACCACTGGTCGGTGAGCATGGGCTCCACCACCTGCCCGGTGCGCTCGCAGCGCGGCACCTGCAGCTTGTGCTTCTTCGTCTCCACCAGCAGGCCTTGCGCCTCCAGGTCGGCCACCACTTTCTTGCGCGCGACGAACCGATCCAGGCCGCGGTAGGCCTCGGGCGCATTGGCGTTGATCTTCGCCTCCAGGTCGAGCACGCCGATCATGGGCAGGCCGTGGCGCTGGCCCACCGCGTAGTCGTTCGCGTCGTGCGCGGGCGTCACCTTCACGACGCCGGTGCCGAAGGCGCGGTCGACGTAGGCGTCGGCGATCACCGGGATCAGCCGGTCGGTCAGCGGCAGCTTCACGTGCTTGCCCACCAGCGCCGTGTAGCGCTCGTCCTCGGGGTGCACCATCACCGCGGTGTCGCCCAGCAGGGTCTCGGGCCGCGTGGTCGCCACCACGACGTCGCCGCTGCCGTCTGCCAGCGGGTAGCGGATGTGCCACAGGAAGCCGTCTTCCTCTTCGCTCACGACTTCCAGGTCGGAGACCGCGCTCTTGAGCACCGGGTCCCAGCTCACCAGGCGCTGGCCGCGGTAGATCAGGCCTTCGTCGAACAGGCGCACGAAGGTCTCGGTGACGACCGCCGAGAGCTTGTCGTCCATCGTGAAGTACTCGTGGCTCCAGCTGACGCTGTCGCCCATGCGGCGCATCTGGCGCGTGATGGTGGCGCCGCTGCTGGCCTTCCAGTCCCAGACCTGGGCGACGAAGTTCTTGCGCCCCAGGTCGTGGCGCGACAGGCCGGTTTCCTGCAGCTGGCGTTCGACGACGATCTGCGTCGCGATGCCGGCGTGGTCGGTGCCGGGCACCCACAGCGTGTTGTGGCCGCGCATGCGGTGGTAACGTGTCAGCGCGTCCATGATGGTCTGGTTGAACGCGTGGCCCATGTGCAGCGTGCCGGTCACGTTGGGCGGCGGCAGCTGGATGCTGAACGACGGCCGCGACGGGTCGAGCGTCGGCGCGAAGGCGTCGCTGGCTTCCCAGACGGGGGCCCAGCGGGCCTCGATGGCGGCAGGATCGAAGGACTTGGCGAGTGCGGACATGGAGCGCTGTGACAAAGCGAGACGGTTCGACACACCGGAGCGTGTCAACGGACAAGGCGCGGGAAGAGTTTCGATTGTAGGTGGCGCCCTTTTCGGCGCGGCAGCCTTCCAGGGAGACAACATGCAGAAGACGACCACCACCACCACCACCACCACCGCCGCCCGCTGGCGCCTGCGCGCCTCGGCCGCGCTGCTGCCGCTGCTGCTGGCTGCCTGCGGCGGCGGCAGCGACGACGACACCGTCGTCTGGCCCTCGGCGCCGCTGAGCTGCAGCATCGCCGACCAGAAGCGCTGGCTCGGCGACACCTTCATGGACACCGGCTACTTCTGGAGCCGGCTGTCGCCGCGGCCCGACCCCAGCGTCTACGCAACGGTCGACGACTACTTCTACGCGCTGCTGTACACCGGCACCGACAGCCGCTTCCCCGAAGACATCTGGAGCTACACGCAGCCCACCGAGGAGTTCGAACGCTTCTTCGGCGACGGCCAGACGCTGGGCTACGGCGTCTCGGTCTCGGGCGTGGAAGCCGACGGCGACCCGAGCCGGCCGCTGTACGTGCGCTACGTCGAGCCGCTGTCGAACGCCGCCGGCAAGGTCTTCCGCGGCGACCGCGTGCTGTCGGTCAACGGCATCCCGGCGGCCGACCTGATCGCCGACGGCACTTACAGCATTCTGTCGCCCAGCACCGCCGGCCAGCAGATCACGCTGGTCGTGCGCGACACGCTGGGCGACGACTTCAGCATCACGCTCACCGCCGGCATCCACGCACTGACGCCGGTGCCCACCAGCCGCATCGTCACCTCGCTGCTCGGGCGCCGCCTGGGCTACGTGGTCGTGAAGGACATGATCAGCCAGGCCAATGCGCCGCTGGAGACGGCCTTCGCGCAGTTCCGCGCCGCGGGCGTCAGCGAAGTGGTGCTGGACCTGCGCTACAACGGCGGCGGCCTGGTCTCGGTGGGCGGCACGGTGGCCTCGTACGTGGCCGGCAGCCGCGGCAGTGGCCGCGACTACGCGCGGCTGCTCTACAACGACCAGCTGGCGGGTGAATACAACCAGAGCTTCCGCTTCACCAACCCGGCCTCGGCCGCGGGCGTGTCGCGTGTGTACGTGCTGACGGGCCCGCGCACCTGCTCGGCCAGCGAGCAGGTCATCAACGGCCTGCGCGGCGTCGGCGTGCAGGTGGTCGCCATCGGCGACACCACCTGCGGCAAGCCGGTGGGCTTCCTGCCCACCAGCGCCTGCGGCACCACGTACAGCGCGGTCAACTTCGAGTCGGTGAACGACCGCAACGAAGGCCGCTACTTCGACGGCTTCGCGCCCACCTGCGCGGTGGCCGAAGACTTCACGCAGGAACTGGGCAGCGACACCGACCCGCTGCTGGTGGCGGCCGCCGACCACAGCGACTTCGGCGCCTGCCCGGCCACCGGGCTGGCCAAGCCGCTGGCGCTGAAGGCCAAGAAGCTGCGTGGCCGCATCGAGGCGGGCGAGCGCCAGGGGATGATCGGGCGCTGAGGCACTGCCTCAGCCGCCGCTGCGGCCGTCAGGCCGCGCGCAGCACCCGGTTCTTGCCGGCGCGCTTGGCCGCGTAGAGCTGCGCGTCGGCGTCGGCCAGCAGCGCCAGCGGGCTGTCGAGCGCCGGGTGGTCGGCCAGGCCGATCGACAGCGTGACACGCAGCGCCGGGTGCACCGCGCTCCAGTCGTGGTGCTCCACGGCGTCGCGCGCGGCCTCGCAGGCGCGCTCGGCGTGCGCCGCATCGGCGTCGTCGAAGACGATGCAGAACTCCTCGCCGCCGTAGCGCGCCACCAGGTCCACGCCGCGGCAGTGCGCCTGCAGGCACTGCGCCACGCCGCGCAGCACGGCATCGCCGGCCGTGTGGCCGAAGGCGTCGTTGATGCGCTTGAAGTCGTCGATGTCGACCATCGCCACCGTCAGCGGACGGCCGCGCCGCCGCGCGGACGCGAACGTGGCGTCGAGGTGCTCGTCCAGTCGGCGGCGGTTGGCGCAGCCGGTCAGCGCGTCGGTGCGCGACAGCGCGGCCAGCCGCTCGGCTTCGAGCCGCTGCACCTGCGCGTCGTGCTGCGCGCGTTCCAGGTCGAAGCGCACCTGCAGCGCGTTCAGCGTGCGGGCCGACGTCTCGTCCAGCAGCCGCCGGTCGGCAGCGTGGAAGGCTTCGTGGTGGGCCAGCGCCTGCGCGAACTGGCCGCGCTGCTTGTACAGCCGCGACAAGGCCAGGTGGGTGGGGGCCACGTGCCTGCCGCCGCCGTCCTGCACCAGCGCCAGCACCGCCAGCAGGTCCCGCAGCGCGGCATCGGTGTCGCCCAGCGCCTGCCAGGTCTGGCCGCGCTGCAGCAGGGCCTGCGCGCGCATGTCGGGCGTGCCGTCGGCGCCCAGCAGGTCCAGCACCCGTGCCGCCGCGGCCAGCGCGTCGTCGGTGCGGCCCAGCAGCCGCAGCGGCTCGATCATGTTGGACAGCGGGCCGGCGGCCAGTGCCGGCGGGCCGACGGCCTCGCTCAGCGCCACCGCCTGCTGCAGGTGCTGCACGGCCTCGTCGGCGCGGCCCAGGTTCTTGCACGCGATGCCCATGTTGCACAGCGCCCCGGCCTCCAGCGCATGCTCGCCCGAGGCGGCGTAGGCCTGGCGCGCCTGGCTGTAGTGCTCCAGTCCGCCGGCGTGGTCGCCGCGGCGCGAGCGCACCACGCCGACGCTGAGCAGCGCGTCGGCCAGGCGGCCCGGGTCGCCGAGTTCGCGCGCCAGCGCCGCCGACTGGCTGGCCCACGACAGCGCCTCGGCCAGGTCGTTCATCTGCTCGTGCGTGGCGCTCAGCGCCCGCGTCAGGTCCACGCGCAGCAGCGAGTTGCCCGCCGGCAGCGCGGCCAGGCCCGCATGCAGCGCGATCAGCGAGGCGCCGTACTGGCCGGCCAGCGCCAGCGCGTAGCCGCGCACCTTGGCCACCGTGGCGTGCTGCTCGGCCGTGGCGCCGTCGCCGGCCGCGGCCAGCGCCTGGGACGCGAGCCGGTCGGCCTCGGCCGGTGCCTGGTGGTACAGGCGCTGCGCCGCGGCCAGCAGCGCGGCGTAGCCGTCGCCTGCGGGTGCCGTCGCGCCGCTCACATGAACAGGTGTTCGCCGGCGTTCTCGCCGCCCAGGATCACGTAGTTCACCTTCTTCAGGTCGGCCAGCATGCGCCCGCCGGCATAGCTGATGCTGCTCTGCACGTCTTCGCGCATCTCGCGCAGCGTGTCGGACAGATGGCCCTTGATCGGCTCCAGGATGCGCTTGCCCTCGACGTGCTTGTACTCGCCCTTGTTGAAGTCGCTGGCCGAGCCGTAGTACTCCTTGTAGCGCTTGCCGTCGACCTCGACGGTGGCGCCCGGGCTCTCCTCGTGTCCCGCGAACAGCGAGCCGATCATCACCATCGCCGCGCCGAAGCGCACGCTCTTGGCGATGTCGCCGTGGTGGCGGATGCCGCCGTCGGCGATGATGGGTTTGGTCGCGACGCGGGCGCACCACTTCAGCGCGCTGAGCTGCCAGCCGCCGGTGCCGAAGCCGGTCTTCAGCTTCGTGATGCAGACCTTGCCCGGGCCCACGCCCACCTTGGTGGCGTCGGCGCCCCAGTTCTCCAGGTCGATCACCGCCTCGGGCGTGGCCACGTTGCCGGCGATCACGAAGGTCTGCGGCAGCTTCGTCTTGATGTGCTCGATGGCGCGGCGCACGCTCTCGGCGTGGCCGTGCGCGATGTCGATGGTGATGTAGTCGGCGCCCACGCCCTCGGCCGCCAGGCGGTCGATGACGGCGAAGTCGGCCGGCTTGACGCCCGAGCTGAGGCTGACGAACAGGCCCTTGTCGCGCATGCGGCGCGCGAACGCGACGTTGTCGAGATCGAAGCGGTGCATCACGTAGAAGTGGCCGCTGCGTGCCAGCATCTCGGCGATCGGCTCGTCGAGCACCGTCTTCATGTTGGCAGGCACCACCGGCAGCTGGAAGCGGCGGCCGCCGAACTCCACCGAGGGGTCGCACTCGCTGCGGCTGTCGACGCGGCACTTGCGCGGCAGCAGCAGGATGTTGTCGTAGTCGAAGATTTCCATGGTCAGGCTCCAAGAGGGATGGGAAAGCACTTGACCTGGCAGTCGCCGGCGGCGGCGAGAAGCCATCGCAGGGATGGGCCGCCAATCCAGCCGGGCGCCAGAATTTGGGCCCGGTGCGGCATTCTACGCGGCCACGGTTTGCGCCAATGGTGGCGCCTGAGACGGCGTGTTACGCTGAAATACAAGATTCAACATCGCGGTTGCATGCCCGGACCCGTGGATGACCTCAGGCGACGACAGCGCCAGGAGTGGTGGGCGCTGGCCATGGTGCTGCTGGGCGTGGCGCTGCTGGTCGCCGCGCTGCGCTGGAACGCCCGCGAGCAGATCGAGCAGTCCGAGGGCCAGCGTCTGGACGTGCAGGCGCGCGCGGTGCAGGAGATCCTCTCGCGCCAGATCGAGTCGGTGCATGCGGCACTGCAGGGAGTGCGCGAGCACACCCCGGCCTGGCGCAGTGGCGACTTCGCGTCGAACGCCTCGCGCCGCCTCAAGGCCCTGACCGACGCCATCCCCGGCCTGGCGATGCTGGCGCTGCTGGACCAGCGCGGCACCGCGCTGGCCTCGAGCCGGCTCACGATGATCGGCACCGACCTGAGCACGCGTGCGACCGTCGCCGCCGACCGCATGGTGGCACTGGGGCCGCCGCGCCGCGACGCCACCGGGCAGATCTCGGTCGACCTGGTGATGCCGTTGCCGGCCGCCGAAGGCGGGGGCAGCGTCATCGCGACGCTGGACGCGGAGTACTTCCGTCTCGTGATGCGCTCGGTGCTGTACGCGCCCGACATGCGCGTCGGGCTCGTGCACGGCAGCGGCTCGCTCGTCATGTTCGAGCCGCCGATGGCCCGTGCCGAGGGCTACGACGTGCGGCGCCCCGGCACGGTGTTCCAGCGCCATGTGCAGAGCGGGCGCGACAGCAACCTGTTCCTGGCCCAGGTGCTGATCACCGGCGACCTGCGCCACGTCAGCGTGCGCACGCTGCGGCCGCAGGGGGTGCCGATCGACCCGCCCCTGGTGCTGGCCGTCAGCCGCGACGCTGCCGCCGTGCTCGCGCCCTGGCGCGAGCAGACGCAGTGGGTGGCGGCGACGTACATGCTCTTCGTGGGCGGCATGGCGCTGGCGCTGGCGCTGCTGCAGAAGCGCCAGCGTGCGCTGCACCAGCTGCAGCTGCAGGCCGACACGCGCCAGCGCGCCGAGGCCGAGCGCCTGGCCCTGGCCCTCAGCGGCGCCGATCTGGGCATGTGGGACCTGGACATGACCAGCCGGAGCCTGACCATCAACGCGCGCTGGGCGCAGATCCTGGGCCGCGAGCACGCCGATGTCGGCAGCGACTTCGAGGACTGGCGCGCGCTGGTGCATCCCGAGGACCTCGAGCGCGTGGAAGCGCTGCTCCAGAACCACCTCGACGGCCACAGCGCGCTGTACGAGGCGGTCTACCGGATGCGCCACCGCGACGGCCGCTGGGTCTGGATCCTGGCGCGCGGCCAGGTGCTGGAGCGCAGCGCCGCGGGCCAGCCGCTGCGCATGCTGGGCACGCACCAGGACCTGACGCAGCGCGTCGAGGCCGAGCAGGCGCTGCGCGACCGCGAGCGCCAGCTGCGCACCGTGGCCGACGCCGTGCCGGGGCCGGTGTCGCGCGTCGACCGCGCGGGCCGCTACCTGTTCACCAATGCCGCCTACGAACGCTGGTTCGGCGGCGGACGTGCCAGCCTGGTCGGGGTGCTGCAGCGCGAGGTGCTGGGCGACAAGCGCTACGCCCTGATCGAGCCGTACCTGCAGCGCGCGCTGGCCGGCGAGAGCGTGAGCTACGAGACCCCCGTGCGCACCGGCGACGGCGTGCTGCGCTGGGCGCTGGTGACGCTGGTGCCCGACCGCGACGCCGGCGGCGCGGTGTGCGGGCACTTCACCGTGCTCTACGACATCAGCGACCGCAAGCGTGCAGAGGACGCGCTGCGCAGCAGCGAGGGCAAGTCGCGCGCGCTGCTGGAGAACCTGATGATCGGCGTCGTCGTGCACGACGCCAACACCCAGGTGCTCGAGGCCAACCCCGCCGCCTGCCGGTTGCTCGGGCTGAGCCTGGAGCAACTGCGCGGGGCGGTGGCGGTCGACCCGCGCTGGCAGTTCGTCGAGGAAGACGGCCGCCCGATGCCGATAGCGCGGTTCCCGGTGGCCCAGGTGGCCACCAGCGGCCAGCCGCTGAGCAACCTGGTCGGGGGCATCCTGCGTCCCGGCCAGCAGCAGCCGACCTGGGTGCTGTGCAACGCCTTCCCGATGCGCACCGCAGCCGGCCAGCTCGACCAGATCCTGGTGACCTTCCTCGACATCACCGACCGCCGGCGCGCCGATCTCGAACGCCAGACGCTCGAACGCCAGCTGCGCGAGTCGCAGCGCATGGAGTCGATCGGCACGCTGGCCGGCGGCATCGCGCACGACTTCAACAACATCCTGGCTGCCATCCTGGGCAACGTGGCGTTGGCGCGCCAGGACGTGGGCGTGGCGCATCCGGCACAGACCAGCCTGGCGCAGATCCAGCGCGCCGGCCTGCGCGCGCGGGCGCTGGTGCAGCAGATCCTGACGTTCAGCAGCCGGCGCGACCCCGGCCTGCTGCAGGTGCAGCCGCTCGGGGCCATCGTCGAGGAGACGATGTCGCTGCTGCGCGCGACGCTGCCGGCCACGGTGCGGCTGGAGGCCGTGGCCTGCGACGACGACGTGCCGGTGCGAGCCGACGCCACGCAGGTGCAGCAGGTGCTGATGAACCTGGCCACCAACGCCTGGCACGCCCTGCCGGGCAGTGGTGGCCGCATCGAGATCGGCATCGCGCGGCTCGACGCGGTGGCCGCGGCGGCGCTTGCGCTGCAGGGCCTGCCGGCCGGCCCGCTGGCGCACCTGTGGGTGCGCGACAACGGCAGCGGCATGGACGCGGCGACGCGCGCGCGCATCTTCGATCCCTTCTTCACCACCAAGCCGGTGGGCCTGGGCACCGGGCTCGGGCTGTCGGTGGTGCACGGCATCGTGCGCGCGCACCAGGGGGCGATCGACGTCGACAGCGCCCCCGGCCAGGGCAGCTGCTTCCACCTGTACTTCCCGTCGCCCGAGGGCACCGCCGACCGCAGCGGCGACGACGCCGACGACGACAGCAGCACCGACGGCGGCGGGCGCCGCGTGCTGCTGGTGGACGACGACGAGGTCGTGGTGCTGATGGCCGAGCGGCTGCTGCAGCGCGCCGGCTACGAGGTCAGCAGCTGCGGGCGGTCGGGCGACGCGCTGGCCCGCGTGGCGGCCGACCCGCAGGCCTTCGATGTCGTCGTCACCGACTTCAACATGCCCGAGATGTCGGGGCTGGAGCTGGCCAGCGCCCTGCACCAGCTGCGGCCCGACCTGCCGCTGGTGCTGAGCTCGGGCCTGATGTCCGAGGCGCTGCGAGAGCAGGCGCGCCAGGTCGGCGTGCGCGTGGTGCTGAAGAAGGAGAACAGCGTCGACGAGCTGGCCGACGCGGTGGCGCGCGCCCTCGCGGGCTGAACCGCCGTCCGCCGCGCAACGGCGCCGGCTCAAGTTCGCCGCCGCCGCTGCCGACAACAGCGTGATGCGGTCGCGGGACCGCCCATGCCGTTCCGATGCCCAAGCCCTCAACCACCGACGGTTCGCAGCCCAGCAGGCCGGGGCGCCCGCCGCCTGCCGCTCCGGCCGGATGGAAGCAGCGCCTGCGCCTGGCGCTGGACGTGCTGCGCGGTCGGCCGGTGCCGCCCCCGCCGCCGCGGCGCTCCGCGGGAACGGCGGGCGCGCACCAGCTGCTGCACCTGTTCGAGCATTCCGAATGCGGGCTGCTCACCTGCCGCGGTGACGGCAGCGTGCTGCTGTGCAGTCCGGTCGCCGCCGAGCTGCTGGGCACGGAGGCCGCGGCCGTGCGCGGCACGCCGGTCAGCCGCTGGCTGGCGCCCCTGGCGGCCGCGTCCGACGCGGCCGTGTTCGGCAGCGGGCAGTGGGAGACGCTGGCGCAGCGCGCCGACGGCAGCAGCTTCCCGGTGGAGCTCACCGCCAGCCAGACGCGCATGGACGGCATCGAGCAGCGCATCCTGATCGTGCGCGACATCACCGACCGCAAGCTGACCCAGGAGCGCCTGAGCTTCCTGGCCAACTACGACAGCCTCACCGGACTGCCCAACCGCAGCCTGTTCCGCGACCGCCTCGCGCAGGCGATGGCGCGGGCCCGGCGCCAGAACAGCCCGATGGCGCTGATGTTCCTGGACCTCGACAACTTCAAGGTCATCAACGACAGCCTGGGCCACGCGGTGGGTGACCAGCTGCTGCGCCACGTGGCCGAGGCGGTCAAGAGCTGCCTGCGCGACGTGGACAGCGTGGTGCAGCGCGGCAGCGCCGCCGGCGAGGGCGGCTACACCGTGTCGCGCCTGGGCGGCGACGAGTTCACCGTGATCGCCGAGCAGCTGGCCAGCGCCGAGGACGCCGCGCTGGTGGCGCGCCGCATCCTCGACGCGCTGGCACGCCCCTATCGCATGCTCGACAACGAGCTCTACGTCTCGGCCAGCATCGGCATCACGATGTACCCGGCCGACGACGCCGACCTCGACGGCCTGGTGCGCCACACCGACATGGCCATGTACCGCGCCAAGGCCATGGGGCGCGGCACCTACGCCTTCTACAGCGACGAGCTCAGCGCCGAGGTGGCGGCGCGGCTGAAGATGGAGAACGACCTGCGCCGCGCGGTCGAGCAGCGCGAGTTCGTGCTGTTCTACCAGCCCAAGGCCGACCTGGCCACCGGCCGCATCACCGGGGTCGAGGCCCTGGTGCGCTGGAACTGCCCGGGCCGCGGCATGGTGCCGCCCGACCGCTTCATCGGCGTGCTGGAGGACAGCGGCCTGATCCTGGCGGCCGGCGCCTGGATCCTGCGCACCGCCTGCCAGCAGCTGGCGGCCTGGGACCGCGCCGGCCTGCCGGTGCTGGATCTGGCGGTGAACCTGTCGGCGCGGCAGTTCGGCGACCCGACGCTGGCGGGCTTCATCACCGACACGCTGCGCGAGACCGGCATCGACCCGGCGCGGCTGGAACTGGAGCTGACCGAGCGCCTGGTGATGGCCGACAGCGAGGCCAACCGCGCCGTGCTGGCGACGCTGGCGCAACTGGGCGTGCGGGTGGCGATGGACGACTTCGGCACCGGGCACTCGTCGCTGAGCTACCTCAAGCGCTTCGACATCGACACGCTGAAGATCGACCGCAGCTTCGTCAGCGAGGTCCCGCACGACCCCGAGGACAGCGCCATCGCCACCGCCATCGTGCGCATGGGCCACAGCCTGAAGATGAAGGTGGTGGCCGAAGGCGTGGAGACCGAGGAGCAGGCCGACTTCCTGCGCGCGCTGGGCTGCGACGAGATCCAGGGCTACCTGCTTGGCCGGCCGATGCCCGCGCCGCAGCTGGTGGAGTGGCTGTGGGCCCGCGCCCGCGGCAGCCTGGCGCGGCCCGCGCTCCTAGAATCCGCGGATGCATCCTGATGACGAGCGACTGCTTCGCAACCTGAACCCGGAACAGCTCGCCGCCGTCACGCTGCCGGCGGTGCCGGCGCTGATCCTCGCCGGCGCGGGCTCGGGCAAGACCCGGGTGCTGACCACGCGCATCGCCTGGCTGCTGCAGACCGGCCAGGTCTCGCCCGGCGGCGTCATGGCCGTGACCTTCACGAACAAGGCCGCCAAGGAGATGCTGACGCGGCTGTCCGGCATGCTGCCGGTGGCCGTGCGCGGCATGTGGATCGGCACCTTCCACGGGCTGTGCAACCGCTTCCTGCGGGCGCACTGGAAGCTGGCCGGGCTGGCCCAGGGCTTCCAGATCCTCGACAGCGGCGACCAGCTCAGCGCCGTCAAGCGTGTCATCAAGGGGATGAACCTCGACGAGGAGCGCTTCGTGCCCAAGCAGGTCACGTGGTTCATCGCCGGCAGCAAGGAGGACGGCCTGCGCCCGCGCGACGTGGAAGTGCGCGACGAGCAGACGCGCAAGCTGGTCGAGATCTACCAGGCCTACGACGACCAGTGCCAGCGCGAGGGCGTGGTCGACTTCGCCGAGCTGCTGCTGCGCACCTACGAGCTGATGCGCGACAACGACGCGCTGCGCGAGCACTACCAGCGCCGCTTCCACCACGTGCTGGTCGACGAATTCCAGGACACCAACAAGCTGCAGTACGCGTGGCTGAAGATGTTCGCACCGCCCGGCAGAGAGCAAGGCGTCTTCGCGGTCGGCGACGACGACCAGAGCATCTACGCCTTCCGCGGCGCGCGCGTGGGCAACATGGCCGACTTCGAGCGTGAGTACCGCGTGCCGCAGGTCATCAAGCTGGAACAGAACTACCGCAGCTTCGGCAACATCCTCGACGCCGCCAACGCGCTGATCGAGCACAACACGCAGCGCCTGGGCAAGCAGCTGCGCACCGACGCCGGCCCTGGCGAGCCGCTGCGCGTGTTCGAGGCGACCAGCGACTACGCCGAGGCGCAATGGTTCCTGGAAGAGGCGCAGCAGCTGCACCGCAGCGGCGTGCCGCGCAGCGAGATCGCGCTGCTGTACCGCAGCAACGCGCAGAGCCGCATCATCGAGAGCGCGCTGTTCAACGCCGGCGTGCCCTACCGCGTGTACGGCGGCCTGCGCTTCTTCGAGCGCGCCGAGGTCAAGCACGCGCTGGCCTATCTGCGGCTGCTGGAGAACGCCAACGACGACACCAGCTTCCTGCGCGTGGTGAACTTCCCCACGCGCGGCATCGGCGCGCGCAGCATCGAGCAGCTGCAGGACGTGGCGCGGCAGTCGGGCCGCAGCCTCGCCCAGAGCGTGGGCGCGGTGCCTGGCAAGGCGGGGGCCAACCTGCAGGCCTTCGTGGCGCTGGTCGACGGCATGCGCCAGGCCACCACGGGGTTGACGCTGCGGCAGATCATCGACCACGTGCTGCACGCCACGGGCCTGCTCGACTTCTACCGCACCGAGAAGGAAGGCCAGGACCGCATCGAGAACCTCGAGGAGCTGGTCAACGCCGCCGAGAGCTTCGTGACGCAGGAAGGCTTCGGCAAGGACGCCGTGGCGCTGCCGGTGGACGAACAGTCGCCCGCCGCCGCGCCGGTGCCCGACGCCGAGACGGGCGAGATCATGTCGCCGCTGGCCGCCTTCCTCACGCACGCCTCGCTGGAGGCGGGCGACAACCAGGCCCAGGCCGGTGCCGACGCGATCCAGCTGATGACCGTGCACAGCGCCAAGGGCCTGGAGTTCGACGCCGTGTTCATCACCGGCATCGAGGAAGGCCTGTTCCCGCACGAGCAGAGCCTGTCCGACGCCGACGGCGTGGAAGAGGAGCGACGGCTGATGTACGTGGCCATCACGCGCGCGCGCAAGCGGCTGTACCTGAGCTTCAGCCAGACCCGCATGCTGCACGGCCAGACGCGCTACAACGTGAAGAGCCGCTTCTTCCAGGAACTGCCCGAGGCCACGCTGAAGTGGCTGACGCCCAAGGCCCAGGCCTTCGGCTCGGGCTTCGCGCGTGACTACCAGCAGGCCTGGCAGCGCGGCAGCGGCCTGGGCAGCATCGTCGGCGCCGGCCGCGTGGACGCTGCGCCGCCGGCCCCGCCGACGCTCGTGCCCAAGGAGGCGCCCGGCGGCCTGCGCGTGGGCCAGAGCGTGTTCCACACCAAGTTCGGCGAAGGCGTGGTGCTGACGCTCGAAGGCAAGGGCGACGACGCCCGCGCGCAGGTGAATTTCGGACGCCACGGCATGAAATGGCTGCTGCTGGCGATGGCCAAGCTGACCCCCGTGGAGTGACGACGATGGCAACAAACGACCACCAGGCGACCTACGCCGACATCGCGCCGCTGCGCGCCGACCTCGCGCTGGCGCTGCGCGCTGCCGACCACCACGGGCTGGGCGAGGGCATCTGCAACCACTTCAGCGTCGCGCTGCCCGACGGCAGCGACCGCTTCCTGATCAACCCGCGCGGGCTGCACTGGAGCGAGATCCGCGCCGACGACGTCGTGCTGGTGGACGGCGACGGCAACGTGCTCGCCGGCCGCCACGCGGTGGAGGCCACGGCGATGTTCATCCACGCGGCGGTGCACCGCGTCACCGGCCATGCCGTGGTGCTGCACACGCACATGCCCTACGCCACGGCCCTGACGCTCACCGCCGACCGCACGCTGGACACCACGCTGTCGCAGGGCGCGATGCGCTTCCACGGCCGCATCGCGGTGGACGCGCAGTACAACGGCCTGGCGCTGGACATGCGCGAAGGCGAGCGCATCGCACGCGGCATGCAGGGGCGCGAGGTGGCCTTCCTGGCCAACCACGGCGTGGTGGTCTGCGGCGCGCGGCTGGACCACGCCTACGAGGACCTGTACATGCTGGAGCGCGCCTGCCTGCACCAGGTGCTGGCCCAGAGCACGGGTCGGCCGCTGGCGCCGGTGGACGAGAAGCTGGCGGCGTTCGTGGCCGAGCAGATCCAGGGCGAGCGACTGCAGTCGGAGCTGTTCTTCGAGGCGCTGCGCCGCCTCCTGCCCTGACCGGCGTTGCGGCGGCTGCTGCCCTGAGCGTCAGCGGCTGGCGGGCGCCGAGGCCGCTGCGGCCGCTGCTGCGGCCTTTTCTTCGTCGCTGTCGCTCATCGCGTCGATCGCCGCCCCGGCGGCCTTGCCCGTCAGCTCGACCGTGGTGCTGACCACCGCACCCGTCACCGAGATCGCGGCGCCGGCCACGGCGCCGGCCACGCTGACGACCGCGCAGCCGCTCAGCGCGGCGCAGCACAGCACCAGCCACAGTGTCTTGTTCATGCGTTGGCTCCCCGGCGCCCGGCGTCGCCGAAGCTGTCGTTGAACGTGAACAGCAGCGACACGTAGAACACGGTCCAGAACAGCAGGCCCGCCGGCAGCGCGAGCATGGTGCCCAGCGGCGCCAGCCCGAGCAGGCCGAAGACGAGGGCCGCGGCCATGCCGAAGCCCACCATCGTGGCCGCCCAGGCCATGCCGTAGACGAAGAACGCACCCTTGCTGCGCCACACCGCCAGCGTGCTGGAGAACAGCGCCTGCGCCACGCCCTGCGCGCCCCAGTGCACCAGCGCCGGCGCGTGCCAGAACGGGATCGACAGCAGCGTGCCCAGCACCAGCGCAGCCAGCGCGGCGTTGGTGACGCCGGGCTCCATCAGCACGGCGTTGACGTCCTCGGGCGTGGCCGAGCCGCTGGCCATCAGGCGCTGCACGCGTTCGAGCGCGCCGTCGGAGATGGCGTCGCACAGGATCAGGATGGCGATGGCCAGCACGCCGTACAGCGCGCACAGCGTCAGCAGCGCGCGCCGCCGCGCGGGGTCGGTGCGCAGCGGCTCGATGAACTGGCGCGCGCTGACCGGGCCGTCGAGCAGCGCCGACTGCGCCGCCACCATGAAGCCCAGCGACAGCAGCGGCAGCGACATCATCTGCAGCACGCCGCCCAGCAGCGGCACCAGCGACACCACCAGCGCCGCGAACAGGAAGGCCGTGAACATCAGCGTGAAGGCCAGCGGCCGGCGGGCGTAGAGCCGGAAACCATCGGTGAGCCAGCGGGCACCGCGATTGGGCGGAACGGGTTTCAGCAGCAGGGGCATGCGACGGGCGGCAGGCGGCGGGTGGGGAGTCAGCGCGGCGGGTGCCACGGGTTGGCGATGCGTTCGCGCAGCACGCGCTCGAACTGCGCCGGGTCCTTGGGTGCCAGCAGCGCGGCGTCGCGCGGCAGGTGCCAGTCCCACAGCCGCGACAGCCAGAAGCGCAGCGCCGCGGCGCGCAGCAGCGCCGGCAGCAGCCGGCCCTCGGCGCTGGTGAGCGGGCGCACTTCCTGGTAGGCCGTGACGAAGGCGGCGGCGCGGCCTTCGTCGAGCTTGCCGCTGGCGAGGTCGGTGCACCAGTCGTTCAGGCACACGGCGATGTCGAACAGCAGCGTGTCGGTGCCGGCGAAGTAGAAGTCGAAGAAGCCGCACAGCCGGTCCGGCCCGGCGGTGTCGTCGAACATCACGTTGTCGCGGAACAGGTCGGCGTGGATCGGCCCCTGCGGCAGCGCCGCGAAGGCCGGGGACGCGGCCAGCGCCTGCTGGAAGGCCAGCTCGTCCTGCAGCAGCGCCGCCTGCTCGGGTGCCACATGCGGCAGCACCACCGGCACCGTCTCGACCCACCAGGCCAGGCCGCGCAGGTGCGGCTGCTCCAGCGCGAAGCCTTCGCCCGCCAGGTGCATGCGCGCGAGCATCTCGCCCACCTGCGCGCAGTGCGGCGCGTCGGGCGCCAGGCGGTGGCCGCCGGGCAGGCGCGTCACCACCGCGGCAGGCTTGCCGGCCAGCGTGTGCAGCAGTGTGCCGGCGGCATCGGCCTGCGGCGCCGGCACCGGGATGCCCCGGCCGGCCAGGTGCTGCATCAGGTGCAGGTAGTAGGGCAGCTGCTGCGGCGTCAGGCGCTCGAACAGCGTCAGCACCCACTGGCCGCGGGCGGTGTTGGCGTAGTAGTTGGTGTTCTCGATGCCCGACCGGATGCCACGCAGCTCGGTCAGCGCGCCCAGGCCCAGGCGCTGGAACAGGGCATCGGCCTCCGGCAGGCCGACTTCGGTGTAGACCGCCATCGCCGGCCTAGAAGGTGAACTGCCAGACGCGCTGGCCGGCGGTGCTGCCCGGTTGCGACGGGTCGCGTGCGCCGGTGGCCGGCACGATGCGGTAGGGCGCGACACCCGGGATCTTGCTCTTCACGGTGATGCTCTGCGTCTGCCCGCGCACGCGCAGCTCCTCGACGACGACCTGGTCGTCCTCGCTCACCAGGCGCTGCACCGCGGGCTCGGGCACCGGCTTGGCGTCGGCCGCCCGGGCGGTGCCCTGGCAGAGCAGCAGGGCGGCGGCAAGCACGGGCACGGGCAGGGCGTTCATGCTCAGGGATTCTACGCAGGGCCCCGGCGGCACAATCCGGCCCCATGACCGAGAAGCTCTTGCTGCTGGTGGATGGCTCCAGCTATCTGTACCGCGCCTACCACGCGCTGCCCGACCTGCGCAGCCCCGACGGTTTCCCCACTGGCGCCATCCACGGCTTCATCGCGATGATGAAGTGGCTGCGCGAGCGCTACCCGGCCGAGCACGCCGCGTGTGTCTTCGACGCCAAGGGACCGACCTTCCGCGACGACTGGTATCCCGCCTACAAGGCGCAGCGCGCGCCGATGCCCGACCCGCTGCGCCAGCAGATCGAGCCCATCCACGAAGCCGTGCGCCTGCTCGGCTGGCCGGTGCTGGAAGTGCCCGGCATCGAGGCCGACGACGCCATCGGCACGCTGGCGCGCGTGGCCGCCGCCAGCGGGCACCAGGTGCTGATCTCCACCGGCGACAAGGACCTGGCGCAGCTGGTCACGCCGGCGGTGACGCTGATGAACACGATGGCCAAGCCGCCGGAGGTGCTGGACATCGCCGGCGTCACCGCCAAGTTCGGCGTGCCGCCCGAGCGCATCGTCGACTACCTCACGCTGATCGGCGACACCGTCGACAACGTGCCCGGCGTCGAGAAGGTGGGGCCGAAGACGGCCGCCAAGTGGATCGCCGAACACGGCAGCCTCGACGGCGTGGTGGCCGCGGCCGACAGCATCAAGGGCGTGGCCGGCGAGAACCTGCGCAAGGCGCTCGATTGGCTGCCCACCGGCCGCAAGCTCATCACGGTGGTGACCGACTGCGACCTGACCGGCCATGTGCCCGACTGGCCGGCGCTGGAAGCCCTGGCGTTGCGCGAGGTCGACCAGGCGGGCCTGCAGGACTTCTACAGGCGCTTCGGCTTCAAGACGTGGCTGCGCGAGATCGAAGGCGGTGCACTGGGGGCGGCTGCGCCCGCCGCGCCGGGTGCGGCCGCTGCAGGCGCCGGCGCCGCGGCCGCCGATCCCGCCCCGTTCCCGGCCGGCCCGCCGCTGCCGCGGGATTACGAGACCGTCACCACCTGGGAGCGCCTGGACGCCTGGATGGCGCAGCTGCAGGCGGCCGCGCTGGTGGCGCTGGACACCGAGACCGACTCGCTGGACGGCATGCGCGCGCGCATCGTCGGCATCAGCTTCGCCACCGAGCCCGGCCGGGCCGCCTACGTGCCGCTGGCGCACAGCTACGGCGACGCCCCGGCGCAACTGCCGCTGGACGCGGTGCTCGACCGCCTGCGCCCGTGGCTGGAAGACCCGGCGCGCGCGAAGATCGGCCAGAACATCAAGTACGACCTGCACGTGTTCGCCAACCACGGCATCACGGTGCGCGGCTATCGCCACGACACCATGCTGCAGAGCTACGTGATCGAGGCGCACAAGCCGCACAGCCTGGAGAGCCTGGCCGAGCGGCACCTGGGCCGCCGCGGCCTGAGCTACGAAGACGTCTGCGGCAAGGGCGCGAACCAGATCCCGTTCGCGCAGGTGGACGTGGCCCGCGCCGCCGAGTATTCGGGCGAAGACAGCGAGATGACGCTGCACGTGCACCAGGCGCTGTGGCCGCAGATCGAAGCCGACGCGAAGCTGCGCCACGTCTACGAGGCCATCGAGATGCCGGTCAGCACGGTGCTGGAGCGCATCGAACTCCACGGCGTGCTGATCGACAGCGCCGTGCTGGCGCGGCAGAGCCACGAACTGGCCGAGCGCATGGTGGCGCTCGAGCAGGAAGCCTATGCGCTGGCGGGCCAGCCCTTCAACATGGGCAGCCCGAAGCAGATCGGCGAGATCCTGTTCGGCAAGCTCGGCCTGCCCGTGAAGAAGAAGACCGCCACCGGCGCGCCCAGCACCGACGAAGAGGTGCTGCAGGAACTGGCCGCCGACTACCCGCTGCCGAGCAAGCTGCTCGAACACCGCAGCCTGGCCAAGCTGAAGGGCACCTACACCGACAAGCTGCCGCTGATGGTGAACCCCGCCACGGGGCGGGTGCACACCAACTACGCGCAGGCCGTGGCGGTGACGGGCCGGCTGGCCAGCAACGACCCCAACCTGCAGAACATCCCGATCCGCACGCCCGAGGGCCGGCGCGTGCGCGAGGCCTTCATCGCGCCGCCCGGCCACGTGCTCATGAGCGCCGACTATTCGCAGATCGAGCTGCGCATCATGGCCCACATCAGCGACGACCCGGCGCTGCTGCGGGCCTTTGCCGAAGGCATCGACGTGCACAAGGCGACCGCCAGCGAGGTCTTCGGCGTGCCGGTCGAGCAGGTGAGCAGCGAGCAGCGCCGCTACGCCAAGGTCATCAACTTCGGCCTCATCTACGGCATGGGCGCGTTCGGGCTGGCGAGCAACCTGGGCATCGAGCAGAAGGCGGCCAAGGACTACATCGACCGCTACTTCGCACGCTTTGCCGGCGTGAAGCGCTACATGGACGACACCCGCGTGGCGGCCAAGGCGCAGGGCTACGTCGAAACGGTGTTCGGCCGCCGGCTGTGGCTGCCCGAGATCAACAGCGGCAACGGCCCGCGCCGCAGCGGTGCCGAGCGCCAGGCCATCAACGCGCCGATGCAGGGCACGGCGGCCGACCTCATCAAGCTGGCGATGATCGCGGTGCAGCAGGCACTGGACGCCGAGGGGCGCGCCACGCGCATGGTGATGCAGGTGCACGACGAACTGGTGCTCGAAGTGCCCGCGGCCGAGCTCGAGTGGGCGCGCGAGGCCATCCCGCGCCTGATGGCTGGCGTGGCGCAGCTGAAGGTGCCGCTGCTGGCCGAGGTGGGCGTGGGCGCGAACTGGGACCAGGCGCACTGAGCGCGCGCTGCGCCGTCACGGGGCCGTCGCCGCGCTGTCACACAACCGTCGCGCAAGCTTCATAGACTGCGCACATGTCCGAGGAACCTCGTGTCGACCCTGCCGTGCCCGTGCTTGCGGAGCCGGCACCCGGTGGCGGCGGCCCGCTGCCGCTGCTGAACCGCGAGCGCGCGATCCTGCAGTTCAACCGGCGGGTGCTGGCGCAGGCGCGCCGTGCCGACGTGCCGCTGCTGGAGCGGCTGCGCTACGTCACCATCGTCAGCAGCAACCTCGACGAGTTCTTCGAAGTGCGCGTGGCCGACATCATCGAAGCCACGCGGCAGGTGGGCTCGGGCGTCACGCGCAACGACCTGGCGGCGGTGGCCTCGGCCGCGCACGAACTCATCGACGAGCAGTACGCGCTGTTCAACGACGTGCTGATGCCGGCGCTGCAGCAGCAGGGCATCGTCGTGCTGAACCACGCCGAACGCGACGACGCGCAGCGCAAGTGGGTGGCGCGCTTCTTCGAGACCCAGGTGCGGCCGCTGCTGGTGCCGCTGGTGCTGGACCCCAGCCATCCGTTCCCGCTGGTGGCCAACAAGTCGCTGAACTTCATCGCCCGGCTCGGCGGGCGCGACGCCTTCGGCCGCGAGAACAGCATCGCCATCGTCAAGGTGCCGCGCGTGCTGCCGCGTGTCATCAAGCTGCCGCCCGAACTCTGCGGCGGCCGCCAGGGCTTCGTGCTGCTGACCAGCGTGATCCGCGCCCACCTGGGCGAGCTGTTCCCGGGTCGCGAGGTCGAATCGTTCTCGCAGTTCCGCGTCACGCGTGACTCGGACCTGGACGTCGACTCCGACGATGTCACCAACCTGCGCCAGGCCTTGCGCAGCGGCCTCACCACGCGCCACTTCGGCCAGGCCATCCGGCTGGAGGTGGTGAGCACCTGCCCGCCCGAGCTGTCGGCCCTGCTGCTGGAGCAGTTCGGCCTGCCCGACGTGGCGCTGTACAAGGTCAACGGCCCGGTCAACCTGGTGCGGCTGAACCAGCTCATCGACCAGGCCGATGCCGACGCGCTGCGCTTTCCGGCGCACGAGCCGTCGTGGCCGGCGGCGCTGGCGCGCAGCCGGCCGGTGCTGCAGCAGTTGCGCCAGGGCGACGTGCTGCTGCACCACCCGTTCGAGAGCTTCGAGCCCGTGGTGCAGTTCCTGCGCGAGGCCGTGGCCGACCCCGACGTGCTGGCGATCAAGCAGACCGTCTACCGCACCGGCACGCAGAGCGTGCTGATGGACCTGCTGATCGAGGCGGCGCGCCGCGGCAAGGAGGTCATGGTCGTCGTCGAGCTGAAGGCGCGCTTCGACGAAGAGGCCAACATCAACTGGGCCGAGCGCCTGGAGGCCGTGGGTGCGCAGGTCGTGTACGGCATCGTCGGACTGAAGACGCACGCGAAGATGCTGCTGGTCACGCGGCGCGAGGGGCAGCGGCTGCGCCGCTACGCGCACCTGTCCACCGGCAACTACAACCCGCGCACGGCGCGCCTGTACACCGACATCGGCACGCTCACCGCCGACCCCGGCCTCACGGCCGACGTGGACGCGGTGTTCCACCAGCTCGCCAGCCAGGCGCGGCTGAAGTCGAGCCCGCAGCTGCTGACCGCGCCCTTCGTGCTGCACCGCCGGCTGATGCGGCACGTGGCGCAGGTGGCCGACGCGGCCCGCGCCGGGCGGCCGGCGCGCATCGTCGCGAAGATCAACGCGCTCACCGACCCGGCGCTGATCCATGCGCTGGTGGCCGCCGGCCAGGCCGGCGTGCAGATCGACCTCGTCGTGCGCGGCGCCTGCATGCTGCCGCCGGGCCTGCCCGGGCGCACCGACAACATCCGCGTGCGCTCGGTGATCGGCCGCTTCCTCGAACATTCGCGCATCCTGTATTTCCGCTGGGGTCCCGGCGAGGACGACGAGGTGCTGTACCTCAGCAGCGCCGACTGGATGAGCCGCAACATGTTCCGCCGCATCGAGCTGGCCTGGCCGGTGCGCGACGCCGCGCTGCGCCAGCGCCTGATCGACGAGGCCCTGGTGCCCTACCTGCACGACGAGCGCGACGCGTGGACGCTGGACAGCGACGGCAGCTACCGCCGGGTGTCCGACACCGGCGTCAGCGCGCAGCAGGCGCTGGTGCAGCGCCTGCGCTGACCGGCAGGGCACACCGGGCACACCGGGCAGACAGGACGCACGCATGGACCTGATCCTCTGGCGCCACGCCGAAGCCTTCGAGATGCGCGAAGTGCAGAGCGACCTGGAGCGGGCGCTCACGCCCAAGGGCGAGCGCCAGGCCCAGCGCATGGCCGGCTGGCTCAACCGCCAGCTGCCGGCCAGCACCCGCGTGCTGGTCAGCCCCGCGCGGCGCGCGCAGCAGACGGCCGCCGCGCTCGACCGCAAGGTCAAGACGCTGGTCGAACTGGCGCCCGACGGCACCGTGGACGCACTGCTGCACGCCGTGCGCTGGCCCGAGGCGCGCGAGCCGGTGCTGGTGGTCGGCCACCAGCCCACGCTGGGCTTGACGGCGGCCTACCTGCTGTCGGGCCAGGCCCAGAGCTGGGCGCTGCGCAAGGGTGGTCTGTGGTGGCTGCGTGCGCGGCAGCGGGACGGCGAACTCCAGGTCGTGCTGCACGCCGCACTCGCGCCCGAACTCGTGTAGCGCAGGCCCCACAAGCCTTGTCACAATCGGCCCAGGCAGCGCCCGCGCGCGGCCCGAGAGCCCGAGACGTGTCCCTCCCGACTTCGATGCAGCCGCCAGCAGTGCGGTCCCGCTGTCCGCGATGCCCGGCCTGACCCCAGGCAGATTCGTGGCAGCTGCGGCGGCGGTGGCGCTGCTGGCCCTGGCGGCGCTGGCCGGGTGGTGGCAGCGCGACGCCTCGCTGCAGCGTGTCCGGGACGCCGGCGTGCTGCGCATCGGCTATGCCGTGGCGCCGCCCTACGCCTGGGTCGGGGACGACGGCACGGTGCGCGGCGAGTCGCCCGAGAGCGCGCGCGTCGTCGCGGCGCGTCTGGGCCTGCCCCGCGTCGAGTGGGTGCAGGTCGGCTTCGCGGAACTGGTGCCCGGCCTGCTGGAGCGTCGCTATGACCTGGTGGCGTCCGGGTTGTTCGTGTCGCCGCAGCGGGCGCAGCAGGTCGGGTTCGCCGATCCCCTGGTGCGCGCGGTGCCGGGGCTGCTGGTGCGCCGCGGCAACCCGTTGGCGCTGCATGCCTACGCCGACGTGCGCGCCGGCGCCGCCCGCGTGGCCGTGATCGACGGCTCGGTGGCGCAGGCCCGCCTGCTGGCGCTGGGCGTGCCTGCCGAGCGCCTGCTGACCGTGCCCGACCCCCAGACCGGCCGCCTCGCGGTGGAGCGCGGCCATGCCGACGCGCTGGCGCTGTCGCTGCCGGCGCTCGCGTGGATGGCGCGCAGCGTGCCCGGCATGCTCGAGGCGCTGGAGCTGGGGGCCACGCCGGCGGCCGACAGCCACGACGTGGCCGTCGCCTTCCACCCCGACGACCGGGCGCTGCGGGCGGCCTGGAACGCGGCGCAGGCCGGCTGGGGCGGCAGTGCCGAGCACCGGCGCGTGGTCCACGGTCTCGGTTTCGTCGTCGCTTCCGCACCCTCCGCGGCTGCCACGGCGTCGGCGGCCGCGTCCCGATGAGCCCGACGACACCGATGCGCTGGCGCCACGCGCCGCTGTGGTGGGCGCTGCTGGCGGCGCTGCTGGTCTGCGGCCTGATCACGGCGCTGCACTTCGACCACCGCCGCCAGATCGAGACGGCCACCGGACTGCTGCGCGACTTCGGGCACGCCGACCACGACCTGTCCACCGGCGGCCTGCACCTGGCGCTGGCGGGCGACCCGGCCTCGCCCTGGAACCGGGCGCAGGGCCTGGCGCTGCTGCGCCAGGCCGCGGACGGCTTGGAGCGCAGTGCCGTCGCGCTGGTGGCGCTGACGGGCCAGTCCGAGCCCGAGATCCAGCGCCCGGTGCAGGCGCTGCGGCAGCAGCTCGACCGTGCCGCAGCCAGCGTGTCGCCGGCCGAGGCCGGCCGCTACGACCTCGCGCTGCACCTGGCCCTGTACCAGCTGCACCGCCGCGCCGAGGCGCTGGACTCCGACGTGCGCCAGGAACTGCAGCACATGGTGGCGCGGCAGGACCGGGCCTTCGGCTGGGCCCTGGGCGTGGCGGTGCTGCTGCTGGCGGGCATCTGCGCCGTCGTGCTGCGTGCCGAGCGGGGCAGGTCGCGGGCCGAGCGTGCGCTGCGCCAGAGCGAAGAGCGCTTCCGCAGCGTCGTCGAGCAGTCGGGAGCGGGCATCCTGATCGTGCGCGACGACCGCATCGCCTACCTCAATCCGCGTGCCGCGCAGGTCGCCGGCCGCCCCGCGGCGCAGCTGCTGGGGCAGCCTGCCCGCGACTTCGTCGTGCCTGCCGACCGCGAACGTCTGCAGGCTGCACTGGCGCGGCTGCTGCAAGGCACCGACACGCCCCCGGACGGACCGCTGCAGTTCACGGCCCCGCACCCCGACGGCGCTGCGGTGCAGTTCGAGCTGCAGGCCACGCGCGCGACGCTGCAGGGCGCCACCGTGGTGCTGGCGGTGCTGCAGGACCTGAGCGAACGCCGCCACGCCGAGCAGGTGCTGCGCGACTCGGCGCAGCTGCTGCAGGCGGTGGAAGACTCGATGCTGGACCGGCTGGTGGTGCTGGACGCCGCCGGTCGCGTCGTCGCCGTCAACGCCGCGTGGCGTGAGGCGGTTCGCGCGCACGGCACCGCGCTCGGCGGCGCCGCGCAGCAGCTGCAGATCGGCAGCCTGCTGCCGGCGCTGCCGGGTGCGCTGCACGGAGAGAGCGCCCCACAGACGGCGCAGCTGCACGCCGGCGTGCAGGCGGTGCTGCGCGGCGAGAGCGCACTCTTCACGCTCGAGACGGACTGCCAGCTGCCGGCCTCCGCCGACGACGACGGCCGGCGCGCGCTGTCGCTGACGGTGACGCCGCTGCGCACTGCGCAAGGGGGCGCGGTGATGGCCTGGCGCGACGTCAGCGCGCGCCGCCAGGCCGAACGCGCGCTGCGCGCCAGCGAGGCCCTGCACCGCGCGATGGTGATGGGGCTGCACGACGGCGTCATCGTCTTCGACGCACAGGCGCGCCCGCAGGGTTGCAACGCGGCGGCCGAGCGCATCCTGGGCGTGTCGCAGCAGGAGATGCGCATCCGCCACATGGCACCGACCGACTGGCCCGCGCTGCGGACCGACGGCAGCCCGATGCCGGCGCAGGAGCTGCCGCTGTCGCGCGTGCTCGCGACCGGCGAGGCGCTGAAGGATTCGGTGCTGGGCTACAGGCGTCGCGACGGCGGGCTGGTGTGGATGAACGTCAACGCCGAGCCCATGCGCGACGCCGCCAGCGGCCGCCTCGACGGTGTCGTCGTCTCGTTCGCCGACATCACGCAGCGCAGGAGCGCCGAGGACGCGCTGGCGCTGCACCAGCAGCAACTGCAGCAGCGCATCGACGAACGCACGCACGCGCTGCAGCAGGCGCTGCAGGCGCAGCAGGCGTCCGACGCGTTCTGGCGCACGGTGGCCGACCACCAGCCGACGCTGATCGCCTACTGGGACCGCGCGCGGCGGCTGCGCTTCGCCAACCGCGCCTACCTCGCGTGGTTCGGGCTCGAGGCCGACGCGGTGCTGGGCCGCACGGTCGCCGAGGTGCTGGGCGAGGAGCACGTCGCGCGCCGCGCCGCCAGCCTGGAACGCCTGTTCTCGGGCGAGACGCTCGCCGGGGTCGAGGAAGTCCCGGGCGCGGGCGGCCGCAGCGGTCACTTCTGGATCCACCGCCTGCCCGACACCCAGGGCGACGTGGTGCAGGGCTACTTCTTCTTCGCCACCGACATCAGCGAGCTGAAGCAGGCCGAGCAGCGCCTGGAGCAGGCCAACCGGGCCCTCACCGACGCCGAGCAGCGCTCGCGCACCATCGCCGACAACGTGCCCGGGCGCGTGGCCTACTGGGACGCCGACGGCCGCTGCCGCTTCGTCAACCGCGACTACTGCACCTGGAACAACAAGACGCCCGAGCAGCTGCTCGGGCGGACCAAGGCCGAGGTCTTCGGCACCGAGGCGGTGGCGTCCACCGCGGCCTACGAGCGCGCGGCGCTCGCCGGCCAGCCGCAGGCCTTCGAGCGGGCCGTGGTCACGTCCGACGGCGGCATGGCGTACAGCTGGACGCAGTACGTGCCCGACTGGCACGACGGCGCGGTGCGCGGCTACTTCGGTGTCGCCATCGACGTGACGCCGGCACGCCAGTCCGAGCGCCGCCTGATCGAGCTGAACGACGCGCTGACGCGCGAACGCGACCGCGCCGAGCAGGCGAGCCAGGCCAAGAGCGCGTTCCTGGCCAACATGAGCCACGAGATCCGCACGCCGATGAACGCCATCATCGGCCTGACGCACCTGCTGCTGCGCGACATCGCGGTGCCGCAGCAGCGCGAGCGCCTGGCGCAGGTCAGCGATGCCGCGCGGCACCTGCTGGATCTCATCAACGACATCCTCGACCTGTCCAAGATCGAGGCCGGCAAGCTGACGCTGGAACAGACCGACTTCGACCTGCGGGCGATGCTGGACCGTGCACAGGCGCTGGTGGCCGAGCGCGCGCGCGAGAAGGGCCTGGACCTCGTCGTCGATGCCGACGGCCTGCCGGCGCAGCTGCGCGGCGACCCGACGCGGCTGTCGCAGGCGCTGCTGAACCTGCTGTCGAACGCCGTCAAGTTCACCGAGCGCGGCCAGGTGCGGCTGCGCGTGCGCGAGCTGGCACCCGTCGGGCCGGGCCGGCGGCTGCGCTTCGAGGTCTCGGACACCGGCGTCGGCATCGCGCCCGAGAAGATCGCCAGCCTCTTCACGGCCTTCGAGCAGGCCGACAGCTCGACCACGCGCCGCTTCGGCGGCACCGGCCTGGGCCTGGCGATCACGCGGCGCCTGGCGCAGCTGATGGGTGGCGAGGTCGGCGTCGAGAGCACGCCCGGTGTCGGCAGCCGGTTCTGGTTCACGGCGGAACTGGGCGACGCGCTGCCGCGGGCCGACGTCCCGCGCCGCGATGCCGGTGGTCCGGACGCCGGCGGCTGGCCGGACGCGCCGGCCGAAGCGCAGGCCGGCAGGTCCGCAGCGGGCAGTGCCGAGCAGCGCCTGGCCCGGCTGCACCGCGGGCACCGCCTGCTGCTGGCCGAGGACAACGTGGTCAACCAGGAAGTGGCCTGCCAGCTGCTGCAGGCGGTGGGCCTGGAAGTGGACGTGGCGCACGACGGCATCGAGGCCGTGCGCATGGCGCAGGCCGGCAAGCATGCCCTGGTGCTGATGGACGTGCAGATGCCCGGCATGGACGGGCTGGCGGCCACCCGCGCGCTGCGCGGTGCCGGCTACACCGCGCCCATCCTGGCGATGACGGCCAACGCGTTCAGCGAAGACCGCCTGGCCTGCCTGCAGGCCGGCATGAACGACCACGTCGCCAAGCCGGTGGACCCGGAACGCCTGTTCGAGAGCCTGTTGCGCTGGCTGCCCGCCGCGGTGCCTGCCGCCGCGCCCGCCGCCGCCGCCGACACGCCGGCCGTTCCCGCGCTGCAGCCACTGCAGGGCATCGCCGGCTTCGACAGCGCGGCCGGCCTGCGCCTGACCGGGCTGCGCCCCGAGACCTACCTGACCGTGCTGCGCCGCTTCACCGGCGTCTACCACGATGGCATGCCGGCGCTGGCGGGCCTGGCCGCCGCCGGCGAGTGCGCCGAGCTGCGGCGCAGCACCCATTCGCTGCGCGGTGCCGCAGCCGTCATCGGCGCCACGGCGGTCAACGAGGCCGCCGAGGCGCTGGAGGGCCTGTGCAGCGACACGGCCTGCACGCCCGCGGCGCTGGTCGATGCGGCGACCGAGCTGCAGGCGCGGCTGCGTGCGCTGGTGTCGGCGCTGGAGTCGGCGCTGCCCGGCCAGCCCGACGCCTGACCGGTCGGAGGGTTCAGTCGGGCAGCTGCAGGCGCAGCGCGCCCGTGCGCGCCCAGGCGGCTGCTTCCTCGTGCAGCAGGAACACCGTGCGTGGATGGGTCCTGGCCCAGCCCGGCGCGTAGCCCAGCAGCGCGTCCCGGCCTCGTGCGCGCAGCTGCAGCGCGTCGTTGCGCACGGCGTCGCGCGCGTGGCACTTGATCACCGCCAGGCGCAGGCACAGCACCTGCCAGGCCAGTGTCTCGCTCGCCAGCGCCGCCTCCAGCTTGCGCAGCCCGCCGCGCTGGCCCAGCACCAGCTCGCCGATGCGGCGCTGCTGGCTCTGCGAGAAGCCCGGCGCGTCCACGTGCGCCAGCAGGTAGGCACTGTGGCGGTGGTGGTCGTGGTGCGAGACCATCTGGCCGATCTCGTGCAGCTGGCAGGCCCAGCCGAGCTCGCGCCGCGTCTCGGCGTCGGCCACCGGCAGCACGGCGTCGAACAGCGCCAGCGCCACGCCCGCCACGCGCTCGGCCTGCAGCGTGTCGACGCCGAAGCGCGCCTGCAGCTCGGCCACCGAGGTGTCGCGCATGTCGCCGCTGGCGCGGCTGCTGCGCGCAGCCTGCAGGCGCTCGTGCAGGTCGACGATCACGCCCTGGCGCAGCGCGCCCTTGGCGGGTCGGATCTCGGCGATGCCGAAGTTGGCCGCCAGCGTGTACAGGATCGCCAGCCCGCCGGGCAGCACGGCGCGCCGCTCGGGCTTCAGGCCGGGCAGCTCGATGCGGTCGACGTGGCCGGCGGCGATGCAGCGTTCGATGCACCAGCGCAGGCCCTCCGGCGTGATCGCGCCGTCGCTCAGGCCGGCCGCGGCCAGCACCTGCGACACCGCGCCGGCCGTGCCCGACGAGCCCAGCGCCTGCTGCCAGCGGTGGCGCGCGAAGGGCTGCAGCGCCTCCTCCAGTTCGGCGCCCGCGGCCACCTGCGCGGCGCGGAACCCGGCCTCGGTGAGCCGGCCGCCCTCGAAGAAGCGCATCGACAGGCTCACGCAGCCGACCGCGAACGACTCGGCCTGCGTCGGCACGCGGCCCTGGCCGAGGATCAGCTCGGTGGAGCGGCCGCCGATGTCGATCACCAGCCGCGGCAGCTCGGACGGCTGCAGCTGCGCCACGCCGGCGTAGATGAGCCGCGCTTCCTCGCGGCCCGAGATGACCTCGATCGGAAACCCGAGGGCGGCCTGCGCGCGCAGCAGGAAGGCGTCGCGGTTGCCGGCCTCGCGCAGCGTCTGCGTGGCCACCGCGCGCACCTGGGCCGGCGCGAAGCCGGTCAGCCGCGTGGCGAAGCGCCGCAGGCAGGCCAGGCCGCGCTGCACGGCGTCTTCGGTGAGCAGCCGGTCGGCATCGAGGCCCGCGCCCAGGCGCACGGTCTCCTTCAGGTAGTCGATGCGGCGGTAGCGGCCGTGCAGGACCTGGCCCAGTTCCAGCCGGAAGCTGTTGGAGCCCATGTCGATGGCGGCCAGCGGGCCCTTGGGCAGCGCGCGCAGTGTCGGATCCGGCATGCGGCGATTGTGCAAGACCCTGCGCACGGTCCGGCGGGCGGCTTCCTACAATCGCGCGCTCCAACCAACCCCGGAGGTATTCGCATGCTCAAGGAAGAGTTCGACACGCTGGTGCCGCAGCGCGACTTCAACCGCCGCGACTTCGTGCGCACCTCGGTCGGCAGCGGATTCGCCGCCGCCGTGCTGCCGGTGATGGCGCAGACCGTCGTGAAGACCGACAGCGCCGGCCTGGTGACGGGCGAGGTCACCATCCCGGTGGGCGACTTCAAGATGCCGGCCTACCGCGCCGCCCCGGCCAACCGCACCAACGCCCCGGTGGTGCTGGTGATCAGCGAGATCTTCGGCGTGCACGAGTACATCGCCGACGTCGCCCGCCGCTGGGCCAAGGCCGGCTACTTCGCGATCGCGCCCGAGCTCTTCGTGCGCCAGGGCGACGCGTCGAGCTACGGCGAGATCGCCAAGCTGATCGCCGAGGTCATCTCCAAGGTGCCCGACGCGCAGGTCATGGCCGACCTGGACGCCACGCTGGCCTGGGCCCGCGGCCAGGGCGCCAACGCCGGCAACGTCGGCGTCACCGGCTTCTGCTGGGGCGGCCGCATCACCTGGCTGTACGCCGCGCACAACCCGGCCGTGAAGGCCGGCGTGGCCTGGTACGGGCGCCTCGTGGGCGCGCAGACGCCGCTGAACCCGGCGCACCCGGTGGACGTGGCGGGCAGGCTGAACGGCCCGGTGCTGGGGCTGTACGGCGGGCAGGACACCGGCATCCCGCTGGACACGGTCGACAAGATGAAGGCCGCGCTGGCCGCCGGCAATGCGGCGGCGAAGAAGAGCGAGTTCGTGGTCTACCCCGACGCGCCGCACGCCTTCCATGCCGACTACCGCCCGAGCTACCGCAAGGAGGCGGCCGAAGACGGCTGGAAGCGCGCCACGGCCTGGTTCCAGGCCCAGGGCGTGGCCTGATCGGCGCCGGTCAGGGGGTGCTTGACAGGCTTGCTAAGCTGGATCGAAAGCCGGCCTTCGCCGGTGCCGCCGCCTCCCATGACCCTGTTCTACATCGTGCTCGCCACCTTTGCCGGTGGCGCGCTCTCCGTCACCATTGCCGCGTCGCTGACGGTGGGCCTGCTCTCGCGGGTCGTGAAGAACCTGGTCAGCCTGTCGGCCGGTGTGCTGCTGGGTACGGCACTGCTGCACGTGCTGCCCGAGGCCTTCGAGAGCCCGGGCATCGACACCCACGAGCTCTTCGTCACGCTGCTGGCGGGCCTGATGTTCTTCTTCCTGCTGGAGAAGGCCGAGCTGTACCGCCACAGCCACCACCACGAGGGCGACGACCCGCACCACCACCACCACCATGGCTTCGATGCCGAACAGGCCGGGCGCGGCGGCTGGGGCGTGCTGGTGGGCGACAGCATCCACAACTTCTGCGACGGCGTGATCATCGCCGCGGCCTTCCTGACCGACGTGCAGCTCGGCATCGTCACCGCGGCGGCGGTGGTGGCGCACGAGATCCCGCAGGAGGTGGGCGACTACATCGTGCTCGTCAACGCCGGCCTCTCACGCCGGCGCGCGCTGGCCTACAACGCGCTGTCGGGCATGGCCGCGGTGGCCGGCGGCGTGATCGGCTACTTCGTCGTGGCGCCCTGGCAGTCGCTGTTCCCGTACCTGCTGGTGGCGGCATCGAGCAGCTTCATCTACGTGGCGGTGGCCGACCTGCTGCCGCAGCTGCAGCGCCGGCTGGCGCTGCGCGAGACGGCGTCGCAGCTGCTGTGGCTGGGCGCGGGGCTGGGCGTGGTGGTGGCGGTGCGCGGGCTGCTGCACGCGCATTGAGCCGGCCCGCGCCGCCGATCGGCAGCGCCCCATTGCAAGCGACCCGGAGGTCGTCCTAAGCTGGCGTCTTCACCGCTGTCGAGTCCCACCGCACCGGAAGGGCCGCCACATGGAGAACCTGCAGAACCCGGCGACGCAGGCGCTGGCGCGCCGATCCGACGCCACGGCGCACCGCGTCTTCGGCGACCTGCTGCGTGCCGCCGGCGTCGAGCTGGGCGGCCGCCGGCCCTGGGATCTGCGGCTGCTCGACGACAGCGTGCCGCAGCGCGTGCTGGCCCAGGGCAGCCTCGGCCTCGGCGAGGCCTACATGGACGGCCACTGGGCCTGCGACAGCCTCGACGCGCTGTTCGACCGCCTGCTGCGGGCGCGCCTGGACCAGCGCGTGCGCAGCCCCGGCACGCTGCTGCACCACTGGCGCGCGCGGCTGCTGAACCTGCAGTCCGAGGCGCGCGCCTGGCAGGTGGGGCACCAGCACTACGACCTGGGCAACGACTTCTATGCCGCGATGCTGGACCGGCGCATGACCTACACCTGTGCCTTCTGGCAGGACAGCAGCACGCTCGACGCGGCGCAGGAACACAAGCTGGACCTCGTCTGCCGCAAGCTCGGCCTGCAGCCCGGCATGCGCGTGCTCGACATCGGCTGCGGCTGGGGCAGCTTCATGCAGTTCGCCGCCGAGCGCCATGGCGTGCGCTGCGTGGGCGTCACGGTCTCGGCCGCGCAGGCCGAACTGGGGCGCCAGCGCTGCGCCGGCCTGCCAGTGGAGTTCCGCCTGGCCGACTACCGCACGCTCGTCGGCAGCGGCGAACGCTTCGACCGCATCGTCAGCCTGGGCATGTTCGAGCACGTGGGGCGCAAGAACCACGGCACCTACATGGACGTGGCGCTGCGCTGCCTGGCCGACGACGGCCTGTTCCTGCTGCACACCATCGGCCGCAACGAGGCCGGGCACGGCACCGACCCGTGGATCCACAAGTACGTGTTCCCCAACGGCGAGCTGCCCACGGTGGCCGACATCGGCCGCGCCTGCGAGCGGCGCTTCGTGGTCGAGGACCTGCACAACTTCGGCGCCGACTACGACCGCACGCTGCTGGCCTGGCATGCCCGGTTCGACGCCGCCTGGCCGCGCTTCGCGGAGCGGTTGGGCCTGCGCTTCCAGCGCCAGTGGCGCTACTACCTGCTCAGCTGCGCCGGCGCCTTCCGCGCGCGCGACATCCAGCTCTGGCAGTGGGTGCTGTCGCGGCCGGGCCGCAGCGGCGTGTACCCGCGGCTCGCGGGCTGAGGCCGGTTGCGGTTCGGCGTCAGCGCACCACCAGCACCGGCAGCGTGCTGTGCGTCAGCACCTTCTGCGTCTCGCTGCCCAGCAGCAAGGCGCTGACACCGCGCCGGCCGTGCGAGGCCATCACGATCAGGTCGCATTCCTGGGCCTTGGCGTGGTCGATGATGGCTTCCCACGGGTGCAGCGCCTCCACCGTGTGGCCCTGTGCCGTGATGCCGGCGGCGGCCGCGGCGTCCAGCGCCGTCTTCACGCGGCCGGCGGCGATGCGCTCCTGCGCGTCGTAGAACTCCTGCGGCGGCACCGGCTGCATCTCGGAGATGGCGCTGTACGGGAAGGGCTCCTTCACGCCGATGGCGAAGATCTGGGCGCCCGTCAGCCTGGCCAGCCCGATGGCGGTCTGCAGGGCCTTGGCCGTGATCTCGGAACCGTCGGTGGGGACGAGGATGCGCTTGTACATGGTGGACCTCCTGGGTGGCGACATGGCGGCCCGGTGCAGCAGCCGCCTGCGGCAGTGTCGCGCCCAGCGTGGACCAACGCTTGATGCAAGTCAACCGCGTGCCACAGGCCGCGCGGGGTCGCTGCACCAGGCGCTCCAGGAGCCGGGGTACAGCCGCGCGCCGGCCAGCCCGGCATGGGTCATGGCCAGCAGGTTGTGGCAGGCGGTGACGCCGCTGCCGCACTGGTGCACCACCTGCTCGGGCGGCGTGGCGTAGCGGTCGAATTCCGCGCGCAGCTGCGCGGCCGGCTTGAAGCGGCCGTCGGGCAGCAGGTTGTCCTTGAAGCAGCGCAGCGTGGCCCCGGGGATGTGGCCGGCCACCGGGTCCAGCGGCTCGACCTCGCCGCGGAAACGTTCGCCCGCGCGGGCGTCGAGCACGCGCACGCGGCCCAGCGCGGCCAGCAGCGCGCCGGTGTCGATGCTGGGCATCGCGGGCGCGTCGCTCGCCGGGTACGCCGGCCCGCCGGCGGGCGTGGCGGTGCCGGCCTCCAGCGTGCCGCCGGCGGCCTGCCAGGCGGCCAGGCCGCCGTCGAGAACGGCCACCGCGTCGTGGCCCAGCCAGCGCAGCAGCCACCACAGCCGTGATGCATACGGCCCGCCCTGCGCGTCGTACGCCACCACCTGCACGCCTGGCCGCACGCCCCAGGCGCCGGCGCGGGCGGCGAAGGCGGTGCGGTCCGGCAGTGGGTGGCGGCCCTGGCCCGGGGCCTTGGCACCCGACAGGTCGCGGTCGAGGTGCGCGTACTGCGCGCCGGGCAGGTGGCCGGCCGTGAAGGCGCGCTCACCGGCGCTGCCGTCGCCGAGATCGAAGCTGCAGTCCAGCAGCACGACGGGGCCGGGCAGGGCGCGCAGCTGCTCGGCGCTGATCAGGGTCGCAAAGCTCATCTCAGGTCTCCGTGGGCGTGGATGCGGTGGGGGTGCGGGCGTTCTTGCCCAGCAGCGTGGCAGTCAGACCGGCCAGGACGATCAGTGCCATGCCGGACAGCGCCATCCAGGTGACGGGGTCGTCGAACAGCCAGACGCCGAAGCCGAACGAGAACACGATGCCCAGGTACTGCAGCACGGCGTTCGACATCGTGTGGCCGATGGAGTAGGCCCGCGTCATCATCCACTGCGCCACCGAGGCCAGCACACCGATGGCCAGCAGCAGCGCCGCGCCTTGCAGCGTGTGGGCGCTGAAGCCGCCGCCGAACTGCGCGAACACCGCGCCGGCCACCACGCCGCCCAGCGAGAAGTAGAAGACCACGCGCGTCTCGGGTTCGCCGACGCGGCCCAGCGCCGTGACCTGCAGGTAGGCCATCGCCGCGCACAGGCCCGACATCAGCCCGGCGACGCCGTGCCAGAGCTGGTCCTGCTCGATCGTCGGCCGCAGGATCAGCGCCACGCCGATGAAGCCCGCGAACACCGCGGCCACCAGCCGGCCGTCGATGCGGCCGGTGCCGAACAGCACCGAGCCGCCCATCAGGAACAGCGCCATCCACACCGACGAGGTGTAGTTCAGCGTCATGCCGGTGGCCAGCGGCAGGTTGCCCAGCGCGTAGAACCACAGGCACAGCGCCGTCACGCCCGACAGGCTGCGCCAGAAGTGCATGGCCGGCACCGCCGTGCGCAGCGAGCCGCCGCGCAGCAGGATCCAGCTGCCCAGCAGCACCAGGCCCACCAGCGCGCGGTAGAACACGATCTCGCCGGCGTTGTAGCGCGACGAGGCCAGCTTCACGCACAGCCCCATCACCGCGAACAGCAGCGAGGCGCAGGCGATCAGCAGCGGCGCCGGAAACCGGTGCGGCGTCAGGCGGGCCACCCCATCTCGCGGCGGTACCACTCGTGGAACTGCTGCATGCCGTCTTCCATCGGGCTCTGGTACGGGCCGACCTCGTTGTCGCCGCGCTCCAGCAGCGCGCGGCGACCGGCGTCCATGCGCAGCGCGATCTCGTCGTCCTCGTCGCAGGTCTCCATGTAGGCGGCCTGCTGGGCTTCGACGACCTCGCGCTCGAACAGCGCGATCTCTTCGGGGTAGAAGAACTCCACGAGGTTCAGCGTCTTCTGCGGCCCCTGCGGGAACAGCGTGCTCACCACCAGCACGTGCGGGTACCACTCCACCATCACCGTGGGGTACAGCGTGAGCCAGATGGCCCCCTGCTGCGGCGGCCGGCCGCCGTTGAAGGCCAGCACGGCGTCGTGCCAGCGCCGGTAGGTGGGCGATCCGGGCCGCTGCAACGCCTTCTGCACGCCCACGGTCTGCACCGAGTGGTGGCGGCCGAATTCCCACTGCAGGTCGTCGCAGGTCACGAAGCCGCCGAGGCCGGGATGGAACGGACCGACGTGGTAGTCCTCGAGGTAGACCTCGATGAAGGTCTTCCAGTTGTAGTCGCACTGGTGCAGGTGCGCGCGGTCGAAGACGTAGCCGCTGAAGTCGAGCTGCGCCGCCGCGCCCAGCGTCGCGAGGTCGCTGGCGATGTCGCGCCCGTTGTGCTCGAACAACAGGCCGTTCCAGCGCTGCAACGGGTAGTTGCGCAGATTCAGGCAGGGATCGGCCGCGAAATGCGGCGCGCCCACCAGCTGGCCGTGCAGGTCGTAGGTCCAGCGGTGCAGCGGGCACACCACCTGCTGCTGCGTGTGGCCGCGGCCGCGCAGCATCACGGCCTGACGGTGCCGGCACACGTTGGAGATCAGTTCGACGCCGTCGCGCGTGCGCACCAGCGCACGGCCTTCGCCTTCCTGAGCCAGCGCATGGAAGTCGCCGACGTGGGGCACGAGCAGCTCGTGCCCCACGTAGCGCGGTGCGTGCTGGAAGATGAGTTGCTGTTCGCTGCGGAACAGGCCCTCGTCGAAATAGCTGGAAACCGGGAGTTGAGAGCTGCTTTGCTCAAGAGCTTCGAGACTGATGCTCAGGTCAGACATGATCCGAGGGGATCCTCCATCGTGGGATGTCCAAACCCCCGCCCGGTGGCCCCGCGGGCGGGTTTTCAGCCCGCTGCCGGAGAACGCGCAGCGGGTGTGAGACGCCTGCCGACATCAAGGGGGTCGGCGGGCGAGGGCGGGATTCTACCCACCCCCCCACAGTGCTGGCGCCGGGGGGTGCTAGAGGCGTCTGCCCAGGGGGATGGTTCTAGAATCCCGCCTGGACTCTCTTTCCCAAATGCCACGTTCTTCAGCCCCCAAGGAACCCGCCAGCTACGAACAGGCCCTGGCCGAACTCGACCAGCTGGTGCAACAGATGGAGGGCGGCCAGCTGCCGCTGGACCAGTTGCTCGACGGCTACCGCCGCGGCGCCGACCTGCTGGGGTACTGCCGCAGCCGTCTGCAAGCGGTGGAGGAGCAGGTCAAGCTGCTCGAGGACGGGCAGCTGAAGACATGGACGCCCCCGCAGTGAGCGCGCTGAACTTCGACGCCTGGACACGCGGCCACCTCGAGGCCGTGGAAGCCGCGCTCGACGCCTGGGTGCCGGCCGACGCGCCCGCGGGCCTGGGCCAGGCCATGCGCTACGGCGTGCTCGACGGCGGCAAGCGCCTGCGGCCGCTGCTGGTGATGGCCGCCTGCGAGGCCCTGCACGGCGCGCCTGCCGCGGCGATGCGGGCCGCGGTGGCGGTGGAGCTGATCCACGCCTACTCGCTGGTGCACGACGACATGCCCTGCATGGACAACGACGTGCTGCGCCGGGGCAAGCCCACGGTGCACGTGCAGTTCGGCGAAGCCCAGGCCATGCTGGCCGGCGACGCGATGCAGGCGCTGGCCTTCGAGGTCCTCACGCCCCAGGAAGCGTCCGACACCGGCATGGCGCCGGCGCTGCAGGCGCGGCTGACGTCGCTGCTGGCGCGCAGCGCCGGCCACGCCGGCATGGCCGGCGGTCAGGCCATCGACCTGGCCAGCGTGGGCATGCCGCTGGACGAAGCCGCGCTGCGCGACATGCACCGCCGCAAGACCGGCGCGCTGCTGCAGGCCAGCGTGCTGATGGGCGCGGCCTGCGGCCAGCCCGATGCACGCGCCTGGCAGGCGCTGTCGGACTTCGGCGCGGCGCTCGGCCTGGCGTTCCAGGTGGTGGACGACATCCTCGACGTCACGCAGGCCTCGGCCACGCTGGGCAAGACCGCGGGCAAGGACATCGACGCGAACAAGCCGACCTACGTGTCGGTGCTGGGGCTGGAGGCGGCGCGCCGCCATGCGCAGGATCTGCGCGTGCAGGCGCACGAGGCGCTGGCGCGCAGCGGGCTGGCCGACACGGCCGCGCTGGCCTGGCTGGCCGACAAGGTGGTGGAGCGGGAAAGCTGACATGACGAACGTGCTGAACACGATCCAGAGCCCGGCAGATCTGCGCCGGCTGCCGCGCGCCGAGCTGCCGCAGGTCGCGCGCGAACTGCGCGACTACGTGCTCAACACCGTCAGCCAGACCGGCGGCCACCTCGGCAGCAACCTCGGCACGGTCGAGCTCACCGTGGCCCTGCACTACGTGTTCAACACGCCCAACGACCGCCTGGTCTGGGACGTGGGCCACCAGACCTACCCGCACAAGGTGCTGACCGGCCGGCGCGACCGCATGCACACGCTGCGGCAGCTGGGCGGCATCGGCGGCTTCCCGCGCCGCGACGAGAGCGAATACGACAGCTTCGGCACCGCGCACAGCAGCACCAGCATCAGCGCCGCGTTGGGCATGGCGCTGGCGTCCAAGCTGAAGGGCGAGGACCGCAAGGCCGTGGCCATCATCGGCGACGGCGCGATGACCGCCGGCATGGCCTTCGAGGCGCTGAACAACGCGGGCGTCAGCCATGCCGGCGTCAATGCCGACATCCTGGTGATCCTGAACGACAACGACATGTCGATCAGCCCGCCGGTGGGCGCGCTGAACAAGTACCTGGCGCGGCTGATGAGCGGCAACTTCTACGCCACGGCGCGCGAAGGCGTGAAGGGCGTGCTGAAGGTGGCGCCGCCGCTGTTCGAGCTGGCGCGGCGCTTCGAGGAGCACGCCAAGGGCATGGTCGTGCCCGGCACGATCTTCGAGGAGTTCGGCTTCAACTACGTGGGCCCGATCGACGGCCACGACCTCGATTCGCTGATCCCCACGCTGGAGAACCTGCGCAGCAAGCGCGGCCCGCAGTTCCTGCACGTGGTCACCAAGAAGGGCTACGGCTACAAGCTGGCCGAAGCCGACCCGGTGAAGTACCACGCCGCCAGCGGCAAGTTCAACCCGGCCGAAGGTTTCCCGAAGGCCACCGGCCCGAGCAAGACCACCTTCACGCAGGTGTTCGGCCAGTGGCTGTGCGACATGGCCGAGGCCGACGAGCGCCTGGTGGGCATCACGCCGGCCATGCGCGAGGGCTCGGGCATGGTCGAGTTCCACAAGCGCTTTCCGAACCGCTACCACGACGTCGGCATCGCCGAGCAGCACGCGGTGACCTTCGCCGCCGGCATGGCCTGCGAAGGCGTGAAGCCGGTGGTGGCGATCTACTCCACGTTCCTGCAGCGCGGCTACGACCAGCTGATCCACGACGTGGCGCTGCAGAACCTGCCGGTGGTGTTCGCGCTCGACCGCGCCGGCCTGGTGGGTGCCGACGGCCCCACGCATGCCGGCGCCTACGACATCGCCTACGTGCGCTGCATTCCCAACTGCAGCATGCTCACGCCCAGCGACGAGAACGAGTGCCGCCAGGCGCTGACCACCGCGTTCCGACAGAACCACCCGGTGGCCGTGCGCTACCCGCGTGGTGCCGGCGTCGGCGCCGAGATCGAGACCGGCCTGACTGCCTGGCCCTGGGGCAAGGGCGTGGTGCGCCGGCAGGGCTCGCGCACCGCCATCCTGGCCTTCGGCACCATCCTGCACCCGGCGCTGGCCGCGGCGCAGAACCTGGACGCCACGGTGGCCGACATGCGCTTTGCCAAGCCGCTCGACGAGGCCCTGGTGCAGGAACTCGCGCGCAGCCACGACGCCATCGTCACGGTCGAAGAGGGCTGCATCATGGGTGGCGCCGGCAGTGCCGTGCTCGAGTGCCTGGCCGCGGCCGGCATCACGGTGCCGGTGCTGCAGCTGGGCCTGCCCGACGAGTTCTCGGAGCACGGCGACCCGGCCAAGCTGCTGTCCAACTACGGCCTGGACGCCGCCGGCATCGAAGCGTCGATCCGCCAGCGTTTCGGCAGCCGGCCGACGCTGGCGGCGGCCAACGGCTAGTTCAAAAGAACCGAACGGCGTCGTGTAATCCGGGCGACGTTGTTGTTGCCCGTTCGGTGGCATCCTCCGCATCCTGATGACCAATCTCACCGACGCCCTCCACATCCCCGACACGCAGAGCGCAAGGGATGAACGCCACCTCGTGATCCAGCGCGTGGGCGTGAAGGACGTGCGCTACCCGCTGCAGCTGCGCGTGGCCGGCGCGGTGCAGAGCACGGCGGCGCAGTGGTCGCTCGATGTCGCGCTGCCGGCCGAGCAGAAGGGCACGCACATGTCGCGCTTCGTGGCCTGGCTCGACGCGCTCGATGCGCCGATCGATGCCGCCACGCTGCGCGAGCGCCACGCGCAGATGCTCGACAAGCTGCATGCCGCCGAAGGCCGCATCGAGGCCGCCTTCAGCTTCTTCATCCGCAAGCGCGCGCCCGTCTCGGGCCTGCAGAGCCTGCTCGACTACCAGGGCCGCTGGATCGCCGAGACGCGTGCCGGCGTCACCGCCATCTGGGCCGAGGTCGGCGTGCCGGTGAAGAGCCTGTGCCCATGCAGCAAGGAGATCAGCGACTACGGCGCGCACAACCAGCGCTCGCTGGTGACGGTGCGCGCCGAGATCCTCGATCCGCTGGCCCGGCCCGTGGAGTGGCACGAGCTCGTGCGCTTCGCCGAAGACTCGGCCAGCAGCGAGCTGTGGCCCATGCTCAAGCGCGCCGACGAGAAGTGGGTCACCGAACGTGCCTACGAGAACCCGAAGTTCGTCGAAGACCTGGTGCGTGACGTGGCGCTGCGCCTGAATGCCGACGCCCGTATCGGGCGCTACAGCGTCGACGTCGAGAACTTCGAGTCGATCCACAACCACAGCGCCTACGCACGCATCGAGCGGACCTGAGCCCGCGCTGCACCTGGCAGTTGCGTCTCAGGCAGCGCTGACCGGCTTCACCGCCCCCACGGTCTGGCACAGCAGCAGCTGCTGGTCCGCACCCAGCCCCATCGCCGCCGACAGCGCCGCGGTGTCGAACCAGGCGCGGATGACCGCCCCCAACCCGTGCGCGGCGCAGAACAGGTAGACGTTCTGTGCCATCGCGCCTGCCGCGGCAAAGGCGAACGGGCTGCGCTGGGCCGCCGGCACCAGGTGCATGTGTGCGTGGTTGGCAACGTAGATCAGGTCCAGCGGCGCGGTGTCGACGAAGTCCTGGTAGCCGGTGACGCGGCGCACATCGCTGGCCACGGCGAGCTGCAGGGCGTGCGCCGCCGGGTCGTAGCGGAACAGCCCGTGCGGCAGCGCCGCGTAGAGCTGCACCTCCTGTGCATTCATCGCGCTCGGCGCGGTGCGCCCGCCGCTGTCGGCGCGGTTGATGCCAGCGGCAGCCCAGAGCAGGTCGGAGAGCTGCGCGTCGCTCAGTGGCGTGGTGTCGAATTCGCGACACGACTGCCGCTGACGCAGCGCGTCGAGCAGCGGCATGCCGCCGCTGCGCTGCGGCGGCGGCAGCACCACGGCGGCGGCCTCGGGCACCGGCCGGGCCTGCAATTGCCCCATCAGCCCGAGCGCCAGTTTCGTCAGGGTGTTCATGCGGTGGTCTCGCGGCGCAGTTGGATCGTGCGGCCCAGCATACGCAGGCGTGCTGCGGCGTCCAGTGTGGCGCTTGCGCTGGAGCAAGGTCGCGCCACACGGGGGGCGCTAACTTGCGCCCGAGGGCCGTTGCGGGCCGCCTGTTCGGCTGGCCGCCGCGTCCACGGGAGGCATGTCGCCATGAAGATGTCGGTTCCGGCCGCAAGCATCGGCCAGGCCAGCGTGCAGCAGGTGCAGGTCGGCGAGGTCAGGATCGGCCCGGTGCATGTCGGCACGCTGCGCCTGAACGACCTGCAGCTGCAGGCCGGCAGTGGCGTGGCGCAGTTGCGCAACGTCCGCGTCGTGCTGGCGATGGCCTTTGCGCTGGACTGGCAGGTGGGCATCGTGATCGATGCGCCGTGGCCGCTGCCCGACGTGGACTTCACCGAGAAGGGCACGATGAACCTGGGCACGATGCAGCTGGCCATCGGCTTCGGCAACCTCACGCTGCCGGGTCTGGCCGACCTGCAGCTCGACATCCCGAAGCTGGTGGTGCCCGACGTCACGGCCGTCGTCGGCGCGCTCAAGCAACTGAGCCTCGGTGCCGTGCTGGCCGAACGCATCCAGGCCCAGGGCGTGGTCGCGCCCGGTGGGGGCCTGCAGCTCGACGGGCTGGGCCTGGGCGGCGTCGCGGTGCAAGGCCTGCAGGTGCCAGCCGCGTCGCTGGCGGGCGTCCGCATCGGCCGCGTGGCCGGCGGCGGCCTGCCGCTGAAAAGCGTGACCATGCCCGGCTTCGCGCTGCCGCAGGTGCAGCTGCCGCGGGTGTCGTGCAGCGACGTGGGCGCCATCGCCAACCCGGTGGTCACGACGATGCCCACCGCCGACGTCGGCTTGCTGCAGGCGACGCTGAAGGTGACGACGACGGCTGCGTTCCACGTCGACGAGCTGCGCATCGACGGCGTGCGGGCCAGCACGTCGATCGGCGAGATCGCGCTGCAGGACGTCGAGCTGCCGTACGAGGTGCTGGACCTGACGCTGTCGCAGCTGGGCATCGACCGCATCGAGATCCCGCAAACCGAGGTGCATTGAGATGGCCACACGCGCGAAGAAGATCAGCGTCACCGTGACCGCGGGCGAGAACACGCCGGTCAACCACGTCGTCCGCATCGAGGACCTGCTGCAGAAGATGCAGCAGCCGGCCAGGGCGAAGAAGGGCGCTGCCAAGGCCGCGCGTGCCGCTGCGCCGGGCCCGGCGCAGCAACTGGTGGCCGAGCTCGAAGCGCAGCTGCGCGCGCTGCGCAAGCGCCAGCCCTGAACCTGCCTGCGGCTGCGGAGCTACTGGAAGTTCGCCAGCAGCCGCTCCAGCACCATCGTGAAGGGCGCCTGCATCGCCGGCAGCGTCAGGAAGATGCCGAGCAGGCCCACGCCCAGCGTGATGGGAAAGCCGATCGCGAAGATGTTGATCTGCGCCGCCACGCGCGAGATCGCGCCCAGCACCAGGTTCACGAAGAGCAGCATCGCCATCAGCGGCAGCGCGATCCACAGCCCGGTGCTGAAGATCTCGCCGGCCCACAGGTGCGGCAGCGTCTGCTTCAGGAAGGCGAAGGGCTCGGGGCCGACGGGGAAGGCCGTGAAGCTCTGCACCAGCGCCGCGATCACCAGCAGGTGGCCGTTGATGACGATGAACAGCCACGCGATCGTGGTGCCGTAGAAGCGGCTCGTGGCGGTGCCCGCGGCGGCGCTCACGGGGTCGAAGAAGCCGGCGAAGTTCAGGCCCATCTGCAGGCCGATGGTCTCGCCGGCGAACTCCACCGCGGCGAAGGCCACGCGCACCGCGAAGCCGAGCGACAGCCCGATCAGCACCTGCTGCGCCACCAGCAGGAAGGCCAGCGGCGAGTCGAGCGGCACCACCGGCATCGGCGGCAGCGTGGGCTGGGCCGCAAAGGCGATCAGCGCCGCCAGGCCGATGCGCACGCGCGTGGGCACGGTGCGCGTGCCCAGCACCGGCAGCGCCGTGAACAGCGCCAGCGCGCGCAGGAAAGGCCACACCAGCGGGTTCATCCAGGCCAGCACCTCGGCCTCGGTGAAGCTGATCATCGCGGGCCCGGGAACAGCGCGTGCCGCGGGCCGATCAGCCCACCGCCGCCGGAATGGCCTGGAGCGTGCGCTGCAGGTACTCGACCAGCGTCGTCATCATCCAGGGCCCGGCGAAGCCCAGCACCGCCACCGCGGCGACGACCTTGGGCACGAAGCTCAGCGTGGCCTCGTTGATCTGCGTGGCGGCCTGGAAGATGCTGACCAGCAGGCCCACCACCAGCACGGTGAGCAGCACCGGGGCGGCGACCATCAGCAGCAGGTACAGGCCCTGCTGGCCGGCGGCGAGAACTTGTGTGGCGTCCATGGGGGCTCGGTGCTCGGATGAAGAATCAGGTGACGAAGGAGGCGGCCAGCGAGCCGAGCAGCAGGTTCCAGCCGTCGGCCAGCACGAACAGCATCAGCTTGAAGGGCAGGGCCACGAGCACCGGCGACAGCATCATCATGCCCAGGCTCATCAGCACGCTGGCCACGATCATGTCGATGATCAGGAACGGGATGAAGATCATGAAGCCGATCTGGAAGGCGCTTTTCAGCTCGCTGGTCACGAAGGCCGGCACCAGCACGCGCAGCGGCACGTTCTCGCTCTTCACGTCGGCAGGCAGCTTGGCCAGCCTGGCGAACAGCTGCACGTCGCTCTGGCGCGTCTGCTTCAGCATGAACTCGCGCATCGGCACCTCGCCGCGGCGCAGGGCTTCGTCGAACGCGATCTGGTTCGCGGCGAAGGGCGCGTAGGCCTGCTCGTAGACGCGGTCGAGCGTCGGCGACATCACGAAGAAGGTGAGGAACAGGCTCATGCCGATGATGACCTGGTTGGGCGGCGCGGCCTGCGTGCCCAGCGCCTGGCGCACCAGGCTCAGCACGATGACGATGCGCGTGAAGCCCGTCATCAGCAGCAGCAGCGCCGGGATGAAGCCCAGCGCCGTGAAGAACAGCAGCGTCTGGATCGGCACCGAGTAGCTGGTGCCGCCGGCACCCTGGCCGACGATCAGCGGCAGGCCGTTCGCCGTGGGCGTGCCCTGGGCTAAAGCCGCTGCAGAAACTGCCGACAACACCGACAAGGCGAGCAGCGACCGCAGCACGCTGCGCAGGGAAAACGAATCAGCGCGCATCGGGGCCCCGGCCTTGCAGGCGTTGCAGCAGTTGGGCGAAGGTGGTGCCCGGTGTCGGCAGTGGTGTTGCCGGCGTGGCCTCGTCCTGCGGCAGCATGGTGTGCAGCGTGGTGATGCTGCTGCCGGTGACGCCCAGCACCAGCCAGCAGCGGCTGTCGCCGCTGCCGACCTCCACCGTCACCAGCCGCTGCTGCGGCGACAGCGGCAGCACCGCGACGCGGCGCATGCCGGCGCTGCCCACCGGGTTCGAGAAGCTGCTGCGCTTGACCAGCCACAGCACCACCGGGATGGCGGCGATGACGGCCAGGAACCAGAGAAAGGAATGGAGACCAGCGTTCATGGTGTGGATCAAGCTCTTGCCAGGGTCCGGCTCGGCCGGCCCGTCGCAAGCGCCCCCTCGGGGGGCAGCGACCGGTAGGGAGCGTGGGGGCTCATGTTCTCGAGAGACGACGCATGCGCTCGCTCGGGGTCACGATGTCGGTGAGTCGGATGCCGAACTTGTCGTTCACCACCACCACCTCGCCCTGCGCGATCAGGTAGCCGTTGACGAGCACGTCCATCGGCTCGCCGGCCATCGCGTCGAGCTCCACCACCGAGCCCTGCGCGAGTTGCAGGATGTGCTTGATCGGGATGCGCGTGCGGCCCAGCTCCACGGTCAGCTGGACCGGGATGTCCAGGATCATGTTGATGTCGTTGGCCGTGCCGTTCACCGCGCCGGTGGGCGTGAAGTTGGCGAACGAGGCCGGTGCCACGCTCTCGGCGGCGGTGGCCACCTCCGACGCGACGTTGCCGGCGTCCTTGGTCTCTTCCAGCGCGGCCGCCCATTCGGCGGCCATGCGGTCCTCTTCGGACATCTGTGCGTTCGGGTCAGCCATTGCGTGAATCTCCCAGCCAGCTCAGCGTGGAGCTGGTGATCAGTTTGTCGACCTTGACCGAGTAGCGGCCGTTCGAGGTGCCGTAGTGGCAGTCGAGCACCGGCACGCCATCGACCTTGGCCTGCACCATCGGGTCGAGGTCGAGCTCGATGAAGTCGCCGGGCTTGAACGACAGCAGCTGCTCCACCGTGGCCGGGGCCTGCGCCAGCTCGACCACCAGGTCCACCGTGGCGGCCTGGATCTGGTGCTCCAGCAGCTTCACCCAGCGCCGGTCGGGCTCGGACGAATCGCCCTGGATGGTGGAGTACAGGACGTCGCGGATCGGCTCCAGCGTGCTGTAGGGCACGCAGAAGTGCACCGCGCCGCTGGTCTCGCCGATCTCCAGCGTGAAGGCCGTGGAGACCACGATCTCGCTGGGCGTGGCGATGTTGGCGAACTGCGGCTGCATCTCCGAGCGCTGGTACTCCAGCTCCACCGGGTAGATGCCGTGCCAGGCCTTCTTGTATTCGGTGGTGATGGTCTCGACCAGGCGCAGAATCACGCGCAGCTCGGTCGGGCTGAAGTCGCGGCCCTCGATGCGGGTGTGGAACTTGCCGGCGCCGCCGAACAGGCTGTCGATCACCGCGAACACCAGGTTCGGGTCGCAGACGATGAGCCCGCTGCCGCGCAGCGGCTTCACGGTGACGATGTTGAAGTTGGTCGGCACCACGATCTCGCGCAGGAAGGCGCTGAACTTCTGCACCTTGATGCCGCCGATCGAGACTTCCGGGCTCTTGCGGATCAGGTTGAACAGGCCGACGCGGATGTTGCGGGCGAAGCGCTCGTTGATGACCTCCATCGTCGGCATGCGGCCGCGCACGATGCGCTCCTGCGCCGCGAGGTCGTAGTCGCGGATGCCGCCACCGGTGCCGGTGTCTTCCTGCTCGAGCTTCTGGCTCTCGCCGGTGATGCCCTGCAGCAGGGCATCGACCTCGTCTTGCGAAAGGATCTGCTGGTTCATCTCGGGCTTCGAGACTTACTGGATGATGAAGTTGGAGAAGTGCACGCCGGTCACGGGCAGCGCCGGCGCCGCGGCCTTCTTCCTCTTCTTCTTCTTCGGCGCCTCATCGTCCGCGGCATCCTCTTCCGGCTCCTCGACCTCGTAGCCCATGGCGCGCGAGGTCTCGCGCTGGATCTGCCCGGCCAGCTTGACCTTGCCTTCGCGGTCCATCATCTGCGCGGCGGTCTTCTCGGCCAGCACGAGCAGGATGTTGTTGCGGATGGCCGGCATGTAGGCCTTGATCTGGTCGCCGGTCGCGGTGTCGCCCACTTCCAGCGTGATGCCCACCTGCGCGTAGCGCTCGGCGTCGCGGTCGGCCAGGTTCACGGTGAAGGGGTCCAGCGGCACGAAGGTGGGCACGGCCTTGGGGTCGTGCTTGACGGCGGCCTTGGCCGGCGCGGTCTGCTCGGCGGCCTCCTCGTCGTCGGCCGGCGCGCTCTTCTTCATCATCAGCAGCGCCACGACGGCCAGCACCACCACCAGCACGGCGGCGCCGACGATGATCAGCAGCTTCTTCTTGCCCTTCGGCGGGGGTGCATCGGCGGTGGCTGCGGCGGCGGACATGGGTTCTCCTTCGTGGCGTGCACGCACGGCCGTCCGGTCGGTGTCCGACCTGGGCTGTGCATGCAACCATTATTCGAGGGGACCCCCGGGCCGAAAGCCCGGATAAGCGGCCACAAACCCGGCTGAATCGGGCCCGGCGGACCCGTGCCGCGGCAGCTGCCGGTCAGGCGAAGACGTCGACGATGCCGCGTGGCGCGCCGGCTGGCACCGGGGCTGCGGGCGCGGCGTCGCCGTCGGGGCGGCCGCTGCCGCGCGTGCCGGCCTGCGGCGCCGGGGCGGCGTCGCCCTGGGCCTGGCGCGGCTGCTCGAAGACGCCGCCGCCGGTGAGCGTGAGGCCCTCCTCGCGCAGCGCGCCCGCCAGCGACGGCATGGCCTGCTCCAGCGCGTTGCGCGTGGGCGCCTGCTCGGCCGTCATCGTGACCTGGGCGGTGCTGCCGTCGATCTGGATCTGCACCGTGATCGGCCCCATCTCGGCCGGGTTCAGCTGCAGCCGCGCTTCCTGCAGGCCGTCGCGCAGCATCACGCTGACCTGGGCGCTGAGGCCGGGTGCGAAGTCGGGCGAGCCCACGGGCGCCTGGATCTGCGCCGCGTACGGCGCAGGCGTGGCGGCCACCTCCTGCGTGGCGGTGTGGGTGGCGCCGGCGGCCTGCATGCCGGGCAGGGCGGTGCCTGCCGGCAGCGTGAAGGCCGGTGTCTCGGCGCCGGCGGGCGGCTGCGCCGGGCCGGTGCCGTCGCGGCCGGCGCGCAGCGCCGCGGCGTTGCCGCCGAGGCCGCTGCCGGCGCCGTCGAGGGCCTCGGCGGCGCCGGCTGCACCGGCCGGCACGGCTCCGACGTCGGCCGCTGCGCGGCGGCCATCGGCTGCGGCGGCGTTGCGGGCGGCGTCTGCACCGCCGCGGGCTGCCGCGCCGCCGGGCACGGCCCGGTTCAGCAGCGAGGCCAGCAGCACGGCGGCGTCGGTGGCGGGGGTGCTGGCGGACGTGTCGTCGGCCACGCCGGCGTCGCCCGCCTCGGCCGCTTCCGAGGCGGCGGTCGACTTCTCGCTGCCGGATTCGGCAGCGGTCTGCGCGCGGGCGTCGGGCGGGCGCGCGCCGGCCTTCTCGGCCTTGTCCTGGCGGGCCTGGCGCTGCAGGCGTTCGTTGTCCGTGCGCATGCGCGTGGTCGCGGCATCGGCGGCCGCCTGCGACTGCGGCTGCACCTGCGACGGCGCCGCTGCCTGCGACGGTGCGTCGCCTGTCGTGCCTTCGCCCGCATGGGCGCGTTCGAGCTGCCGGGCGAAGGCGCCGGGCTCGCCGGCGGCGGTGCCCGCGCTGCCCGGGTTGGCCGTGGCAGCGGGCGGTGCCGGTGTCAAGGAAGGCAGTGCGGCGATGGAGCTGTTGAGCATGGTGGCGGCGGGTTCAGTGCGGTGCGGACTCGGCGAGGTCGGCGCGCGCCGCGTGGTCGGCCTGCGCAGCCTGCACCTGGCGCCAGCGGATCTGCTGGGCGGTCTCGTCGGTCTGGCGCTGCTCGCGCCGGTCGTGGGCCAGGCGCTGCTCGGCCTGGCGGCGTTCGATCAGCTTGCGCACCGACGCCACGCGGGTCTCGGCCGCGATCAGCGCCTGGCGCATGCGCTCCACGCCGGCGTCGGCGTGCTGCGCCAGCGTGGTCTGCTGCGCCAGCGCCTCGTCCAGACGCTGCGTGAAGCTCTGGTAGCACTGCACGATGTCCATCGTGCCCTGGCGGCTGAACTGCTGCGTCCAGCGGCGCTGGTAGTCGGCGCGGTAGCCCTGCAGCTGCTCGGCCTGCGCACGGGCGCGGCGCGCATGCTCTTCGGCGCGGCGCAGCGCGGCCTGGGCCTGGTCGCGTTCCTTCTCGGCGTGCTGCAGCACGGTGCCAAGGGACTGGGTCATGGGGTGGCTCCGGTGATGGCGCACAGCTGCCTGCGGCACAGGTCCAGCGGCGCGCTCTCGTGCATGTCCTGCTGCAGCAACTGCGTGATCTGCGGCTGCAGGCGCACCGCGAGATCGAGCTCGGCGTCGTGCCCGGGCGCGTAGGCGCCGAGCTGGATCAGGTCGCGTGCCTTGTTGTACTTGGCCAGCAGCTGGCGCATGCGGCGCGCTGCGTGCACATGTTCACGCGGGGCCACCGCCGTCATCACGCGCGAGATCGAGCGCTCGACGTCGATGGCCGGGTAGTGGCCGGCCTCGGCCAGTTCGCGGCTGAGCACGATGTGGCCGTCCAGGATGCCGCGCGCCGCATCGGCGATCGGGTCCTGCTGGTCGTCGCCCTCGCTCAGCACGGTGTAGAACGCGGTGATCGAGCCGACGCCGTTCAGCCCGTTGCCCGAGCGCTCCACCAGCTGCGGCAGCTTGGCGAAGCAGCTCGGCGGGTAGCCCTTGGTGGCCGGCGGCTCGCCGATGGCCAGCGCGATCTCGCGCTGCGCCATCGCGTAGCGCGTCAGGCTGTCCATCAGCAGCAGCACGTGGCGGCCGCGGTCGCGGAAGTGCTCGGCGATGGCGGTGGCGTAGTTCGCGCCCTGCATGCGCACCAGCGGCGGTGCGTCGGCCGGCGCCGCCACGACCACGCTGCGCGCGCGGCCCTCGTCGCCGAGGATGTCCTCGATGAATTCCTTCACCTCGCGGCCGCGCTCGCCGATCAGCCCGACGACGATGACGTCGGCCTGCGTGTAGCGCGCCATCATGCCCATCAGCACCGACTTGCCGACGCCGGTGCCCGCGAACAGGCCCAGGCGCTGGCCGCGGCCCACCGTGAGCAGCGCGTTGATGCTGCGCACGCCGGTGTCCAGCGGCTGCCGCACGGGGTCGCGGTCCATCGCGTTGATGGGGCGGCGGATCATGGGCTCGGCGTGCACGCCTTCCAGCGCGCCGCCGCGGTCCATCGGCTGGCCTTGCGCGTCGACGACGCGGCCGAGCAGGCCGTCGCCCATCGGCAGGTGCAGGCCGCGGTCCTCGCTGCGGCGCCAGGGGTGGTTCTCGCGGCCGAACTTCGGCGGCACGCGCGGCGCCGGGCGCGGCACCACGCGGGCGCCGCTGGCCAGGCCGTGCAGGTCGCCGGTGGGCATCAGGAAGGCGCGGTCGCCGTTGAAGCCCACCACCTCGGCGAGCACCGGCGGCTGCCCGGGCTGCGTGATCTCGCACACCGAGCCCACCGGCACGCGCACGCCCGCGGCTTCGAGCACGAGACCGGTCACGCGCAGCAGCGTGCCCACGGCTTCCAGCGGCTGCGGCACGGCGGCGTAGTCCTGCAGGTCGCCGAGGTAGCGCGACCACTTCTTCTCGCGGCTGTCCAGCGGCGGCGTGTGGGCGGCGATCACGGCGTGTCTCCGTCGGGGTGGCTGTCCTTGCCGATGTCGTCGGCATGCCAGTCGGTCTCGTTGCCCAGGTTGGCCGCGGCCTGCGCCCAGCGCGTGGCCACGCGCGCGTCGACCGCGCCGACGTCGCTTTCCACCAGCACGCCGCCGCGCTCGATGGCCTTGTTGGCCAGCAGCCGCGCGCCGCGCGCCTTCAGCGCCTCCTCGGCGCCCTCGGCCACCAGCGGCAGGTCCAGCGGGTGCACCTGCACCGTGATGTGGCGGGCGCTCAGCAGCACGTTGTTCACGGCTTCGGCGGCCACCGTGGCCACCAGGTCGGGCTGCGTCTGCAGCTCGCTGCGCAGCACCTGGCGCGCCAGCTGCACCGCGGTGCGCGCCACGGCGCCGGCCAGTTCCTGGTCGAGGCGGTCGAGCTGGGCGTCGAAGCTGCGCACGATGGCGCCCACCTGGGCCGTGGCCTGCTGGGCGAAGCTCTGCTTGAAGCCTTCCAGCGCCACCAGGCCGTCGCGGTAGCCGTCCTGGTAGCCGGCCTGGCGGGCGGCCGCGATGCGGGCTTCCCACTCGGCGGCGCTGGGCTCGGCCGGCAGCTCGGGCTCGGGCGCGGCCACGGGTTCCTCGGGCGCGCCGCCGGCGAAGCTGCCGGGCTTCCAGGCCGCGAAGTCGCCGAGCTCCTCGCGCGGGATGAAGCGCGTGTAGGCGCTCGCCGGCTTGCCGCCCTGCGGCGGCGGCACGTTGCGGTGGAACGGGGGCTTAGAGGAACTGCTCATCGCCGCCGGTGCTCAACTGGATCTGGCCTTCGTCGGCGAGGCGCCGCACGATCTTCAGCATTTCCTTCTGCTCGGCCTCCACTTCCGACAGCCGGACCGGGCCGCGCGACTCGAGGTCTTCCTTCAGCGTCTCGGCCGCACGGCTGCTCATGTTGCGGAAGATCTTCTCGCGCAGGGCCGGCGTCGCGCCCTTGAGCGCGATGATCAGCGACTCGCTCTGCACTTCCTTCATCAGCGTCTGGATGCCCTTGTCGTCGAGCTTGTCGAGGTCGTCGAAGGTGAACATGTTGTCCATGATCTTCTGCGCCAGCTCGTTGTCGGCCTCGCGCACGAAGTCCAGCACCGAGGTCTCGGCGGCGCTGCCCAGCATGTTCAGGATCTCGGCCGCGGCCTTGACGCCGCCGAGGTTGCTCTTCTTCATGCGCTCGCCGCCGGCCAGCACCTTGCTCATCACCTCGTTCAGATCCTTCAGCGCGGTCGGCTGGATGCCGTCGAGCGTGGCGATGCGCACCATCACCTCGTTGCGCTGGCGCTCGGTGAACTGCTTGAGCACGTCGGCGCTCTGGTCGAAGTCCAGGTGCACCAGGATCGCGGCCACGATCTGCGGGTGCTCGTTGCGCAGCAGCTCCGCCACCGAGCCCGGGTCCATCCACTTCAGGCTCTCGATGCCCGAGGTGTCGCCGCCCTGCAGGATGCGGTCGATCAGCAGCTGCGCCTTGTCGTCGCCCAGCGCCTTGCGCAGCACGGCCTTGACGTATTCGTCGGTGTCGTTGACCAGCGAGTGCTCGTTGGCGGCGATGGTGTCGAAGGTGTCGAGCACCTTGTCGACGCGGTCGCGCGAGACGGCCTTCATCTTCGCGATGGCCTCGCCGATGCGCTGCACCTCCTTCGGCCCCAGGTGCTTGAAGACCTCGGCGGCCTCCTCCTCGCCCAGGGACATCAGCAGGATGGCGGCGTCCTCGACGCCCGTGTTCTCGCTTGCGGGGGCGGGCATGCTTCAGGCCTCTCCGTTGACCCAGCCGCGCAGGATGTTGGCCACCGCTGCCGGGTTTTCCTTGGCCATCTTGCGTGCGGTCTCCAGCTTCTCGTTCGAGCGGGGCGCTTCCAGCGCCGGCAGGTCGTTCGGGCCCGGGAGCGCGGCGTCGCCGGCCACCACCTCGTCGATCTGCCCGCCCACCGTGGCCGGGGCCGGCGGCGGCGCGATCGCCGCCTTCACCGCCGGGCGCACCAGCGTGAACACGATCACCAGCGCCACGAGGGCCAGCGCGGCGGGGCCGGCGCCGGCGCGCAGCAGGTCCTGCAGCCACGGGCGTTCCCACAGCGGCAGGTCCTCGGCCGGCGGCGTCACCGGCGCGCGGAAGGGCGCGTTGACGACACGCACCGAGTCGCCGCGGTCCTTGTTGAAGCCGATGCCTTGTTCGACCAGCGCGGTGAGCTTGTCCAGCTCCTGCTGCGACAGCGGCTCGCTGGTGGGCTTGCCCTTGCTGTCGACGCCGGTGCGGTGGTTCACCACCACGGCGGCGTTCAGGCGCCGCACCTGGCCGGTGGCGGCGCGCGTCACGCGCACGGTCTTGTCGACCTCGTAGCGGGTCTCGCTCTCGCGGCGCGAGGCGCCGGGCGTGGTGCCGGGGGCCTGGCCGGCCTGCAGCGGCTGCGCCGGGCCGTTGATCGGCGCGGTGGCGGGCACCGGCGGCTGGTTGCTCATCGCGCCCGGGATGCCCGCGGGCGTGGCGCTGCCGGGCTGGTTCGATTCCTCGGACTTGGTGGCGCGCACCGCCGCTTCGTTGGTGCCCTGGTTGGGCTTGAACTCTTCCGAGGTCAGCTCGGTCTGCGAGAAGTCGAGCTCGGCGGTGACGGTGGCACGCAGGTTGTCGCGGCCGACCACCGGCTCCAGCAGGTCCATCACGCGCTTGAGGTGCGTGGCTTCCACCTCGCGCAGGTACTGCAGCTGCTGCTGGTCCAGGCCCTGCTGCGCGCCCTGGTCCTGGCTGGACAGCAGCGCACCGCTGCTGTCGAGCACGCTGACCGACTTGGCGCTGAGCTCGGGCACGCTCGACGACACCAGGTGCACGATGCCGGCCACCTGGGCGCGGTCGAGCGTGCGGCCCGGGTGCAGCGTCAGCACCACCGAGGCGCCGGGCTTCTGCTGCTCGCGGAAGAAGCCGTTCTGGTTCGGCAGCGCCAGGTGCACGCGCGCGGCCTGCACCGACTGCAGCGACTGGATCGTGCGCGTCAGTTCGCCCTCCAGCGCGCGCTGCAGGTTGATGCGTTCCTGGCCCTGGGTCTGGCCGAAGGGGGTCTTGTCGAGCAGCTCGTAGCCGTTGATCGAGCCCTTGGGCAGGCCGGCGGCGCTGAGCTTCAGGCGCAGGTCGTAGACCTGGGCCGCCGGGACCATGATGGTGCCGCCGCCTTCGCTGAACTTGTATGGCACGTTCATCTGCGCCAGCTTCTCGACGATGGCGCCGCCATCCTTCTCGGAGACGTTGGCGAAGAGCACGCGGTAGTCGGCGCTCTTCATGCCCATGCCCATCGCCACCAGCACGGCCAGCAGCGCGGCGATGCCGATGCCCGCCATCCACTTGGTCTTGGCGGGCAGGGCGGCCACGCGGCTGGCGAAGCCGGGGGTGGCGGGCACGAGTTCGGTCGGGCCTTGGGCAACGAGGGCAGTGTCCATGGGCAGCGATTGTTCGTCGCCCACCCGGCCGCCGGTGGTGCAAGAAGCCGGGCAATGGCCGCCCTGTTCCAGCCTTCCGGCAGCGGCTGCCGCCCCTACAGTGCGTTATCGGCCTATGGAACTCAAACTCAAGCCCTTCGACTTCAACCAGGCGGTGGCCCGTGCAGGGCTGCGCCCGGACGGCACCCCGCTGGCCAAGCCCGTGGCGGCGCCGGAGGCCGGCAACTTCCGCACCGCGATGTCGGACGCGCTGAAGAGCGTGAGCCAGAGCCAGCTCGAATCGAGCCGGCTGCAGCGCGAGGTGGCGCTGGACAACCCGACGGTGAGCCTGGAAGAGACCATGGTGGCGATGCAGAAGGCCCAGCTGGGCTTCCAGGCCACGGTGCAGGTGCGCAACCGGCTGGTGTCGGCCTACACCGAAATCATGAACATGCAGGTCTGATCCTGCGGTCGCCGGGCCGTCGCGCCCGGCACGGGCCCGTCCGCGGCCTCAGCACGCCATGTAGCCCGGCACCGCGCCGCCCGGCGCGCACACCACGGCCCGCCCCAGCGGCGACACGTCCACCCGCAGCTGCTCGCCCTGGGCCGACTGGAACAGCACCTGCGACGCAGCAGTCACCCCGCCCGAGCCCTGCAGCTGCACCGCGGCGGCCTGCACCAGCACCACGCCGCCGTGGTCGCGGGCCTGCACGGTCTTGAGCTGGCAGCTCTGCGGCGCGCCGCAGCTGCAGCCCGGCGTGCTGGCGACGGCCCAGCACCACTGCGGGCCGCCCTGGAATTCCACGTGCACCGGCTGGCCGCGGCGGGCGGCGTCGAAGCGCGCTTCGGCGATGTCGGCCGCCAGCGTCTCGGCCACCTGCTTGAGCCGCGTGCGGCCGGCCACGCCGGCGAACGAGGGCAGGGCCAGCGAGGCCACGAGCGCCAGCACGGCCAGGCCGATCATCAGCTCCAGCAGCGTCAGGCCGCGTGGTCGCCGCGGCGGGATGGGCATTGCGTGCGCCATCGTGCGCCTCAGCGGTTCCAGCAGCGGGCGCTGGGGCCGATGCTGGCAAAGCCGCGCCGCACCTCCAGCGTCAACGTGGCGCAGGCGGCGTCGCCGGCCTGTGCGCCGTCGGCACGCGCCACCGCGTGCGCGCGGTAGCCGTCGGCACCGGTGAGCTCCACATGCAGGTCGTACAGGCCTTCGCCGCTGCGCGGCGCGACCTGCAGCGCCGCGAGGTCGGCGCTGTAGATGCCGTGGCCGGCCTGCAGGCGCTCCTGCGCCGCCTGCAGCCGTGTCAGCGCCGCCACCGCGTCGCTGCGCCGGGCCTGCTGCATCTGCGCCTGGTAGCCGGGCAGCGCAACGCCGGCGACCACGCCCACCACGGCGCAGGTGACCAGCACCTCCACCAGCGTGAACCCGCGGCTGCCGGGCGCCTTCATTCCAGCGTCAGCAGTCGGCGACGCTTCTGCGTCTGGTCGATCCAGCGCTGCAGCGCCCGTTCGGCCACCCCGGCCAGCGGGCCCCACTCGCAGCCCAGGCGCACGCCGCGCTCGCTCTGCTGCATCGCGGTGACGTGGTGCAGCGTCAGCATCACGTCGAAGCGGGTGTCGGCATCGAGTTCGATGCGCACCGCGCCCAGGCGCACGCCCGGCTGCAGCGGCGGCACGTCGTGCGGCAGCAGCAGCGCGCAGCCGCCGATGCTGACGTCGAGCACGCGCAGACTCAGCGCCATGTCGGGGATGGACGGATGGCGCAGATGCGCCTGCGGCGAGACGCGATCGCCCGGGCGCACGCGGAAGGCGCCGCGGCGCTGGAAGCGGTAGAGCTCCTGCGGCCAGTCGGCCTGCAGCACGCAGCTGCCGCGACCGCGCACGACCACCAGGCCGTGCAGGTCGAACTGCAGCTTGACGCTGTCGAGGTAGGCCACGGCCACGGCCTCGTCGGCGTCGACCAGGCGCTGCAGCTGCGGGTGGCCGTCGTCGGCGCTCAGCCCCAGCGGCGCCTCGGGGCCGTCCATCGACCACAGCGTGCTCGTGAAGTTGCTGCCGTCGGGGCCGCTCAGGTGCACCGGCACGTTGCCGTCGCGCAGCTGGCGCAGCAGCGACTGCATCTCGCGCGGGTGCGTGACGCGGAACTCGGCCCAACGGTCGAGCCCGCCGTCGCTGCCCAGCGGGGCGGGCTGTGTGTCCTGGAACATGGCGTGATCCGCCCTCGTCGTTCAGTGCAGGGTCTTGCGGCGGCCGGCCAGCGTGTCGTCCAGGTCCTGCAGCCAGGGTTCGGCCAGGTGGCGGATCTCGGCGTCGTTGATGAGGATGCGCTGCATGATGCGCGACTTGGTGCGCGCGGCCTCGGCGTCCAGCGCGCTGCTGCGCGCGGCGTGCTTGAGCTGGCTGATCAGCAGCACGCAGGCGCCCTCGAGCTTGACCACCTCGTCCCAGTTGCCCGCCTTGGCGGCGGCCAGCATGTCGGCGCTGGCCTGTTCGATCGCTTCGTAGTAGCTCAGCAATTGCGTGTCCATCGTGGTTCCTTGTTCGTCGCGACCGGACTTCATCGGCGGGCGGCGCCACCGGTGGCGGCTTCTGCCTTGTCGGCGATGGACATCCAGGCCTCGCGCAGCGGCTGCATCAGCGCCTGCGCCTCGTCGAGGCCCGCCTCGTCGTTGCGCACGTTGGCCAGGGTCAGCCGCATCGTGAGGTAGCCGTACAGGTCGTTCAGGTCGCGCGCCAGGTTGCCGCCGGCCTGCATGTCCAGGCTGGCGCGCAGGCCTTCCTCGACGATGCGCACGGCATGGCCGATGGCCCGGCCCTTGGCCTGCACGTCGCCGGCACGCATCGCGCCGCGGGCGCGTGCCACGGCGTCCATGTAGCCGTCGAACAGCATCGCCACCAGCTTGTGCGGGCTGGCGCCGGAGACGCCGGTCTCGGTGCCGATCTGCCGGTACACGTTGGCGAAGGGGTTCGAACTGCGCGACGCTGTGGCGGTGCTGAACATGGTGGCGGGTGCTGTGGGTAGCGTTGTTGGTGTTTTTATCGGCAGGGGGTGGGGCCACTTGAGCGCAGAGGAAACCCGGTTTACAGCCTGCTTCTCCCTCGACAGCGCCAATGCAGAGAGCCGGCACGGGGCCGGCTCTCGGAAGACATCAGGGCGGTGTCAGATCGATCAGTTGTTGTTGAAGTTCGTGATCGACGCCAACTGGCCGCTGAGGTAGTTCGACAGGCCCGAGAGCTTGGCCATGTTGGTGTCGAGCGCCTGGTACTGCGCGTTCAGCCGCTTCTCGGTCTGCTCCAGGCGCAGCGTCATCGCGTCCTGCGACTTCTGGTTGCGCGTGATCATGCTCTGCAGGCTGGAGGTGCGCGTGGTCAGCGCGCCGGTGGTGTCGAGCAGGGCGTTGCCCAGGTCGCGGAAGCGGTCCATGAAGCCCGATCCGGCGCGGTCGGTGCCGTCGGTGGCGAGCGCCTTGCGCATCTCGGCGCGGTTGGCGAGCGCGGCGTCGAGCTTGGTGCTGTTGGTCTCCAGCGTGCCATCGGCCTTCATCGCGATGCCCATGTCCGACAGCCGCGTGAACACGCTCGACGCCGTGCTGGCGGCGTTGATCACCCCGCGCAGCTGCGCCTGCAGGCCCCCGGCCGTGCGGTCGCCCTGCAGCGTGCCGCCGGTCTTGGTGGCGGCGTCGTACTTGGTCTGGTCGCGGATGTAGGCCGCCAGGTCGTTGAAGGCCTTGGTGAAGGTGGTGACGGCCGTCTTCACGGCGTCGTCGTCGGGCTTGACGCCGACCTCGACGTCGCCAGTGGTCGTCTTCAGCAGCGTCAGGGTCAGGCCGTCGGCCACGCCTTCGAGCTTGTTGCTGGCCGAGGTGATGGCGATGCCGTTGATCGTGGCCTGCGCGTTCACCGCGGTCTGGTTGCGCAGCATCTGCGACACCGCGGTGCCGCCGTCGGGCACCACTTCGGCGGCGTCGAAGGCCAGTGCCGAGAGGCCGTCGCCGGCCACGCCGTCGTCGCTGGTCTCGCTGGCGCTGATGCGGAAGGCGTTCTCGGCGCCGGTCTCGCTGGAGCGCAGCGCCAGCCGCGCGCCGCTGGCGTCGTTGACGATGGTGGCGGTGACGCCGGCGCCGGCGGCGTTGATCTTGTCGCGCACCTTTTCCAGCGTGGTGTCGTCGGGGCCGATGGTCACCGCCACCGGCGTGGCGCCGGTCTTGGCGGTGAAGCCGGTGGGCGTGGGCTCGCCGGTCCAGCTGCCGAGCTCGATGGTCAGCGTGCCTTCGCCGAGCGTGCTCTGCGCGTTCGTGAAGGCGCGGCTGGAGATGGTCTGGCCCACGGCCAGGCGGCTCACGTTGACGTTGTACGTGCCGCTGGCGGCGGCCGCATCGGTGGCCACGCCGACCGAGGCGGCGTCGCTGCTGCTGGCCTTGGTCTGGTTCCACAGCGTCACCGACGACAGCGTGTTGGCCGCGTCGCGCATCGCCGAGGTCATGCTCTGCAGCTTGCCGATGGCCGACAGTTGCGTGTTCAGGTCGGTCTTGGCCTGCTGCATCAGCGTCAGCGGGCGTTTTTCCACCGACATCAGCGCACTGACGATGGAGCTGACGTCCAGGCCGCTGCCCAGGCCGGTGGAGGTGATCGTTGCCATGGCGGTTCTTTCGGTGTCTCGTCGGTGTATCGGCCGGCGGCGGCGCGACTTGAGCCGCGCTGGTGTGCCGGGATGCAAACGCAGGTGACGAAATGGCGCACGCCGCACCCCCCGGAGCGCTATCGGTGCGTCCCTCGGAGGTGTGCGGCGTGCATGGAAACTTGGGCCCCTCGTCGAACGAGGTCGTTCGACGATCCCCCTAGGGGATGCGGGCCGGCTTGGGGCGGCCCGGCGCTCGGCCCGCGCGCGGCATGGTCAGCCTTGCAGCAACGCCAGCACCTGCTGCGGCAGCTGGTTGGCCTGCGCGACCATCGCGTTGCCTGCCTGCTGCAGGATCTGCGCGCGGCTCAGGTTGGCGGTCTCGGCGGCGAAATCGGCGTCCATGATGCGGCTGCGGGCGGCACTCTGGTTCTCGCTGGCCGTCATCAGGTTGGAGATCACGGCGTCGAAGCGGTTCTGCGACGCACCCAGCGTGGCGCGCTCGGAGTTCACCTTGTCCAGCGCCACGTCGATGGAGCCGATCACCGTGGCGATCGTGCTGCTGTCGGTGGCCGAGCCGATGCCGGCGCGGCTGGTGCCCAGGTTGTCGAAGCCGGCGACGCTGGTGATCTCACCCGTCGTCGACATGTTCGTCGTGATGATGTCGATCGTGTCGTTGGCCGTGGTGTTGGCGCCGACCTGGAAGGCCTGCGTGCCGGCACCGGCGCCGAGGATGTTCTTGCCGTTGAAGGTGGTGCCGCCCAGCACGCGCTGGATTTCCTTGGCCAGCTCGCCGAACTCCTTGTCCAGCGACTCCTTGTCCTGGTCCGAGTTCGTCGAGTTGCGTGCCTGCACCGCCAGTTCGCGCATGCGCTGCAGCGCGTCGCTGACCTTGCCCAGGGCGCCTTCGGCGGTCTGGGCCAGCGAGATGCCGTCGTTGGCATTGCGGACCGCGACGTTCATGCCGCGCACCTGGGCGTTCATGCGTTCGGCGATGGCGAGGCCGGCGGCATCGTCCTTGGCGCTGTTGACGCGCAGGCCGGAAGACAGGCGCTGCATCGACGTCGACAGGGAACTCTGCGACGCGGCCAGGTTGCGCTGCGCATTCAGAGAGGTGAGGTTCGTGTTGATCGTCTGCGGCATGTTGCGTGCTCCTCAGGTGGCGATGGCTTCGTCGGCGCCATACGCACCGGCCGTGAGTTACGGACTGCGCTCGGGCTTTGCAGTCACCTCACGCATGGATGCATTGTGCGAACGGGGCCGCCGGCGCGATCGGGCGAAATGAGGCGGTTTGCCCCCGCAGTTCGCAGCCCGCCGCAAACGAACAGAACCCCGGCCGGGCTGGTGCCCGACCGGGGTTCTGCGAGGTGCGAGGCGCGTGTTACGCGCGTTCGGGCACGTGCATCAGCGCAGCAGCGCCAGCACCTGCTGCGGCAGCTGGTTGGCCTGCGCGACCATCGCGTTGCCGGCCTGCTGCAGGATCTGCGCACGGCTGAGGTTGGCCGTCTCGCTGGCGAAGTCGGCATCCATGATGCGGCTGCGCGCGGCGCTCTGGTTCTCGATGCTGGTCTGCAGGCTGCTGATGACGGCGTCGAAGCGGTTCTGCGAGGCACCCATCGTGGCGCGCTCGGAGTTGATCGTGTCCAGCGCGGCGTCGATGTCGTCGATGACGGTGCCGATCGTGGTGGAGTCGGCGGTCGAGTCGATCTTCGCGCGGCCCGCACCGGTGTTGTCGGTGCCGGCCACGGTGGTGATCGTCGCGTCGGCGGTCATCTGCGTCGTCACGATGTCGATCGTGTCGTCGGTGCCGGTGTTGGCGCCGACCTGGAAGGTCTGCGAGCCGGCGTCGGCGCCCAGGATGTTCTTGCCGTTGAAGGTGGTGCCGCCCAGCACGCGCTGAATTTCCTTCGCCAGTTCGGCGAATTCCTTGTCCAGCGAGTCCTTGTCGGCATCGGTGTTGGTGGCGTTGCGCGATTGCACCGCCAGTTCACGCATGCGCTGCAGCGAGTCGCTGACCTTGCCCAGCGCGCCTTCGGCGGTCTGCGCCAGCGAGATGCCGTCGTTGGCGTTGCGCACGGCGACGTTCATGCCACGCACTTGTGCGTTCATGCGTTCCGCGATGGCGAGGCCGGCGGCGTCGTCCTTGGCGCTGTTGACGCGCAGTCCCGAGGACAGGCGCTGCATCGATGTCGTCAGAGAGCTCTGCGACATGCCCAGGTTGCGCTGCGCGTTCAGCGAAGCGATGTTCGTATTGATGGTCGAAGCCATGTTGCACTCCAGTCGGTCAGTCGATACGGCCCGTCCGGTACTGCCCGGGTGGGTTGGACGAAACGCCCTGTGCTGGGTATCGGCGACTGGCGCACGGACCTTGAGGGTTCACGTGCTCAAAAAATAAGCGCCGCCCTGTGCGAGCGGCGCTCAAGTTCCGGAGACTGCGGTCGACGGGCCCGCGCTCACCGGCCCGTCCGGCCGGCGCGCGCTGGCGTCATCGAAGCAGGGCCAGGACCTGCTGCGGCAGCTGGTTGGCCTGCGCGACCATCGCGTTGCCGGCCTGCTGCAGGATCTGCGCACGGCTGAGGTTGGCCGTCTCGCTGGCGAAGTCGGCATCCATGATGCGGCTGCGCGCGGCGCTCTGGTTCTCGATGCTGGTCTGCAGGCTGCTGATGACGGCGTCGAAGCGGTTCTGCGAGGCACCCATCGTGGCGCGCTCGGAGTTGATCGTGTCCAGCGCGGCGTCGATGTCGTCGATGACGGTGCCGATCGTGGTGGAGTCGGCGGTCGAGTCGATCTTCGCGCGGCCCGCACCGGTGTTGTCGGTGCCGGCCACGGTGGTGATCGTCGCGTCGGCGGTCAGCTGCGTGGTCGCGATCTCGATGGTGTCGTCCGACGTCGTGTTGGCGCCCACCTGGAAGGCCTGCGAGCCGGCGTCGGCGCCCAGGATGTTCTTGCCGTTGAAGGTGGTGCCGCCCAGCACGCGCTGGATTTCCTTGGCCAGCTCGCCGAACTCCTTGTCGAGCGAGGTCTTGTCGGCGTCGGTGTTGGTGGCGTTGCGGGCCTGCACCGCCAGTTCACGCATGCGCTGCAGCGAGTCGCTGACCTTGCCCAGCGCGCCTTCGGCGGTCTGGGCCAGCGAGATGCCGTCGTTGGCGTTGCGGGCCGCGACGTTCATGCCCCGCACCTGGGCGTTCATGCGCTCGGCGATCGCCAGGCCGGCGGCGTCGTCCTTGGCGCTGTTGACGCGCAGGCCGGAAGACAGGCGCTGCATCGAGGTCGCCAGCGAGCTCTGCGACATGCCGAGGTTGCGCTGTGCATTGAGCGAAGCGACGTTGGTGTTGATGGTCGAAGCCATGATGTATTTCCACTCCAATCAGTTGAAGAACCAGTTCCCGGCGAGAGCGCCGGCATATCCCGGAAGCGCGGTCACGTCTTGTTGTGTGCCCTTGCTTCCCGTTGCCTGGTGCTCAATGCGGCGCCTCTCGACGCCGTACCGAACGACCCGCCCGCGCTAGTCAACCGTGGAGCCCTGCAGCGCGCTGAACGCGTCCTGCTGTGGGACATCGGCCGGCCAACCGGACCACGGAATCTGTGTTTGCAAACTCCGATAAGCGCTGTATCGGTGCCGCTTATCTGGAACTTGAATCGGGTGGAAGGGGGTAGCGGCAGCCAGGCCGGAAAGTTGACCCCCTGCGATGCGTCGTATTGCACGCGCTTTGCAGCGTTGTTGCCCCGATCGCCGCGGGGGCGGATGCCTAAAGTTCTCCGACACCCGTGCAACGTGCGCGGGCGATGCCTGCCCAGCCCCTTCGGAGTCCCCATGTCCGCCACCGCGACCCTGCAACCCTCTTCGCCGCGCAGCGGCCTGCGTGTCGGCGCCGCTGCCGCGCCGCAGGGCGCGCCCGAACGCGGCAGCCCGGCGGCGCACCAGCAGTGGAGCAACGGCGTGACCGCCATGCGCCAGGGCCGGCTGCCCCAGGCGGCGCAGCACTTCCTGAAGGCCACGCAGCTGTCGGCCGGCGTGCCGCTGTACTGGCTGAACCTGGCCACGGCGCAGCGCAAGCTGCACCGCACCGGCGACGCGATGGCCAGCGCCCGCCGCGCCTTCGACCTGGACACGCGCAGCGAGATGGCCTGCCACATGGCCGCGGAGCTGCTGCGCACCAACAACCGCGACGCCGAGGCACTGCAGGTCCTGCTCGCGCTGCACGCCGACACGCCGCGCACGCCGCGCCACTGGCTGATGCAGGGCGCCACGCACATGGCGCTGCAGCAGTGGCAGGAAGCCGCGATGGCCTTCCTGAACGTGCTGGCTGCCAAGCCCGCCGACACCGAGGCCTACCTGCAGCTGGGCTACGCGCTGGCCAACCTGAAGCGCTACGGCGAGTCGGCCGAGTGCTTCCGCACGGTCGCCATCCTGGAGCCCGCGCACATGGGTGCCGCCGTCTACGCGGCGCACTACGCGGCCTGGGCCTGCGACTGGGCGCAGGGGGGCGAGGACCACGGGCGCCTGGTGCAGTCGCTGGCACTGCAGCAGCCGGAGGTCGAGACACCGGCCTTCAGCCCGTTCTGCCTGCTGTCGATGACCGACGACGCGGCCCTGCACCGGCAGGCTGCCGAAATGGAAGGCCGCCGCATCCAGGCCCATGCCGACAGCGCCAACGCGCACGCCGTGCACCGCAGCTGGCCGCAGGCCGCCGCGCGCATCGCGCAGGGCCGCATCGTGCTGGGCTTCGTCTCGGCCGACTTCCGCACCCACGCCACCAGCATGCTGCTGGTGCAGACGCTGGAGCGCCTGCCGCGCGACCGCTTCGAGGTGCATCTCTATTCACACGGCAAGGACGACGGCTCGGCGCTGCGCCAGCGCATGGTGGCGGCCTGCGACCGCTTCGTGGACTGCAGCGAGAAGAACGCGGCGGAGCAGGCTGTGGCCATCCACGACGGCGGCGTCGCGCTGCTGGTGGACCTGAGCGGCTACACCGCCAACACCCGCCTGGGCGTGTTCGCGCTGCGCCCGGCGCCGGTGCAGGTGCTGTGGCTGGCCTACCCCAGCACGCTGGGCGCGCCCTTCATCGACTACGTGGTCGGCGACCCCATCCTCACGCCGATGGCACACGCCGCCGACTTCAGCGAGCACATCGCGCAGCTGCCGCTGTGCTACGAGCCCACCGACGAGCAGCGCGAGCACCCCGAGCCGCTGTCGCGCGCCGAATGCGGCCTGCCCGACGAGGCCTTCGTCTTCGCCTGCTTCAACCAGAGCTACAAGATCACCGAGCCGGTGTTCGACCGCTGGTGCCGCATCCTGCAGCGCGTGCCGGGCAGCCTGCTGTGGCTGCTGGTGCCGCAGGAAGAGATCCAGCAGGCGCTGCGCGAGCGCGCGGCCGAACGCGGCCTCGACCCGGCGCGGCTGGTGTTCGCGCCCTTCGTCACGCCGCTGCAGCACCTCGCGCGGCTGCCGCAGGCCGACCTGTTCCTCGACACCTTCCCCTACGGCGCGCACACCACCTGCAGCGACGCGCTGTGGATGGGCCTGCCGGTGCTGACGCAGATCGGCCGCAGCTTCTCGGCCCGCGTCGCGGCCAGCCTGCTGCACGCGGTGGACCTGGACGCCAACGTGGTCGACAACGAAGCCGACTACGAAGCCCGCGCGGTGGCCCTGGCCACCGAACCCGGCGAGCTGCAGCGCCAGCGCGACCACCTGTGGGACAACCGGCGCGACCTGGCGCTGTTCGACAACACACGCTTCACGGGCGAGCTGGCCGCGCTGTTCGAGCGCATGGTCGGCCGCTGGCAGCAGGGCCTGCCGCCGGCCCCGCTGCCGGCCGCGCCGCTGGTGCCCTGAAGGCTTGATGCAGGGACCGACGCCATGAAACCCTTCCTCGCCCTGTTCCGCGCCGGCCCCGACCTGCGCAGCCTGCCGGCCATCGCGCAGCTGGCCTCGGCCGACGTCGACATCGCCATCAGCTGGGCCGGCGATGCGCTGCCGGGCCGCGCCGCCCAGCCCGAGCTGGCCGGCGCCGCCTTCGTGCACGCCGCCGCCGGGCCGAAGTGGCCGGCGCTGGCGCAGACGCTGGCCACGCACTGGGAGCAGGTCGCCGGCCGCAGCCACGTGCTGCTGGCCGACGCCAGCCTGGACACCTCGTCCGCGACGCTGGCGCAGCTCTTCGCCGTGTGCGCGCAGCTCGGCCTGGAGCTGGCGCAGCCGGCCTTCGTGCCCGGCACGCGCTGCAGCCACCCCGTCGCCTGGCAGCACGGGGCCTTCCAGCTGCGCTTCACGACCCATGTCGACCTGGCCGCGCCGGTGTTCTCGCGCGCGCTGCTGGAGCGCGCCGCAGCCAGCTTCGTCGACCCCGCCTGTGCCGCGTCGCTGGGCAGCGTGTGGCCGCAGCTCGCCGGGCCCGGCCGCGTGGCCGTGGTCGACGCCACGACGATGGCCTTGCGCGCCGACCCGCTGCCGCCCACCGCCACCGTGGTGCCCGCCGCCGGCGTGCTGAACCTGGGTGGCCTGCTGGACAGCGGTGACGCCGTGTGCCTGGACGCACGGCCCGCGTGGAGCGGCGTGCTGCTGGATGCGGTGCTGGCGTCGTGCAGCAGCTTCGGCCTGGACGCCACGGCGCTGGCCCGCTACCTCGCCAACCACCTGGAAGGCGGCGCCGGCCCGCTGCACGCGGCCGTGCCGCTGCTGCTGGAGCAGGCGCTGGCAGGCGCGGCGGAAGGTGCCGGCCTGCACTTCAACCGCGTGCTGCCGGCGCCTGTCGCGCCTGCAGCATTTGCCGCGGTGGCAGAGGCCCCGATGGCCCAGGCCCTGCAGGCCGACCTGGCCGTGCTGCAAGAGCGCGTGCAGGAACTGGAGCAGACCCTGGTGGCTGCTCAGCGCGCCGCCGACCCCGCCGCCGTGCGCGCGCAGGCCCTGCGCGAAGCCGACCTGCGCGACCTGCGCGAGCGCCACGCCGCGCTGCTGGACACCTGCGAACGCCAGCGCGTGCTGCTGGCCGGCCTCGCGGCCCAGCTGGGCGGGGCCAGCGTCAGCGCGCTGGCCGCTGCACCGGCGAGGGCGGCGTGACCACGCTCGCGGCAGAGCCCGCGGCGCGCAGCGCCCTGCTGCAGCAGGCCCAGGCGCTGGAGGCCGGGGCCGCGGCACTGCACGGCCAGCCGCTGCGCACGCTGCACCACTTCGCCTGCACCGGCGGCACGCTGATCAGCAAGTGCATCGCGGCGCTGCCCAACGTGCAGCTGCTCAGCGAGGTCGACCCGCTCAGCACGCAGCTGCTGCCCGAGGCGCTGCGCTTCTCGCCCACCGACATGGTCACGCTGGCGCGGCAAAGCACGCGCGGCGCCAGCGACGCGCTGGTCATCGAACTGTTCCGCGCCCAGGTGCAGGTGCTGCAGCAGCACGCGGTGCGCCACGGCCTGCGCCTGGTGCTGCGCGACCACGCGCACGGCCACTACTGCCATGGCGCGGCGCTGGCCGTGCGGCCGGCGCTGCGCGAGATGCTGCCGCCCGCGCTGCCGCTGCTGTCGCTGCTGACGGTGCGCCACCCGCTGGACAGCTACGCCTCGCTCGCGCGCAACGGCTGGGTGCACCTCCAGCCGCGCACGCTGCACACCTACTGCCAGCGCTACCTGGCCTTCCTGGACCAGCACGAGGGCCTGCCGCTGCTGCGCTACGAAGACTTCGTGGCCGCCCCGCAGCGCGCGATGCAGCTGGTGTGCGAGGCGCTGGCGCTGCGCTACGAACCGCACTTCGCACGCTTCTTCGCCGGCTTCGCCGTCTCGGGCGACAGCGGCCGCTCGGGCACCACCATCGCGCCGCGGCCCAGCCATGCCAGCGCCGTGGCGCTGGAGGCCGAGGCCGCTGCGTCAGACGCCTACGTGCAGCTCGTGCAGCGCCTGGGCTACGGCCTGCGCGCCGGCGCGCTCGACTGAACCCCGCCATGCTGAAGATCCGCCCCGTTCCTGCTGTGCCCGCCGATCCGGTCCCGACCCCCGCGCCGCAGCCCAACGCCCCGGCCTGGGCGGCGCTGTTCGACGCCGTCGTCGTCGTCAGCCTGCCAGGCTCGGCCGACCGCCGCGCGCACATCGCCCGGCACCTGCCGGCCGCGGGCATCCACGACTACAGCTTCTTCGACGCCACGGCCGCCGACGACCCGGCAGTGGCCGCCGCGCACGCGCGCGGCGAGGTCGCCAGCTTCCCGTCGTGCTTCCGCTGCGGCGGGTTCGACTGCGGCCGCGCCGACTGCAACAACGTCTTGATTCCGCCGCAGGTGGCGACCTTCATCACCTACCTGCGGCTGTGGCAGCACATCGCCCAGGGCACGGCGCGGCGCGTGCTGGTGCTGGAAGACGACGTGCACCTGCACGCGCACACCGGCGGCGTGCTGGCCTGGATGGCCGAGGCCGTGGCGCAGGGCACGCTGCCCTTCGTGCCCGGCCGGCCCTGCCTGCTGCGCCTGGGTTGGGCGCGCTGCGCCGACCACGAGGCCACCACGCTGCACCGCGCCGACGAGGGCGTGCAGATGGCCAACCCCTGCCACGCGCTGACGCGCGAGTACGCCGCGGCGCTGCTGCAACGCTACCGCGGCATCGTGCACACCGCCGACGAATACCAGCACCGCCTGGCGCCGCTGCCGGGCGAGGCCTGGACGGTGTACCCGCCCATGGCCTCGGAGCTGTCGTGGTCCGACGGCGTGTTCGCCTCCACCATCCACCCCAAGACCGTGCGCCTGCAGCACCTGCGCGCCATCGGCGACCATGCGGGCGCTGCGCAGCACGAACAGGTGCTGCGCCAGCACATCAAGAAGAAGCACTTCCGGCCGCTGCTGGTGGCCGGTCACCCGCGCTGCGGCACCGGCTACGCCGCGCAACTGTGTGGGCAGCTGGGCCTGGACGTGGGCCACGAGCAGCTGGGCCGCGACGGCATCAGTTCGTGGATGTTCGCGGTGGACGCCGACGACAACCCCTACGCGCTCGACGCCGCCGCGCGCACGCGCCGCGCACTCGCCTGGAAGCACCTGGTGGTGCCGGTGCGCGACCTGGCCACCGCCGCGCCGTCGGTGATGCGGGACTCCGAACACGCGCCGCCGTCCTACGCCTTCCGCCGCCAGCACATCCTGCGCCTGACCGGGCTGGACCTGGACACGCTGGCCACGCCGCTGGAACGCGCGGTGCGGTCGGTGACGTCGTGGATGCGCATCCTGCTGGCGCAACAGCCGGCGCTGTGGTTCCGCATCGAGGACCCGCCCGAGGCGCTGCGCGAATTCCTCATCCAAGCCGCCCTGTGCGGCGCCGAGGCCCGCGCCGTGGTGCTGGACACCGCGGCCGTGAACGCCGACAAGCCCTACCAGGGTGTGCGCCGGCCCAAGCCGGGCCTGGACGCCGCGGCCTGGCGCGCGCTGCCCGCCGACACCCAGGCCGAGATCCAGTGGTACTGCGCCACGTTCGGCTACCCCCATCCTGCCCTCCAGGCCGAGGCCTGCGCCGCATGAACACCACCGAATTGCACCCCGCCGAAGACCTGCAGCGGCTGTTCCTCGAGCCCTCGGGCTGGCTGCGCTCGCGCGCGCAGCAGGCGCCCGTGCGCGCCGACGGCACGCCGCTGCCCTGGTTCACCTACGGCGCCATCGAATTCGTGCAGCGCGTGGTGCGCCCCGGCGACAGCGTGTTCGAGTACGGCGCCGGCCACAGCACGCTGTGGTGGCAGGCCCATGTGCAGCGCGTGTGTGCGGTCGAGCACGACGTGCAGTGGTGCGAACGCCTGCGGCCGCGCCTGCTGCCGCACGTGCAGCTGCAAGGCATCGGCGCCGACGCGCCCCTGGCGCCCGAGGCCCAGGCCCGGCTGGCGCCGTTCTTCGCGCGCCAGCGCCGCACGCAGTGGAGCTACGACGCGCAGCGCGTGGTGCGCCGCGGCCTGGCCGACGAGCCCTTCCAGGCCTACGCACACCAGATCACGGCCGCCGGCGGCCGTTTCGACTTCGTCGTCGTCGACGGCATGGCGCGCCGCCTGTGCACCTTCGCCGCCATCGAGCACCTGGCCCACGACGGCTTCATCGTGCTCGACAACAGCAACCGCAGCGACTACGACCTCGCGTTCACGCTGCTGGAAGAAGCCGGCTTCCGCCAGATCCCGTTCTGGGGCCTGGTGCCCGGCGCCGACTTCCTGACCTGCACCTCGTTCTTCACGCGCTCGATCGCACGGCTGCCGCTGGGCGGCTTCGGCGGCAACAGCTTCGGGCTGCCCGAGTACTGAACTCAGACGCGGACCAGCACGGCGGTGATCGCGTCGGCTGCGGCCGGGTGACCGGCCAGCAGTTGCTGCAGCATCGCAAGCCGCGTCTGGGCTGCCTGCAGCACGTCTGGGGGCGCCGCCGTCGCGGCCTCTTCGAGTGCCCCGTCGTCCAGTTCTGCCAGCACCGCGGCCAGAACGGCCGCCTGCTGCAAGTCCTTGCGCGCCTTGGCCGTGTCGGCGTGCCGCCTGGTACTCGAATACAGCTTGTGCCAGACGAAACGCGCAGGGTCGGGCAGGTTGGCCGGAATGCAGTGGCCGCCCGCCAGCACCGCGCCGGCGTGCGGCGCGTCCAGCAGGTAGTCGAAGAAGGGCACGGCCTGCGCATGCCAGGCCAGTTCGGGCACCGGCTGGATGCCGCCGATGTCTTCGCCCGGGACCAGGACATCGATGCGCAGGCCTTCGGCTCCGGGCCGTTTCACGGAGATCGAAGGCGCCCCGGGCCCGAGGCCGGGCACAGGGAAGAATTCCAGCAGCGTGGCCTGCACCGTCTCCAGGAATGGCACCGGCGCGGCCAGCTTCAGAGCCCGTCGGCGGGCCAGGTCGATGTCCTGCGTCCTGGCTGCAGTGGCAATCGCCCCCAGGTCGTTCAGCAGGGAGGCGTAGGCCATGGTGCCCACGAGGACCAGGCCACCAGCGAAGAGCCGCCGGTTGTGGAGTTCCACGAGCAGCCGCGCGGCGTCCTTGTCAGCCACCTGCATCCCGAGCGTGCGCAGCTGCCTGACTTGTGACTGCATCCAGACGGCCGCATCGATGCGCTGCTGCATCGCTTGCCGGGCAGCATCGTCGTCCTGACGACAGACGAAATCCTCCACCTCCTTGCCGGCGACCGCCTTGTAGCGTCGGTACCAGTAGCCTTGTCCCGTGATGGTTCGCAGCGTCAGGCTTCCCGGTGTGCCTGGAAGCAGGTCCGGTTCCGTGCGTGCCCGTTCCCTGGCCTCGGCGTACTGGGTGTGGAAGTTGAGTTCCAGGCGGCGGTACAGGGGCGTGGCGGGCATCGAGATCCCTTTCTCGGTGCCAGTCTACCGGTTCTACCCCGCGAAAAACGAAATCGCGGGGTAGAAGCTGGGCGCCCGAGGCGCCACCGCCGCTGTCAGGCTGCCAGCCGGGCCTGCCCGGCCTGGCGGCTGGCAAGGTAGCCGTGGATCTCGGTCGACGACATCATGCCCAGCGTGTCGTTGAACCATTTCACGAACTGCAGCGCCGGGTAGATGCGGCCGGCGGCTTCCTCCAGCGAGGCGGCCGGGGCGCGCGCTGCGTTGTCGGCGTGGCGCTCCAGGTTCTGCGTCAGCGTCTGCACCAGGCGTTCGATCTCGGCGTCGGGCCACAGCCACAGCATGCGCAGGTCGATGCCGCTGCTCTGCTCGTCCAGCGCCACGCCCTCGGCGCCCGTGGCCACGAAGCGCAGGCCGTCGTAGCGCGTGATGGCGCGGTCCAGCGCCGCCAGCAGCGGCTGCAGGCGCTGGTGCAGGGCCTGGAACTCGGCGATGCGCTGCACCGGCATCTGCGCGTAGTGCGGCGTCTTGCGCGGCTCGCGCACGAAGAGGTGCACGCCGCCCTTGCCGCGGAACTGGTACATGCGCGCCAGGCCGGCCGCGTCCAGCGTGTGTGCGTGGTGCGCGACGCAGTCGGGGCGGTAGAAGATCTGGCAGCCGTCCTGCTGCAGGCGCAGGCCGAGCTCGATGTCTTCCGCACCCATGCGCACGAAGCCTTCGTCGAAGCCGCCGTGGCGCAGCACGAACGCGCGCGCGATGCTGAGGTTGCAGGTGTAGAAGTGGTGGTGGTCGTAGGCTTGGTCCGGGCCCATGCGCCAGTAGTCGAAGACCAGGTCCGAGTGGTTCAGGCAGTGGCCCACCGGGCCGTCCAGCCGCACGAAGTCGGGGTGCATCGGGAAGCTGCCCAGCACTGCCGCCTTCGGGCCGCGGCGGGCGTGCTCTTCCAGGTGGATCTGCAGGGCCTGCGGCTCCAGCAGCGCGTCGTCGTTGAGGAACAGCACCCACTGGCCGCGGGCGCGCTGCAGGCCGCGGTTGCGCGCGGCGGCCGGGCCCAGGTTGGCCTGGCGCTCGTGCTGCACGCCGGCCGCGGCGATCACCTGCGCGGTGTCGTCGCTGGAGCCGTCGTCGACGACGATGACCTCGAAGCGCTCGGCCGGCAGCGTCTGCGCCTCCAGCTGCGCCAGGCAGCGCCGCAGGATGGGCGCGCGGTTGAAGGTGGGGATGATGACCGACAGCACCGGCGGCGCGGCGGGGGCCACGGGTGCGACCGCGACGGCGGGCACCGGCTTGCCCTGCATCGTGGGCATGTCGGCCATTACCGGCGTCACCGCAGCGCCCACCGGCGGGCCGGCCAGGTCGTGCCGTTCGATGCCGGCGGCAGCCAGTGCGCGGCGCAGCGCCGGGGCCTGCAGCTTCTCGCTGTTGCCGTCGATGACGTCGATGAACCAGGCGTCCAGCGCGTGCAGGAAGACGAAGTAGAAGTGCTTGTCCTCGGCCGACTTCATGCTGCCCGGCTGGTGCTTCAGGAAGTACTCCAGCACCGGCGTCATCTGGTCGTTCTTGCGCGGGATGCGGTCGAACATCGGCACCACCAGCTTGAAGGTCTTCAGGCCGTAGGGCACGCCGTCGCGCATCACGTCGTAGTACATCGGGTGCTTCTCGTGGAAGGCCACCGGGTACGCGAACTGGCGGATCGGGAAACCGTGCAGCAGCGGCATCAGCACCGCGTAGTAGTCCCAGTGCGGGAAGCCTACGTAGTAGTCGGTCTCCTGGTCGTAGGCCTTCAGCACGCAGCTGTCCCAGAACCAGACGTCGAAGCCCGGCGGGTAGTAGTGGCCTTCCAGCCGCTCCAGCGTGTCGACTTCGACGCGGCGCGAGAACACCAGCGCGCCCTGGATGTCGCGCGCCAGGTCGGCCAGGAAGCCGGCGGCGTCGGCCGGCTGCAGCACGATGTCGGAATTGATGAAGCCGCCGTGCGGCAGGCCGCTGGCGCGGAACCACGCGAACACGTCGTCCACGCGCACCAGCGGCTTGCCGGTGCGCTCGCGCCCGTCGCGATGCACCTCGACGAAACGCACCTCGGGGTACTGCGGCTGCAGCTGGCGGATCTCGTCGGCGTTGTTGAACGACACCACGTCGAAGCCCAGCGCGCGCCAGCTGGCGATGGCGCGGCGCTGCTTGGCCTCGCCCTTGGGCGCGATGCTGGTGCCCACCGTGAGCTGCAGGCCGCCGGCCGGTGCGCCGGCCGGGCGCGGGGTGCCGACGACCTCGGCACGCGCCGCGGCCAGTTCCTGCAGCACGCCGGGCAGGGCGGCGGCGGCGCTGCCGCGCAGGCCGGCGTAGCCGGACTGCAGCCGGGCGACGAAGCCGTCGTCGGCGGCGTCGAACAGGTGGTGCAGCCGGCCGGCGGCGTCGAAGCCGCCGAAGCACAGGCGCAGCGGCGTCACGCTGCCGGTGGCGGAAGCGGGCGCGCTGCGGCGCACCTGCACGCGGTCGATCACCGCGCACTCGCGGGCCGGTTCGGCCAGCAGGCGCGGCCAGCGCAGGCCGCGGCTGGCGTCGTCGCCGCCGGCCAGGTCGGGCAGCGCGCGCTCCAGCAGCGCGCGGGCGAACAGCGGCGCGGCGGCGTCGACGAAGCTCGTGTAGCGCAGCGCGAAGGCTGCGTTGTGCAGCGCCAGCGGGTGCACGGCCGCGCTGTCGGCCGTGAAGGCCGGCTGCGCCAGCGGCAGCTGCAGCCCCGCGGCGATCTCGAACAGGCGGTTGATGTCCTCGGCCGTGGCCGACACGTCGTCGGCGGGCAGCCAGATGTGGTCGTAGCCGGCCCAGGCCGCGTGGGTGTCGGCCAGCAGTTGCGCCAGCGTGTCCCAGCGCACGCCGCTGCGCTCGACGTGGATCACGCCGTCGTGCTGCCTGGCCTGGCGGTGGGTGCCGCCGGTGGCGTCGCAGACCATCAGGTCCCAGTTGCGGGCGACGGGCGATGCCAGCCACTGCATGTGCAGCGACGCGACGCCTGCATGCACGACGACGAGAAAGCGCTTGTTCATGGTGTCCATGGGCGGGTGCCGGGTGCGGTGATCAGGAGTAGCGCGGGCCCAGGGACTGGGCGGCGGGCTCGGCGGCGCCTTGCTGCGCAGCGGCCTCGGTCGGGCTGGGGAAGCGGATGCCGGTGCCGGCGAGCTCGCGGTTGAGCACCACGCGCAGCAGCGCACGCGGGTAGCGCGTGCGGCCGAAGAACTCCGAGCCGGCCCAGTAGTGGAAGTGGTTCGAGAGGTAGCGCGTGAGCTGCAGCGGGCTGATGGTCACGCCCTGCAGCGACTGCATCAGCACGCCCAGCATGCGGTCGATCTCGGCGCGCTCGTCGCCGATGCACAGCGTGTCGCCGTTCTGCAGCAGGCCGCCGAAGTTGATGTGGAAGTCCGCCGGCGTCTCCACGAAACTCCCGGCCGAGACCAGCCAGTCCTCGTGCGCCGGGGCCAGGCCCGCGGCCTTGTTGAACTTGTAGTTCGGGCCGCCCACCGGGCGCGTGTGCTTGACCGGCGTGTCGTCGATGATGGCCACACGGCCCATGCGCGAGTAGCGCGGCCACACGGCGTCGAGGCCGAAGCCGCTGATCTGGTTCTTCAGCGTGTGGAACACGCGCGCCAGCAGGTCGGCCGACAGCACCGGCGCCATGATCTCGACGAAGTTCGTGAAGCGCAGCTGGAAGGCGGCGTGCTGCAGCGTCGCGACGTGCGTGAAGTACGAGTCGGGCGTCAGTGCGGGCTGCGCCAGGTCCAGGTGCAGGTCGCTGCAGATCGAGAACATGCGCGAGACCTGCTCGGGCACGCACAGCAGGTCGTCGTCGGGCAGCCAGACGTGGCTGTAGGCCTGGATCTGGTCCCAGTGCGCCAGCAGCGTCTGCTCCAGGCCCGGCCACTTCGCGCCCTTCACGTGGTGCACGAAGACGGCGCCCTCGGCGTGCTGCGGCGGCGTGTCGCCGAACCACGACAGCGCGTAGTCGAAGTTTTGTTCGGCCAGGCGCTGCACGGCATGTGGGTGCAGCGAGCTCGGGCCGGCGCGGAAGAGGGCGAGGAAGGGCTTCATGGCCGGGTGTCCTTGGGTGCTTGCTTCGGGGGGACTCAGGCCGCGACGGCCTCGCCGCTGTGGATCAGCTGGCGGCTGGTGGCGAGCGCTGCGGCCACCACCTGGTCCATGTTGTAGTAGCGGTACTGCGCCAGGCGCCCGATGAAGACGACGTCGCTCTCGGTCTCGGCCAGGGCCTCGTAGCGCTTGAACAGCGCTTCGTTGGCCGGGTTCGGGATCGGGTAGTACGGGTCGCTGCCGGGGCCCATGGCGCAGGGGATCTCGCGCACGATGCTCGTGCCCGCGTGCTGCTGGCCGGTGAGGTGCTTGAACTCGGTGATGCGCGTGTAGGCGTGGTCGTTCGGGTAGTTCACGGTGCCCACCGGCTGGTGCTGCGCGACGCCGGGCAGGTGCGCGTGCTCGAAGCGCAGGCTGCGGTAGGGCAGGGCGCCGTAGCGGTGGCCGAAGTACTCGTCGATGGGGCCGGTGAACACGGTGCGGCGGCAGTCGGCCGTGGCGACGATCTGCTGGTACGCGATGCCCGTGCGCACCTGGATGTTCGGGTGGTCGAGCAGGCGCTCGAACAGCTTCGTGTAGCCCTGGTCGGGCATGGCCTGGAAGCGGTCGGTGAAGTAGCGGTCGTCGTCGTTGGTGCGCGTGGGGATGCGCGCGGCCACGCCGCCGGCGAGCTCGCTCAAGTCCAGTCCCCACTGCTTCTTCGTGTAGCCGCGGAAGAAGGCGTCGCACAGCGCGCGGCCCACCGAGTTCAGCACCACGTCCTCGCTGGTGCGGATGGGGTCCTTCGGCTCGCGCACGCGCTCCAGGAAAGCCGCGGCGCCGGCCTCGTCGAGGTCCAGCCCGTACAGGCGGTTGAGCGTGGTGCGGTTGATCGGCAGCGGGTACGCGGCGCCGGTGGCGGCGTCGGGCACGGCCAGCACGCGGTGCTCGTAGGGGCGCCAGCCGGTGAAGCGCGAGAGGTAGGCGAACACCCGCTCGCTATTGGTGTGGAAGATGTGCGGCCCGTACTGGTGCACCAGCACGCCGTCGGCGTCGAGGCGGTCGAACGCGTTGCCGCCGATGTGCGGGCGCTTGTCGATCACCAGCACGCGCTCGCCGGCCTCGGCCAGTTCGCGCGCCGTCACTGCACCGGCGAATCCGGCGCCGACGATCAGGGTGTCCATCGCGGGGGGTCTCCTGCCGCCGGGTCGGGAGCAGCCGTCTTCCACCATGAAAGACGCCCCTTCGGCGTGCGGCCAGTCTAGGCAGCGGCCCCCGCGAAGAAGGCCCGAAATGCGGCGCGAAGCCGGCCCTGTTGTCGCCGCCCGGGGTGAGCGCCCGCACCCGCTTGTAGGAATTTGCCTGACAAGGCCATTGGAAGAAGCGGGACTGAAGCCACGGAACTGGGCTGATGTTGCCGTCCAGTTCGTTTCCCTACAGTTCGTATCACACCGCGACACCCCAGCAACACACAGACCCCGGAGCCAGCCATGAACGCCGACCAGATCCTCGCCGAAATCCGTGAAGCCAACCTCTCGTACCTGATGCTGGCGCAGAGCCTGATCCGCACCGACCGCGAGCAGGCCCTGTTCCGCCTGGGCGTCAGCGAAGAGACCGCCACGCTGATCAACACGCTGACCCCGGCGCAGATGATGAAGATCGCCACCGGCAACACGCTGCTGTGCCGCTTCCGCATGGACGACGACATCGTCTGGAGCCTGCTCACCAGCCACGGCAAGAGCGCGTCCAACGACGGCGTCTCCCGCCTGCATGCCTCCATCCTGATGGCCGGCCGCCATCAAGAAGCAGCCTGACCCCACGCGCTGCCGACCACACACACAACAAATCAGGAGAACGACCATGGCCCGCAACAAGAGCATCCTCACCGAAGCCAGGCAGATCGAGCGTGCCGTCACGCTGATCCACCTGGGCGCCCGGCTGCAGGTGCTGGAGAGCGAAACCGACCTCAGCTACGAGCGCCTGCTGCGCCTGTACAAGGAGGTCTCGGGCAAGAGCCCGAGCAAGGGCCAGCTGCCGTTCTCCACCGACTGGTTCATGACCTGGCAGCCCAACATCCACGCCAGCCTGTTCCTGAACATCCACGAGTACCTGAACAAGACCGCGGCGCTCGACGAGATCGACACCGTGATCAAGGCCTACCAGCTGTACCTGGAGCAGATCCAGGCGCAGGGACTGGAGCCGCTGCTGAGCGTGACGCGGGCCTGGCGTCTGGTGAAGTTCGTCGACAACGGCATGCTGACGATGACCACCTGCAGCAAGTGCGGCGGCCACTACGTCAGCCACCCGCACGAGATCGCCCGCCACTACGTGTGCGGTCTGTGCAACCCGCCGGCGCGTGCCGGCAAGGGCAAGCTGGCCGGCGGCCTGCACCTGGGCGGCCGCGACGCTGCCGAACACACGCACTGAGACTTTGTTGGCGTTGTCGCGGCTGGCGTCGGCCGCGGTCGGCTCAAGGCGGCGAGGCCCGGGGCCGATACACCAGACGTACCGATCGTTTTTTCATTGCTTGTCTCCTCCTGGCACAGATTCCTGTGCTTTGCAGCGGGTCCCTCAACGGGCCCGCTTTTTTTTTGGTGCGCCATTGCCGCGCTGTTCCGCGCCTTGCACCGCAGCCTGCCGCTCCACACTGCCCCCATGCCCCTGACGCTGTTGCGGCGCCCGCCCTGGCCGCTGCCCGCCTTGTTCGCCTGGCTGCTGGCCTGGGTGCTGTTCGCCGCGGGCGGACATGCCGGGCTGCCGGCTGCCGCGGCTTTCGCCCTGGCCGCGCTGGCTGCCGCTGCCGTGGCGCTGCTGGCAGCAGGGCGCTGGCGGCGCATGCTCACGGCCGCGGGCTTTCCGCTGTCGGCGCTGGCGCTGGGCGCGCTGCCGGCGCTGCCGCCCTGGCTGTGGGCACTGGCCGCGCTGCCGCTGCTGCTGGCCTACCCGCTGCGCGCGTGGCGCGACGCACCGTTCTTCCCCACGCCCGCCGCGGCCCTGCAGGGCCTGGACCGCAGCGTCGCGCTGGCGCCCGGCGCGGTGGTGCTGGATGCCGGCTGCGGCCTCGGCCACGGGCTGCAGGCCCTGCGTGCCGTGTGGCCGCGGGCGCGGCTGCGCGGGCTCGAGTTCAGCCGGCCGCTGGCCTGGCTGGCGGCGCGGCGCTGCCCCGGCGCGCAGATCGCGCGCGGCGACATGTGGGCCGCGTCGTGGGCCGGTGTCGATCTGGTCTACCTGTTCCAGCGCCCCGAGAGCATGGCGCGCGCGCTGGCCAAGGCCGAGGCCGAGATGGCGCCGGGCAGCTGGCTCGCGAGCCTGGAGTTCGAGGTGCCGGGGCGCACCGCCACTGCCTGCCACGCCGTGCCGGGCCAGCGCCCGGTGTGGCTGTACCGCCTGGGCGCGCCCAGCGGCCCACAAACGCGCTCAACCACGCGCGGCCCGCGCCGATAACGACTGCAGACACCGTCCGCCTTCGCGGGCCGGTGCGCCACAGAAGTCCACCACATATGTTCGTCATCATCGGTTGGGTCGTCGTGCTCGGTTGCGTGTTCGGGGTGTTCATCGCCCACGGCGGCAACATGGGCCCCATCCTCAAGGCACTGCCTTGGGAAATGGCCATGATCGGCGGCGCGACGCTGGGCGCCTTCCTGGTGAACAACCAGATGAAGGTGGTGAAGGCCACCATCGCCGGCGCGATCTCGTGCTTCAAGGGCAGCAAGTACACCAAGGCGCGCTACATGGAACTGCTGGCGCTGATGTACGACATCCTGCAGAAGGCGCGCAAGGAAGGCCTGATGTCCATCGAGAAGGACGTCGAGGACCCGCACTCCAGCCCGCTGTTCCAGAAGTACCCGGCCGTGGGCAACGACCACCACGTCACCGAGTTCATCACCGACTACCTGCGCATGATGGTCTCGGGCAACCTGAACGCGCACGAGATCGAGTCGCTGATGGACAGCGAGATCGAGACCCACCACCACGAGGCGCATGCGCCGGTGGCGGCCATCCAGCGCATCGCGGGCGGCCTGCCGGCCTTCGGCATCGTGGCTGCCGTGCTGGGCGTCGTGAAGACCATGGGCAGCGTGGGCCAGCCGCCCGCGGTGCTGGGCGCGATGATCGGCTCGGCCCTGGTCGGCACCTTCCTGGGCATCCTGCTGGCCTATGCCTTCGCCGAGCCCGTGGCCGGCCTGCTGGAGCAGAAGGTCGAGGAAGGCAGCAAGGAACTGCAGTGCATCAAGACCACGCTGCTGGCCAGCATGCAGGGCTACGCCCCGCAGGTGGCCATCGAGTTCGGACGCAAGGTGCTCTATTCCGGTGACCGCCCGTCGTTCACGGAGCTGGAAGCTCACGTGAAAAAGAAATGAAGCAGCACGCGCATCAAGCGGACGCCGTGGATCCGGCTCTGCCGGTCCACCAGCGTCGCCCCCCTCGGGGGGAGCGCCGCAGGCGCTACGGGGGGGGGCGTAAATGGCTGGGGATGCGAAGAAGCTGCAGCCGATCATCATCAAGCGCGTCAAGAAGGGCGGCCATGCCGCCCACGGGGGCGCGTGGAAGATCGCCTATGCCGACTTCGTGACGGCGATGATGGCCTTCTTCCTGCTGATGTGGCTGCTGGGCAGCACCACCGAAGGCGACAAGAAGGGGCTGGCCGACTACTTCGGCACGCCGCTGAAGATCTCGCTGCTGTCCAGCGGCACCGGTGCCGGCGACTCGTCGCACGTCATCAAGGGCGGCGGCCAGGACATCACGCGCACCAACGGCCAGGTCAAGCGCGGCGACATCGAAGCGCAGCGCAGCACCGTGAACCTGCAGGCGCTGAAGCAGGAGCAGATCCGCGCCGAGGTGGCGCGGCTGGAAGACCTGAAGAAGAAGATCGAGCAGAAGATCAACGGCAACACGCGGCTGGCGGCGCTGAAGTCGCAGCTGCGGCTGGACATGACACGCGACGGCCTGCGCATCCAGATCGTCGACGCCGACAACCGGCCCATGTTCCCGAGCGGCAGCGCCGTGGTGCAGCCCTACATGCGCGAGCTGCTGCAGGACATCGGCAGCGTGCTGGCCGAAGTGCCGAACCGGCTGACGCTGGAGGGCCACACCGACGCCCAGCCCTTCCCCGGCGGGGAACGCGGCTACAGCAACTGGGAGCTGTCGGCCGACCGTGCCAACGCCTCGCGCCGCGAGCTCATCACCGGCGGCATGCCCGACGACCACGTGCTGCGCGTGCAGGGCCTGGCCGCGAGCTCCCCCTTCGACCGCCAGGACCCGCTGGCCCCGAGCAACCGCCGCATCAGCATCATCGTGATGAACCGCGAGGCCGAAGACCGCTTCTTCCGCACCGCGCCCGACACCGTCTCGGCCGACGACAACGAAGCGCCGGACATCGCGCCGAGCCTGGCGCCGCAGATCGGCACACGCTGATTCAAGTCCACCCCGTCGCAACCGATAACCCCTTCAGCCCGCCATATCTGAGGTTCATGCCCATGAGCAACGCCACCGACCTGAAATTCCTGATCGTCGACGACTTCTCGACCATGCGACGCATCGTGCGCGGCCTGCTCAAGGAGATGGGCTGCAACAACGCCGACGAGGCCGAGGACGGCGCCATCGCGCTGAACATGCTGAAGTCGCAGAAGTTCGACTTCGTGGTGTCGGACATCAACATGCCCAACATGAACGGCTTCGACCTGCTGAAGGCGATCAAGGCCGAGGACAGCCTCAAGCACATCCCGGTGCTGATGGTCACGGCCGAGGCGCGCAAGGAAGACATCGTGCTGGCGGCGCAGAGCGGCGCGGCCGGCTACATCGTCAAGCCGTTCACGAAAGCCACGCTCGAGGAAAAGGTCCAGAAGATCCTGCAGAAGCTGGCCGCCACGGCCTGAACGAGGGAGAACCACATGAAGATGGAAGACATCGGCGCCTTGAAACCTGCCGAGCCCCTGTCCGTGTCGCCGGAGGTGTTCCAGCAGCTCGGCTCGATCACGCGGCTGCTGCACGACACGATGCAGCAGCTCGGCGTGATGCCCAAGCTGCAGGTCGCGACCGACGGCCTGCCCGACGCGCGCAGCCGCCTCACCTACATCGCCAGCAAGACCGCCGACGCCGCCAACAAGGTGCTGAACTCGGTCGACCAGGCCAAGGCCGAGCACGCCAGCATCGCCGAGTCGACGCGCCAGATGGGCAAGCTCATCGTCGCCGATCCGGTGAAGGCCGTGGCCTCGGGTGCGGTGCTGAACTTCGTGCAGGACATCGAGCAGCGCACCGCCGTCATCGACACGCACCTGACCGACATCATGATGGCGCAGGACTTCCACGACCTCACCGGCCAGGTGGTGGCCAAGGTCGTGACGCTGGCCAACGACCTGGAGGACAGCCTCGTCAAGCTGCTGGTGCAGGTGGTGCCGCCGGACCAGCGCGAGAAGGTCGACCCCAACGTGCTGGCGGGCCCGGTCGTGAACGCCGAGGGGCGCACCGACGTGGTGACGAACCAGGGCGAGGTCGACGACCTGCTGGCCAGCCTCGGGTTCTGAGATGTCGGGCGCCGACGAGGCCGCAACGGCCATCAGCGAAGCGCCCGATCTCGCCTGGCTCGCGCCCGGCAGCGTCTCCGAGCCCCGCGCCGCGCTGCAGCGCATCGAGGCCGTGTGCGGCATGCACCCGACGCTCTTCGGGGCCGTGTTCGCGCTGCTGGCTACCCACCCCGGCGTGCCGCGGCCGGTGCTGGCGCAGGCCGTGAAGCAGTTCCGGCGCGACGCCGATGCGCATTCGATCGAAGACATGCTGGGCCTGATGACGGCCGTCTCCAACGGCGCGCAGCAGGCCTTCGAGGCCGTGCTGCGCACGCGCCGCGGCAGCGACCGCAAGGCGGCGGCGCTGCCGTTCGTCAGGCCTGACTGAATCCTCGTCGCGTCCTGACCGAGGCCGGCCCGCCACGGGCCTGAAGCCCGCACCCGGGCGCGGAGCACGCCCGGGAAACACCCTCTTATCCGACTCAAGTCGCGGCGCCGCACCGGCACCATGGCAGGGCTCATTCCAGAGCCCCACAGACCATGGCCGACGACGCCCAGGACCGCAACCTACCCGCCTCAGAGCGCAAGATCCAGAAGGCCCGTGCAGACGGGCAGGTGGCGCGCTCGCGTGACCTCGGCCACCTGGCCGCGGTGGGCGCCGGCGTGGCGCTGCTGATCGCCTTCGCGCCCACGTTCACGGCCTGGCTGTCGCTGCTGCTCACCGACGGCCTGCGCTTCGACGCCACGGCGCTGGCACGCCCGGGCGCGATGACCGAGCGCCTGTCGCATTCCACCTTCCAGATGCTGCTGGCCGTGGTGCCGCTGGGCGCCGTGGTGGCGCTGGTGGCGGTGGCCGCCAGCGTGCTGTCGGGCGGCTGGAACTTCACGCTCAAGCCGCTGGAGCCCAAGTTCGAGAAGTTCGACCCGATCAGCGGCATCGGCCGGCTGTTCTCGAAGCAGCAGCTCGTCGAGACGCTGAAGGTCTGCCTGCTGGCGCTGGTGCTGGGCGCCATCGGCGCCATGTACCTGAAGGCGCAGCTGCCGGCCTTCGCCGGGCTCATCGCGCTGCCGCTGCCGGCGGCGCTGGCCGAGGCCGGCGCGCTGCTGCAGGGCGGCCTGCTGCTGCTGCTGCTGGCGCTGGGCACCTTCGCGCTGGTGGACGTGCCGCTGCAGCGCCAGATGCTGCTGCGCCGGCTGCGCATGAGCGTGCAGGAGGCGAAGAAGGAGCACAAGGACGTCGAGGGCAACACCGAGGTCAAGGGCAAGATCAAGGCGAAGATGCGCGAGCTGGCCAACCGCCGCATGATCGCCGCCGTGCCCGGCGCCGATCTGGTGGTGATGAACCCCACCCACTTCGCCGTGGCGCTGAAGTACGACGAGGCCACGATGGGCGCGCCGCGCGTGGTGGCCAAGGGCGCCGACCTGCTGGCCTTCAAGATCCGCGACGCCGCGCAGGGCGCGAAGGTGCCCGTGCTGCAGGCGCCGCCGCTGGCGCGTGCGCTCTACAAGCACGCCGAGATCGACCAGGAGATCCCGGCCGCGCTGTTCTCGGCCGTGGCCCAGGTGCTGGCCTGGGTGTTCCAGCTGCGCGCGGCCATGGCCGCGGGCCGCCCGATGACGACGCCGCAGCCGCAGGTGCAGGTGCCTGACGGCATGGACCCGCTGCACCCCGTGCCGGCCACCGCGGCCACCCCCCCGAAGACGGAGCCTGAGCCGTGAACGACCTGATGCACAGGCTGAACGCCTGGTTCGGCCCCAACGCGGCCGCGGCCAAGATGCTGACGTTGCCGCTGTTCGTGGTGCTGATGCTGTCGATGATGGTGCTGCCGCTGCCGCCCTTCGTGCTGGACCTGCTGTTCACCTTCAACATCGCGCTGGCGCTGATGGTGGTGATGGTCTCGGCGCAAATGGTCAAGCCGCTGGACTTCGCGGCGCTGCCCACCGTGCTGCTGGTCACGACGCTGCTGCGCCTGAGCCTGAACGTGGCCTCCACGCGCGTGGTGCTGCTGGAAGGCCACAACGGCCCGGGTGCCGCCGGCCAGGTGATCGAGAGCTTCGGCCACGCGCTGATCGGCGGCAACTTCGCGGTCGGCCTGATCGTGTTCGCGATCCTGGTCGTCATCAACTTCATCGTCGTCACCAAGGGCGCCGAGCGCATCGCCGAAGTCGGTGCGCGCTTCACGCTCGACGCGATGCCCGGCAAGCAGATGGCGATCGACGCCGAGCTCAACGCCGGCCTCATCGACGAGAAGGAGGCGCGCCGCCGCCGCTCGGAAGTGGGCGAGGAAGCCGACTTCTTCGGCTCGATGGACGGTGCCAGCAAGTACGTGCGCGGCGACGCGATGGCCGGCCTGCTGATCCTGTTCATCAACATCGTCGGCGGCCTGATCATCGGCATGGCGATGCACGGGCTGAGCGCGGCGCAGGCGGCCGAGAGCTACATCCTGCTCGCCATCGGCGACGCGCTGGTGGCGCAGATCCCGGGCCTGCTGATCAGCGTGGCCTCGGCGATGGTGATCTCGCGCGTCGGCAAGGACGAGGACATCGGCACGCAGATCCGCGCGCAGGTGTTCGACTCGCCGCAGGCGCTCGGCATCACCGCCGGCATCGTGATGGCGCTCGGGCTGATCCCGGGCATGCCGCACCTGGTGTTCCTGCTCATCGGCGGCGGCCTGGCGCTGCTGACCTGGCAGATGATGAAGAAGAAGGCACGCGCGGCGGCCGAGCCCGAGCGCAAGCCCGGCGACGACCCCGCGCAGCCCAACGCCGAAGCCAGCTGGGACGACCTGGCGCCGGTGGACACGCTGGGCCTGGAGGTGGGCTACCGCCTGATCGCGCTGGTGGACAAGGCGCGCCAGGGCGACCTGCTGGCGCGCATCAAGGGCGTGCGCAAGAAGTTCGCGCAGGACGTGGGCTTCCTGCCGCCGCCGGTGCACATCCGCGACAACCTGGAGCTCAAGCCCAGCGTCTACCGCGTCACGCTGCGCGGCGCCGTGGTCGGCGAAGGCGAGGCCTTCCCGGGCCAGCTGCTGGCCATCAACCCCGGCGGCGCGACGCAGCAGCTGCCCGGCACCAGGACCACCGATCCCGCCTTCGGCCTGCCCGCGGTGTGGATCGAGGAGCGCCACCGCGAGATGGCCCAAATGGCCGGATTTACGGTCGTTGATTGCGCGACCGTCGTGGCGACCCATCTTTCACACTTGATGCAAGTGAACGCAGCCCGGTTGCTGGGCCGCGTCGAGACGCAACAACTCGTGGAGCACGTCACCCGGCTGGCTCCCAAACTGATCGAAGACGTGGTCCCCAAGATGGTCGGCATCGCAACGCTCCAGAAGGTCCTCCAGCTGCTGCTGGAAGAGGGCGTGCACATCCGCGACATGCGCAGCATCGTGGAATGCCTGGCCGAGCACGCCGCCACCGTCACCGACCCGGGCGAGCTGGTCAAGCGCATCCGCACCCACCTCGCCCCGGCCATCGTGCAGCAGATCTACGGCGCCACGAAGGAACTGGACGTGATCGCGCTCGAGCCCGAGCTGGAGCGCCTGGTGACGCAGGCCCTGACCTCGCCGCACGGCGCCGCGCTGGACCCGGGCGTCGCCGACACGCTGACCAAGAGCGCTGCCAGCACCACGCGCCGCCAGGAAGACCTGGGCCTGCCCGCGTGCCTGCTGGTGCCCGACATGATCCGCGCTCCGATGGCGCGGCTGCTGCGCCGTGCCGCCCCGCGCCTGAAGGTGCTGGGCCACAGCGAGATCCCTGAAACGCATTCGATCCGCATCGGGTCGATCATCGGAAGCCACGCATGAACGTCAAACGCTTCACCGCCCGCACCTCGCGCGACGCGCTCGCGCTGGTCAAGCAGGCCTTCGGCGACGATGCCGTCGTGATGTCGACCCGCCCCTGCGCCGAAGGCGTGGAGGTGCTGGCGATGGCCCCCGAGAGCGTGCAGCAGCTCGAACGCGTGGGCGCCGCCGCCCCGGTGGTGGAAGCGCCGCGCCACGGCCCGCTGGCACGCACGCTGACGCAGCGCGCGCAGGCCCAGCACAGCGAAGGCCGCATCGAGCCGCGCATGGATGCGCGCCAGGAACCGCGCCTGGACGCCGGCGCCGTGGACCAGGACGTCGAGGCGCTGCAGATGAGCACGCTGTCGTTCCAGGACTACGTGCGCGAGCGCATGCTCAAGCGCCGCCAGGCCGAACTCGAAGCCGAGCAGAACAACGCCGCGCCGCGCCAGCCGGCGGTGTCGTCGATCGAATCCGCCCGCGCCCGCATGGCGGCCCAGCGCGCGCCCGAGGCGCCGGCCCGCCGCGAGCCGCCGGTGCTGCGCGAGGAGATCCGCGTGCCGGGTGCCGCCGCTGCGCCGCGCACCGCTGCCATGCCTGCCGTGCCTGCGGCGCCCGTGCTGGCCGACGCGCCCGCCGCGGCCAACACCCGCGACCAGGCCGCGATGATGGACGAGCTGCGCTCGATGCGCGGCCTGATCGAGCAGCGCTTCGGTGCGCTGGCCTTCATGGAGAAGCTGCAGCGCCAGCCGCGCCAGGCCACGCTGACGCAGAAGCTGCTCGACGCCGGCTGGTCGCCGTCGCTGATCCGCAAGCTGGTCGAGAGCCTGCCGGGCGAGGTCGACGAGACGGCCTGGGCCTCGGGCGTGCTGGAACGCAACCTGCACACCGGCGAGCGCGAGCCGGCGCTGGAGGAGCAGGGCGGTGTCTACGCGATGATCGGCGCCACCGGCGTCGGCAAGACCACCAGCACCGCCAAGCTGGCCGCGGCCTTCGCCACGCGCCACGGCGCGGCCAACCTGGGCCTGATCACGCTCGACGCCTACCGCGTCGGCGCCCACGAGCAACTGCGCACCTACGGCCGCATCCTGGGCGTGCCGGTGCACACCGCACACGACCGCGCCAGCCTGGAGGACCTGCTGGAACTGCTGAGCGCCAAGAAGATGGTGCTGATCGACACCGCCGGCATGGCGCAGCGCGACGCCCGCACCCGCGAGCTGCTGGAGATGCTGTCGCACCGCGCGATCCGCAAGCTGCTCGTGGTGAACGCCGCGTCACAGGGCGAGACCATCGAGGAGGTGCTGGCCGCCTACAACGCGCCCGCCTGCCACGGCGTGGTGCTGAGCAAGATCGACGAGGCCGTGAAGCTGGCCCCGGCGCTGGACGCGATGATCCGCCACCGCCTGAAGGTGGTGGCCATCGCCAACGGCCAGCGTGTGCCCGAGGACTGGCACCGCCTGTCGGCCAACGCGCTGGTGCAGCGCTCGCTGCGCGCCGGCGGCAGCGCCGCCTGGCGCATGGACAGCAGCGACATGAACCTGGTGTTCGCCGCCACGCCGCTGGCCCACAACGGCCACAAGGCCGCGGCGGCCCGCATCTGAGGCCGGCTGCGATGCGCGACTTCTACGCCCCTTCCGCCCCGGCGCCGCTCGACCAGGCCGACGGCCTGCGCCGCCTGTTCGCCGGCACGCGCCAACGCTTCGTGCCGCTGGCCGCCAACCCGCACGTGGCCGCCTCGGGCGCGCTGCTCGACCACGTCACCGCGTCGTTCGCGGCCCGCGGCCAGCGCGTGCTGGTGGTCGACGCCGCAGACACCGCGCCGCTGCCCAACGAGATGGCGCTGCTGGACGTGGCCTCCTGCGTGGAGACGCTCAGCGACCACGTGGCCTACCTGCCGGCCCGCGGGCTGCCGCTGCAGCACGTGGACACGCGCGGATCGGCCGCCAGTTTCCTGGACACGCTGAGCCAGGCGGCGCCGCAGGCCGACGTGGTGCTGCTGCACGCCAACGCCACCGACCTGGCGCGCATGTTCATGCGCCGGCCGGCGCGGCCCATCCTGCTGGGTGCCGACCACGCCGAGAGCCTCAAGCACGCCTACGCCGCGTGCAAGCTGCTGGCGCAGCGCTGCAGCCTGATGACATTCGACCTGCTGATCGCCGCGCCGCGGCGCAGCAAGCGCGTGCCCAGCATCGCCAGCAGCCTTGCCGGCTGCGCCGACGGCTTCCTGGGCGCGGTGCTGCACGACTGGGCCGTGGTGGACCCGTCCACGGCGCCCGACACGCCCGACATGGCGCTGGACCGCCTGCTCGCCGCCCAGCTGACGCTGGCCGACGACCCGCTGCCCGGCATGGTGATGGCGGCCCGTGCCGCCTCGCTGGGCGCGAACTGACGCACCCGCACACCGCACCGCACGACCCGAACGCCAAGCACAAGAAGGCCACACGCATGTACACCGCCAAGGGACAACTCGACGCCAACGCGCTGCTGAAGCAATACAGCCCGCTGGTGCGCCGCCTCGCGCACCAGATGATTGCCAAGCTGCCCGCGAACGTCGAACTCGACGACCTCATCCAGGTGGGCATGATCGGCCTGTCGGACGCGCTGAGCCGCTTCGACGCCGGCCAGGGCGTGCAGTTCGAGACCTTCGCCACCCAGCGCATCCGCGGCGCCATGCTCGACGAGCTGCGCGGCAACGACTGGATGAGCCGCGGCGACCGCCGCCACCAGCGCAGCATCGAGACCGCGGTGCACAAGCTCGAGCAGAGCCTGGGCCGCGCGCCGAACGAGACCGAGATCGCGCGCGAGATGGGCCTGAGCCTGACGGAGTACCAGGAACTGCTGGGCAAGGTGCGTGGCACCCAGCTGATCTACCTGGAAGACATGAGCGGCGACGACGGCGACGACGACTACCTCGACCGCCACGTCGCCGACGAGGAGGCCAATCCGCTGGGCCGCCTGCAGGACATGCGCATGCGCCAGGCCCTGGTGGACGCCATCAAGAACCTGCCCGAGCGCGAGCAGTTCGTGATGAGCATGTACTACGAGCACGACATGAATCTCAAGGAGATCGCGGCCGTGCTGAAGGTGACCGAGAGCCGCGTGTGCCAGCTGCACAGCCAGAGCATCGCGCGGCTGCGCACGCGGCTGCGCGACTGGTGAGGGCGGCGATCGCGCCGCGCCGGCGGCCGCCGCCCCACGGCGCCTGCCTGCCGCTCGGCGCAGCCGGGAGCGCTTGAACGGCGCGCGCCTGTCGCGCACCACGCGCTGCGTCACGCAGGCCGTGCGAGCGTGAACTCGAAGCGCGCGCCCGCACCCGGCGCGCCGTGCGCGGCGACCGTGCCGCCGTGGCGCTCGACGATGCGCTGCACGATCGTCAGGCCGATGCCGGTGCCGTGGAACTCCTCGCCCGCGTGCAGGCGCTGGAAGGGCTGGAACAGCCGTGCGCCCTGGGCCGGGTCGAAGCCGGCGCCGTTGTCCTGCACGCGCACGCGCAGGCGGTCGTCGGCGTCGATGCTGCCGTCGATGTCGATGCAGGGCGCCGCCACCTGGCGCGTGAACTTGGCGGCGTTGCCCAGCAGGTTCAGCAGCACGATGCGCAGCGCCTGCGGGCAGCCCAGCGCCGGCAGCGGACCCTGCACCTGCCAGCGGATCTCGGCGCGCCGGTCCAGCGGCGGCAGTTCGCCGATCACCTGCTGCACCAGCGCCGCCAGGTCGAGCGGCTCCATCGGCATGGCCTGCACGGTCGAGCGCGCCAGCAGCATCAGCGCGTCCACGGTGTCGCGCATGTTGTGCGCGGCCTGCACCTGCAGCGCCAGCAGCTGCTGGTCCTCGGCGTCCAGGCGGCCCTTGGCGCGCGTGCCGATCAGCTGCGCCAGCCCCTGCACGTGGCTGATGGGCGTGCGCAGCTCGTGCGCGAGCTGGCGCGAGAAGGCGTCGAGGTCGCGGTTCAGCTGCTGCAGTTCACGCGTGCGCTCGGCCACCGCGCGCTGCAGCGCCTCGTTGTGGCGCAGCAGCAGGCGTTCGGCCTGCTTGCGCACGGTGATGTCGCGGCCCACGCCGTGGTAGCCCAGGAAGCGGCCCTGGCCATCGAAGCGCGGGATGCCGCTGAGCGAGATCCACAGCAGCTCGCCGTTCTCCGACTCCACTTCCAGCTGCAGCGAGCGGAAGGGCCGGCGGGCGTCGAGGTCGGCCTGGTGCTCGGCCCACTGCGCGGGGCTCAGCGCATCGCGGTGCGCCTCCCAGCGCGTGCGGCCTGCCAGGTTCTCGGCCAGGCGCGGCAGGCGGCGCTGCATCTCGGGGCTGAGCGGCCGCAGGCGGTGCTCGGCATCGGTCTGCCAGTACCAGTCGGACGCCAGCCCCGCCATCAGCGACCAGCGCTGCTCGCTGGCCATCAGCCGCTCGTGCGCGGCCTTGCGCTCGGTGATGTCGCGGCCCACGCCTTCGTAGCCGGCGTACGCGCCGCGGGCGTCGAGCCGCGGCCGGCCGCTGATCGACACCCAGATGGCGTGCGCGCCCTGGCGCGCGCGGGCGCGGTACTCGACGTCGCGGAAGGGCTGGCGCCGGTCCATCACGGCGTGCAGCTTGTCCCAGCCCTGGGGCGGCGCGTCCAGGAAGTCGAGCTGGTCGCGGCGGCGGCCCATCAGCTCGGCCGGCGTCCAGCCAAGCTGGGTCACCACCGGCGCCGAGCCCGACAGCCAGCTCAGCCGTCCCTGGGCGTCGGTCTCCCAGTACCAGTCGGCCGACAGGTCGGCCAGCGCCTGCCAGCGCCGGTCGGACTGGCCGAGCACGTCCTCGACGCCGCTGGCCAGCGCGTCGAAGGCCGAGGGCGCGCCGAGCCGCTCTTCGCGCAGGCCCTGCACCGCGCCGTGCCAGTCGCCGCTGCCCAGGTGCTGCGAGATCGCGTGCATCGAGGCGCGCAGGCGCCGCCGCTGCCGCCACAGCCCGCCCATCACCAGGCCCAGCGCCAGCAGCAGTGTGACCGCGGCGGCGGCCAGCGTGCCCGCCACGGCCTGCTGGCGCTGGTGCAGCCGCTGGCGGGCGGCTAGCGCCACGGCGTCGCCGGCACGCACCAGCGCCTGCAGCTGCGCGGTGTCGGGGCGCTCGGGCCAGGCCGGCAAGGCGGCCCGCCGGGCCTGGAACTCCAGCAGCTCGGGCAGCGCGATGCCGCTGTCGGCGGCCGAGGCCTGCAGCTGGGCAAGTGCCTGCGCGAGCGCGTCGCTGGCGCGGCGCAGGTCGGCCTGGCCGGCGTCGGCCGCCGCCGGAGCCGAGACGCCGGCTCCGGCCGCCCCTGCCGACGCCGCGCTCACCCAGCCCAGCGTGGCGGTGGCCGCGCGCAGCGCGCCGGCATCGGCCAGCAGCCGCGGGTCGGGCAGGCGCAGCACCAGCGCGACGGCCAGGGTCGCGGCGCACAGGCCGGCCAGCACCAGCGTGGTCCATCGGGCCTGCGCCGCACGGCGCAGGCTGTCCAGCAAGGGCAGGGCCGGCGCCGATGCGCCGGGCAGGTCCATGCGTGCCTCGAAAGTGGTTCCCAACGCGTGCCGGCGCCAACACGGCCGCGATGCACGGCCCTGGACTCCATCCCTGATCTGGCGGACACCGCGTCATGGCGCGACGTCTCGTTTCAATTTCGCGACGATTGTGGCGTGGAAATCTGGCGGGGCCAGACACGACAACGCCGCCTGGGGGCCGGAGCCCGCGGCGGCGTGGTGTGGCGTGCGTTAAGTCACGTGGCCGTTGGTCGGGCGCCACCGGTTGGGCCGGCGCGCCATGATCACAACTGATCTATGCAAGCAGACTTCCAGAGCTGCCGGTGCGTTCTGCGCTGCCGCTGGCAGCGTAGACGCTGGTGCCCATGCCGGGCAGCAGCACGTCGATGGCGCGGTCGAGCGCGGCGGTGGCGCGGGCCAGCGCCTCGCGCTGCGCAGCCACCTGGCCGCTGGCCACGGCCAGGCGCTGGCGCAGGGCCGGCGGCACGCTGCCCTCGCGCGCGGCACGGCTGAAATGGGAGACGGCCGCGGCGAGTGCGCGGTGCAGCTCGGCGGCTTCGGACTCGATGGCCTGCGCGTTGTTCTGCACCAGGGCTTCGCCCAGCGCAGCCAGGCGTTGTTCGACGGCGACCAGCGGCGTCTCCAGGTCGGCCACGCGCTGCAGGGCGGCCATCTCGGTGGCGGTGCTCAGCATCACGGCCACCTTCAGCGCGAGGTCTTGCCGAGCAGTTCCTGCGCGTTGGCGATCAGCTTGTCGGCGATCGCTTCGGCGTTGATCTCGAACTTGCCATCGCGGATGGCCTGGGCGATGCGTGCCACCTTCTCGGCGTCGAAGCTGCCTTCGGCGCCCTCGGCGCCGAGCGTGGCGGCCGACGACAGCGCCACCTTGGCGCTGGGTTCGGCCGTGCCGGCGGCAGCCGCGGTCGTGCCCTGGGCCTTGCGCTCCGGGGCCACGGGGGCCGTGGCCGGCTTCGATTCGAGGGGACCGATCTTCATGATGAACTCCAGCAGGGCCGGCCGTGGTGACCAACCTCTCTTGACATGTTCGCTGTATCGGACGCGTGCGGCGCGAACTTTAGGGCCGGCGGCAGCATTTTCTCGCAAACCCCCGAAACAGGGGGGAAAGCGGTGCCAGTTCCCTGCGCCGCGCTCACAGCGCCACCTCGACGCGGCGCGCGCCCTGCGGCATGCCGCTGACGATGCGGCCGTTGTCGGTGCGCACGCGCACCGGCTGGCCCTCGATGCCGGCGGACAGGGCCTGGCCGTCGCCGCTGACGGAGAAGCCGGCGCCCACGGCGACGATCTTCACGCTGTCGCCGGCGGCGAACCACTGGCGCGGGCGCAGGTCCGCGGCACGCAGCGGCTCGCCGGCCGCCACGGCGCGTGCCAGATGGCGCCCCACCAGCTTGTCGGCATCCGCGAGCACGGCTGAAGGGGTGGCGGCCCAGTCGGCGTCTGCCTGCGTGATGTGCGTCGCGTCGATCACGGCCCCTGCGGGCAGCGCGGCGGCGGCCACCGGAGCCGGCGCGAAGACGCGCACGCGCACCGGCAGGCTGACGTTCCAGCGCCGCTCGCCGGCCGCGGCGTCGCAGCGCAGGCCCACGCGGCTCGCGCCCCAGGGCTTCACGCCCGCCGGCAGGTAGGCCAGCACCTTGCGGCAGGGTGCCAGCCGCAGGCGGCTGTCGAGCGCGCCGGGTTCGACGACGATGCGCGCCCCCGCCGGCGCGAGCGCCCGTGCGGCCTCGGCCACCAGGGCCTGCGCCTGGGCCAGCGTGGCGGCGGCCACGGGTTGCGCCGAGGCGGTGGGGGCCAGGACGGCATGGGCGCACAGCCAGGCGGCTGCCAGCCGGGGGACGTGGCGGCGCGCGCGGGTGCGGACGGACTGCAGGAGCTTGTTCACGCGCTGCAATGTAGACAGTCGCGGCCGCGCCGGGGCCCGGAACAGGCTGGCATTGGCGCCGCTATTCCCGCTTATGTCGGCCCACTGCGCTGCCCAGAATGCCGCCAAGCCCCCTGCCAGCCTGCCCGGCACCACCACCATGCTCAACCGTCTCACCGGCGCCCTCGACTTCCAGACCGAAGCGCTGGTGCTGCGTGCCGAGCGCCAGCGGGTGATCGCCAGCAACATCGCCAATGCCGACACGCCGGGCTACGTGGCGCGCGACTTCAACTTCGCGCAGGCGCTGCGCCAGGCCACGTCGGGCATGCCGGGCGTGGCCGGGCCGTCGGCCGCGGGCGGCGCCGGCAGCGTCGGCAACGCGCTGGGCGCACCGATCGCCGGCGACCTGATGGGCGTGGGCGGCCGCCTGCCGCCGGACCTGCGCTACGCGACGCCGGCGCAGACCAACCTGGACAACAACTCGGTGGACATGGACCGCGAGCGCGCGGCCTTCGCCGACAACGCGCTGAAGTACGAGTCGACGCTGCGCTTCATCAACGGCACCGTGCGCACGCTGGGCGATGCGATGAAGAGCCACAACCAGGGCTGAGCTGAACCATGAGCATGTTCCGCATCTTCGACGTCAGCTCCAGCGCCGTCAGCGCACAGAGCCAGCGCCTGAACGTGGTGGCCTCGAACCTGGCCAACGCCGACACCGTGGCCGGCCCCGACGGCCAGGCCTACAAGGCGCGCCAGGTGGTGTTCCAGACCGCGCTGATGGGCGCGGCGGGCAGCCCCGACAGCGCCGCCGGCGTCACCGTCTCCACCATCACCGAGGACCAGAGCCCCGGCCGCCGCGTGCACGATCCCAAGCACCCGTCGGCCGACGCCGAGGGCTACGTGACCTTCAGCAACGTCAACGCGGTCGAGGAGATGGTCAACATGATCTCGGCCTCGCGCTCGTACCAGAACAACGTCGAAGTGATGAACACCGCCAAGTCCCTGCTGCAGAAGACGCTGCAGATGGGCCAGGGCTGAGTCTCGCGACGCCACCCCCGCGCACTGACCCGAGACCCGCATGAGCACCACCATCGACCCCTTCGCCGCCCTCGGCGGCAGTTCCACGAGCAGCAAGACCGCCACCGCCAACGAGGCCGGCGCGGCCGACCGCTTCCTGAAGCTGCTGGTGACGCAGATGCAGAACCAGGACCCGCTGAACCCGATGGACAACGCGCAGATCACCTCGCAGATGGCGCAGATCAACACCGTCAGCGGCATCGAGAAGCTCAACACCACGGTCGAGGGCCTGAACGCGCAGTTCGTGCAGATGCAGGCGCTGCAAGGTGCTGCCCTCGTCGGCCGCGACGTCACGCTGGAAGGCAACGGCCTGTGGATCGAGAACGGCGTGGGCGTCGGCGCGTTCGACCTGACGGGTGCTGCCGACAACGTCAAGGTGGAAGTGCTGGACGCCAGCGGCCGCGTCGCCGAGACGCTGCAGCTCGGCGCAGCCGGCGCCGGCCGCCATTCGTTCGACTGGAAGGCCGGTACCGTGGCCGACGGCAGCCTGTACACCTTCCGCGTCACCGCGCAGTCGGGCACGGCCACCGTGCCCAGCACCGCGCTGATGCGCGACCGCATCTATGCCGTCAGCACCGACGGCGGCAGCATGACGCTGGAGACGGCGCGCTCGGGCAGCGTCGACTACGCCGACGTCAAGGCCTTCAACTGAATCCGCACGAGGACACCACCCCATGAGCTTCCAGCAAGGCCTTTCCGGCTTGAACGCGACCAGCAAGAACCTGGACGTGATCGGCAACAACATCGCCAACGCCAACACCTACGGCGCGAAGATCGCGCGCGTGGAATTCGGCGACATGTACGCCACGGCGCTGAACGGCGCCGGCACCAACAGCATCGGCATCGGCGTCAACGTGGCGGCGGTGGCGCAGCAGTTCACGCAGGGCAACATCAGCACCACCGGCAACGCGATGGACCTGGCGGTCAACGGCGCCGGCTTCTTCCAGGTGACCGACGGCCTGAGCCCGACGCAGTACTCGCGCAACGGGCAGTTCAAGGTCGACCGCGAAGGCTTCATCGTCAACAACCAGGGCCTGCAGCTTCTCGGCTACCCCGCCGACGCCAACGGCGTGATCCAGCCCGGCCTGGCGCAGCCGCTGCAGCTGCCCACCGCCGGCATCGCCCCGGCCGCCACCACCGAGATCGCCATCGAGCTGAACCTCGACTCGCGCGCCAAGGTGACGAACCCCGGCGCCGGCGTCGTGCCGCAGATCGACTTCACCGATCCCACCACGTACAACAACGCGACCTCGGTCACCGTGTACGACGTGAAGGGCCAGGACGTCGCGATGACGTACTACTTCCAGAAGGCCGGCAACGACCAGTGGAACATCTTCGCCACGGCGAACGGCCAGCCCGTGAACGGCGTGCCGGGCGCGCCCGACCCCATCACCACGGCACCGATCGACTTTCTCGCCGACGGCAGCGGCCCGATCAGCGCCGTCTCGGCGCTGCCGATCTCGCTGAGCGGCACCATGGTCACCCCCGCCGGCGCCACCATCGTGACGCCGCTGAACATGACGCTCGACCTCAGCGGCGCCACGCAGCGCGGCGACAGCTTCGGCGTCACCAACCTGACGCAGGACGGCTTCGCACCCGGCTCGCTGACCAGCGTGGCCGTGGAAGGCAACGGCATCATCATGGCGCGCTACAGCAACGGCCAGAGCAAGCCCGCCGGCCAGGTGGAGCTGGCCACCTTCCGCAACCCGCAGGGCCTGCAGGCGCTGGGCGGCAACCTCTGGGCCAACACCTACGCCTCGGGCGACCCGGTGATGGGCGTGCCGGGCGACGGCAGCATGGGCGTGCTGCAGGCCGGTGCGCTGGAGGAGTCGAACATCGACCTCACCGGCGAGCTGGTGAACATGATCACCGCGCAGCGCATCTACCAGGCCAACGCGCAGACCATCAAGACGCAGGACCAGGTCCTGCAGACCCTGGTGAACCTGCGCTGACGGCGCCGGAGGCTGAGGCATGGACCGACTGATCTATCTCGCGATGGGCGGGGCCAAGGCCACGCTGCAGCGCCAGGACGTGCTGGCCAACAACCTGGCCAACGCGTCGACCAACGGTTTCCGTGCCGAGATGCAGGCCTTCCGTGCCGTGCCGGTGCGCGGCGACGGCGCCAGCACGCGCGTGTATGCGCTGGAATCGACCGTCGGCTACGACCCGCAGGCCGGCGTGACGCAGGCCACCGGCCGCAACCTCGACGTGGCGATGCAGGGCAACGCCTGGCTCGCGGTGCAGTCGCTCGACGGCACCGAGGCCTACACCCGCGCCGGCGCGCTGCAGCTCAGCCCCGAAGGCCAGCTGGTCACGCCCAGCGGCCTGCCGGTGCTGGGCGACGGCGGTCCCATCACGGTGCCGGCCAATGCGACGGTGGACGTGGGGGTCGACGGCACCGTCAGCGCCACGGTGGGCAACAACCGGCCGCAGCCGGTGGGCCGGCTGAAGCTGGTGACGCCCGAGGCGCCGCTGAACCGCGGCACCGACGGCCTCTTCCGCGCCGCCGACGGCGACCTCGACGCCGACCCCACGGCGCGCGTGCAGAGCGGCGCGCTCGAAGGCAGCAACGTCAGCGCGGTGGAGACGATGGTCGCGATGATCAGCGCGGCGCGCCAGTTCGAGCAGCAGATGAAGATGCTGCAGACGGCCGAGCAGAAGGAGCAGGCGGCGACGCGTCTGCTGTCTCCGAACTGATGACGGCCTGCAGGCGCCGCAGCCGCGGCGCCACCACCGGCACCGTCAGCATGGTGCTGGCCACCGCCATCAGCAGCAGCGCGGTGAAGGTCTCCGACGTGATGATCTGCTTGTCCAGCAGCACGTTGGCGAAGATGATCATGATCAGCGCCTTGGTCTGCAGCAGCCAGCCGATCAGGCCCGCCTCGCCCGGCTTCCAGCCCAGGATGCGGCCCGCCAGGTGCACGCCCGCCAGCTTGCCCGCCACCGAGGCCACCAGCAGCAGCGCCGCCACCAGGAACACCGCGCTGCCGCCCATCTCCCAGTTCGTGCGCAGCCCGGTGCTGAGGAAGAACACCGGCATGATGATCAGCAGCACGTGGTTGCGCAGCATGTCCATGTGCTCCAGCGTGAACCAGTCTGCATCGAGCACCACGCCGGCCAGGAAGGCGCCGACCATGAAGTGCAGCCCGCACCAGTCGGCGCCGAACGCCACCGCGGCCAGCCACACCAGGCCCACGTACCAGCGGTCGCGCTCGGGCAGCCGCACCATCCACCGGCGCAGCGCCCACGACGCCAGCGCGAAGGCGAGCAGGAAGATGCCCTGGCGGCCGATGCGTTCCCAGTCCATCAGGATCAGCGCCAGCACGCCCCAGATCGCGATGTCGTCCAGACTTGCGTAGCGCAGGATGCGCTGGCCCAGCGGCCGGCGCAGGATCTCGAGCTTCTCCATCAGCAGGATCAGGATCGGCAGCGCCGTCACCGCGCAGGCCATGCCCACGCCCACCACGAACTGCCAGGGCAGCGCGGCCGGGCCCACCCAGCCCGGCTGCAGCAGCAGCAGCGCGCCTGCGACGCTGCCGGCGGCCAGCGGCGCGCCCAGCGCCAGGCCGGCGGTGATGCCGCTTTCGCGGCGGTACTTCCAGGCCTGGCGCAGGTCGAGCTCGATGCCGGCGATCCACACGAACAGCATCACGGCCCACCAGGCCACGCCGTTCAGTGCCATCACCACCGGCGGCGCGAACACCGTGCCGTAGAAGTCGGGGAACGCGCGGCCCAGCAGCCCGGGGCCGAGCACGATGCCGGTGAGGATCTGCACCACCACCAGCGGCGCCCAATAGTCGGTGCGGAAGACCCGCCAGAGGGCGTAGGGCACCGCAAAGATGATGACCATCGCAATCAGGAACAGCTCGGTCGTGGTGATGGTCGCGGGCATGGCAGGGCGGTGGGGGCAGGGCGGGCGCGCGGATGATAGGGGTGGCAGGCCGGAACAAGGCGGGCAAGCGCCCGTTCTTCCGGCGATCCGCGGGCTCAAGCTCTGGGACCATCGTGCTTCCAGTTCAAGGAAGCAAGAGACCATGATCCGTTCGTTGTGGATTGCCAAGACCGGCATGGAAGGCCAGCAGACCAAGCTGGACACGATCTCGAACAACCTGGCCAACGTCGGCACCAACGGCTTCAAGCGAGGCGGCGTGGTCTTCGAGGACCTGATCTACCAGAACCTGCGCCAGTCGGGCGCAGCGGCGGCCGAAGGCGCGCAGCTGCCCACCGGGCTGCAGGTGGGCCTGGGCGTGCGCGCCGCGGCCACCACGCGCAGCTTCGCGCAGGGCAACCTGCAGCAGACCACGAACAACTACGACCTGGCGATCAAGGGCAACGGCTTCTTCCAGATCCAGATGCCCGACGGCAGCACCGGCTACACGCGCGACGGCGCTTTCCAGGTCGACAACGCGGGGCAGCTGGTCACCAACGCCGGCAACGTCGTGCAGCCCGGCATCACGATCCCGCCCAACGCCCTGAGCGTGACCATCGGCGCCGACGGCACCGTGCAGGTCACGACACCCGGCGCCACCGCGACGCCGCAGACCATCGGCCAGCTGCAGCTGGCGAGCTTCATCAACCCGGCCGGCCTGGAGCCGCGCGGCGGCAATGTCTACGCCGAGACCGCCTCGTCGGGCGCGCCGCAGCAGGGCGCGCCGAACGCCAACGGGCTGGGCGCGCTGCAGCAGGGTTTCGTCGAGGGCAGCAACGTGAACGTGGTGGAGGAGCTGGTGAGCATGATCGCCACGCAGCGCGCCTACGAGCTGAACTCGAAGGCCATCACCACCAGCGACCAGATGCTGCAACGCCTGGGGCAGCTGTGATGCGCGCACTCTCCGCCTGCGCCATGGTCGCCGTCGCGCTGCTGGGCAGCGGCTGCAGCACGCTGTACCCGAGCGTCGAGATCAACGGTCCCACCAGCGTCCAGCCACAGCCCACGCCCGTGGTGCCGCCGAGCAATGGCGCCATCTTCCAGGCCGTGGCCTACAGGCCGCTGTTCGAGGACCACCGCGCGCGCCTGGTCGGCGACACGCTGGTGGTGCAGATCGTCGAGAAGGTCAGCGCCAGCCAGAAGAGCACGAGCTCGATCGAGAAGAGCAGCGACCTCAGCGGCAGCATCAGCGCGCTGCCCGGCGTCAACGCCGCGAAGCTGCTGGGCCGCGCCTCGCTGGGCGCCAGCACCGGCAACAACTTCGACGGCAAGGGCGCCACCGAGAACACCAACGACTTCAGCGGCACCATCACCGTCACCGTGCGCCAGGTGCTGCCCAACGGCCACCTGCTGATCGCCGGCGAGAAGCAGATCGGCGTCAACGCCAACGTCGACGTGCTGCGCTTCTCGGGCCAGGTCGACCCGCGCGCCATCCAGCCCGGCAACACCGTGCCGAGCGCGCAGATCGCCAACGTGCGCCTGGAGCACCGCGGCCGCGGCGCGCAGGCCGACGCGCAGAGCGTGGGCTGGCTGCAGCGCGTCTTCTTCAGCGTGGCCTCGCCGCTGTGAACACCATGAACCACCAAGATGCTCATCGCCGTACCGAACGCCTGCTGCGCTGGGCCCTGGGCCTGGCCGCCTTCCTGAGCAGCGCCGCGCTGTGGTGGCCGTTGCCGGCCTCGGCCGCGCGCATCAAGGAAGTGGCGGCCGTGCAGGGTGTGCGCAGCAACCCGCTGGTGGGCTACGGCCTGGTCGTGGGCCTGGACGGCACCGGCGACCAGACCACCCAGACGCCCTTCACCACGCAGAGCATCAACGCGATGCTGCAGCAGATGGGCGTGACCGTGCCGCCCGGCACCAGCATGCAGCTGCGCAACGTGGCCTCGGTGCTGGTGACGGCGCAGCTGCCGCCGTTCGCGCGGCCGGGCCAGACCATCGACGTCGCCGTCTCGTCCATCGGCAACGCCAAGAGCCTGCGCGGCGGCACGCTGATCGCCACCGCGCTGAAGGGGGCCGATGGCCAGATCTACGCGCTGGCCCAGGGCAACCTGGTGGTCGGCGGCGCGGGCGCCTCGGCCAACGGCTCGAAGGTGCAGATCAACCACCTGTCGGCCGGCCGCGTGCCCGAGGGCGCGACGGTCGAGCGCTCGGTGCCCACGCCGCTGAACGACAGCGAGGTGCTGCACCTGGGCCTGAACGCCAGCGACTACGCCACCGCCAAGGCCGTGGCCGCGGCCATCAACCGCAGCAAGGGCCCGGGCGTGGCCGCGGCGGTCGACGGCCGCACGGTCAGCGTGCGCCCGCCCGCCGGCAGCGACGACCGCATCAGCTTCCTGGCCGACATCGAGAACCTGAGCATCGTGCTCGAGAAGCCCGCCGCGCGCGTGGTGCTGAACGCGCGCACCGGCTCGGTGGTCATCAACGACGCGGTCACGCTGAGCACCTGCGCGGTGGCGCACGGCAGCCTCACGGTGACGATCAGCACCACGCCCGCGGTGAGCCAGCCCAACCCGCTGGCCGGCGGCGACACCAAGGTGGTCGAGAAGTCCGACATCGCGATCACGCAGCAAGGCGGCGCGCTGATGCAGCTGCCGCCCGGCGCCAAGCTGGCCGACGTGGTGAAGGCGCTGAACACGCTGGGCGCCACGCCGCAGGACCTGCTCGCCATCCTGCAGGCGATGAAGACCGCGGGCGCGCTGAACGCCGAAATCGAAGTCATCTGACGCTCACCCGCACGAAAACGCCATGGCCGCCGTCCCCGCCAGTCTGCAACTCGACCAGCGCTCGCTCGTCTCGCTGAAGGCGCAGGCGTCCACCGACCCGCGCGCAGCCGCGAAAGAGGCCGCGAAGCAGTTCGAGACGCTGTTCATGAACGAACTGCTGAAGAGCATGCGCGCGTCCACGCAATCCAGCGGCCTGATGGACGGCGGCGCCGGTGGCGCGATGGGCACCGAGATGCTGGACCAGCAGTACGCCACCAAGCTCTCGGGCATGCCCGGCGGGTTGTCGGACATCATCGCGAAGCAGCTGGAGCGGCAGATGGGCCTGAGCCCGGGGCCGATCCCGGTGACGCGTTCGGCCAACAACACGCCGCAGCCGCTGGCCGCCACGCCCAAGCCCACGGCCATTCCGCAGACCGGCGCCGCCGGCTTCGTGCAGCAGCACACCAGCGCCGCGCGCAGCGCCGAGGCGGCCACCGGCATCCCGGCCGAGTTCATGATCTCGCAGGCCGCGCTGGAAACCGGCTGGGGCCGCAAGGAGATCAAGCACGCCGACGGCTCGCCCTCGTTCAACCTGTTCGGCATCAAGGCCACCGGCAACTGGACCGGCCCCACCGCCGAGATCACGACCACCGAGTACGTGAACGGCAAGGCGCAGAAGGTGACGGCGAAGTTCCGCGCCTACAGCAGCTACGCCGAGTCGTTCGCCGACTACGCCAGGCTGATGAAGGACAGCCCGCGCTACCAGAGCACGGTGGCCAAGGCGGCGAGCCAGCAGCTCACGGCCAGCGGCTTCGCGCATGGCCTGCAGAAGGCCGGCTACGCCACCGACCCGGCCTACGCCAGCAAGCTGACGGCCGTGATCAACACCACGCTGCGCCTGCAGCGCACCATGGTCTGAAGGACCGACGATGGGTGCTTCACCACTGATGTCCATCGGCCTGCGGGCCATGTCGGCGAGCTACGCGTCGATGGAGGCCACGGGCCACAACATCGCCAACGCCAACGTCGCCGGCTACTCGCGCCAGCAGGCCGAGCTGGCCACGGCCAAGGGCCAGTACACCGGTGCCGGCTTCTTCGGCAAGGGCGTGGACGTGAAGACCGTGACGCGCGCGCACGACGCCTTCATCACGCGCGCGGCGGCCACCGCGAAGTCGCTGGCCGCGCTGGACGCGGCGCGCCAGGAGCGGCTGCAGTCGCTGGAGCAGGTGTTCCCCACCGGCGAGGCCGGCATCGGCTACACCACGGGCCAGTTCCTGAACGCCCTCGTCGACCTCGCCAGCCGGCCCGGCGACAGCGCCACGCGCCAGGTGGTGCTGGCGCGCGCCGAGGACCTGGCCTCGCGCTTCAACAGTGCGGCCGAGCAGGTCGGCGTCATCCAGGCCAACCTGACGGCCGACCTGAAGACCTCGGTCACCGAGGTCAACGGCCTGGCCGACGCGATCGCTTCGCTGAACGACCAGATCGCGGCCTCGCGCGGCCTGGGCCAGCCGCCCAACGACCTGCTCGACGAACGCGACCGCCTGATCGCCAAGGTGGCCTCGCAGATCCAGGTCAGCACCGTGCAGGCCGACGACGGCACGATGGGCGTCTTCATCGCCGGCGGCCAGAGCCTGGTGCTGGGCACGCGCGCCACGCACCTGAAGGTGACGCTGGACCCGGTGGATCCGTCGCGGTCGGCGCTGGCGCTGGGCGACGGCGCGGCGCAGCGCGTCATCGACGAGAACGCCCTCGGCGGCGGCGCGATGGCCGGGCTGCTGAAGTTCCAGAACACCGACCTCGTGGACGGCCGCAACCTCGTCGGGCAGCTCGCCGCGGCGGTGGCCGGTGCCATCAACGAGCAGCAGATGCTGGGCCTGAACCTGCAGGTGCCCACGGGCACGGTGCCGTCGCGGCCGCTGTTCGCGGTGGGCGGGCCGCTGACGATCCCGAACAACAACAACGCGAAGGACGCCTCCGGGGCCTTCATCTCCAGCGTGGCGATGACGGTGGTGGAGCCCTCGGCGCTGCAGGCCGCCGACTACACGCTGCGCGCCGACCCGGCGTCGCCCGGCGCGTACACGCTCACGCGGCTGAGCACGCCGCCGCTGACGCGCACCATCGTCAGCGGCGACGTCGTCGACGGCGTGCGCATCGACATCGGCGTGCCCGAACCCAGCCTCACCGACCGCTTCCTGCTGCAGCCCGTGGGCCAGGCCGCGCAGGGCCTGCAGCGCCTGCTGGAGGATCCGCGCGACCTCGCCGCGGCCTCGCCCCTCGTGGCCACCGCAGGCAGCACCAACCTCGGCACCGCGGGCGTGGCGTCGCTGAAGATGCTGACGGCGCCGGGCGTGCCCGACGCGACAGCGCGCGTCACCTTCACCAGCGACAGCGGCGACTACGCCTGGGAGCTGTTCGACGGCAGCGGCACGCCGATCGCCAGCGGCACCGGGGTGTGGTCCGCCGACGAGCCGATCCCGACCCCGCCCACCGACATCAACGGCTTCGAGCTGCGCCTGTCGGGCGTACCGCGCACCGGCGACACGCTCGACGTGGTGCCGACGCAGAGCGCCTTCGTCGCCGCCAACAACGGCAACGCGCTGGCGCTGTCGGCGCTGCGCGACGCGCTGCTGGTGGGCCGCGAGCAGCTGGCCGACGGCTCGCTCACCGGCGGCGCCATCGTCACCGACGCCTACGCCTCGGCCATCGCCAACGTCGGCGTGCGCGTGCAGACCGCGAAGTCGGCCGCCACCATCTCGGCCGCGGTGTCGCAGCAGGCCGAGGCCGCGCGCAGCGAGGTCTCGGGCGTCAACCTCGACGAAGAGGCGGCGCGCCTGATCCAGTACCAGCAGAGCTACCAGGCCGCCGCCAAGGTGCTGCAGATCGCGCAGAGCGTGTTCGAGACGCTGCTGCAGACGGCCGGCGCCTGATCGCCCGAGCGCGCACACCGCCGCACCCCATTCCCTGAAAGACCGCCATGCGCATCACCGCCGCCAACGCCTTCGAGTCCTCCATCGGCAACCTGCAGAAGCGCCAGCAGGAGCTGTCGCAGGCGCAGGACCGGCTCACCAGCGGCAAGCGCGTGGCCACCGCCAGCGACGACCCGGTGGCCGCGGCGCGTGCCGAGCGGGCGCTGGCCGCGATGGTGCGCGCCGAAGCCAACCAGCGCGCGCTGGAAGCCAGCCGCAACGTGATGCAGCAGGCCGAGACCGCGATGGGCGACGCGGGCGAGCTGCTGCAGCAGGCGCGCGAGCTGGTGCTCAACGCCGGCAACGGCAGCTACGCCGACGCCGACCGCAAGACGCTCGCGAACGCGCTGCGCGGCATCCGCGAGCAGCTGCTCAGCGTGGCCAACCGCAACGACGGCGCCGGCAGCTACGTCTTCGCCGGCCAGGGCACCGACTCGCCGCCGTTCGTCGACACGCCCGCCGGCGTGGTCTACCGCGGTGCCGCCGGCCAGAGCGACGCGCCGTCGGACGAGCCGCTGCCGCTGTCGGTGGACGGCCAGCAGACCTGGCTGGGCGCCCCGGCGGCGGTGGCCGGCGACCCGGCGCTGTCGGTGTTCGGCGTGCTCGACCGCGTCATCGGCCAGCTCGGCACGCCGGGCCTGGGCGGCGACGTCATCAAGCAGGCCGTGAGCGACGGCGTGCGCGACATCGACGCGCTGTCGAACAACCTGGGTGCGCAGCGCGCCGCCGCCGGCGAGATGCTCAACCGCACGGATTCGGTGGAGGCGCGCATCTCGGCGGCGAAGCTGGCCGCGCAGACCGACCGCTCGCTGGCCGAGGACCTGGACATGGTGCAGGCGATCTCCGACTTCCAGAACAAGCAAAGCGGCTACGATGCCGCTCTCAAGACGTATTCGCTGGTGCAGAAGCAGTCACTGTTCCAGTACATCTCGGCATAAGTCGGTGCCCACGAGCTCACTTCGTTCGCGACCTCCCGAGCAAGCAACGGCTCCGCCAGGGCCACCCTGCCGGAGCTGATCTCCATCATTCGCCCATGCCAGACCATCCCGTTCTCTCCCAGGTCCGCCTCGGCTACAGCCCGATGATCGACCGCCAGCGCGCGGTGATCGCCACGCGGCTGACGATCTTCCCCGAGCGTCCCGATGCGGCCGTCGACGTGCCGGCGCTGCTGGCGGCGCTGGCCGAGGTGTGGCCGGCGCCGGCCGACACCGCGCCGAAGCTGACGCTGAACATGCGCCCGCTGGACCCGGCGGCCGTGAAGGCCCGCGCCGCGGCGGCGGCCATCCCGCCGGTGGCGCTGAACGTGGCGGGCGAGGCCCTGCTCGACGCCGTGATGGCGGCCCAGCCCGGCGCCGGCCTGATGGTGGAGGTGCCGGCCTTCATGGTGGGCGACCCGCGCCACCATGCCGCGCTGCTGGCGCTGGCCGGTGCCGGCAGCACGCTGCTCATCAAGGGCCGGCCGCTGGCCGCGCTGCCGCGCGAGCTGCTGCCGTGCTTCGCGCACTCCATCGTCGATGCCGACGAGGAGCGCCGCAGTGCGGCCACGGCGTCGCAGATGCCGCGTGACATCACCACCGTGCAGTCGGGCGTGCGCACGCTGGCGGCGGTGGACGCCGCGTTCGCGCGCGGCGCCATCGCCACGCTGGGCTGGCCCATCGACGACCCGGTGGCCAAGCCTGCCGGCCGTGCCAACGTGCCGCAGGACGTGCAGGTGGTGCTGGAGCTGATCAACGGCGTCGACAAGGAAGAGCCGGTGCCCAAGCTCGAGGCGCTGCTGAAGAAGGACCCGACGCTGGCGTTCCGGCTGATGCGCTACCTGAACTCGCCGGCCTTCGGGCTCAGCGTCGAGATCAGCTCCTTCGGCCACGCGTTGATGATCCTGGGCTACCAGCGCCTGAAGCGCTGGCTGGCGCTGCTGCTGGCCTCGTCGGCGAAGGACATCAATGCCAAGCCGCTGATGTTCGCCGCAGTGCGCCGCGGCCTGCTGATGGAAGAGCTGGTGCGCGGCCAGAACGACAGCGAGCTGCGCGGCGAGATGTTCATCTGCGGCGTGTTCTCGCTGCTCGACCGGCTGCTGAAGCTGCCGGCCGAGGATCTGTTCAAGAGCGTGCCCGTGCCCGAACGCGTGGCCCAGGCGCTGCTGAAGGGCGAGGGCCCGTTCCAGCCCTACCTGGAGCTGGTGCGCGCGATCGAGAACGAGTCGGTGTTCGACATGCGCGAGTGGGCCGACAAGCTCTTCATGACGCCGGGCGAGGTCAACCGCGCGCTGCTGGCAGCGCTGTCCGCGGCGCGCGCGCTCGACTAGCGCGGTGGCCGCGTTGCCGCCTTTGTCGTCGGGCGCCTCGCAGGCGCTGCTGGCGGCCCTGCTGGACGAGACCGGCGAGGCGCTGCTGTGGTTCGACGCGCGTGACGTGCTGCGCCAGTGCAACCAGGCCGCGCTGCGGCTGCTCGGCTGCGAGATCGGCCAGGGCCTGGTGCAGCTGCGCGGGCCGCTGGGAGCAGCGGGCGAGCAGTGGCTGCGCCAGGCGCGCGACAGCGGCGAGCGCCGCGACTCCCTGCTGCCGCTGGACGACGGCCGCCTGCTGCGCGTCTGGGCCAGGCCGCTGTCCGGCGGGCTGGCGCTGCGTGCGCAGCTGCAGGCCGCACCGGCGGCCGCGCCGGCCCCGGCCGTGCGCCCGGACGGCACCCCCCCCGCCATGCCCGGCACCACCGGCACCGCACCCGCGGCGGCCTCCGCCGTGGCGCACGAACTGCTGGCGCTGCTGTGGGCGTCGCCGTTTCCGGCCACGCTGCAGGACAGCCGGCACCGGCTGCTCGACGTCAACGAGGCCTTCGTCGCCGCCATCGGCTTCGCGCGCGACACGCTGATCGGCCGCGACCCGGTCGAGCTGCAGCCCGCCGAGGACCGCGCCGCGAGCCTGGCGCTGCGCGACGAGATGGCGGCCGGGGCCGTGCTCGGCCTGCGGCGTGGGGCGCAGCAGCGCAGGCTGGTCGACGCCGAGGGCCGCGAACGCTGGTTCACGATGCTCGGCCACAACCTCGCGGCGCCCGGCGCCGAGCCGCTGTGGCTGAACGTGCTGCAGGACGTGACCACCGAGCACCACGCGCGCGACCAGGCCCGCCGCGCGCAGGACGAGACCATGCAGTGGTTCGAGCTGGCGCGCGCGGGCATGCTGGTCTACGACGACAGCGGCCTCATCGTGCGCTCGAACCCCGCGTTCGAGGCGCTGGTGGAACAGGTGCCGGTGCTGCTGTCCGACGCCAACGAAGCCCTGCAGGCGCTGCTGGCCTGGGACGACGGCGCGCCGCGCGCCACCCTGGTGCCGGGGTCGCCGCCCATCGAGACGCAGGCCGTGGTGCCGCTGCCCGGCGGCGGCACGCGGCTGCTCGGCGCGCGGCTGTGCGGCTGGGCGTCGGACCAGGGCCAGCGCCGCATCATGGCCGTGGTCGAGGACCGCAGCGCCGAAGAGGAACGCGACCTGGCCCAGCTCGAGATGGGCATGCTGATGGACACCGCCAGCGTCGGCGTGGCCACCTACGACCCCGCACGCGGCTGGCTGGCCTCGCAGCGCAGCCCGGCGGCGCGGCGGGGCGGCAAGGGCGCCCAGGCGGGATCCCGCCAGCGCGGGGCCGGCGGCCTGCAGGGCATCGGCCGTGAACTCGTCGAACCCGAGTCGCTGCCCGAGTACGAGCGCCTGCAGCACGCGCTGCGCCACGGCGAGCGCACCGAGGTGCGTTACGCGGTGCGCCACCCCGAGCTGGGCCAGCGCTGGCTGCTCACGCGCGTGGAGCCCGGGGCGCTGGCCGGCGGTCGCACCACCTCGGTGGTGACGCTGGACGTGACCGACCAGGAGCGCGCGCAGCGCCGCAACGACCAGCTGCTGCGCGAGCTGACCACCATCCTCGACGGCTCCACCGCCGGCATCGCCTACCTGCGCGGGCCGCTGCTGGTGCGCTGCAACCTGCGCTTCGAGCGCATGCTGGGCCTGCAGCCCGGCGCCGCCGCGGGTGCGTCGCTCGAAGAAGTGTTCGGCCGCCACCCTGAGAGCCTGCTGGTGCTGGAGGGCGCGGTGGCGGCGCTGGCCGCAGGCCGCCCCTTCGAGGCCGAGCTGCAGGCGGGCGTGACGGCCACCATCGACGGCCGCCAGCAGCCGGTGTGGTATTCGCTGTCGGTGCGCCGCGCCGAGCCCTCGCGGGACGAGATCGAGGCGGTGGCGGTGCTGACCGACATCTCGCGCCTGAAGTCGCAGCAGGCCGAGCTGGAGACGTTGCTGCGCGAGCGGGAGCTGATGTTCAGCCTGTCGGACGTGGGCATCGTGTACCTGCGCGGCCGCCGCATCGAGCGCGCCAACCAGGCGATGGCGCGGCTGACCGGCTACGCGCCGCCCGAGCTGACGCTGCTGGACGGCGTCGAGCTGCACGCCGACGCGCGCGCCTGCGTCGACTTCGAGGCACGGCTGGCCGCGGGGCTGCGCAGCCAGGGCCGCTACAGCGAAGAGCGCCAGCTGCGCCGCCGCGACGGCAGCCTGCTGTGGGTGCAGGTGGCGGTGCGGCCGGTGGACCCTGGCGACATCGACGCCGGCGTCATCTGCTCCTTCGTCGACGTCGACGAGCGCCGCCGCGCGCGCGAGTCGCTCGCGGTGCAGGCCGAGCGCACGCGGGCGGTGCTGAACTCGGTGCTGGTGGGCATCGTCACCGTCGGCGCCAACGGCATCGAGTGGATGAACCGCTCGGCGCGGCGCATGTTCGCCGGCGAGCTGGCCGACTTCGTCGGCGAGCCGATCGCCATCGTCGCGCCGCCCGATGCCGCCGACCACCCGCTGCGCCGCACCGACTGGCTGCAGCGCCTGCACGACGGGCAGGCAGAGACCTTCGAGTGCCGGCTGAAGGCGCGCGACGGGCGCGAGTTCTGGGTCGTCGGCAATGCCGTGGCCACGGGCCAGGAGGCACGCAGCCAGCAGCTCACGTTCGCGCTGCTCGACATCGAGCGCCGGCGCCAGGCCGAGGTGGCGATCGCGCAGGCGCAGGACTCGCTGCAGCGCGTGATCGAGACCGCGCCGCTGGCGATCGCGCTGTTCGACGCGCACAGCTTGCACGTGCTGCAGCTCAACCAGATGGCGTCGACCTTCTTCGCGCGGCCGCTCGAGGAGGTGCTGGGCCGCGCGCTGCCGCAGTGCTGCGCACCGAGCCAGGCCGCGGCGCTGCAGGGCTGGCTGCAGGCCGCCGCCGGCGGCACCGACGTGCAGCAGCACGAGCTGCGCGAGGACACCAGCGTGCGCGCCGCGCCGCGCGTGTGGGACACGCGCATCGTGCCGCTGGCCACCAGCGGCGGCGGCGCTCCGCAGCTGCTGCTGGTGGCCAGCGACGTCACCGAGCAGCGCGCCGCCGAGCAGGCGCGGCTGCAGGCCGCGATCGCGCAGCGCGAGGTGCTGGTGCGCGAGGTGCACCACCGCATCAAGAACAACCTGCAGGGCGTGGCCGGCCTGCTGCAGCAGAACGCGCAGCGCCACCCCGAGGTGGCGATCGTGCTGTCCGAGGCGGTGGGCCAGGTGCAGGCCATCGCGCAGGTCTACGGCCTGCAGGTGGGCAGCGGCGGGCCGCTGCGCGTGGCGCGGGTCATCGAGGCCATCACGCAGTCGGTGCAGCGCACCTTCGGGCGCACCATCGTGTTCGGCGCCGGGCCCGGTGCCGCCGACCACCTGCTGCCCGAGGCCGAGGCCATCCCGGTGGCGCTGACGGTCAACGAGCTGCTGACGAACGCCGTCAAGCATTCGGCCGCCGGCGACGTGTGCTGCCAGGTGCTGGCCGCGGGCGACGAGGTGGTGGTGGAGATCCGCAACGTCGCCCGGCTGCGCGACGGCTTCGACCTCGCCCAGGTGCCGGGGGGCGTCTCCGGCCTGGGCCTGGTGCGGGCGCTGCTGCCGCGGCGCAGCTCCACGCTGTCGATCGGGCAGCAGGGCGAGCACGTGCTGGCGCGCGTGGTGCTGCGCCCCCCCAGCGTGCGCCGCGCGCCGGAAGCGCCGGTGGCCCCGGCCGCCGACGCATAATGCCGCGCAGTTCCAACTTCCAGGCGGGCGGCCGGGTGATCGTGGCGAACAAGGGCAGGATTCTCGTGGTCGACGACGACCGGCTCGTGCTGGCCACCGTCACGCATGGCCTGAAGCAGGCCGGCTACGAGGTCTTCGACGCCGACAACGGCGACGACGCCATCCTGCTGGCGCGCGAGCAGCGGCCCGAGCTGGCGCTGCTGGACATCCGCATGGAAGGCAAGAGCGGGTTCGACGTGGCCGAGGTGCTGCGCGACAAGTACCACATCCCGTTCCTGTTCCTGTCGGCCTTCTCCGACGCCGCCACGGTGGCGCAGGTGCAGGCGCTGGGTGCCGTGGCCTACATGGTCAAGCCGCTCGACGTGGGCCAGATCGTGCCCACGGTGGAGGCTGCCTTCCAGCGCTTGCGTGCAGGCGCGGTGCCGGTGGTGCCGCCGTCGGTGGCCGCCAACGACGCGCCGGCCGTCGCGCCTGCGCCGGGCCCGGACGTGCTGGCCGACGCCGTGCCGCTGGCCGTGGGCGTGCTGATGCACAAGCACGCGCTGACGCGCGTGGCCGCGCACGCCATGCTGCGCCAGCGCGCGCAGGAAGAAGGCCTGAGCGCGCTGGCCAAGGCGCAGCGCCTGCTGGCGGCGCTGGAAGAGCTGGCGCGTTCCTGAGGAGCCGCCGAGCCGCCCGCCCGACGCCCTCAGCGCCGGGCCTGCAGCGCGGCCTGCACCAGAGCCGCCAGCTGCTCCGCCGCGAATTCCTTCAGCAGCAGTGCCCGCACGCCCGCGGCAGCCGCGCGCTGCCGCAGCGTGTCGGTGACGTGGCCGGAGGTGATGATCACCGGCAGCTGCGGCATCTCGCCCTGCAGCCGCTCGGCCAGCGCCAGGCCCGACATCCCGGGCATGTTGTGGTCGGTGATCAGCAGGTCCACGCCGTGGCCCGGGCCGCGCAGCAGCGCCAGCGCCGCGGCGGCATCGGCCAGCCGCGTGACGCGCCAGCCCTGGCGCTGCAGCAGCAGCTCCACCGTGAGCGCCACGACCTCGTCGTCGTCCACGTACAGCAGGTGCTCGCCGCGCCCAGGGGGGCCGGCCAGCGTGGCGGCCGGGGGTGCCTGCGGCGCATCCGCCAGGGCTGTCGGCGTGGTCGCGGCCGCAGCCGTCTCGTGGCGGGCTGTGGCGGCCGCGCCCGTGCCGGCCTGCGGGTCCGCCACGTCGGCCGGCTCGGCCAGCGGCAGCACGATCTCGACCACCGTGCCCGCGCCCAGGGTGCTGCGCACCTCGATGCTGCCCCCGCATGCCACCACGATGCCGTGCACCACCGCCAGCCCCAGGCCCGTGCCCTGGCCCACCGGCTTGGTGGTGAAGAAGGGCTCGAAGACGCGCGTTCGCGTGGCCTCGTCCATGCCGACGCCGTCGTCCTGCACCTGCAGCAGCGCACAGCGCCCGCCCGGCCGGTCGACCGCCGCCAGGCGCACGTCGATGCGGCCCTGCGCGTCGTGCAGCGCCTGGCAGGCGTTGGTGCACAGGTTCAGCACCACCTGCTGCACCTGCGCCGCGTCGATCTGCACCGGCAACTGCTCGGTGCCGAGCTGCTGCACCAGCTGGGCGCTGGCCGGCAGCGTGGCGCGCAGCAGCGACAGCGCCTCTTCCACGGCCGGCCGCAGCAGCTGCACCTGGCGCGGCTGCGGGTTGCGCCGGCTGAAGGTCAGGATCTGCTGCACCAGCGTGCGCGCGCGCGTGCCTGCCTGCTCGATGCGGTCCAGGCTTGCATTCGGCGCACGGCCTGCGGCCAGGTCCTGGCGCACCAGCGCGACGTTGCCCAGGATCGCCGCCAGCACGTTGTTGAAGTCGTGCGCCACGCCGCCGGCCAGCGTGCCCAGGGCTTCGAGCTTCTGCGACTCCTGCAGCTGCGCCTGCAGCCGCTGCCGTTCGGTGACGTCGCGCACGATGACGCTGGCGGTCTCGCGGCCGTCGCCGTCGCGGTAGATGTTGGACGCCACCTCGGCCTCGAAGGGGCTGCCGTCGGCGCGCAGCATGCGGATCAGGCCCTGTGCGCCGCCGGAGCGGGCGCGTTCCTCGAGCAGCGGGCGCAGCCGACGGTCGCTGCTGTCGACCAGGGCGTCGCGGTGCAGTGCCTGCAGCTCGGCTTCGTTGCGGCCGAACAGCCTGCAGGCCGCGGCATTGGCGGCCAGCACCTGGCCGTCGGGCCGGGTGCGCAGCACGGCGTCGAAGCTGTTGGCGAAGAGCATGCGGTAGCGGCGCTCGCTGCGCTCGAGGTTGTCGCGCTCCTCCTGCAGCGCCGCCGTGCCCAGGCGGATGCGCCGCTCGGCCGCGATGTTGGCCTGCACCAGCGTGTGCGTCATCACCGCCAGCGAGGCCGACAGCGCCAGGCCCAGCGCCAGCAGCCACCACGTGGTGCCGTCGGGTCGCCAGCGCGCGGCGCGGCTGCGCACGGTGATCTCCCATTGCCGGTCGGCGACGTCGATGCCCTGCAGCCACCGGGGGCCGTCGTCGGTCGCCTGCGGCAGGCCGCCGGCCGTGGCGCCGGCGTCGAGCCAGCTGCTGTCGAAGACGAGGCTGCTCTCGCCGGCGGCGGCCGCGGTGCGGTCGACGATGCGCAGCGCGGCGTCGCGCGCCAGCTCGGGCGCCAGCACGCTGCGCACGAGGTCCAGGCTGCGGAAGGAGACGCCGACGACACCCTGCGCCGCCTCCATGCGCGCCTCGACGCTCTCGGGCGTCAGGCCGCCGGCGTACACCCCGCCGCGGATGACGATGCTGCTCAGCGCGGGCAGCGGCGCCTTGTCGCGGTCGCGCGCCAGCAGCAGCGGGCCGGTGGCGACGTAGCGGCCGCTGCGCAGCGCATGGTCCACCGCCGCGCGGTAGCGCTGGGCCGGGTCGTACAGGTCGTAGCCGAAGCCGCCCGGATCGAACGGGTACGTGTGCCGCAGCACCATGTAGCCCGGTCGGTCGCCCGCCGGCGCGATGTCGAACCCGGGGTGGCCGCCCGGCCGCTGGCTGCGGTCGGCGCGCACGCGGTCGACGAAGGCCGTGCGTTCGTCGGCCGGCACCCATTCGGCCACGAAGGTCAGCGCGAGGCCCGGGAAGCGGCTCTGCAGCGAGATGGAGCGCACGTACTGCGCGAACTCGGCGTCGCTGACGCTGGCTTTCAGCACCCCGAAGGTCTGCAGCCCGGGCAGCGTGTCGATGTAGGCCTGCACGCGGCTGGACAGGGCCTGCGCGAACGCCTCGCTGCGGCGCTCGAGCAGCGCGTCGGCCTCGGCGGCCTGGTTGCGCAGCGACCACACGCACAGCATCGCGGTCAGCGCCAGTGCCAGCACCAGCACCGCCGGCGCCAGCCAGTGCAGGCGGGAGAGGGTGGCCGGCTCGGCGGCCGGCGGCGTCATGAGGGGGCTCGCATGCACGGGAGATCGGTTGCGATACGGATGAATTTAGCGGTTTTCGCGTGTCGTGCCGTGCTCCTGTACCCCACGGCTAAGATGCCGCCATGCTGCAAGACGACGCCCCCGACACCGCCGACACCACCGAGGAACCGATCAAGGAAGCGCGCCTGTGGCGCGACCGCGGCTGGACCGCCAAGGTGGTGAAGAACAACGACGACGACGGCTGGGCGGTGGAGATGTACACGCGCGGGCAGGCCGAGCCTGCGCTGGTCGGCCCCTGGACGATGGGCCGCGACAAGAAGAACCCGAAGCCTCTGGACACCGCGGCCTTCAACACCCTGGTGAAGACCGCCAGCGAGGTGATCCGCCGGCACGAGCAGGCGCAGGCGGCACTGCACCACAAGGAGCAGCGCGTGGGCGCGGTGCTGGTGACGCTGGACATCGTGGTCGAGGACGACGAGGCACACGCCCTGCTGGCCGCGCGGGACGCCGACGGCGCGCAGCTGGCGCAGGTGCGCGTGCCGGCGAGCTTCCGGCTCAGCGCGGCGAGTGCCGCGGCCTGGGTGGACGGCGGGTTCGTGCGTCCCTGAGCGGCCGGGCCCCTTCAGGACGGCGGCAGTTCCAGCACCGTCAGCCACAGCCGGGTGTCGAACTCGAGCTGGTGGTAGTCCGGCTCCATGTGGGTGCACAGCGCGTAGAAGGCCTTGTCGTGCGCGCCTTCCTTCAGGTGCGCGAGCTCGTGCACGACGATCATCCGCAGGAAGGCCGCCGGCGCGTCCTGGAACAGGCTGGCGATGCGGATCTCGCGCTTGGCCTTGAGGTTGCGGCCCTGCACGCGCGACACCGCGGTGTGCGTGCCGAGCGCATGGCGCAGTGCGTGCAGGTGGTTGTCGTACTTCACCTGCGCCAGCGGCGGCGCGCTGCGCAGGTGGCGCGCCTTCAGCGCACCCACGTAGTCGGCAAGCGCGCGGTCGCCGCGCACCTGGTGGCGCTCGGGATGGCGCTGCAGCAGGCTGCTGCGCAAGGTGCCGGCGGCGATGGCCGCCTGCACCTGCGCCAGCAGCGCGGGCGGGTAGCCCGCGAGGTACTTCAGCGCCGTCGTCATGCCTGCCATTGTGTGGCCGGCCGACGCGGCACCTGGCTTCAGGCAATGGCCTGGAAGGCGTAGCCGCTGCCCGACGCGGCCATCTTGCCGAAGGCCGGGAACGGGAAGTGGAAGCCGCCCAGCATCGAGCCGCTGGCGGTGATGCGCTGGAACACCTCGCGGCGCACCTTGCGGGCAGCTTCGGCGTCCATGTCGAAGGTGACGGCCCAGTCGGGGTTGCGCGCGAACAGCGCCGGCACGTTCGTCAGGTCGCCGACGAAGGTGAAGGTCTGGCCGGCGGAGGCCACTTCGAACAGCGTGTGCCCCGGCGTGTGCCCGAAGGCGGCGATCGACTTGATGCCCGGCAGCACCTCGGTGCCCGGCTCGAAGCGCTGCAGCATGCCCGCGGGCATCTGCGCGAAGGTGCGGCGCACGTTGTCGAACGCGCCCTTCATGCCGGCGGGGGCCGCGGCCATCTTCGCGTCGTCCATCCAGAAGCCGTGCTCGACCGACGGCACCATCACCTTGGCCTTCGAGAACACGAACTCGCCGGCCTTGTTGCGCAGGCCGTTGATGTGGTCGCCATGGAAGTGCGTGATCAGCACGGTGTCGATGTCGCCGGCCTGGAAGCCCGCGGCGCGCAGGTTCTCCAGCAGCTTGCCGGTGGTGGGGCCGCCCCACTCGCCCAGGCCCGTGTCCATCAGGATGCGGCGGTTGCCGGCCACCACCAGGAAGGGCGTGAAGGGCACGTCGATGTAGTCGGTGGGCAGGCCCTGCGAGGTCAGCAGCGCCTTCACCTCCGCCAGCGGCGCGTTCTTCACGAACTCCTCGCCCAGCGGGCGGCGTGCGATGCCGTCGATCAGCGAAACGATCTCCACTTCGCCCATCTTCATGCGGCGGAAGCCCGGGTTCGGCAGCGTCGGCGTGCCGAAGTTCGGCGCGTTCTGCGCCCAGGCGGGCACGAAGGAGCCGGCGGCGTAGGCGAGCGGGGCTGCCAGGCCGGCGGCGAGGAAGTCGCGGCGGTTCAACATGCGCAATGTCTCCAGGAGGTGAGGAATACGACTGGCGCGGATGATCCGCGACCCGTCGGTCACGCGTCGATGCTATCGAAAAGACACTCCCGATAGCGGGGGCTTCGGCCCCGCGGACTGCGCGCTCACCCGCCTTCGGCGAGCCGCAGGCGCCGCGCGGCGTCTTCGGCGCGCGCGTCGTCGATCTCGCGCAGCACCGCGGCCATGTCCACCGGCGCCGTGCTGCGTTCGTAGCGGCCCGTCAGCACGCTGTCGGGCTGCAGCAGGCCGCGTTCGTACAGAGTCCAGATCTCGGGGCCGTACTGCGTCTGCAGCAGCTCGGGCGCGTAGCGGCCGAAGCAGTGGCGCAGGTTGTCGACGTCGCGCAGCAGCATGCGCGCGGCGTGGTTGTTGCCGGCGGCGTCCACGGCCTGCGGCAGGTCGATGATCACCGGGCCGTCGGCCGCCAGCAGGATGTTGAACTCCGACAGGTCGCCGTGCACGATGCCCGCGCACAGCATGCGCACCACCTCGCGCACCAGCGTCGCGTGGTGGCGGCGCGCCTCCTCGGGCGTGAAGTCGACGTCGTTCAGCCGCGGCGCCGCCTGGCCGTCGGCGTCGGCCACCAGTTCCATCAGCAGCACGCCGTCGTGGAAGTTGAAGGGGCGCGGCACGCGCACACCGGCCGCGGCCAGGCGGTACAGCGCGTCGACCTCGGCGCTCTGCCAGGCCGCTTCCTGGGCCTGGCGGCCGAACTTCGTGCCCTTGGCCATCGCACGCGCCTGGCGCGTGTTCTTCACCTTGCGGTTCTCGGTGTAGTCCACGGCCTGGCGGAAGCTGCGGTGGGTGGCTTCCTTGTAGACCTTGGCGCAGCGCGTCTCGTCGCCGCAGCGCACGACGAAGACCATCGCCTCCTTGCCGCTCATCAGCTGGCGCTGCACGGCGTCGATCAGGCCCTCGTCGATCAGCGCCTGCAGGCGCGGCGGCGCCTTCACCGGCGGCTGCGCCGTTGCGCCAGGGGCCGCTTGCCCTTCAGGTGGCGTTCGATGCCGTCGTTGAGCTCGCTGCGCAGCGCCACGACCTCCTCCACGTGGCCGTAGACGCCGGGGAAGCGCAGGTCCAGCCACAGCCACAGCGTGCAGGTGCGCAGCGCCTGCTCCATCACGTCGAGGCGGCTGTGGCCGCTGACCTTGTCGAGCAGCTCCAGGCGGCCGGCCCGGCCCATGTGCGCGTGGCGCGCGCTCCAGTCGAGGAACTGCGCCACCTGGTCCTCGTTGCGCGTGTCCACCGGTGCCTGCGCATAGGTGAAGCGCGCCTTCAGCGGCAGCTTCGCGGCGCTGCGGTCGAGCTGCTCGGCCAGCGCCAGCATCTGTTCGAGTTCCGCCACCGCGAAGTGCGCGTCGTCCAGCTTCAGCTGCTCCATGAACACGCCCAGCACGTCGCGCAGCGCGGTCTTGCCCAGGCGGCTGGCGATGGTGTCGACGTGCCAGCCGTTGGGCGCCACCGGCGCCTTGAAGTCGCGCGGCGCACGCGGCTGGCGCGGCAGCAGGTCCTTGAGGTGGCGCAGCGCGGTGGGCTCGGCCTCGGCCAGCACGCCGACGAAGCCTTCCTCGTGCATGCCGTAGCGGCCGGCGCGGCCGGCGATCTGGTGCACCTCGCTTTCGCCGAGCAGGCGGTCGGTGATGCCGTCGAACTTGTTCATCGTGCTGAACAGCACGCGGCGGATCGGCAGGTTCAGCCCCATGCCGATGGCGTCGGTGGCGACCAGGATGTGCGAGGCGCCCTGCGCGAAGCGCTCGGCCTCGCGCCGGCGCACCTCGGGCGGCAGCGCGCCGTAGATCACGCTGACCGGGTGGCCTGCGGCGGCGATCTGGTCGCGCAGCATCAGCACGTCGCGGCGGCTGAAGGCCACCACCGCGTCGCCCAGCATCAGCTGCGCGATCGGCAGCGGCCCGGGCAGCAGCTGCACGTGCTGCTTGCGTTCGAACACCTTCACCTCGCAGCGCTCGCCGCACAGGCCCAGCAGGTTCTCGATCGCCGGTACCGCGTAGGCGCTGCAGATGATGATGACCTCGTTGGCCGGCACCGCCACGATGGCCTGCGTCCAGGCCCAGCCGCGCGAGTTGTCGAAGATCATCTGCGCTTCGTCGATGACCGCCACGTCGATCGGCGTGTTGGTCCCCACCATCTCGATCGTGCTCGACACCACGCGCGCGCCTTCGGCCGGCACGTTCTCCTCCCCGGTGAGCAGCGAACACGGCACGCCGCGCGCCACCAGGCGGTCGCGACCTTCCAGCGCCAGCAGGCGCAGCGGCGCGAGGTAGGCGCCGTCGATGGCCTGCGCCAGGCGCTCGAAGGCCGCGTGCGTCTTGCCGCTGTTGGGCGGGCCCACGTACAGCGTGACGCGGCGCTGCGCGCGCCGGGCCTTCTGGAACGTGGCCGGGTAGCCCTGGAACGCGAGCTCGCTCGTCAGGCCTTCGAGCGTGTCGAGCTCGCCGGCCTGGTGTTCCCAGCGTTCCTGCGCGCGCTGGCAGGCGGCCAGCAGGTCGGGCAGCGGCTGCGGCGTGCTGCACTCGGCCTGCAGGCGCGGCAGCAGCGATTCCAGGTGCTTCGGCTTGCGCGCACGGCAGCGCTCGACGATGGCGTTCAGGTGCGCCACCAGCTCGGCGGCGTGCGCGAACAGCGGCGGCGGGCCCAACGTGGCCAGCAGCGCGGCACTGTCGCCGGTGCGGTAGAAGGCCCACACCGCGTCGGCGTCCACCGGCACGCGGAACAGCACCGGCACCTTCCAGCCCGGCTCGGCCAGCGCCAGCGTGTGGCGGATCAGCCGCGTCCACAGCCCGGCGCGGCGCGCCACGCCCAGGCCTTCGAGCGTGCTGGTGCGCTCCAGCATCGTCGGCCGCGCCTGCGGGCCGGTGCCCACCGCCTCCAGGTGCGCGAGCGCCGCGTCCATCAGCGCCGGCTCGATCCAGCGGCTCGGTCGCTGCCCGGCCACGGGCTTCTGCAGCAGCACCAGGCCCAGCGTGTCCAGGTGCTGTTCCAGGTCGGGGTGGCTCTCGGCCACGTAGTCGGCCGGCTTCACCACCTGCGGCAGGCTGAACACCGCCGAGCGGATGCGGTTGAAGGCGTGCTTGTCGATGTGCGCCGGCAGGCGGTCGGCGTGGCGCGGGTTCGGCAGCGCCGGGCGTTCGGTGTGGCCGGCGGGGCGGGCGGGGCGGGCGGGATGAGCGGTCTGGGGCATGGAATCACGGGCAGGGCGGTGCCGCAGGGCGCGGACCGCGAGACCCCGATAATCGCTCATGCACGAGAACACCCCGCCAGACGCCGCCGACAGCACCGCTTTCGCGCGCCTGCCGCTGCCGCCGCACACGCTGGCGAACCTGGAACGCCTGGGCTACACGGCGATGACGCCGATCCAGGCCGCGGCCCTGCCGCTGGCGCTGGCCGGCCACGACCTGATCGCCCAGGCCCGCACCGGCAGCGGCAAGACGGCAGCCTTCGCGCTGGCGCTGCTGGCCAACCTGAACGTGCGGCGCTTCGCGGTGCAGGCCCTGGTGCTGTGCCCCACGCGCGAGCTGGCCGAGCAGGTGACGCAGGAAGTGCGCCGCCTGGCGCGCGCCGAGGACAACATCAAGGTGCTGACGCTGTGCGGCGGTGCGACGATGCGGCCGCAGATCGCCAGCCTGGAGCACGGCGCGCACGTGGTCGTGGGCACGCCGGGCCGCATCCTCGACCACCTCGAGCGCGGCAGCCTGAGCCTGGAGGCGCTGAACACGCTGGTGCTCGACGAGGCCGACCGCATGCTCGACATGGGCTTCCACGAAGACATCGCCACCGTCGCGCGGCAGTGCCCGAAGCAGCGGCAGACGCTGCTGTTCTCGGCCACCTACCCCGAGGGCATCGCCAGGCTCAGCGCTGCCTTCCTGAAGGACCCGAAGCAGGTGCAGCTGGCCGACAAGCCTGCTGCGACGCAGATCCGCCAGCGTTTCTACGAAGTGCGCGAGGACCAGCGGCTGCACGCGGTGTCGCTGCTGCTCGACCACTTCCAGCCCGTCAGCACCATCGCCTTCTGCAACACCAAGCAGCAGTGCCGCGACCTCGTGGAGGTGCTGCGCGCGCAGGGCTACTCGGCGCTCGAACTGCACGGCGACCTCGACCAGCGCGACCGCGACCAGGTGCTGGTGCGCTTTGCCAACCGCAGCTGCAGCGTGCTGGTGGCCACCGACATCGCCGCGCGCGGGCTCGACATCGCGCAGCTGGAGGCCGTGATCAACGTCGACGTCACGCCCGACGTGTCCACGCACACGCACCGCATCGGCCGCACCGGCCGCGCCGACGAGGCCGGCTGGGCCTTCACGCTGGCGAGCCTGGACGAGATGGGCCGCGTCGGGCAGATCGAGCACGCCGGCGGCTTCACGTCCGAATGGCACAGGCTCGACGAGCTCACGCCCGCGGGCACGCCGCTGCGCCCGCCGATGGCGACGCTGCAGATCCTGGGCGGGCGCAAGGAGAAGATCCGCGCCGGCGACGTGCTGGGTGCGCTGACCAAGGACCTGGGCTTTGCCGCCAGCGAGGTGGGCAGGATCAACGTGAACGAGTTCTCGACCTACGTGGCCGTGGCGCGCGCCATCGCGCCGCAGGTGGCCAAGCGCCTGGCCAGCGCCAAGGTCAAGGGCAAGACGGTGAAGGTGCGCTTACTCGAAGACTGAGGCGCCTGCTGCACGAAGCAGCTGCCGTGCACGGCAGCTTTTCGTGCCACTGCGCGGTGCGGTGCGGCGCCATGCTGGCGCCCCAGACGTGCGGCCACCGCCGCGCCCGGAGCCGCCTTCGATGAGCACCGCCCACCTCAGTTTCACCGTCAGCATCGCCCGCGACCTGCGCACGCTGCGCGAGGCCTGCGCCGTGCGTGCGCAGGCCTACGGCCACCACCTGGCCGATCGGCCCGAGATGGCGCAGGCGCTGGCCACGCCCGACGCCACCGACCTCGCGCCCGGCACCGCGGTGCTGGTGTGCCGCGACAAGGCCAGCGGCACCGTCGTCGGCACCGCGCGCATCCAGCGCAACCACCCGCGGTCGCTGCCGATCGAGGACTGCATCGTGCTGCCCGGGGCGCTGGCCGGCCATGCCCGGGCCGAGATCACGCGGCTGGCCATCGTGCCCGGTGCCGACAGCCTGGTGCGGCCGATGCTGGTGAAGGCCTGCTGGATGTTCGCGGTGGCGGCGCAGATCCGCACGCTGGTGATCGGCGCGCGCAGCGCGGCGCTGCTGCGCATCTACAAGGGCCTGGGCTTCACCGACCTGCTGGCCGGCCGCCAGGTGCCGCTGGCCCATGCCGGCGGCCTGCCGCACCACGTGCTGTGCTTCGACGTGGTGGCGGCCGAACGCCACTGGCACGCTGCGCAGCACGCGCTGTACACCTTCATGGTCGAGACCTGGCACCCCGATCTGGACCTGATCGGCGACCCCGCGCCGGCACTGCGCGACGCGGCCGCGCCGCGCTTCAGGCCGGCGCTGCGCCGTGCCGCGGGCCCGACGGCGGCGCTGCCGGCGGTGGCCTGGGCTGGCCGGCGGCGTGCAGCGCCTGCACCAGCTGGTCGCGGGTGAACGGCTTGCCGATCACGCGGTCCATGCCCGCGCCCAGGCAGGCGGCCCGGTCGGTGTCGGCGTCGGCGGCGGTCAGCGCCAGGATGGGCAGCCGCGGCAACCCGAGCAGCCGCTCCTGGCGGCGGATCTCCCGCGTCGCGGCCAGGCCGTCGAGCACCGGCATGCGGCAGTCCATCAGCACCAGGTCGGGCCGGTCGTCGTCGCGCAGCGCGCGCAGCACGGCCTGCTGACCGTCGGCCACCCGCTCGTTGCGCACGCCCAGGCCGTCGAGGAAGGCGCCGACGATCAGCGCGTTGACCTCGTCGTCCTCGGCCACCAGCACCAGGCCGGGCAGCGCGGGGCCGGCGGCGGTGCCGGCGGGCAGCGGCACCAGTGCCGTCGTGGGTGCAGGCGCCGGCGGCAGCAGCGCGTCGAAGTGGAAGACGGCGCCGGCGCCCGGTGCACTCTCGGCCGTGACGTTGCCGCCCATCGCGATGGCCAGCTCGCGCGCGATCGTCAGCCCGAGCCCCACGCCGTCGGCGATGCGCGTCTTGCCGGCCTGCTGGAAGGGCTGGAACACACGCGCCAGCTCGGCTGCGTCCATGCCCGGGCCGGTGTCGCGCACGCTCAGGCGCACGCCGCCGGGTGCCGGCCCCGGCACGGGTGCGGCCTGCAGCGTGACGCCGCCCCGGACGGTGAACTTCACCGCGTTGCCCAGCAGGTTCTGCAGCACCTGGCGCACGCGCGCGGCGTCGCCCCGCACCCAGCACGGCCGCGGCAGCGTGCTCTGCAGCGTGAACTGCAGGCCCTTGTCGGCGGCGCGCAGCGCGGTCACCTCGGCGAGCTGGTCGAGCTCGGCCGCCAGGTCGAAGTCGGCGGCGTGCAGCACGAACGCCCCGGCGTCGATGACCGAGGCTTCCAGCAGGTCGTTGATGAGGCCCTGCAGGTGCAGGCCCGAGCTCTCGATCAGCTCCAGCCGGCGCAGCGCGGCGGGGGCCTGTGCCTCCAGGTGCATCAGCCGCGCCAGCCCGAGGATGCCGTGCAGGGGGGTGCGCAGTTCGTGGCTCACCTTGGCCAGGAAGCGGTCGCGCTCGGCGCTGCGCTCGCGCGCGAGCTGCAGCGCGGCGTCCTTCTCGGCCACCAGCTGGTCGGCCTGCTGGCGCAGCAGCAGGCCCATGGCCAGGCGCTGCGAGGTGGCGCGCGCGGTGGCCAGCAGCAGCGCCAGCAGCAGCAGCTGGCCGCCGGCGGCGAAGTGGGCGATGTCGTCGCTGCGCACCGCCAGGCCCCAGGCCATCGGCAGCAGCATCGGCACCACGTAGGCGGCGGTGGCGGCCAGCCGCACCTGCAGGCCGAAGGTGGCGATGCAGCTGACGCCGTCGAGCGCCGCCACGCCCAGCGCCGCCAGCGGCACGTCCTCGCCCGCCAGGCGCCAGCCGGCCAGGCCCCAGACCAGGCCGTCGAGCGCAAGCATGCCGAGCATCGCGTGTTCCCAGCGGCGGCGCTGCGGGCTCGTGTCGCCCCAGCGCACGTAGGCCTGCGCCAGCACGATGCGCGCCAGCGCCACCACCAGCTTGGCGGCCAGCCAGCCCTGCACCTGCAGCGCCGGCAGGCTGTGCTGCACCTGCAGCGCCAGCAGCACGGCGAACGCGGTGGCGGCCAGCGTGCCGAAGCGGGTGTGCAGCAGCACCATGCGCAGCTGCTCGCGCGCCACGTGTTCGCGTTGTGGTGTGCCCAGGCGCATGCCGATGTCGCGTGCCGCGCGTTCCAGCGCCAGGTGGCGGCGCCAACTCTTCAGTTCGGTCAGACCATGCTCCTGCGAGCCCCCCCACCGTGTCGGGGCGGGCTCCGGCACAAACGCGCCTGGCCTGCCTCTCCAAGGGTGACGCTGCAAGTATGGCCCTCCTCGCGACCCGCCAAGGCCGCGGCATGCGGCCGCCCTGCACAAAAACTCAGGGAGCGTGGCGTGCGGGCACCACGCGCAGCATCCGCAGCGGCCGGGCGGCGGTGCCATCCAGGGCGGCGCGGGCGCGCAGCTGGCCGCAGCCGGCGTCCACGTCCTGCCCGGCCGAGCGCCGCAGCCGCGTCAGCACGCCGCGCCGGTTCAGGCGCCGCGCGATGTCGGCGGCGCGTTCCCAGTCGGGACGGCGGTAGGGCAGCCCCTCGACGCTGTTGTAGGGGATCAGGTTCATCATCGCGTAACGTCCCTGCAGCAGCGTGGCGATGCCCTCCACCTCGTCGTCGCCGTCGTTGATGCCGTCCAGCAGTGTCCACTGGTACTGGATCGGGTAGCCGGTGGCGCGGGCGTAGCGCTCGCCGGCGGCCACCAGGTCGGCGGGTTCCCAGCGCGGCGCGCGCGGCAGCAGTTCGGCGCGCAGCGCCGCGCGCGTGCTGTGCAGCGACAGCGCCAGCGCGGGCTTCACGCGCAGCTGTGGCAGGCGCTCGAACACGCGCTCGTCGCCCACCGTGCTGAACACCAGGTGCTTGTGGCCGATGCCGCCTTCCTGGCCCAGCAGCTCGATGGCCTCGGCCACCGCCTCCAGGTTGTGCGCCGGCTCGCCCATGCCCATGAACACGACCTTCTTCACCGGCCGGTGCCGGCGCGCCAGTGCCACCTGGGCCACGATCTCGGCGCTGCCGAGCTGGCGCACGAGGCCGCCCTGGCCGGTCATGCAGAAGCGGCAGCCCACGGCGCAGCCGACCTGGCTGGAGACGCAGAGCCCGTCGCGCGGCAGCAGCACCGATTCCACCGTCTGGCCGTCGGCCAGCGCCACCAGCAGCCGCGCCGAGCCGTCTTCCCCTGCGTGTTCGGACTGCAGCCGCGCCAGGCCGTCGAGCTCGGCCACCAGCGCCGGCCACGCCGCGCGCAGCGCCTGCGGCAGGAAGTGCTCGGGCTTGCTGCGCCCGCTGTCGTGCGGCCGCGCCTGCGCCCACAGGCGCAGCACGTGGGCCTCGTGGACCGGGGCGGCACCCAGTGCGCGCAGCCGCTGGCGCAGGTCGGCGATGTGCATGCGTGCGGCTGTTCTAGTCGCGCAGGGTGAAATGGAACGCCGCGCCGCGGCCGGGCTCGGCATCGGCCCAGATGTCGCCCCCGTGTCGGCGCACGATGCGCTTCACCGAGGCCAGGCCGACGCCGCTGCCGGGGAAGTCGTTGGCGCTGTGCAGGCGCTGGAACAGGCCGAACAGGCGGTCGGCCGAGCGCATGTCGAAGCCGGCGCCGTTGTCGCGCACGACGAAGGTGCGCCGGCCCTCCACGGTTTCGCAGGCGAACACGATGTGCGTCTTCTTGTTGCGCGCCGAGTACTTCCAGGCGTTGCCCAGCAGGTTCTCCAGCACCAGGCGCAGCAGCGTGGGGTCGCCGCGCACCACCATCTCGGGCTGGATGTCGACGTCGGCCACGCGCTCGGGCGCACCGCGCCGGAGCTCGTCGACCACGTAGGCAGCCAGCTGCGACAGGTTCACCGGCTGCCGCGCCAGCGGCTGCTGGCTCAGCCGCGCCAGCGTCAGCAGCGCGTCGATCATCGCGTTCATGCGCGCCGCAGCGCCCAGCACGCGGTCGAGGTGGTCGTTGCCGACGCGATCGAGCTGGCGGCCGTAGTCTTCCTTCAGGATGCGCGTGAAGCCCTCCACCACCCGGATCGGCGCCCGCAGGTCGTGCGAGACGGTGAAGCTGAACGACGCGCCTTCGCCGTTGGCGGCGCTGCCGTCGGTGTCGCCCTGCGGCGGCTTGAGCAGCAGCAGCTGCGGGCCAGCGTCGGTGGCAAAGCGCCGCAGCAGCCAGCCTTCGGCGTCGCCCGCCCCGTCGGCCGGCAGCGCGGCAATGGCTTCGCGCGTGGCCGCGGGCAGCCGTGCCAGCACGGTGCCCCAGTCGGGCACGGCCTGCTGGGGGTCGGCGTCGATCAGGCGCAGCAGGGCCGCGTTGGCCTGGCGCAGTGTCCACCCCGACGCGCTGCCGTCGCCGCCGGCCAGCGCAGCCGGCGCCTCGAGGTTGCCCAGCAGGGACAGCAGCACTGCCAGCGCACCCTGGTCGGCACACAGCGTGTCGCGCTCGGCGGTGGGACGGGCACTGCCCGCATAGCCGGCGAAGCGGCCGCCGTCGTCGAAGCGCGGCACGGCGCGCAGCAGCCAGGTGCTGCCGTCGCCGGTGTGGCGCACGCGCAGTTCGTGGAACGGCACCTGCGATTCGAGCCGCGCGCGCAGCCCGGCCACGTCGCCGGCCACGGCGCTTTCGAAGCGCTCCCACAGCGTGCCGCCCGGGGCGCCGGCCTGCTGCCAGCTCGGCGCTGCGGCGCCGCTGGGCGGGTGCAGCCGCAGCAGCCGGTGGCCGGCGTCGGTCTGCCACGACCAGCTGTCCTGCAGCTCGGCCAGCGCCTGGCTGGCCTGCTGCGCGGCGCGCAGCGTGGCGTCGGCCTCGCGCCGCGCTGCCAGCCGGCCGCCGAAGAAACCGCCGGCTGCGGCCGCGACCACGGCCAGCAGCGCGGCGGCGCCGAACAGCCACGGCGCGCCGGCGGCATCGGTGCAGGCGGCAAGACCGGGCAACGCCAGGACGGCCGCAGCCCGCGCAACAGACGCGGTACACGACGGGCCGCGGCCTCGATCGCAGCGCCTGGGGCAGGGTCCATGCATGTGACGGATTGTACGGACCGGGGCTGCGCCGGCCCGCTGCGCCTCAAGTCGGGCGGCAACGCGCCGAAAGCGCCGACATGCCGCGCCAAGGTGGTGCGGCGCGCGTGTTCCAACCACAGCCCGACTCCATGCAACGTGCCCGCCTGCCGCAGACCCCCGCTGCCTCGTCCCGACGTCCGAGCTTCGGGAAGTTTCCCGGCTTGACGCCACGGGTGGCGGCACGCATCCTGCCGGCGCCCCAAGCGCCGCTGCACGACACGTGGGCCGCCCGCCTATGAACGCCGACCCACCCCGCCCCGACGACGACGTCGCACCGCCGCAGCTCGACGCCCAGGCGCTGGGCAAGCTGCGCGAGCTCGATCCCGACGGCCGCCACGGGGTGGTCGCCAAGGTGCTGACCGCCTTCGAGAAGTCGCTGCAACAGGCCTGCGCCGAGATGGCCGCGGCCCGCGATGCGGGTGACGTGGGCAAGATCGGGCAGCTGGCGCACAAGCTGCGGTCGTCGTCGGCCAGCGTCGGCGCGCTCGCGCTGTCGGCGGTGTGCGCCGAGGTGGAGCGCCAGGTGCGTGACGGCGAAACAACAGGCTTGATGACGCGCGTCGCGCAGTTCTTGACGGAGGCAGGGCGCGCCCTGGAGGCGGTTCGGGCGATACTGCGTTCCTGATGTTCTCGTTGATCCTGTCTGCAAGCACCCGACGTGCGTAAATGACACCGCCCCTGACCTTCACCGATGCCGGGCTGCCTGAACAGCCCGAGGTGCTGCTCGTCGACGACGACGAGGTGAACCTGCTGACCACGGCGTTCGCCCTGCGCGACCGCGGCTTCCGCATCACCGAGGCTTCCAGCGGCGAGAAGGCCATCGAACTGCTGGCCGACTGGACGCCCGACATCATCGTGCTGGACGCGCTGATGCCCGGGCTGGACGGCTTCGCCACCTGCCGTGCCGTGCGCGCGATGGCCGGCTTCGAGAACCTGCCGGTGCTGATGCTCACCGGACTGGACGACGACGCCTCCATCGCTCGCGCGTACCAGGCCGGAGCCACCGACTTCTTCGTCAAGGCCACGCAGTGGAGCCTGCTGGCCGGGCGGCTGCACTACCTGCTGCGCGCCTCGCGCACGCGCATCGAGCTCGAGCGCAGCAAGGCCAAGCTGGCGCGCGCGCAGGACCTGGCGCGCATGGGCAGCTTCGACTGGCGGCGCAGCGAAGGCGGGCTGGCGATGTCGCCCGAGGGCCTGCGCGTCTTCGGCCACGCGATGAACGAGCGCGTCTCGCTGCGCGTGCTGCTGCGCATGGTGCCGCGCGAGGACCGCCGGGCGCTGATGCGGCTGCTGCACGACGTGCTGCGCCACGCCTCGGTGCTGGCGACCGACGTGCCCATCACGCTGTACGACGGCCGCCAGCGCATCATCCACGTCGAGGCCGAGCCCGAGTTCAACGAACACGGCCAGAGCATCGGCTACACCGGCATCGTGCAGGACGTCACCGACCGCCGCATCGCCGAGGACAAGATCCGCCACCTGGCGAACTTCGACGCGCTCACCGGCCTGCCCAACCGCCGCCAGCTGATCTGGCGAGCCGAACGGGCGCTGGAGCAGGCGCGCCGCATGCAGCACCAGTGCGCGCTGCTGCTGATCGACCTGGACCGCTTCAAGATCATCAACGACACGCTGGGCCACGTGGCCGGCGACGACGCGCTGGTGCAGGTGGCGGCGCGGCTGCGCAGCTGCGTGCGGCACTCCGACCAGGTCATGGAAGGCCAGCTCGAATCCGCCGGCGCGCGCAGCCACCGCACGCTGGAGGCCGTGGGCCGGCTCGGCGGCGACGAGTTCGTGGCGCTGCTGCCCGAGGTGGCCGAGGACCGCGACGCCGAGCGCGTGGCGCAGCGCATCCTGGAAGTGATGCGCGAGCCCATCGTCGTCTCGGGCCAGGAGTGCTTCGTCACCGCCAGCGTCGGCGTGGCCATCTTCCCGCGCGACGGCAGCAACGTCGCCGACCTGATGCGCAACTCCGACGTGGCCATGTACTCGGTGAAGAACCAGGGCCGCAACGCCAGCGCCATCTACAGCCCCGCGCTGGCCGGCCGCGGCCGCGAGAAGCTCGAGCTGGAGACCGCGCTGCACAAGGCCATCGAGCGCAACGAACTGGTGCTGCACTACCAGCCCAAGGTCGACGTGCGCAGCGCCAGCATGGTGGGCGCCGAGGCGCTGATGCGCTGGAACCGCGCCGGCCGCCTGGTGCCGCCCAACGAGTTCATCCCGCTCGCCGAGGAAACCGGCCTCATCGTGCCGCTGTCGGAATGGGCGCTGCGCGAGGCCGCGCGCCAGGCCAAGGTGTGGCAGACCAACTTCGGCTTCAGCGACAGCATCGCCGTCAACCTGCCCAGCCACCAGTTCCTGCGCAGCGACCTGATCGAGCACATCCACGAATGCGTCACCAGCGTCGGCGTGCCGCACCGCGCCATCATGCTGGAGATCACCGAGACCAACCTGATGAAGGACCTGCAGGACGTCATCCCCGCCCTGCACCGCCTGAACGAGATTGGCGTCGAGGTCTCGATCGACGACTTCGGCACCGGCTACTCCAGCCTGTCGTACCTGACCACGCTGCCGCTGTCGGAGCTGAAGATCGACCGCGGCTTCGTGCGCGACCTGGGTGTCACGCCGCAGAGCGTGGCCGTGGTCACCGCCATCATCGCGCTGGCGCGGGCGCTGAGCCTGCGTGTCATCGCCGAAGGCGTGGAGACGCTGCGCCAGATGGAGGTGCTGCACCGGCTGGGCTGCGGCGTGATGCAGGGGTTCCTGTTCAGCCGCCCGATCCCGGCCGACGAACTGGAGCGCTGGCGCGAGCAGACCGTGCTGCCGCGCAAGGCACCCTGGATCGGCCAGGCCGCCGAGGTCGACTTCGGCGCCGACGCCCTGCGCGCCGCGGGCGGCCGCCTCTAGCCGGCCGGCAGGCCGCCGTCCCGCTGCAGCACATCCTCCCATGTCCATGACGACCCCCGCGCAGGTGGCCAAGGGCGCCCTGCGCCGGCTGGCGATGGCCAAGCTGGAGCCCACGCCCGAGAACTACGCCCGCGCCTACGCCGAAGAATCGGGGCAGGGCCCGGCACCGGCCCCGGTCGACTCCAACAAGGCGCTGGGTCCGGCCTGGGCGCTGCTGATCGAGAAGCTCGTGCGCGGGCTCGACCGCAGCGGCCGCCAGTGGACGCCGGCGCGCAAGAAGGACAGCCTGCAGCGTGTGCTGGACAGCAGCCGCGGCGACCTGGCCCGCCTGCAGCAGCGGCTGCAGGCGCTGGTGACGGCCTGGGAGGGCGAGCGCGCCGAACCCGACCCCGAGGCCGAGCATGGCAGCGGCCTGACCGCGCCCGCGCCGCTCGACGAGGCACCGGCGCCCGCCGCGGCCTCGGCCGTGGCCGCCCCCGATGCCGCCTGGCAGCCGCTGGTCGGCCACCTGGAAGGCACGGTGCGCGCGGCGCTGCCGGCCGACGAACCGCGCGCGCACGAACTCGCCGACCGCCTGGCCGCGCTGGCCGACGGCCTGGCCCACGACGGCCTGAGTGCCGAGCGCGTGGCCGCCGTGGCCGAGGTGTGCGCGCGGGCGCGCCGCCTGTTCGCCCACCGCCACCACCTCATCGAGCAGCTCGGTGCGCTGTGCCAGGAACTCGGCCGCGGCCTCACCGACCTGGCCGAGGACGACAGCTGGGCGCAGGGCCAGAGTGCGGCGCTGGCGCTGCGGCTGGCCGAAGGCATCAACGCCCGCAGCGTGCGCGCCGCCAGCGAGCTGCTGGCCGAGACGCGCCAGCGCCAGCAACGGGTGCGCGATGAGCGCAATGCCGCGCGCGACGCACTGAAGGGCCTGATCACGCGCATGATCGGCGAGCTGGGCGAGCTGGGCGAGCACACCGGCCGCTTCCACGACAGCATCGGCCGCCACGCCCAGGCCATCGCCGGCGCCGAGAGCCTGGAAAGCCTGGCCGGCGTGGTGCGCGAGATCGTCGACGAGAGCCGCGCCGTGCAGACCCTGGTGGGCCAGGCGCAGCGCCGCATGCACGACGAGCACAGCAAGGCCAGCGAGCTGGAAGCGCGTGTGCGGGACCTCGAATGCGAACTGCGCAGGCTGTCCGAAGAGGTGTCCACGGACGCGCTGACCCAGGTGGCCAACCGCCGCGGCCTGGCCCAGGCCTTCGAGGCCGAGGCCGCGCGCGTGCAACGCGCCGGCCCCGAGGTGCCGGCGCAGGCCACGCTGGCCATCGGCCTGATCGACATCGACAACTTCAAGAAGCTCAACGACACGCTGGGCCACGCCGCCGGCGATCTGGCGCTCAAGTCGCTGGCGGCGGCGGTGCGCGAACGCCTGCGGCCGGTGGACCACCTGGCGCGCTTCGGCGGCGAGGAATTCGTGGTGCTGCTGCCGGCCACCCCGGTGACCGAGGCCCAGCAGGCGCTGACACGGCTGCAGCGTGGCCTGAGCGAAGCGCTGTTCCTGCACGAGAACCGCGAGGTCTTCGTCACCTTCTCGGCCGGCGTCACCGCCTGGCGCCCGGGCGAGACACTCGAAGCCGCGCTGGAACGCGCCGACGAGGCCTTGTACGAGGCCAAGCGCACGGGCAAGAACCGCACCTGCGCAGCCTGACGCGGCCTGGAGCAGCACGGGCCGCGCCTCCGCGGCAGACACGTCTGGTCACAGTTGCGCCGGTGCGCAGGCTCAAGCCGCGCCGCGCCGCGGCCGATACCCCGTACACCATGAGTTCCCACCGCCCCCTGTTTGCGCCGCTGAAGAAGGCCGTGCTGGCCTTCTTCAAGTACGACGTGGCACTCAAGCGCCAGGAAGGCCAGGTGCGCCTGGTGCTGCAGGACCGCATCACCGAGCCCGGCAAGAGCAAGCCGCTGTCGCGGGCCGAGCTGGCGGCGCAGAAGGAAGACCGGCTGCTCGGCCTGGCGCGCCAGGACCTGGCACGGCTGCTCGACGACGACGCGCGGCTGCGCTCCACCGTGCGCCATCTGGCGTTCGTGGAGCACGCGCTCGAAGAAGAAGGGCTGGCGCGGCCTGCACAAGGTGCCGCTCGACGTGCTGCAGCAGGCGCTGCGGCAACTGGAAGACCTGGTGACCAACTGGTCGCCCGAGGGCCTGGCCTGCCTGCGCTCGAAGATGGCCGTGGCCGTCATCGACCGCGAGCACGACAACCCCGAGGCCGAGAACGACGCCTACCGCACCGCCGCGGTGCTCGACAACCCGGTGCAGCTGGCGGCCCAGGCCATCGAGCAGGCCAAGGCCTCGGCCGAGGACGAAGACGCCGTGCTGCGCGCCGCCTACGAGGCGATGGGCATGGCCGACACGCCGCCCGCGGCCGTCGAGGTGCAGCGCGAGCTGGCACCCCGCGCGGCACCGGGCCACGTGCGCAGCGCGCCGCGCGGCACGCCGGCGCCGCAGCCGATGGACATCAAGCTGCGCGACCTGCACGGCCGCTGAGCCGCGCCGTGCCGCCGCCTGCCGGCGGCACGGCCTGCGCCGACGCGGATCTCAAGTCTGATGGTCATCGGCCGAAAGTGATCGAAGAGCGCCGTGCGGGCACCGCACGCGCGCAGTCCATCGACCCACTTGCCGAGCCGAGACCATGAAGTTCCACACCCGACTGCTGCTGTGCGCCATCGTGCCGGCCGTGCTGTTCATCCTGGCGTTGTCGGCCAGCGTGTGGGGGCTGGTGCGGACCCAGAACGAGTTCAACCGTTACATCGGCACGGTGCAGGCGGTGGCCAACGGCATGAACGAGATGTACGCCCAGGGCCTGCAGATGGGCCAGGCCCTGCGCAACATCGTGCTCGATCCGGCCAACGGCCGTGCCTACGACAACTTCACCACCGCCGAGCAGGCCTACCAGGACGCATGGAGCGGCACCTCCAGGCTCGTCCAGGGGACGCCGCAGCAGGCTGCGCTGGACGAGATGCGGACGCTGCGCGAGGCGCAGGCGGTGCAGCAGAAGAAGGTGCTCGAGCTCGCGCGCAGCGACGCGGCCCAGGCCGCGGCCCTGCTGAACACGGGCGAGACGCCGGCCTGGCGTGCGCTGCGCGCGAAGCTGCTGGAGCAGATGGCCAGCAGCCGCAAGGCCGCGACCGAGATGCAGGCGCAGACGCAGGCGCGGGCGCAGCGCGTCACCGTGGCCGCCGCGTTGCTGGCGGTGGCCGCGGTGGTGGTGTCGGGCCTGCTGTGCTGGCTGATGCGCCGCACGGTGGAGCGCGAACTCGGCGGCGACCCGGCACTCGCGGGTGCGGCGCTGCGCCGCCTCGCCGACGGCGACCTGAGCCTGCCTGCCACGGGCCTCGCGCCGGCACAGGGCCTGATGGGTGAACTGCAGCGCACCCAGGAACGCCTGCGTGCGCTCGTGGCCAGCGTGCGCAGCAGCACCGACGGCATCCATCTCGCCAGCAGCGAGATCGCCACCGGCAACCAGGACCTCTCGTCGCGCACCGAGCAGACCGCCAGCAACCTGCAGCGTGCCGCCGCCTCGATGGAGCAGCTCACCGGCACCGTGCAGCAGTCGGCCGAGTCGGCACGGGCCGCGAACCAGCTGGCCAGCTCGGCCGCCTCGGTCGCCAACCGCGGTGGCGCCGTCGTGTCGCAGGTGGTGGCGACGATGGACGAGATCACGGCCAGCTCGAAGAAGATCGCCGACATCACCGGCGTCATCGACGGCATCGCCTTCCAGACCAACATCCTGGCGCTGAACGCCGCCGTCGAGTCGGCGCGCGCCGGTGAGCAGGGCCGCGGCTTCGCCGTGGTGGCCGCCGAGGTGCGCACGCTGGCGCAGCGCTCGGCCGAGGCCGCGCGCGAGATCAAGGGCCTGATCGGCGCCAGCGTCGACAAGGTCGAGGCCGGTTCGCGGCTGGTCGGCGAGGCCGGCGCGACGATGCAGGACATCGTGCAGTCGGTGAAGCAGGTGAGCGACATCATCGGCGAGATCACTGCCGCTGCGGGCGAGCAGAGCCAGGGCCTGGGGCAGATCAACGCGTCGGTGGGTGAACTCGACGCGATGACGCAGCAGAACGCGGCGCTGGTCGAGCAGTCGTCGGCCGCGGCCGAGTCGCTGCGCATGCAGGCCGACCAGCTGGCGCAGGTGGTCTCGGTCTTCCGGCTCGAAGCGCGCTGAGCGCGGCCTGCGGGTCCTCGGCCCGCGCGCCAGCCTGGCGCCACGGTCCCGCCACACTCCGCCAGCGCCGCCAGGCAGGCGTCTGCGCGCGGATCGGGTGAGGGGGCAGACCGTTGGACACCGCGCAGCAGCCTGGAAACGCACGCGACTGCATCGCCCAGCAGGGCCCAGGCGGCCCGCCGCACACGCTGATCGAACGCGCCGGCTCGCACACGCACTTTCTCGTGCTCTGCCCGCACGCTGCAACGGCCAGGTGCTGCTGCACGCCGACCCCCGAGGCGACGCCGGGCTGCCGAGGTTCTAGGGCGACGGCCTGATGCTAGAGTTGAACCGCACACAGCTCCCCGTGTGTCGGCCAGGCGCGAGAACGACGGCCACGATTTCTGGATGGACGACGCCCGCGCCGGTGCGTTCGCGATGCAGCACCACCATTGCCGCACCAGCGTGCCGCCGCAGCCCACGGACCGCCGCGCCCCGCAACCGCCGTGACCCATGATGACCCTGGAGGCCCGCCGATGACCCCGATCGCCTGGACCAGCCTGCGCGCCGTCTGCTGTCGGGTGCTCGGCGCGGCGCTGCCGGCCGACGCCACGCCCGACGACCTGGCGCGCGTGCTCGTGGACACCCCGGCCCCGGCGCCGCTGCGCGGCAAGCGCACGCTGAAGAAGGGTCCGTCCACCGTGCAGGACCCGGCGCGCTTCAACGAGGGCGTGCTCTCGAAACAGCACAGGCAGCCGATCACGACCTGGTCGCGGCGTTCCGCCATCGTGCCGGAGTTCATCGGGCTCGCCGTCGCCGTGCACGACGGCAAGACGGCAGTGCCCTTGCGTGTCACGGATGGCATGGTCGGGCACAAGGCGGGCGGGTTCATCGGTGGGCGCCTGCTGCAGGCGACCACGCCGCCGGCGCGCACCAAGGCCACCAAGCGGCGCAAGCGCTGACGGCCAGCCGGGCCCGGGCCAGCGGCATGAGCACCTTCTTCAAGACCTCCACCGTCTGGGCGGTCGACTACACCTACGACGGCCACCCGCGCCGCTGGCTGCGCGCGCTGCCTGCCGGCGCCGACGCACCGGCGCTGATGCAGGCCGCGCTGGCCGACCTGCACGGTGCGCGCGCGCGGTTCGTGCAGGTGCGCCCCGCCACGGCAGACGAAGAGACGCAGTACCTGCGCGACGAACAACCCCCCGCGCCGCTGTGCCCCACCGGCCGCCGCGGCGCGGGCGCGGCATGACACGCGGGGCGGCCTGGCCCGCGCTGCGCGGCGGCGCGCTGGCGCTGCTGGCGGCGCTGCTGTTCGGCGTGAGCACGCCGCTGGTGCAGCAGTTCGGCACGGGGGTGGGCGCGTTCACGACGGCGGCGCTGTTGTACGCAGGTGCAGCAGCGGTGGGCGCGCTGTCGCGCCGGCGTGTCGAGCGCGAAGCGCGGCTGCTGCGCACCGACTTCCCGCGGCTGCTGGCCATGGCCGCCTGCGGCGCGGTGCTGGGACCGGTGGCGCTGGCCTGGGGGCTGCAGCACACCAGCGGCACCAGCGCGTCGCTGATGCTGACGCTGGAGGCGCTGTTCACCGCCGTGCTGGCGCGCTGGCTGTACCGCGAGACGATGGATGGCCGCGTCTGGGGCGCGATGGCGCTGCTGCTGGCCGGCGGCATGGTGCTGGTGCTGGACCAGGCCCTGGGCGCATTCGCCGCCAGCAGCACCGGTGGCGGTGGCGCGCAGCTGTGGGGCCTGCTCGCGGTGCTGCTGGCCACCGCGGCCTGGGGCGTGGACAACACCCTCTCGCGCGCGCTGGCCGAGCGCGACCCCGGCCAGGTGGTGCTGGCCAAGGCCGCGCTGGGCGCCACCGCCACCGCGCTGCTGGCGGTGGCGGCCGGCGAGCCGCTGCCTGCCGCAGGCACCGCGCTTGCGCTGCTGGCCGTGGGCGCCACCGGCTACGGCCTCAGCCTGCGCCTGTACCTGCTGGCGCAGCGGGCCTTCGGTGCCGCGCGCACTGGCTCGGTGTTCGCGTTCGCGCCCTTCATCGGCGCCGCGCTGGCAGTGGCCCTGGGCGACCGCGCAGCCGGGGGGCTGCTGCTGCTGGGCAGCGTGCTGATGCTGGCTGGCGTGCTGCTGCACCTGGCCGAGTCGCATGCGCATGTGCACAGCCACGAGGCGCTGGCCCACGAGCACGCGCACCGCCACGACGACGGCCACCACGACCACAGCCACGACCCCATGCCCGTCGGGTCGCACAGCCATCCGCACGTGCACACACCGCTGCGCCACGCGCATGCGCACGTGCCCGACGCGCACCACGCGCACCGGCACTGAGGACGCAGGCGCACGGGGTTTCGTCGGCGGCGGTCCGGCCCCGGACACGGCGGGACCGCACCGCGGCGGTCGGCCCTGCAGCGACCTCCCCGCGCGCGAGGCGTTCGATCGAGGCGCCGACCGCTCAGCCCATGCCGGCGCGCAGCGCCCGGCGCAGCAGGTGCAGGGCCTGGTCGATCTCGTCGTCGGTGATCGTCAGCGCCGGCATCAGCCGCAGCAGGTGGGGGCGGGGCGCGTTCAGCAGCAGCCCCACGGGGGACAGCGCCTGCGCCGCCGCCACCACCAGGTGGGCGGTGTCGGTGGGCAGCACCAGCGCCCGCAGCAGGCCGGCGCCGCGTTCGGCCACCAGCCCGTGGTCGCGCACGATGGACTGCAGCCCGCGCGCCAGGTGCCCGGCGCGCTGGCGGACCTGCGCGAGGAAGCCGTCCTGGCACACCGTGTCCACCACCGCCAGCCCCACCGCCGCCATCAGCGGGTTGCCGCCGAAGGTGCCGCCCTGGTCGCCGGGGGCGAAGCAGTTGAACCGCTCCTTGCACAGCAGCGCCGCCAGCGGCACGCCGCCGCCGATGCCCTTGGCCAGCGTCATCACGTCGGGCTCGATGTCGAACAGCTCGTGGGCAAACGAGCGCCCGCAGCGGCCGATGCCGGTCTGCACCTCGTCGGCGATCAGCAGCAGCTGCCGCTCGGCGGTGAGTGCGCGCAGCTCGCGCACGAAGCCCGGGTCCGCCAGGTTCACGCCGCCCTCACCCTGCACCAGCTCGATCATCACCGCCACGCTGGCGGGCGTGATGGCGCGCTCGACCGAGCCGATGTCGTTGTAGCGCGCCTTGGCGAACCCCGTGGGCATCGGCGCGAAGACGCGGTCCCAGCCCGGCTTGCCGCAGGCGCTCATCATCGCCAGCGTGCGGCCGTGGAACGCGCCGTCGAAGCTGATGACTTCATGCGCGCCGCCGCGCTGGCGCTGGCCCCAGCGCCGCGCCAGCTTCACGGCCGCCTCGTTCACCTCGGCCCCGGTGCTGCCGAACCACACGCGGTCGAAGCAGCTCAGCCCCACCAGCCGCGCTGCCAGGTCGAGCATCGGCTGGTTGTGGAACGCCGGGCCCGCGTTCAGCAGACGCCCGGACTGCCGGGCCAGCGCCTGGGCGACCACGGTCGGGCTGTGGCCCAGGCTGTTGACGGCCCAGCCCTGCACCAGGTCGAGATGGCGCTTGCCGTCGGTGTCGGTCAGCCACGAGCCCTGGCCGTCGACGAACACGGTCGGGCCCCGGGTGGTGACCGTGATCAGGTCGCGGTCCAGGCCGGCCCCGGCCTGCGCCGGGTCGAGGGGGAGCCGCGCGCGGGTGGTGGTGGCGGTGGTCATGCCGCGGGTCTCCAGTCGAAGTCCATCTGGCGCGCTGTGCGCACCGCAAGCTCGCGGCTGTGCAGCCGCTGCACCAGGTGCAGGCTCATGTCGATGCCCGCGGAGATGCCGGCCGAGGTCACGACCGCGCCCTGGTCCACCCAGCGCACGCCGCCATGCACGCGCACCGCCGGCCGCAGGGCGCGCAGCGCGTCCAGGTCCTCCCAATGCGTGGTGGCATCGAGCCCGTCGAGCACGCCGGCCTGCGCCAGCAGCAGCGCACCGGTGCAGACCGACGCCAGGATGCGGGCCGTGCGCGCCTGCGCGGCGATCCAGGCCGCCAGCGTGGGCTGGCCCAGTTCGGCGTCGACCACGCCGCCGGGCACGATGGCGCAGGCCAGCGGCGGATGGTCGGCCAGGCCGTGGTCGGGCTGCAGGCGCAGCCCGGCGCGTGCGCGCACCGGGCCGGGGCGGCGCGCGATCGTCGTCACCGAGAACAGCGCCGGCGTGCCTGGCGGCTGCGACCGCGCCAGCACGCGCGCCGCCGTCGTGAAGACCTCGTACGGCCCCGCCATGTCCAGCAGCTCGACCTCGTCGAAGACCAGGATGCCCACGTTCATCTTGCTGCGCTCCGCACTGCGTTGTGGTGACAGGCGCACAGCATGGCGGCAGCAGGCCGTGGCTGCCAGGACGCTGTGCCCACCTTTTCTGCCAAGCGGCAAACACGGGGGAACGGCGGTTTCGGGCGATGATGCGGGGATGAGCTGCCGCATCGCATTCGTGCTGTTCCCCGGCTTCCAGCAACTGGACCTGGCCGGGCCGATGGCGGTCTTCGAGGTCGCCCGCCTGGAGCTGCCCGCCAGCTACACCTGGCGCCTGGTGGCGAGCCAGGGGCCTGCCGTGCGCAGCTCGGCCGGGGTGCACTGGCCGGTGCAGGCGTTGCCGCGGCAGCTGGGGTCCGTCGATCTGGTGATGGTGATCGGCGGCGACGGCGTGGACGCCGCCTGTCGCGACGCGCGGCTGATCGGCTGGCTGCAGCGCGCCAGCCGGTCCGGGGCACGCATGGCCAGCATCTGCAGCGGCAGCCTGGTGCTGGCGGCGGCGGGGCTGCTGGACGAGCGCATGGCGACGACGCACTGGTCGCGCAGCCGCCAGTTCGCGACCGACTTCCCGGCGGTGCGCCTGCGTCCCGACCGCATCTACGTGCGCGAGCCCGCTGCGCGCCGCGGGGCGCAGCCGCTGCCCGAGGTGTGGACCAGTGCCGGCATGACGGCCGGCATCGACCTGTGCCTGGCACTGCTGGCGCACGACCACGGCGAGGCGCTGGCGCGCGAAGCGGCACGCCAGCTGGTGGTGGAGCGCCGGCGCCCGGGCGGGCAGTCGCAGTTCTCGCCGCTGCTGGACCTGCAGCGCCCGGAGGGCCGCTTCGGTGCACTGCTCGACCAGGTGCGCAGCCGGCTGCGCGACGACCACAGCGTCGACGCGCTGGCGGCGCGGGCCTGCATGAGCCCGCGCCACTTCGCGCGCTGCTTCCGCGCCGAGACCGGCGCCACGCCGGCACAGGCCATCGAGCGCCTGCGGGTCGAGGCGGCACGCACCGCACTGCAGAGCGGCCAGCCCTCGGTGCAGCGCATCGCCGAGGACTGCGGCTTCGGCAACACCGAGCGCATGCGACGCTCCTTCCAGCGGCTGCTGGGGCGCCCGCCAGGCGCGTTTCGACAAGCGGTCGAGCCTGCCGTCTCGACCTGACGCGGGTCGTTCCGTGCACGCATCGGCAGATGGCCAGCCGCGACCGCGCCCGACCCGTGCTGCAGCGCGCCATCAGGGCAGTTTCTCGGGCAGCACCAAGGCGCCGACCCCGCGGTCGCCGATGAACCCGCAGGCGCTGTCGAGCATGGGCTCACCGCGGATCCTGTACTGCCCGCGGGAACCGTCGGCGCGCTGGCGGTGGAGGTCGAAGTCGAGGAACGGCCGGTGCGCTGCGATGTTGTTCCTCAGCGTCTGGCACCCCGTTGCACCACGCGGCAGGCCGTACCGCACGCGCCGCCCGCGCGGTGCAGTCCATCACGCAGCCGCCCTCGCGACGAAGCGCTGCGCCAGCGGACTGGCGGGCCGCAGCGCGGCGCGCTCGGCCGCGAGCGCCTGCGCGAGCGCGCGTTCGCCGCTGCGCAGCGCCGCTTCGATCAGCGTCAGGTCGAGCAGGTCGCGCTGCGCATGGCTGCCGCCGAAACGGTGTGCGCCGGAGCGGATCGGTCGCAGCAGCGCGACGGCGGTGGCGGTGTCGCCCGCCGCGAAGGCCTGCACGGCCAGCGTTGCCGGCGCACCGACCTCGGCGGTGAAGGCGCGGTTGTCGCCGCTGCCCGACAGCGCCGCATGCTGCGCGTCACGGAGCTGCGCGGCGAGGTCGCTGCGACCGGCGCCGGCGAAGGCCATCATCGCGTGCAGGTCGTTGAAGGCGTAGTTGCCCGCGGTCGCGTGCGGCGCCCAGCGTTCGGCCAGCGGCTGCCACCGGTCGCCCACGTCCACGCCGCGAAGTGCAAGCCGCCACAGCAGTGCGCTCTGGTCGACCATGTCGAGCACGACGCCGGAGCCCGGCCCGCCGATCGACGCGTCGTACATCGCGAGCACCTCGTCGTGGCGGTCCTGCTCGAGCTTGAACAGCGCCAGGTGCCACCAGTTGTGCACGGCAAAGAAGCTGTCGTGCGACCAGTGCGCCGCGTTCGGCTCGAGCCAGGCGATGCCGGCCTCGGCCGCGTTGCGCATCTCGTGGACGTGCGCCACCGCGTGCCAGGCCCAGGTGTCGCGCGGCTGCAGTTCGATGGCGCGGCGCCCGGTGCGCTCGGCCTGCGCGTAGTCGCCGTTCTCCTCCAGACCGAAGGCGTGCATGCCGAGCACCGCGTGGTGGCCGGGCATCGCGTCGTTCCACTGCGGGCGCACCCGTGCGATGCGGTCGCGCAGCATGCGGCTGTCGCCGGTGAAGAAGTCGATCTGGTGGCCGGTCTGCAGCGCGAGCAGGTCGCGCGGGTGCTGCGCGCTGAGGTCCTCGAGCAGCCGCGCGGCGTCGCGCCAGCGGCCGCCGGCGACCAGCGTGGCCGCCTGCGCGTGCATGCGCTCGCGTTCGGTGCCGGCATGGTGCGCCGCCGCCTCGGCTTCGTCGCGCGCCGTGGCGAGCGCGGGCGCCTCGGTGCCCAGCAGGTGCAGCCAGGCGCGCAGGGTGTGCGCGATGGACATCGCGGGTGCCGCGGCCAGCGCGCGATCGACCGCTGCCAGCGGGTCGCCCACCAGGCAGCGCAGTTCGTGCGCTGCCTGCTCGTAGTGGTCCATGGCGGCGGCGGTGGCGCCGCTGACGGGGTGCCCGAGGGCATCGATCAAGGTGGTCATGGTGGTCTCCAGGTGTGGATCAGTCGGCCGCCGCGGTGGCGGCGAGCGATCGGGGGAAGCGGGCGAGATCGACCGGCGTGGCGCTGCGGGTGCCCTGCTCGGCGTGCCCGAGGCACACGCGGCCGGGCCACCGGATCCGGGTCGGAACGGGGTTCATCGCGGTGCCCGCCACGGGCGGGCGGAACCGGGACGCGTGACGTCGCGCCCGAGCAGCATGTCGAGCACGCGTGCCGAGGCTCCGTGCCAGAAGCCGGTGGCATGTTCGAAGCTGCGCGGGTTCTCGAAGGTGCCGAACAGCATGTCGATCAGCGGCAGATCGGCGTAGTTCTTCGCATGGATGCCGCGCGCATGATGGATGGTGTGGCTTTCCGGACGCTGCACGAAGCAGCCGAGCCAGCGTGGGGTGCGCAGGTTGGCGTGCTGGAAGATGGAGAGGAACGTGATGGTGAGGATGGTCGCGGTGGCTGCCTGTGGCGGCAGGCCGAGCAGCGTGAGCGCCACGCTCGGCACCAGCGTCCAGCCGACGATGTCGAGCGGGCTGAACCAGAAGGCGCCGTAGACGTCGAGCCGCTCGGCGCTGTGGTGCATCTGGTGCGAGATCCGGAACCACGCGTCGACGCCGTGCATGCCGCGGTGGTAGGCGTAGGCGAAGCACTCGTAGACGAGCAGCCCCAGTGCGACGGCGGCCCACGTGGGCCAGGCCGACAGGTCGAGCAGTTGCAGTGGCGCGAGCGCGTCGGCCCACAGCAGCGGCAGGTACGACGAGACCAGGAAGTACACCGCGAACACGGCCAGCGCGCGAGGTCGCCAGCCGCGGGCCTGCGGCAGCGAGCGGCCTGGGCAGAGCCGCTCGGCAAGTGCAAGGGCGGCGAACATCGCCAGCATCGTCAGCGTGACCGGATCGATCAGCAGTTCGAGAGGGGTGGGCATGCAAGGCTCCGAGGGAAGGGGAATCGACGAGAGGCGCGAGTGTGCGCACGCGAGCCCTCGTCCAACAGCGGCGTTTCTGCAAAAATCCGTCCATTCCTGCCACGCCGAAGCGTCCATGACGAATCGACCGATCACCGTGGCCTTGCTTGCAGTGCCGCGCGTCACGGCCGCGACGCTGTACGGCTTTCACGATCTGTTCTCGAGCGTGCACCGCGACTGGTCGATGCTGCATGGCGGCCACGCCGACTCGCCGTTCCGCTCGATCATCGTCAGTCGCGACGGGCGGCCGATCGAGGGCGCCAACGGCGTGCGTCTCGTCCCGGATGCCTCCTTCGTCGACTGCGGATCCCCCGACGTGGTCTGCGTGACCGACATCGCCGTGGCGCCGGACGAGCCGATCGGCAGCGCCTACGATGCGGAGGTGGCCTGGCTGCGCGAGCGGCATGCGCAGGGATCGATCCTCGCGTCCTCGTGCTCGGGCGCGGTGCTGCTCGCCCGCACCGGGTTGCTGGAAGGGCTGGACGCGACCTCGCACTGGGCCTACTGCGACGTGTTGAAGCGCGACTACCCCGGCACGCGCTGGTTCCCGGAGCGCGGCTTGCTGTTCGCCGGCGCCGGGCAGCGCATCGTGATGGCCGGCAGCGGTGTCGCCTGGCACCAGCTCGTGATGGCGCTGATCAGCCGCTTCGCCGGCGCCGAGGCGGCGATGCAGGTGGCGCGCATCAATCTGCTCGACCTCGCGGCGACCAGCCCCATCGCCTACGCCTCGCTGCGTCACGGCGCGCAGTCGAGCGATCCGGCTGTCGCTGCGGCGCAGGCATGGGCCGCAGAGCACTACCGCCACGAAGCGCCGGTGGCGCAGATGGTGCTGGCTTCGGGGCTCGCCGAGCGCACCTTCAAGCGGCGCTTCGCGCAAGCCACCGGCATGGCGCCGCTGGACTACGTCCACCACCTGCGCCTGGAGGAAGCCAAGCAGATGCTCGAGGCGGACGTGGCGTCGGTCGAGTCGATCGCCTTCGAGGTGGGCTACCGCGACGTCAGCTTCTTCAACCGCCTGTTCCGGCGCAAGGTGATGATGTCGCCGACGCAGTACCGGCGCCGCTTCGGCAGCCTGCGGACGCACATGCGCGAGGTCGGCAGCGCGCTCGACGGACCCGCCCCGGCGTGAGGCGTGGGCCGGCGTCTCAGGCCGCGAGCCGCAGACGCGGCTGCGCCGGGGCGCCGGATGCGCACCAGGGGTCATGATCGCCACCCGGGAACTCGGCGCGCAGGAAATCCAGCATCGCCCGCACCACGGCAGGCACCTGTCGGCCGCTGGCCAGGCAGGCATGCACGTTCAGGTCGAACAGGCGCCAGTCGCCCAGCACACGGACGAGCCGGCCCTGCGCCAGCTCGGCCTGCACCGCGAAGCTCGGCAGTGCGGCGATGCCCATGCCTGCCAGCGCACCCGCGTGGCAGAGCTCGCCGTTGGCGCTGCTGAGCAGCACGTGGGCGGGCGTGACACCGACGGTGTGGCCGGCGTCGTGCGCCAGCACGAAGCTGCGTGGCATGCGCGGCAGCGCAGCGAGCAGCATCGCGTGGTGGGCGAGGTCACGTGGGTGCTCCGGCTGGCCATGCTGCCGCAGGTAGCCGGGCGCCGCACACAGCAGCACCTGCGACTGTGCGAGCCGGTGCGCGACGAAGTCGCCGTCGAGCGCCTCGGCGCGCACCACCAGGCTGATGTCGTGGGCCTCGTGCACGCCGTCCACCGGGCCGTTGGCGGTGATGTCGATGGCCATCTCCGGGTGCAGCGCATGCAGGCGCGCCAGCCGCGGCATCAGCTGCCGCGTGGCGAACAGCGGTGGTGCGATCAGGCGCACGCGGCCGCGCAACTCGCGCTGGCCCTGCGACGCCACGGCGGCGGCATCGTCCACGTCGCGCAGGATGCCCTGCACCCGCTGCAGGTAGCGCTGGCCGATCGGGGTGGGCAGCACGCGCCGCGTGGTGCGGGCCAGCAGCCGGGCGCCGAGCTGGCGTTCCAGCTCGGCCACCTGGCGCGTGACCACCGAGGGCGCCAGGTTCAGCGCCCGTGCCGCCGCGGCGAAGCCGCCCCGTTCCGCGACTTCGGCAAAGGTGCGCATCGCGCGCAACTGGTCCATCGTGCAGCTCCCGGCGGTCGGCGCTCAGCGCCGGATCTCGTAGATCAGGTTGAACGGCGTCTGCGCCGCGCGGCGGAAGTGCGTGAAGCCGGCCTTGCGGAACACGTCGGCCAGCCGCTTCGGACCGGCCTGCGCACCGAGCACGAGCCTGCCGCCTTCGGAGACCGCGTGCGCGCAACAGATCAGCGCGGACCCGCTGTAGTACAGCTGGCCCACGGGCGAGAGGTTGTCCTCGACGCGGTCGTGCGCGAACGGCTCCACCAGCAGCACCGTGCCGCCTGGTGCCAGCGTCGCGGCGGCGTGCTCGGCCGCGGCCACCGGGTCGCCCAGGTCGTGCAGCGTGTCGAAGAAGCAGATCAGTCCGTACCGGTGGTCGGGGTAGTCGGTGGCCCGCGCGGTCGTGAACGAGGTGCGCTCGGTCAGGCCGGCGGCGGCGGCGTGGCGCCGTGCCTCGGCCAGCGAGGGTGCATGGGTGTCGAAGCCGTGGAAGTGCGCGTTCGGAAAGGCCTCGGCCATCAGCAGCGTCGCGTGGCCGTGGCCGCAGCCGACGTCGGCCACGTGCATGCCCGACACGAGCTGCGCCACCACGCCGTCCAGGGCGGGCAGCCACTGCGGCACCAGGCTGGCGCGGTAGCCGTTGCGGTAGAACGCGGCCACGCCGCAGGCCATGCGCCCGTCGTGCTCGCCCCAGGCCACGCCGCGGCCGGTGCGGAAGGCCTCCAGCGTCTTCGGCTGGTCGGACCACATCGCCGCCGGCACGTTCCAGGCGTGCGGGACGAACGCCGGGCTGTCCTCGTCGGCGAGCACCAGCGCGTGTTCGGGCACGAGCTCGTAGGTGTCGCTGACCGCGTGGTAGCCGAGGTAGCCGCCGGCGGCCTGGGCGTTGAGCCACTCGCGCACGTAGCGCTCGGCGCAGCCGGCGCGCCGGGCCACTTCCTTGGCGCTGAGCGGGCCGGCGCCGGCCATCGCCTGGTACAGGCCGAGCTGGTGGCCGAGGCTGACCAGCACGCCGGTGTAGCCGGCGGTGATGTCGCCGATGGCGCGCATCGCGAAGGCCTCGACCTTCGCGGCATCGATCACGGGGGTGTCCATGGTGCTTGTTTCCTGGTGGGTGCGTGGTGGTGCCTCAGCGCACCGGCGGCAGCGCGGTGGCGACGGCCTGGCCGATGCCGCGGCCCTGGCGGCGTCCGTCGTGCACGGCATGGCGAAAGTGGATGCCGGCGTAGACGCGCGATGCCCCGTTCTCTTCGGCAGCCTGCGAGAAGCCGCGGAAGCTGCGCACCACGCCCGGCAGCGTGAGGCTGGTGGTGTCGTAGCGCAGGTGGTCGCCGAACAGCGCGATCAGCACTTCGGCCGCCGCCCAGCCCAGCACGGTGTGCGTCGACGGGTAGTCGGGCACCGGGGGCGTCGGCAGCAGCGGCTGCCAGGCGACGTCGGGCGCGGTGAGCGGGTTGCCGTCGTCGGCCGCGGCGTGGATCGCGGTGACGGGGCGCCAGAAGCGGTGCGCGTACTTCTCCGCGAAGCCGGCGATGAACCCGTCGGCCATCGCGAAGTGCAGCAGCGCCAGCGCGCGCGCGGCCTCCCAGGCGTCGAGCCGACGCAGTTGGATGGCGGCGAGGGCGATCCGGTTCCAGCCCAGCGGTGAGTCTTCGTACCAGAAGCCGGCGATCTCGGTCTGCTCTGCCGTGCGCGTCGTGCTGTGGACATGGCCGATGGCCTTGACGTGCGCGAAGTCCTGGGCGTAGGCCTTGCTCGCCAGATCGTGCGGGCCCGGGAGGGCATGCGCGGCCGGGTCGATCACGAAGGGCCGCACGCGGCCCCAGCCCGGCAGGCCTGCGAAGTCGAAGGGCGGGGTGAACTGGTATTCGCCGGGCCCGGTGCCTGGCACGTAGACCGGCTGCGTGGCGCCGTCGGCGCCGTCATCGAGGCGGCGGTTCAGGTTGACCCAGGCGGCGGCCTGGCCGGTGGCGATGCCAGCGGTCTTGGCGCGGCCGTCGCGCACGGCCTGCAGCGTGTCGGCGTAGGCGGCCTCGACCATCGCGGCCTGCTCCGGGAGCAACTGCACGAGCACCTCGCGCGCCGCGGTGGCGACGGCGGCGTCGATCGACGCGTGCGGTGCGGCGGGCACCCCCGGCGTGTAGGCGGCGTAGCGACGCTGGATCGCGTTCAGCGCATCGTGCACCGAGGCCTGCAGGATCGCGAAGCTGCGCGACTGCGCCAGCGCGTTGGTGCCCTGGGTCGGAGCGAAGGCGTCGGCGGCGATGCGGTTCCAGAACAGCACTGCATCGGCGGCGCGCGCTTGGTGCCGGGCACCGCTGTCGGCACCGCTGGCAGCCGCCGGCCCCGGCACGGCGGCGGTGGTGGCGGCCAGCGCGGCGGTGGCGAGCAGTTGAACGAGTGCATGGCGGCGCGGCATCATCGGGGTCTTCATGGTCTTCCTTCCTTGCGACAGGGCGCGTTTGAACGAGGTGCCCATGGTTGCGGGGCCCAGCGTTTCGCGGCAGTGCTGATCGCGCCCCGAAACGGTCCGTTCGTGCCAACACCGAGATGTCGCGATGTCCCGATCCGCCCGTGCCAGCACCGTCTCCGCCGCCCGCCATGTCGCGCTGGTGGCTTTGCCCGACGCCGGCATGGCCACGCTGGCCGGCATCTACGACGTGATGAACGCGCATGCGCTGATGGGGCTGGTGAACACGCCCGCGCGGGCGCCGTTCCAGGTGGAGATCGTGGGCGAGGTCGAAGGTCCGCTGGGGTTGGCCAGCGGCGTCGAGATGCCGGTGCAGCGCACGATCGACCGCGTGGAGTCGACCGACATCGTGATCGTGCCCTCGCTGCTGGTGCGCGGCGCGGGCTGGCAGACCGGGCGCTACCCGCGGCTGGTGGACTGGCTGCGGCGCATGCACGCGCGCGGCGCGCTGCTGTGTTCGGCGTGCTCGGGGCTGTTCCTGCTGGCCGAGACGGGCCTCTTCGACGGCAAGGATGCGACCGTGCACTTCGCCTACGCGCGTCAGTTCGCGGCCGTGTACCCGGCCGTGACGATCCACCCCGAGCGCGTGCTCGTGATCGCCGGCCAGCGCGAGGAACTGATCAGCTCCGGCGCATCGACCACCTGGCACGACATGGTGCTGTACCTGGTCGCGCGCTTCGCCGGCGCCACCGACGCGCAGGCGCTGGCGCGGCTGTTCGCGTTGCAGTGGCATCAGGACGGCCTCACGCCCTACATGACCTTCGAAGGCAAGGTCGACCACGGCGACGCCGAGATCGCCGCCGCGCAGCGCTGGCTGGCCACGCACTTCGCGGTGGCCAGCCCGGTGGACGAGATGATCAAGCGCTCCAGGCTGGCCGAGCGCACCTTCAAGCGCCGCTTCACCGCCGCCACCGGCATGGCGCCGATCGCCTACGTGCAGCGGCTGCGCATCGAAGACGCCAAGCGCCGCCTGGAGCGCACGGACACGCCCGTCGACGAGATCAGCTGGCGCGTGGGGTACGAGGACGGCGCGTTCTTCCGGCGCCTGTTCAAGCGCACCACCGGCATGGCGCCGGGGGCGTACCGCAAGCGCTTCGGCATCCCGGATTTCGCGCGGCCGAGCTGAGCGGCGCGCGTCGCCGCCCGGCGTGGCCCGGCGCAAGCCCTCGAACTGCTGCTGGCACACTGCGCCGACACTTCACCCAGGAGACATGCATGCCGCATCGCTGCCCCTTCCCGACCGCCCGACCGCTGCCGGCAGCGCTGCTGGTGGTGCTCCCGCTGCTGCTGGTGCCGCACGGTGCCGGCGCCCAGGCCGACTGCGGCACGCCCGGCACCATGACCGTGAAGACGCCCGACGGCCGCGGCACGACCAAGACCGCCACGCGCGTGTTCGCCGACGGCTCGGTCGCGGTGCGCGCGCGGCTGGCGGTCAACCCCGATGGAGGCGCGGCGTCCTACACCGTCGGTGACGCAGGCTTCACGTACATCGCCAACGGCCTGGACCGCTGGTCCGGCGGCCAGACCACGAGCTGCCAGGCCGGAGGCTGTCGCCCCGACTTCCTGAAGGCCGAGGCGATGGGCTTCGGTCCCGGCTCGCCGGCCTTCTGCGTCTACGCGATCGAGGTCGATCCGTTCACCGAGGGCGGCAGCCGCACGGCCTGCGGGCCGGGCAAGTGGGTGGTGGGCGACGGCCTGGGCAAGCCCCGGCCCGGGCCGGTCGTGGAGGGCCTGTCGGGCCAGCCGGTGCGGACCTACCGCTCGATGACCTCGGTGACGCACCGGGTGGGCGGCGAGACGCGCTATCTCGATGCCGAGACGCTGCCGATCGCCGTGGCGCCGGCGCGGGAGTACCTGGGCAAGCTGGTGTGGGTGGGCGGCGCGGGCTTCACGCCCGCCCTGGCCCTGATCGGCGACCGCGGGCCGGCCTTCGGCGAGGGATCGATCGCGCTGCACCAGTTGCTGCGCACCGGCACGGTCACCCGGCAGAAGCCCGGCCCGATCCCGCGCGACCAGCGCTGCGGGCCGGGCGAGATGGACCTCAAGCCGCCGTTCATCTCGCGGCCCGGCGGCGGCAGCGCCGACCGCTGCCGGCCCGGCCGCACGCCGACCACGGCGTCGGATGTGCGGGCCTACCAGGGCATCGACGCCGCCCTGGACTTCGTGATCCTGGGCCAGGCCGCGCTGCCGCGCAAGGGCATGGCGATGCAGGAGGAAGTCTCGCTGCAGTCGATGGCTGCCGCGGCCGCGGCGTACACGCCGGAACGCATCCAGCAGATGCTGGCCTGCCTGCCGAAGTAGGCGACCGCGGGGCGCGAGGCACGGCCCCAGCACGCGCTCCGCGGCCGCTCGTGTCCACGGCCCCGGCATCGGCCCGCCTGTGCACCGCACGACGGCCTGTCCGACCATCGATCGACCGAGCGCCGGCAGCTGTCTACCAGCCCCACAGCAGGCGCCGTGCGATCCAGCCCTGGAGCCCGTCTGCCCGGCGCACCTGCACCCAACCGGGCCGGTGCTTCACCGTGCGCAGGACCTCGCCGTATTCGGCCTGCCCGATCCGGCGCGCACGCGTGCTGGGTGCGCTGCGCAGGTTGGCCACCTCCACCTTCACGACGAGGTGCGGCCGCCTGGCGGTCAAGGGTCGGTAGATCCAGCCCGTGTCGCCCTCGAAGTCCGTCACCTTCAGCCAGTTGCCGCGACGGTTCGTCACGCTCAGCGGATAGCCGGCTTCCAGCACCCACAGGGCTTCGTGCTGGGTGCCGGCCCCGGCGCGCATGTTGGCCCGCTGCGCCACGCTCACCATCTCGCGCGCTTCGGCAGTCGAGACGACCGGCAGCCCGATGCAGGCGAAGGCGGCCAGGGCGAGCGCAGGCAGGGGGTGTGTTCGGAGCATTGCAAAGTCCTTCCTCGGCGGGGGTGTGGGTTGCGGGCGTGCGCATGCGCGCGTAAGGTAGAGACACATCGCGCCGCCGTGCGTTCCCCTCGGCAGGCAAGCATCGACAGTCAGGTCCGGGCGCACGGGAGGTGCCGCCGCGGCCCGTGCAGGAGCCTTGCATGACCAGGATCGGCCAGGGAATCGGCGTCGTGGTGCTGGTGGCCGCGGTGGCCGCAGGCCTGTGGTGGTGGCGCAGTGCACCGGCGCCCGCCCCGGACGCCCCGGCCGCGGCGCCGCCGGTGGCCAGCGCCGAGCCGCCCACGCCCGTACCGAGTGCGGCGCTGCCGGCGGTGCGGTACCCGATCGGCGCCAGTGCCGCACAGGCCGAGGCGGCGACCGCATCCACCGGGCCGGCATCGGCGCTCAAGCAGGCACTCGACGAACTGCTCGGTCCGCAAGCGGTCCTGCAATGGCTGCAGTTGGACGACTTCGCGCGCCGCCTCGTCGCCACGGTCGACAACCTGCCGCGGGAGCATGCCGCGGCGCGGTTGTGGCCGGTGCACCCCACGCCGGGGCGGTTCGGCCCGAACGAGACGCCGCAGGGCGCGGTGATCGGCGCCGGCAACCACGCCCGCTACACCGCCTTCGTCGACTGGATCGAGCGCGTGGACAGCCGCCGCGCGGTGGCGGTGTACCGCAGCCTCTACCCCATGTTCCAGAGCGCATACGAAGATCTCGGCTTTCCGGGCCGCCACTTCAACGATCGCCTGGTCGACGTCATCGACCACCTGCTCGCCACTCCGGAGCCGACCACGCCGCTGGCGGTGCGGCTGGTGGAGGTGAAGGGCGATGTGCCGTCGCTGAGGCCGTGGGTGCGCTTCGAGTTCTCGGACCCCGGGCTCCAGGCGCGCTCGGCGGGCCAGAAACTGTTGCTGCGCCTCGGCCCCGAGCACCAGCGGCGGCTGAAGGCAAAGCTGGCCGAGGTCCGCAGCCTGGTCACGCAGCCCGCACCCGGGGGCAGCTGAGGCTTCGGGCGGGCCGCGCGCCTGCAGCGCGATGGCCAGGCGGGTGCACTGCGGCAGTGGCAGTGGCGTGGCGGAGGCTGTGAGATTCGAACTCACGGGCCCTTGCGAGCCGGCAGTTTTCAAGACTGCTGGGTTAAACCGCTCCCCCAAGCCTCCCGGTGCGGCGCGGCTGCCTGGCCGGTGCGCGCCGGGGCTGGATTCTAGGCGTGCGGCAGCCTGCGGGTGCGTCAGCCCGGCGCCTGCGCGGCGGTGCACGGCACCTGCACCAGTTCGCGCCGGCCGCCGTCCACGCGCACGGCGCTCAGCGCGCCGCCCCAGACGCAGCCCGTGTCCAGCGCCAGCAGCGTGGGCTCGAGACGCAGGCCCAGCGTGCTCCAGTGGCCGAAGGCGATCGGCTGGCCGGCGCTGCGGCGGCCGGGCAATTCGAACCACGGCAGCAGGCCGGGCGGGGGCGTGGCGGCGCCGTCCTTCGTCTTGAAGTCGAGCGTGCCGTCGGCGTCGACGAAGCGGATGCGCGTGAGCGTGTTGATCACGCAGCGCAGCCGCTCGGCGCCGTGCAGGGCGTCGTGCCAGCGTGCCGGCGCGCTGCCATACATCTGCGGCAGGAAGTCGGCCAGCGCCGGCCCTTGCAGCACGGCCTCGACCTCGGCCGCCAGCGCCAGCGTCTGCGCCGTGTCCCACTGCGGCACCACGCCGGCGTGCACGCACAGCCAGCCGGCTTCCAGCACCGCCATGCGGCGCTGGCGCAGCCAGTCGAGCCAGGCGTCGCGGTCGGGTGCGGCCAGGATGTCCTGCACGGTGTCGCCCTTGTGCAGCGTGCGCACGCCCTGCGCCACCGCCAGCAGGTGCAGGTCGTGGTTGCCGAGCAGGCACACCGCCGCGTCGCCGTAGCCGCGCAGCCGCCGCAGCACCGCCAGCGACTGCGGGCCGCGGTTGATGAGGTCGCCCAGCAGCACGATGCGGTCGCGCGAGGGCGAGAAGCCGATGGTGTCGAGCAGCCGGGCCAGCGCGTCGTCGCAGCCCTGCACGTCGCCGATGAAATGGAGCATCGGGGGATTCTGCTACGCTCCCGGCCCTCTTCGCTTCCTGTCGGCGCCTCGGTGCGCCGGCCAGCATGGACGTTGCTCTACTGGTGTTCCTGATCCTCCTGAACGGCCTCTTCGCGATGTCGGAGATGGCGCTCACAGCGGCGCGCAAGGCGCGGCTGCAGGTGATGGTGGAAGGGGGCGAGCCGGGTGCGCAGGCTGCGATGGACCTGCACGAGAACCCGACGCGCTTCCTCTCGACGGTGCAGATCGGCATCACGTCGATCGGCGTGCTGAACGGCATCGTCGGCGAGGCCGCGTTCTCGCAGCCGCTGGGGGCGTGGCTGGTGGACACCCTGAACGTCGACCAGCGTGCGGCGGAGCTCGGCGCCACGGCGCTGGTGGTGGTGATCATCACCATCCTGACCATCATCTTCGGCGAACTGGTGCCCAAGCGGCTGGGCCAGATGTACCCCGAGACCGTGTCGCGGCTGGTGGCGCGGCCGATGAACTTCCTGTCGGCGGCGACGCGGCCGCTGGTGATGCTGCTGTCGGCGTCGACCAATGCCGTGCTGCGCCTGCTGGGCATCAGCGGCGGCCCCACGCGCTCGGTGACGGAAGAGGAGATCGCCGCCAGCCTGGAAGAGGGCCTGGACGCCGGCGTGATCGAGGCGCAGGAGCACCAGATGGTGCGCAACGTGTTCCGGCTCGACGACCGGCAGATCGGCTCGATGATGATCCCGCGCGCGGAGATCGTGTGGATCGACGCCGAGGCCGCGCAGCACGAGGTGCTGAAGGTCATCGCCGAGCACGGCCACACGCGCTACCCGGTGTGCCGCGGCAGCCTGGACGACGTGATCGGCGTCATCGGCGCGCACAACCTGCTGCAGCCGCTGTCGATGGGCCAGCCGCTGGTGCTGGACACGCTGCTGCAGCCGCCGGTGTTCGTGCCCGAGACGCTGTCGGGCATGGAACTGCTCGAACACTTCCGCGCCAGCCGCGCCGACCTGGTGTTCGTGGTCGACGAGTACGGCGCGGTGCAGGGCGTGATCAGCGAACGCGACCTGCTCGAGGCCATCACCGGCGAGTTCGGCACCACCGCCGACGAAGACGCCTGGGCGGTGCGGCGCGCCGACGGCAGCTGGCTGATGGACGGCCTGATCCCGGTGCCCGAGCTGAAGGACCGCCTCGAACTGAAAGAGCTGCCCGACGAGGAACGCGGGCGCTACAACACCCTGGCCGGCATGGTGATGCTGCTGCTGGGCCGGCTGCCGCAGACCACCGACACGGTGGACTGGCAGGGCTGGCGCTTCGAAGTCGTCGATCTCGACGGCAAACGTGTCGACAAGGTGCTGGCCACCCGCACCGAGAACCCGGAACCATTCCCATGATCAACGCCCTGCTGCACAAGCAGCCCGTCGCCGCCGACCGCAACGAACACGCCTCGCTGCGCATGAAGGTGCCCGTCACCGACTGGAGCGTGGCCAAGCAGCTGAATGCCGTGTTCGTCGCCGGTGGCGAGTTCGGCGACGCGGTGCGCGAGTTCCCGGTGGTGTTCGTGCAGGCCGGCGACGGCGACAACGGCCAGCCCGACTTCGCGCCCATCGCGGTGCTGGGCCTGGTGCAGAACGACAACCTGTTCGTCGCCGACGACAACACCTGGCGCGCCAACTACATGCCGGCGGTGCTGGCGGCGTATCCGTTCGGCATCGGCCGCATCGACGCCGAGCGTTTCGCGATCTGCTTCGACGCCGCCTGGAGCGGGCTGTCGGGCACCGAGGGCGAACCGCTGTTCATGCCCGACGGCGCGCAGAGCCCGATGTTCCAGCGCGTGCAGACGCAGCTGGAGACGCTGGAAGCGCAGATCCAGCGCACGCGGCTGATGGGGCGGCGCCTGAACGAGCTGGGCCTGCTGCGCGAGATGCGCTTCGACGCCACGCTGCCCGACGGCCGCAAGTTCACGGTGGACGGCTTCTACACGGTCGACGAGAAGAAGCTCAACGACCTCGACGCCGAGACCGTGCTGGGCCTGCACAAGAACGGCCTGCTGGGCCTGATCCACGCGCACTACGTGTCGCTGGGCAACATGCGCAAGCTGTTGGACTGGCACATCGCGCGCCTGACCGCCGCCGCCGCCAAGACCTGACCCACGGCAGCTCCGGGGAAACCCGGACGCGCTGCCTGGAGTGCATCGCTAGTATCCCGGCTGTATACAACGCCGGGATGCTGCGATGACCCATGCCTCTGCCGCCGCCGCCTCGAACGCAGGCGCGCCAGCCACCTTTCCGCTCAACGCCTGGTACGCCGCGGCCTACGACGTGGAGGTGAAGCGTGCCCTGCTGCCACGGCGCATCTGCGACGTGGGCATGGTGTTCTACCGCACGACCGACGGCCGTCCCGCGGCGCTGGAAGACGCCTGCTGGCACCGGCTGCTGCCGCTGTCGCTGGGCCGGCTGGAAGGCGACGAGGTGGTGTGCGGCTACCACGGTCTTGTATTCAATGCCGACGGCCGCTGTACACACATGCCCTCGCAGGAGACGCTGAACCCGTCCGCCTGCGTGCGCAGCTTCCCGGTGGTGGAGAAGCACCGCTTCGTCTGGGTGTGGCCCGGCGACCCGGCCCTGGCCGACCCCGCCCTGGTGCCCGACCTGCACTGGAACCACGACCCGGCCTGGGCCGGCGACGGCAAGCTGATCACCGTGCAGTGCGACTACCGGCTGGTGGTCGACAACCTGATGGACCTGACGCACGAGACCTTCGTGCACGGCAGCTCCATCGGCCAGCGCGCGGTGGCCGAGGCGCCGTTCGTGGCCACGCACGGCGACCGCACGGCCACCGTCACGCGCTGGATGGAAGGCATCGACGCGCCGCCGTTCTGGGCCGGGCAGATCCGCCAGGCGCGCGGCTACACGGGGCCGGTGGACCGCTGGCAGATCATCCGCTTCGAGGCGCCGTGCACCGTCACCATCGACGTCGGCGTCGCGCCGGCCGGCAGCGGCGCGCCGCAGGGCGACCGCAGCCAGGGCGTCAATGGTTTCGTGCTCAACACCATCACGCCCGAGACCGCCACCAGCTGCCACTACTTCTGGGCCTTCGCGCGCAACTACAGCCTGCACGAGCAGCGCCTCACGCACGAACTGCGCGAAGGCGTGGCGGGCATCTTCCGCGAGGACGAGGTGGTGCTGGAAGCGCAGCAGCGCGCCATCGACGAACACCCGGGCTACCGCTTCTACAACCTGAACATCGACGCCGGCGCGATGTGGGCGCGGCGGCTGATCGACGGCATGGTGGCCAAGGAGCGGCGGGTGATCCCGCTGCACGCTGTTCCCGCCGCCCCGCGCGCGGCCTGACGCCGTGGCGACCGAAGCGGCAGGCGGCAACGGCGCTGCGAACGACGCCTCGCAGACCGTGAAGGCGCAGCTGCGGCTGCGCGAGCTGATCGTCGGCGGCGCGCTGGCACCCGGCGAGCGTGTGCCCGAGCTGGCGCTGGTGGAGCGCCTGGGCGTCAGCCGCACGCCGGTGCGCACGGCGCTGCAGAAGCTGCTGGACGAAGGCCTGCTCGACGCGCTGCCCGGCGGCGGCTACGCCGTGAAGGCCTTCAGCGAAAGCGAGGTGCACGACGCCATCGAGGTGCGCGGCACGCTGGAAGGCCTGGCCGCGCGGCTGGCGGCCGAGCGCGGCGCGCCGCGTTCGCTGCTGGCGGCGGCACGTGCATGCCTGCAGGGCATCGACGCGCTGCTGGCCGCGCCGGCGCTGGACGAAGCCGCCTTCAGCGCGTACGTGGAACACAACGGCCGCTTCCACGACCTGCTGGCGCAGATGGCCGGCAGCGCCGTGGTGCAGCGCCAGGTCGAGCGCGCCGCGGCGATGCCGTTCGCATCCCCCAACGGCTTCGTGCTCGTGCGCAGCACCGGCGTGCGGGCGCGCGATGTGCTGGTGGTGGCGCAGGAGCAGCACCGCGCCGTGCTCGACGCCATCGAGGCCCGCGAAGGCGCGCGGGCCGAGCACCTGATGCGCGAGCATGCGCGCATCGCCCACCACAACCTGCGCGAGGCGCTGGACAACCGGCAGGCGCTGCAGCGCGTGCCCGGCGCCGCGCTGATCCGCCGCGGACGCTGAGCCGCGGCTCCACCGGAGACACCCCATGAAGAGCGACGAGCGCTGGGCCGAGGCCACCGTGCACAGCGTGCAGGACCTGAGCCCCACCGTGCGCAGCCTGCTGTTGCGGCCGGCCGAAGGCGTGCGGCCCTGGACCGTGGGCGCGCACCTGCGGGTGCGGCTGCACATCGACGGGCGCGACGACGTGCGTTCGTATTCGCTGGTGGGCCTGCCTGCCGAGAGCCGCGAGACCGGCCTGTACCGCGTGGCCGTCAAGCGCGCCGATCCCGGCCGCGGCGGCTCGCGTGCGATGCATGCGCTGCAGGGCGGCGACCGGCTGCAGATCGCCGGCCCCGACAACCACTTCGAGCTGCCCACCGGCACGCCGCACACGCTGCTGGTGGCCGGCGGCATCGGCATCACGCCCATCCTGGGCATGGCGCTGACGCTGGCCGCGCGCGGCGCCTCGCTGCGCGTGCTGTACGCGGCCCGCAGCGACGAGGAGCTGGTGTTCGCCGACCGCCTGCGCACGGCGCTCGGCGACCGGCTGCAGACCGTATGCGATGCGCGCGGCGAGCGCATGGACCTGGCGGCCGAGATCGCCGCGCTGCCGCCGCGCGCGCAGCTGCTGATCTGCGGCCCGGTGCCGCTGCTGCAGGCCGCGCAGACCGCCTGGGACGGCGCCGGCCGGCCGCGCGCCGACCTGCGCTTCGAGACCTTCGGCTCCAGCGGCAGCCGCCCCGCCGAGGCCTTCTGGGTCGAGGTGCCGCGCCAGGGCCTGCGCTTCGAGGTGCCCGCCGACCGCTCGCTGCTCGACGTGCTGGGAGCGCACGGCGTGCAGGCGCTGCACGACTGCCGCCGCGGCGAATGCGGGCTGTGCGCGGTCGACATCGTCGCCGTGCACGGCACGGTGGACCACCGCGACGTGTTCTTCAGCGCGCACGAGAAGGCCACCAACCAGCGCCTGTGCGCCTGCGTCTCGCGCGTGTGCGGCGGCGGTGTCGTGCTCGATCCGGCCTGGCGGCCCGATGCGCTGCCGGCTGTCGATGCGCGGCCCGAACATGCCGAAACGGCATAGCAGCTAGACACGTCCCCCCCAGCCTGAACGCCCACAATCCGCGACTCACCCGGCCATCCCCGCAGGAGACAAGACCATGTACCACCGCAGACACCACCTGGCCATGCTCGCCGCCGCCGTGCTGGCAGGCACCGCCGGCACCGCCGCCGCCCAGGAGACCGTGAAGATCGGCGTCATCCTGCCGATGACGGGCCAGCAGGCCAGCACCGGCCGCCAGATCGACGCCGCCATCAAGCTGTGGGTGGCGCGCAATGGCAACAAGGTCGCGGGCAAGACGGTGGAGATCCTGGTCAAGGACGACCAGAGCATTCCCGACCAGACCCGCCGCCTGGCGCAGGAACTGGTGGTGCAGGACAAGGTGGTGGCGCTGGCCGGCTTCGGCATCACGCCGTCGGCGATGGCCGTGGCCCCGATCGCCACGCAGAGCAAGACGCCGATGGTCGTGATGGCGGCGGCCACCTCGGCCATCACCGGCGCCAGCCCGTACGTGGTGCGCACCAGCTTCACGCTGCCGCAGGCCGCGGTGGGCATGGCCGAGTGGGCCAACAAGAACGGCATCAAGAAGACCGTGACGCTGGTGGCCGACTACGGCCCCGGCTTCGACGCCGAGAAGTTCTTCGCCGACCGCGTCACGCTCAACGGCGGCCAGGTGCTGGACAAGCTGCGCACGCCGCTGCGCGCGCCCGACTTCGCGCCGGTGCTGCAGAAGGTGCGCGACGCCAAGCCCGACGCACTGTTCGTGTTCCTGCCCTCGGGCCAGGGCGCGGCCTTCATGAAGCAGTTCGCCGAGCGCGGCCTCGACAAGGCCGGCATCCGCCTGATCGCCACCGGCGACGTGACCGACGACGACCAGCTCAACGCGATGGGCGACGTGGCGCTGGGCGTGGTGAACGCGCACCACTACTCGGCCGCGCACCCGAGTGCGCTGAACAAGAAGTTCGTCGCCGACTTCGAGGCCGCCAACAAGTTCCGGCCCAACTTCATGGCGGTCGGCGGCTATGACGGCATGCGCGTGATCTACAAGGCGCTGGAAGCCAGCAAGGGTGCCGGCGGCGACGCGCTGCTGGCCGGCATGAAGGGCCAGATCTTCGAGAGCCCGCGCGGCCAGGTGCTGATCGACGCGCAGACGCGCGACGTCGTGCACGACATGTACATCCGCAAGGTCGAGAAGAAGGACGGCCAGCTGTGGAACATCGAGTTTGATGCGATCAAGGCGATGAAGGACCCCGGGAAGAGCTGAAGTCGCTGACCCCCCCCCCGAAGCGCCTGCGGCGCTCCCCCCCGGGGGGGCCACGCTGGCAGACCGGCGGAGCCGGATCTGCGGCGTGCGCTTGACTAGGGCCTGTTAACACAACCGCAGGCCGTCAGCGATCAGCGCGAAGCTGATGAAGGCGATGAACATGACGTCGAGCTTCTCGAAGCGGGAGAAGATGCGGCGGTAGCCCTTGAGCCTGCGGAACAGGCGCTCTACCTCGTTGCGACGCTTGTACATCGCCCGGTCGTATTCCCATGGCTCGATGCGCGTGCTGAGTGGGGGCACGACGGGGACGAAGCCCAGATCGAGCGCAAGCTGCCGAGTCTCGTTGCCCTCGTAGGCGCGGTCCATGATCAGGTGAAGAGGACGATTGGGCGGCCCCAGCCGCTTCAACAGCTCTCGTCCCTCGGGTGCATCGTGCGCCTGGCCTGGCGACAGCGAGAACGTTATGGCCGTGCGTGCGTCCGCAGCGAGGAGGTGGATCTTGGTGTTCCAGCCACCGCGGGACTTGCCGATAGCCTGCGGACCGTTTTTTTTCGAGCACCAGTGCCGTCCGGGTGCACCTTCACGCTGGTGCTGTCCAGGCAGACGGACTCGATCTTGATCTGCACGACCTGCGCACGCTGCAACTGCTCAAACGCCTTGTCGAGCACGCCGGACTTGGCCCAGCGGCTCATGCGCGTGTAGATCGTGTGCCAATTGCCAAACCGCTTGGGCAGACCGCGCCACTTGCAGCCGTGCTCGGCCACGTAAAGGATTGCGTTAAGCACTTGCAGATTCGACAGGCTGACGTTGCCTCGCTGGCGGGGCAAGCAGTGTTCGATCTGGGCAAACTGCGCTGCGGTGATCTCCATGGCCGCAGTGTCAAGACAATGCGGCTTCGGCGCAATTAGTGTTAACAGGCCCTAGCCCTGTGCACTCCAACCTCTGATGCTGACTCTTCTGTTCGACGGCGTGGCGTACGGCATGCTGCTGTTCGTGCTGTCGCTGGGCCTGGCCGTGACGATGGGGTTGATGAACTTCGTCAACCTCGCGCACGGGGCCTTCGCGATGGCCGGCGGCTACGTGCTGGTGCTGCTGATGCAGCGCGCGGGCTGGCCGTTCCTGGCCTGCCTGCCGGTGGCCTTCGTCGTGACGGCGGCGCTGGGCGCGCTGCTCGAGCGCACGCTGTACCGGCCCATGTACAACCGCCCGCACCTGGACCAGGTGCTGTTCTCCATCGGCCTGACCTTCATGGCGGTGGCGGCGGTGGACTACTTCATCGGCTCGCAGCAGGTCAACGTGCAGACGCCCGAATGGCTGCGCGGCCGCATCGAGATCGGCAGCGGTGCGTGGCAGCTCGGCATGGGGTACTACCGGCTGTTCATCGTGATCGTCTGCGTGGCGCTGGCGCTGGGCCTGCAGGCCATCCTGTCGGGCACGCGCTTCGGCAGCCGGCTGCGTGCCGCGGTGGACGACCCGCGTGTGGCCGCCGGCCTGGGCATTCCGGTCGACCGCGTCTTCCTGCTCACCTTCGCCTTCGGCTCGGGCCTGGCCGGCCTGGGCGGCGCGCTGGGCGTGGAGATCCTGGGCCTGGACCCGAGCTTCCCGTTCAAGTTCATGGTGTACTTCCTCATCGTCTGCGCGGTGGGCGGCACCAGTTCCATCACCGGCCCGCTGCTGGCGGCGCTGGTGCTGGGCATCGCCGACGTGATGGGCAAGTACTACGTGCCCAAGCTCGGCAGCTTCATCGTCTACGTGCTGATGATCGCCATCCTGCTGTGGCGGCCGCAGGGCCTGTTCTCGCGCGGGGGTGGCAAGTGAGCCGCAGCGCGCAACTGCTGGCGCCGTCGAAGTGGCGTGCCTGGGAAGTGGTGCTGTGGCTGCTGATCTGGGCCACGCCGTTCGTCTTCGGCAGCCACGCGGCGCTGATCAACGAGATCGCGATCCTCGCGCTGTTCGCGCTGTCGCTCGACCTGATCCTGGGCTACGCCGGCATCGTCTCGCTCGGCCACGCGGCCTTCTTCGGCCTCGGCGCCTACGGCGCGGCGCTGTTCGCCAAGCACGTGATGCCCGACCCGCTGCTGGGCCTGGGCCTGGCCGTGGTGCTGGGCGCGGTGCTGGGCGCGCTGACGAGCCCGATGATCGTGCGCGGCACCGATCTGACGCGGCTGATGGTGACGATGGGCGTGGCCCTGGTGCTGCTGGAACTGGCCAACCAGTTCGGCGAGATCACCGGCGGCGCCGACGGCCTGCAGGGCGTGGTGATGGGGCCGTTGATCGTGCCGTTCGTCGGGCGCTTCGAGTTCGACCTCGGCGCGCGCGTGGCCTCGTTCTATTCGCTGGCCGTGCTGTTCATCGCCTTCCTGCTGCTGCGGCGCATCGTGCACTCGCCGCTGGGCGTGTCGCTGCAGGCGCTGCGCGACAACCGGCTGCGCGTGGGCGCCATCGGCATGAGCGTCAACGGCCGCCTGGCCGGGGTCTACACGCTCAGCGGCGCCATCGCTGCCGCGGCCGGCGCGCTGCTGGCGCAGACCACCGGCTTCGCGAGCCTGGACGTGCTGGAGTTCCACCGCAGCGCCGACGTGATGACGGCGCTGATCATCGGCGGTGCCGGCTGGCTGTGGGGCGGGCTGGTCGGCGCCATCGCGTTCAAGCTGCTGCACGACCTGCTCTCGGCCGCGACGGCGCAGTACTGGACCTTCTGGATCGGCCTGTTCCTGGTGCTGTTGATGCTGGTGGGGCGCGAGCGGCTGTTCCGCCCCTGGACCTGGTTCCGCCGCGGAGGCCGCGATGACTGAGGCCACCCCGGATGTGGTGCTGCGCACGAGTGCTCCAGAGGTCGTGCTGCGCACGCGTGCGCTGGTCAAGCGCTTCGGCGGCATCACGGCCACCAACAACGTCTCGCTGGACGTGACCCGCGGTGCGCGCCACGCGCTCATCGGCCCCAACGGCGCGGGCAAGACGACGCTGATCAACCAGCTCACAGGCGTGATGCCGCCCACCAGCGGCCGGGTGGAACTGGAAGGTCGCGACATCACCGGGCTGGCGCCGCACAAGCGCGTGGGCCTGGGCCTCGTGCGCACGTTCCAGATCAACCAGCTCTTCGGCACGCTGACGCCGCTGCAGAGCCTGGCGCTGGCGGTGGCCAGCCGCGTCGACGCCGCGCACCGCTGGTGGAAGCCGATGGGCAGCGACGCCGCCATTGCCGACGAGTGCGAGACCCTGCTGGCGCAGTTCCGGCTGCTCGACCACGCCGAGCGGCCGACAAAGGAGCTGCCCTACGGCAAGCGCCGTCTGCTGGAGATCGCGCTGGCGGTGGCGCTGCGGCCGCGCGTGCTGCTGCTCGACGAGCCCGCGGCCGGCGTGCCGGCCAGCGAGCGCGCCGACATCCTGGCCACCGTGGCGGCGCTGCCGGCCGACGTCTCGGTGGTGCTGATCGAACACGACATGGACCTGGTCTTCAGCTTCGCCAACCGCATCACCGTGCTCGTCAACGGCACGGTGCTGACCGAAGGCACGCCGGCCGAGATCGCGGCCGACCCGCAGGTGAAGGCGGTCTACCTGGGCGAAACGGCGGTGTCCCATGGCTGAGCCGCTGCTGCATGTGCAGGGTCTCACCAGCGGCTACGGCGAGGCCGTGGTGCTGAACGACGTGAGCTTCACGCTGGAAGCCGGCCGCAGCCTCGCGCTGCTGGGCCGCAACGGCACCGGCAAGACGACGCTGATCGACACGCTGGTGGGCGTGACGCGCCGCCACGCCGGCAGCATCCGCCTGGCCGGCCGCGACCTGCACACGCTGCCGGTGCACCAGCGCGCCGCCGCCGAGGGCGGAGGCCTGGGCTGGGTGCCGCAGGAGCGCAACATCTTCAAGTCGCTCACGGTGTCCGAGAACCTCACGGCCGTGGCGCGCCCCGGCGCCTGGACCGAGCAGCGCGTGTACGAGCTGTTCCCGCGGCTGGCCGAGCGCAAGAAGAACCTGGGCAACCAGCTCAGCGGCGGCGAACAGCAGATGCTGGCCTTCGGCCGCGCACTGGTCCTGAACCCGCGCCTGCTGCTGCTGGACGAGCCGCTGGAAGGGCTGGCACCCATCATCGTGGAAGAGCTGCTGCGGGCCATCCGCCGCGTGGCGCGCGAAGACGGGCTGTCGTCCATCGTCGTCGAGCAGCATCCGCACATGGTGCTGGGCGTCACCGACGACGCCATCGTGCTCGACCGCGGCAGCGTCGCCTACAGCGCCAGCAGCGCGGCGCTGCTGGCCGACCCGGCGCCGCTGGACGCCTGGCTGGGCGTGGCCGGCGGGCACTGACCCCGCGCCTGCCGCAGGGGCATTGCACAATGCCCCGCGTGCCGCATCTCCCGACCTGCCGGAACCGCTGGACCCTCGGTGTCGCCGCGCTCTGCGCCGCGGTGGCCCTGGGCCTGCCCGCGCCCGCCGCGGCCCAGGCCGTCCCGGCCGGTGCCAGTGCCGGCGGCCCGGTGTGCATCGACCCGCCCGCCGACCCCGCCGTCGGCCTGCCCGTGCGCCTGCTGGCGCTGCGCTATGAGTGCCTGCTGCTGCGCGACGGCCAGGCGCTGTGGGTCGGCCGCGCCGGGCGGCCGGGGCTGCCCACTGTGCTGCTGGTGCACGGCCTGGGCCAGAACGCGCACCGCGACTGGGCCGAGACGGTCGACAGCCTGGTGGCCGCGTCGTTCCACGTCGTCACGGTGGACCTGCCGGGCTTCGGCGCGTCGCCGCCGCCGGCGCTGGCCTACGCCTTCCACACGCTGAGCGACCAGCTGGCCGAACTGCTGGGCCACCTGGCACCGGGGCAGCGCGTGCACGTGGTGGGCCACTCGCTGGGCGGGGCGCTGAGCCTGCACTTCACGCACCGCCACGCGGCGCTGGTGGAGCGGCTGGTGCTGGTGGACGCCGCGGGCATCCTGCTCAAGCCGGTGTACGCCCAGGCGGTGGCCAGCGTGCGGCGCTGGCAGACGGGCATCGAGCCGGTGGACCGGCTGGTGAACTTCGTCGGCGCGCGCGTCAACAGCTGGAGCAGCCTGCTGCTGCTGGGGCGCGACGACCGCTTCGACTTCGGCCCCTGGCTGCAGCGCAACCCCGAGGTGCGGCGCGCGCTGCTGGGCGGGCGCACGCAGGTGGACGCGGCACTCAGCCTGGTGGAGCACGACTTCAGCGCCGCCATCCGCGAGACCCGGACGCCGACCACGGTGCTGTGGGGGCGTGAAGACGGCATCGCGCCGCTGCGCACGGGGCAGGTGCTGGCGGCGCGGCTGCCGCAGGCGCGGCTGGAGATCATCGAGGGCGTCGGCCACACGCCGATGCTGGAGCGCGCCGTCACGTTCAACCGGCTGCTGTTGCACGCGCTGCAGGGGCCGCCGCCGGCGACGCGGGCCCTGCAGGCGCCCACGCCGCCCGGGCCCAGCCAGGGCCACGCGGTCTGTCGCAACGAGGACGGCGCGGTGTTCCGCGGCCACTACGACAGCCTCACGCTGCAGGGCTGCGGCAACGTGCGCATCGAGTCGGCACGCATCGGGCAGCTGGTGGTCGAGCGCTCGGCGGTGCAGATCAGCGACAGCCGCATCGCGCATCCCGAGGTGGCGCTGGTCGCGCGCGACAGCGAGATCCAGGCGACCAACGTGCGCCTGCGCGGCCGCGTGGCGATCCGCAGCGACAACAGCTTCTTCGACCTCGCCGGCACCAGCCTGCGCGCGCAAGGCGCGGGCGTGGAGCTGGTGGGCGCGCCGAGCCGCTTGTTCCTGTCCGTGAGCGACTGGCAGGGCAGCGACTTCAGCGGCGACGCGCACTTCATCTGGCCGCGGCCGGCGCGCTGAGCGCCGACCGGCGTGCCTGCCGGTCAGGCCGCCTGCATGCGCCGCACCGCGGCGATCCAGCGTGCGAAGGCCTCCATCTGCGCGCCCACGAACTTGCGCGTGGTCTCGTCGGTGCACCGGCCCTGCGCGTCGAACTTGGTCTGCGCGCTGCCGATGAAGACCTCGGGCTTCACCAGCGTGGCGGCGTTCATGAACAGCAGCACCTTGCGCAGGTCGTACTGCACGCGTGCGCCGCCCAGCGGGCCCTGCGAGGCGGTGAGGATGGCCACCGGCTTGTTGGCGAAGGGCTGGTCGTCGCCGCGGCTGAGCCAGTCGATGAGGTTCTTGATGCCGCCGGGGATCGAGTAGTTGTATTCGGGGATCGCGAAGACCACGCCGTCGGCACGCCGCACGCGTTCGCGCAGCGCGGCCACTGCCGGCGGCAGGCCCTGCGCCAGCACGTCGCCGTCGAGCACGGGCACGTCGCGCCAGTCGGCGATCTCCAGCGCCATGCCGGCGGGCATCACCGAGCCGGCCAGCTCCAGGGCCATGCGGTTGTAGGAGGCGCTGCGCAGGCTGCCGCACAGGCCGACGATGTCGAGGGGAGTGTTGCTCATGGCCGGCGAATCTACCCGCCTTGTCTGCGCTGCGACAGACGCCTGCGGCAAAGCAGTTTTCCAGGGCGCGGAACACCGCGGGGCTGCGCTATCGTTCCGGGTGAGCCCGCCCCCGACTGGAGACACCATGACCCTGCGCCAGACCCCGCCCTTCCGCGCCGACCACGTCGGCAGCTTCCTGCGCCCGGCCTACCTGCTGGAAGCGCGCGAGCAGTTCTTCGTGCAGAAGAGCATCACCGCCGCGCAGCTGCGCGCGGTGGAGGACAGGGCCATCACCGAGATCGTGAAGTTCCAGCAGGACGTGGGCCTGCAGAGCATCACCGACGGCGAGTTCCGCCGCACCTACTTCCACATCGACTTCCTCGAGCAGCTGGGCGGCGTGAAGACCGACATCCCGGTCACCGTGCGGCGTGCCGACGGCACCGAGGAACTGGCGCCGCCGGTCATTCGCGTCATCGACAAGGTGCGCCACGTGAAGGACATCCAGCGCGCCGACTTCGAGTACCTGAAGTCGCAGGTCGCCGCCGGCATGACGCCCAAGGTCACGATCCCGAGCCCGACGATGCTGCACTTCCGCGGCGGCCGCGCCGGCATCAGCCGCGAGGCCTACCCCGAGCTGGACCCGGCCTTCTACGACGACGTGGCCCGCGCCTACGGCGACGAACTGCAGAGCCTGTTCGACGCCGGCTGCCGCTACGTGCAGATGGACGACACCAATCTGGCCTACCTGTGCGACGAGAAGATGCGCGAGGCGGCGCGTCAGCGCGGCGACGACCCCAACGAGCTGCCGCACCGCTACGCGCAGTTCATCAACAAGGTGGTGGCGCACAAGCCCGCGGGCATGACGCTGGCGATGCACCTGTGCCGCGGCAACTTCAAGAGCACGCACGCCGCGGCCGGCAACTACGAGCCGGTGGCCGAGGCGCTGCTGTCCGAGATGAACCTGGACGCGTTCTTCCTGGAATACGACGACGACCGCTCGGGGGACTTCCGGCCGCTGCGCTATCTGAGCAAGGGCAAGGTCGTCGTGCTGGGCCTGGTGACCACCAAGTTCGGCGCGATGGAGAGCAAGGACGCGCTCAAGCGCCGCATCGCCGAGGCCGCGCAGTACGCGCCGCTGGAACAGCTGTGCCTGTCACCCCAGTGCGGCTTCAGCAGCACCGTGCACGGCAACAACATCGCGGTCGAGGACCAGCGGAACAAGCTGCGTCTGGTGGTCGAGACCGCGCAGGAAGTCTGGGGCTGACAGCAGCGCGTCGATCTGCTGCGGGTCGTTCACGGTCCGCAGCGCGTCGAACAGCGCCCCGGCCTGCGGATGGCGCCGGCGCAGCAGGTTCAGCCACTGCTTGAGCCGGCCGCTGCGGTGGCGCGGCGCCACGTGCGTGGCGGTGCGCTGCCAGAAGTGCAGCAGCAGCGGCGGCAGCACTTCCCAGCCCGGCACGCCCGGGCCCGGGCCCGACACCGCGGCGCGCACGGCCCAGGCCAGGCCCGGGTCGGCCACGATGCCGCGGCCGAGCATCAGCGCATCGCAGCCGCTCTCGGCCAGACAGCGCAGTGCGTCGTCGGCGGTCCAGACCTCGCCGTTGGCCACCACCGGGATCGCCACCGCCTCCCGGATGCGCGCGATGCGGTCCCAGTAGGCCGGCGGCCGGTAGCCGTGCAGCTTGGTGCGGCCGTGCACCACCAGCTCGCTGGCGCCGGCGCTGGCGATGGCGTGCGCGTTGTCGAGCATCAGCGCCTCGTCGCGGTGGCCCAGCCGCATCTTGGCCGACACCGGCATGGCCGCCGGCACCGCGCGGCGCACCGCGGCGACGATGGCGTGCACCAGGTCGGGCTCGTCGAGCAGCACGGCGCCGCCGCGGTGGCGGTTCACGGTGGGCGCGGGGCAGCCGAAGTTCAGGTCGATGCCGGCCGGGCCCAGCGCCGCCAGCCGCGCGGCGTTGTCGGCCAGGCAGGCGGGGTCGCTGCCGAGCAGCTGCGCGCGCACCGGCGTGCCGGCGGCGGTGCGGCCGCCCTGGCGCAGCTCGGGCACGATGCGCGTGAACACGCGGTTCGGCAGCAGCTGGTCGGTGACGCGGATGAACTCCGACACGCACAGGTCCACGCCGCCCACGCGCGTGAGCACGTCACGCAGCGTGTGGTCGAGCAGGCCCTCCATGGGCGCGAGCAGGATGCGCATGCCGCCATTGTCGTCGCGGCCCGTCGTCGCGGCGCGCGCCCCGCCGTCACGCCGTCACAGGTTCAGCAGCGTCAGGTAGTCGAACAGCGACGAGCCGCCGAAGGTCAGCAGCGGCAGCAGCACTGCGCGCAGCAGCGGCTGGCGCGAGAACGGCGCGAGCGCGCCCTCGCTCAGCCGCTCGGCGCGGTCGCGCAGCATCTCCAGCTGCGCCGCCAGGCCCGACGCGTCCTTGTCGCCGCGCGCGCGCAGCACCGCGTTGCGCAGCCGCTCCACCGTCTGCCTGCGCGAGGCCTCGGCGCTGCGCCGCAGCGCCAGCACGCAGCCCAGCACGATGGCGTAGCACAGCGTGGCCACGATGTAGACGCTGGGCGGCGAGTTCCAGTCGTCGAAGAAGCTGCTGCGCGCCAGCAGCATCAGCGACAGCACGATGAACGGGTAGTAGATCAGCTGCCCGATCACGCGCGTGCGGCGCACGATGAACTGCAGGTCGATCCAGTCGTCGAGGTACTGCGCCGGCACGCCCGTCTCGCGCTCGAAGGCCTGCAGCGTGCGCAGCGGCCAGTTGGCGTCGTGCAGGCGCAGCCCGCGCAGGAAGAACACGCACAGCAGCGTGGCGTCGGCGACGAAGAAGATCAGGAACTGCACCGCCAGCCCGGTGGGCCAGGTGCTCAGCCACTGCAGGTGGTGCGACCACTCGCCGCGCAGCGGCGACGAGGGCGCATCGCCCAGCGCGTTGGTGATCAGCAGGGCCAGGCCGCTCATCAGCAGCACGCAGAGCACGGTGCGCACCAGCCGCGCGCTGGCGCGGTTCTGCACCACGAAGTGCTTCCAGAAGTTGGTGGCGGCCAGCGTCATGCCGCTGCGCTCGGCGAACAGTCCCGGGCGCTCGCGGTAGAAGCGCAGCGACAGCATCGCCCCCGTGCGCTGCAGCCGGCCCAGGTGCCGTTCCTCGAGCGCCAGCGCCTCTTGCAGCTGCCGCCGCGTGCTGCCCAGGCGCATGTCGCGCGCGATGTCGTGCACGTTGGCCGCCAGCGCCGACCAGGCCCGCCACACCATGTACAGGCACAGCAGCAGCGTGGCCATGCGGATGGCGTAGGTGGGCCAGGGGCTGATGCCGTCGAACAGCGACATCGGCTTGCCGTTGACCGTGAGGCTGGCGGCCAGCGCCGGCCACAGCTGCATGAAGACCAGCGGCGGCGCCACCGCCAGGCCGATGCCCGCCACCACCAGCAGCCCGGCACGCAGCCGGCGCTGCACCTGCCCGGGGCCGCCGGCCACCACGAAGCGCCGCACCTGCCGCCGTCCGTTGCGGCTGAGCGCCAGGGCCGGCGCCCACGCCGCCAGCATCAGCACGGCGGCGATGAGGAACACCGCGCTGTCGGCGACCTGCGGCACCAGCGGTTCGCCCGGCGGGTGCACCTGCGCGCAGGCGGCCAGCCGCCAGCGGCGGCACTCCGGGCCGGGATGGACCTGGGTGGGGCTGTAGTCGAAGGCGCCGCTGCGCGCGATCTCGAACACCCGGGGCACCTGGAACCAGCCGTCGAGCATCGTCTGCGTCACGCCGCGGGCCGCGTCGAGGCCGTCGATGCTGCGTGCGGCGTCGGCCATCGCCACCAGCGTGCCGAGGTAGGCCGCGGTCTGGTAGCTGTCGCGGAAGGGTGCCAGCTCACGCTGCAGTTCGTCGTGCAGGCGCAGGCCGAAGTTCGACGCCACGATGAGGTTGCGCGCCCAGGCCTGCTCGGCCGGGTGGAACATGCGCGCGTCGAGGTCGGTGGTGAAGTAGATCGCGTGCGGCATCTCGCTCTGCAGCGCCTGCAGCACCAGCAGCTTGTCGTACACGTCGTTGCCGAGCACGCCGATGGCGCGGATGCCGCCTTCGGGCCCGTGCACGCGCCGCAGCGCGGCGTCTTCGGCGCGCATGCGGGCCCCGAGCCGGCGCAGGTAGTCGAACTGGTTGTGGCCCTCGGGACGTTCGATGTAGGTGCCCTGGCCCGACAGCGGGTCGCTGCCGCCGTCCTTCTTGCCGCGGCCCTCGGCCGTGGCGGGCGCGGCATCGCCCGGCAGCCGGCCGTCCAGGCCGCGCACGTAGTACCAGCGGCTGATGCACAGGCCGGACGACTTGTCGGCATCCTGGGGGTCGTAGCGGAAGTGCTGGCGCAGCGTGCGACCGTACAAGGTGTCCCATTCGGAGACGATGGCGACATGGCTGGGCCGCTGTGCCGGCGGCAGGTTGAGCCGCAGGTCGCACGGGTCGACCCGCGGCGGCCTGGCAGCCGTGGGTGCGCCCTGGGGCGGTGGCGTCTGTGGCGACGAGGCCGGCGTGGGCGAAGGTGGCGGCACGCGCGGCGCCGTGTCGAGCCCGCGATGGCGCAGCTCGTCGATCAGCGCGCGGGCCAGCTTGTCGTCGGTGCCGGTGCTGCGCAGCAGCGGCACGCCGCGTGCCTGCAGGAACGCATGCACCGAGGTGTCTGCCGGGCCCGCCTGCGTGCCGCGCAGCAGCGCCTTGTCGCTCACGGTGGCGGCGGCCGACACCAGGCGCATGTCCAGCGGCAGTGGGCGCAGCGTCTTGATGTCCTGCGCGTCGGCCTCTTCGATGATGGCGCGCAGCCCGTCCGACGACGACGGCCCCAGCACGCGCCAGCGCACCGGGAAGCCTGCCGCCGTGGCCAGCTGGCTGGTGCGTGTGGCCAGCACCGACAGGCGCGCCAGTGGCGCTTCGTAGAAGTTGGCGCTGTCCAGCCACAGCACCACCACGCGGCGGCTGGCACTGGGCTGGTTCCTGGCGCGCTCCAGGGCGTCGGGCGTGGGCACGAAGCTCTCGAACGGCACCGTCTCCGGCCAGCGCCCCGCACTGTTGTCCGCGGGGTGGAAGTAGCCGATGTGCTCGCTGTCCACGGGCACCAGGCCGCGCCCGTTCAGCCCCGCCAGCACGGCGTGGCGCGTGCGCAGCCGGCTCTCGGTGCGTTCGGCGTAGGGGCCGCCCGACAGCAGCACGGCCAGCACCACCGCGCCGGCGTCCTTGCCGCCTGCCCGCGCCTGGCGCAGCAGGGTGACCTGGAAGCGGTCCTCGCCGTGGGCCTGGGCCTCGGCGGCGGCGGCCTGCTGCGTGCGCGCGGCGCGCTCGCGCACCTTGGCCACGGCGGCGAACGGGTCCTGCCAGAGCCGGGCATCGGTGTCCTGGTCGGCGAAGGTGCGTTCCAGGCGCTGTTCAGGCTGGTTCGGACGGCTGCTTTCGAGCGGCTTGGTCGCCACGAAGATGGCGCCTGCGGTCACCAGGGCCAGCATGATCAGCCCGGCGCCGGGTGGGCTGCCCGAGGGCTTGTCGTCCTTGTCCATCACCGCCTCCCGAGGCGTGCGGAGAAGTGCGTATCGTCAGACCTGTGGGCGGCTCGCACATCCAGACCACTATCTACAGGTCTGCGCGCGGCTGCGAAGCCTGCGGGCGCGGCGGCCCGGGCCGTCAGCCGAGGCGGTAGAAGTCCAGCAGCACCGCACGCGCCTCGCGTTGCCCCACCGCCACGGCCAGCACCTTGTTCAGGTGCAGCCAGGCCGGCGCCCCGGTGGTGAAGCGCACCAGCGTGCGGAAGACGTAGGCCTCGGGCGGCACGGCCTCGCCGCGCGCCAGCCGGGCCATCACCTCGGCGGGGCCGTGGCGCAGGCCCTCGCTGCGCACCTCGACCAGCGCGCCGTCGTCGGTGCGGATGACGTAGTGCGCGGCGATGTCGAGCACGCCGTCGGCCCGCGCCACCTGCCAGTCGACGCCGCCTTCGACGAGCGTGCCGTTGAGCTCGGGCCCGCGCACGGTGCCGCCGCCCAGGGGCACGTAGCGCCGTTCGCCGTGCGGTGCCGCGCCCAGCGACACCAGGGTGCCGACCTCGCAGCGCACGCGGGCCATCGGGTGCAGGGCGGGCGGCGGGGGCAGGAGGGTGTCGGGCATGGGCGAGAAGGCGGTGGCGGATCCGGGCCGTGATGATGCCGCGGCTGGGACAAAATCGGGGCATGACGAACGTGCACCCCGACGCCCAGCCCAGTCCTCCTGCGGCGGCGCCCAGCCTGCGGCCGCACACGCCGCTGCCGGACTACTACGCCACCGACGCCGAGCGCGACAGGTTCATCGCGCGCATGTTCAACGACACGGCCTCCGACTACGACCGCATCGAGCGCGTGCTGGCCTGGGGCAGCGGGCGCTGGTACCGCCGCGAGGCGCTGCGCCGCGCGGGTCTCGCCAGCGGCATGCAGGTGCTCGACGTCGGCATCGGCACCGGCCTGGTCGCGCGCGAGGCGCTGGCCCTGGTGGGCGCGGGCGGCAGCCTGGTGGGCGTGGACCCCAGCCCCGGCATGATGGGCGAGGTGCGGCTGCCCGGGGTGGAACTGCTCACCGGCCGCGCCGAGGCGCTGCCGCGGCCCGACGCCAGCTGCGACTTCCTGAGCATGGGCTACGCGCTGCGCCACATCAACGACGTGGCGCCCGCGTTCGCCGAATTCCACCGCGTGCTGCGCCCGGGCGGCCGGCTGCTGGTGCTGGAGATCACGCGGCCCGCCAGCCGCGCCGGCCTGCTGGCGCTGAAGGCCTACATGCGTGCCTTCGTGCCGCTGGTGGCGCGCATCGTCGGCCGCCGCAAGGACACGGCCGAGCTGTGGCGCTACTACTGGGACACCATCGAGGCCTGCATCGCGCCCGAGACCGTGATGGCCGCCCTGCGCGCCGCCGGCTTCCAGGACGTGCAGCGCCACGTCGAGCTCGGCATCTTCTCGGAATACACCGCCGTCAAGGCAGACCACGCATGACCGTCGAACTGAAGAAGCCCGGCCGCGCCGCGACGCCGATCCACGCCGTCGACCGCGCGACGTTCGACGCGCACCTGCAGGCCGCGCCCGCGGCCACGCGCCGCTGGCTGCAGGCCACCGGCTTCAGCGGCGCGCCCGACACGCACGCGCTGGTGCCGGCGGCCGACGGCAGCCTGCTGGAGGTGTGGGCGGGCGTGCGCGCCGCCGACTTCCCGTGGGCGCTGTCGGCGCTGCCCAAGGCCTTGCCGCCCGGCACGTACAAGCTGGCCGACGACGGCCTGGCGATCGACGCGCAGGCGGCCGCGATGTCGTGGGAGCTGGGCGGCTACACCTTCGACCTGTACAAGCCCGCCCGCCGCGCGCCGGCCGTGCTGCAGCTGGCCAGCAGCCCGGCGGCGCAGCGCGGGTTGCTGCTGGCGGCGGTGGTCGCGTCCACGCGCGACCTGGTGAACACGCCCGCCGAGCACATGGGCCCGGAAGAGCTGGCGAAGGCGGTGGCGCTGGTGGCGCGACAGCACGGCGCCACGTTCAAGCAGACCGTGGGCGACGCGCTGCTGAAGGCCAACTTCCCGGCCATCCATGCCGTGGGCCGCGCCGCCGCGCGCGCGCCGCGCTTCATCGAGATGACCTGGGGCCACCCGAAGCACAAGCTGCTGACCATCGTCGGCAAGGGCGTGTGCTTCGACAACGGCGGCCTGAACATCAAGGGCGCCGATGGCATGCGCCAGATGAAGAAGGACATGGGCGGCGCCGCCAACGCGCTGGGCCTGGCGCAGCTGGTGATGGCGCTGCAGCTGCCGGTGCGGCTGCAGCTGCTGATCCCGGCGGTGGAGAACGCGATCTCGGGCAACGCCTACCGCCCCGGCGACGTGTTCAAGACCCGCGCCGGCCTGCACATCGAGATCGGCAACACCGACGCCGAAGGCCGCGTGATCCTGTGCGACGCGCTCGCCTACGGCGCCGAGGCGCGGCCCGACCTGATGATCGACATGGCGACGCTGACCGGCGCCGCGCGCGTGGCGCTGGGCGCGCAGCTGCCGGCGCTGTTCTGCCGCGACATGGCGATGGCGCGCGACCTGGTGGACCGCGGCCTCGCGCTGCACGACCCGCTGTGGCACATGCCGCTGTGGCGCGACTACCACGGCGGCATCGAGAGCGACATCGCCGACATCGTCAACACCGGCCGCAATGCGCTGGCCGGCGCCATCAACGCGGCGCTCTTCCTCGAGGACTTCGTGCCCGCGGCGCTGCCCTGGCTGCACCTGGACCTGTTCGCCTGGAACGACGCGGCGCGCCCGGGTCGCCCGGTGGGCGGCGAGGCGCAGACGCTGCGCACGCTGCTGGACTGGCTGGAAGCGCGCTACAGCTAGCGCGTGCTGGCGTGCCAGGCCGCCGCGGCGCTGCGCAGGCGCTGCGACAGGTGCAGCGCGATGTTGCGGTACAGGCGCGCGGCCAGCCGCGGGTGCTGCGCGTCCAGCGCCTGCAGGCTGGCGTGCGACAGCGCGTACACCACCGCGTCGCCGTCGGCCACCGCCGCGGCCGTGCGGCCACCGCCGTCGAGCATCGCCGTCTCGCCCAGCATCATGCCGGGCAGCAGGCTCAGGTAGCGCTGCTGCGGCACCCCGGGCCGGGGTGCGCTGACGACGCTGAGCGAACCGGCCTCCAGCACATACAGGCAGTCCGCGGGGTCGCCCTCGTCGAACAGGCGCTCGCCGGCGGCCAGCTGCCGCCGCTGCATCTGCGCGGTGACGTGGTCGCGGTCGGCCGGGTCCAGCCCCTGCAGCAGCAGGCTGTCGGCCAGCGGCACCGGTGACAGCGTCGTCAGCGTCGCCGGGCCCAGCAGTTCGCGTTCGGCGGCCTCCACCGCACGGTCGGTGTCGGGCCAGGTCTCGATGGCGTTGCCGGCGGTCTGCAACGCCCGGGCACGCGGCGCGTCGGCCGCCAGGCCGGCCAGGCGCAACGACATGCCGCGCTGGCGCAGCCGGATCTGCAACTGCTGCAGCGCCAGTGCGGCGGTCTCGTCGATGCTGCCCACGCGCTGCAGGTCGAGCACCACGCTGCGCCACTGCGCCTCCAGCGCGCCGGCTTCGTTGAGCAGCCAGTCGGTGCTGCCGAAGAAGAGCGCGCCCTCGAGTTCCAGCACCAGCACCTGCGCCCGCAGCGGCTGCAGCTGCGCTTCCACCGCCGCGGGGTAGATGCGGCGCGAGGGGCGCGCCGCCGCTGTGTAGCGGGCACGCACCGCCGACTGGCTCATCGTGGCGACGAAGCGCAGCGTCGACAGCAGCACGCCCACGGCCACCGCCACCACGAAGCCCTGCCACAGCGTCACTGCGCACACCAGCAGCACCAGCGCCACGCTGCGCCGCAGCTCGGGCGTGGCGGCGCCTGCGCGCCACTGCTCCAGCAGGCCGAGCGACCAGCGGTCGAACAGGCTCAGCGCCACGACCAGCATCACGCCCGCCAGCACCGGCAGCGGCAGCCAGGCCAGCCAGTGCGCCGCCAGCAGCACCAGCACACCCAGCAGCAGCGAGCCGCCCAGCGCGGCCGTGCGGCCGCGTCCGCCGGCCTGCAGCACGGCGATCGCGCGCGCGCGCAGCGCCACCGCCGGCAGCCCGCCGAACAGGCCGCAGACCACGTTGGACAGGCCCAGTGCCAGCAGCTCGTGGCGCGGCTCGTGCTGGGCGTGGTTGGCCTGGTCGACGGCCAGCGTGTTCAGCGCCGACTCCAGAGCGCCCACCAGCGCCAGCGCCGCCGCTGTGGCCACGAGGACGGCGGCGTGCTGCTGCAGCAGCTGCAGCGCTGCCGCGCCCGCCCACAGCGGCAGCAGCGCGTCCGGGCCGGACATGCCGTCGGGCAGCGCGCCCACCGCCTGGCCGGCCTCGGCCCCGGGCGCCAGTGCCTGCAGGCCCAGGTGGGCAGCGGTGCCCAGCAGCAGCAGCAGCGGGGCCGCCGGCAGCCGGGGCCAGCGCCGGGCGGCCAGCCACAGCAGCAGCGCCGTGCCCAGGCCCAGCAGCAGTGCCAGCGGCTGCCAGCCGGCCAGCGCCTGCGGCAGCGGACTGCCGGCGCGCGCCCCCAGCAGCAGCGGCAGCTGCCCCAGCACGATCAGCAGCGCCACGCCGTTCATGAAGCCCGCCAGCACCGGCCGGGGCACGAAGCGCGCCAGGCGCGCCAGGCCCAGCAGCGCCATCAAGATCTGGAACGCGCCGCTGAGCACCACCGCGAGGCTGGCGACGGCCACCGCGGCGGCAGTGTCGGTCGCCGCGTCCTGCACCAGGGACAGCACCAGGCCCGAGAGGATCAGCGCCGTGGCCGAACTGGGCCCGGCCGCCGGCATCGAGGCCCGGCCACCCAGCGCGTAGGCGATGCCCGCGACGACCGTCGTGGCCAGTGCCGCCGGGATGCCCACGGCCGCGGCCGACGGCCCGAGCGCGGCGAAGGTCAGCAAGCCCAGCGTCAACGGCACCGCCAGCGTGGCCAGGGTGCCGGCCAGGCCGGCCAGCGCTTCGCGGGCCCAGTGCGAGACGGTGATTCGGACGGGCACGGCTGGTGGCATGAACGGCAGGTCGGTGGCGGCGGCGCGCAGTGTCACCGATCCCGCAGGCGGCGGGGCCCCCCGGTGAAACCCGTGCTTGCCGCGCTGCCGAGGCCACCGCAGAATTTGTCGACCAAGCGGTCGATGAATGCCGCCCACCGGCAGCAGCTTGCAGGAGACTCCATGGATTCCACGCCCGACAGCCTGGTGCTGGTGCAGCAGACGGGTGCCGTGCGCACGCTGACGCTGAACCGCCCGGCCACGCTGAACGCGTTCACCGCGGCGATGCATGCACAGCTGCTGCCGGCGCTGGACGCCGCTGCGGCCGACGCCTCGGTGCGGGCCGTGGTCGTCACCGGCGCCGGGCGCGGCTTCTGCGCCGGCCAGGACCTCAGCGACACGGGCATGGTGGCCACCGGCGGCGACATCGACGTCGGCGCCGTGATCGAGCGCCACTACCGCCCGCTGGCCACCCGCGTGCGCACGATGCCGGTGCCGGTGATCGCGGCCGTCAACGGCGTGGCGGCCGGGGCGGGTGCCAACTTCGCGCTGTGCTGCGACTTCGTGGTCGCCGCGCGCAGCGCCAGCTTCATCCAGGCTTTCGCGAAGATCGGCCTCGTGCCCGACTGCGGCGGCACCTGGCTGCTGCCCCGCCTGGTGGGCCGTGCGCGCGCACTGGGCCTGGCGATGACGGGCGACAAGCTGCCCGCCGAGGAGGCCGAGCGCATCGGCCTGATCTGGAAGGCCGTGGACGACGCCGCGCTGCACGAGACCGTGGCCGCCCTGGCGCAGCGCCTGGCCGCGATGCCCAGCCGCGCGCTGGCCGAGACGCGCCGCGCACTCGACAGCGCGATGGCGATGGACTTCGGCGACGCCATCACGCTGGAAGCCGACACGCAGCGCGCGCTGGGCCGCGGCCACGATTTCGCCGAAGGCGTGGCCGCATTCTTCGCGAAGCGCGCGCCGCAGTTCAAGGACCGCTGACATGCAGCCGCAAGCCGTCGCCGAAGCCGCGCGCGATGCGATGTGGCGCGACGACCAGGCCTCGCGCCTGCTGGGCATGCAGGTCCAGGCCGTGGGCCCGGGCAGCGCCACCGTGGCGATGACCGTGCGGCGCGACATGCTCAACGGCCATGCCATCTGCCATGGCGGCCTGGTCACGACGCTGGCCGACAGTGCCTTCGCCTTCGCCTGCAACGCCTACAACGAGCTGACCGTGGCCTCGGGTTTCGATGTCAACATCGTCAGCGCCGCGCGCGAAGGCGACGTGCTCACGGCGACGGCCGCCGAAGTCAGCAAGGCCGGCCGCACCGGGGTCTACGACGTGACGGTGCGCAACCAGCGTGGCGAACTGGTGGCGGCGTTCCGCGGCCGCTCGTACACGATGAAGGGCAAGGCTCTGGTGGACGGCGTGCCCGTGGGCAGGCAAGAGGCAGGAGGCGCGGCATGACAGCGCGCACACCCGCGCCGGGCGCGCTGGAGCCCATCGAGACCGCCAGCCGCGATGAACTGCAGGCGCTGCAGCTGCAGCGCCTGCGCTGGACGCTCCAGCACGCCTACGACCACGTGCCGCACTACCGCGCCGCGTTCGACGCGCAGGGCGTGCATCCGTCGGACTGCCGCACGCTGGCCGACCTGGCGAGGTTCCCGTTCACGGCCAAGGCCGACCTGCGCGCGCAGTACCCGTTCGGCATGTTCGCGGTGCCGCGCGACCAGGTGGTGCGCATCCATGCCTCGTCGGGCACCACCGGCAAGCCCACCGTGGTGGGCTACACGCAGGGCGACATCGACCGCTGGGCCGACCTGGTGGCGCGCAGCATCCGCGCCAGCGGCGGCCGCCGTGGCGACATCGTGCACGTGGCCTACGGCTACGGCCTGTTCACCGGCGGCCTGGGCGCGCACTACGGTGCCGAGCGCATGGGCTGCACCGTGGTGCCGATGAGCGGCGGGCAGACCGAGAAGCAGGTGCAGCTGATCGAGGACTTCCGGCCCGACATCATCATGGTGACGCCCAGCTACATGCAGGTCATCGTCGAGGAGTTCCGGCGCCAGGGCAAGGACCCGCGACAGATGAGCGTGCGCGTGGGCATCTTCGGCGCCGAGCCCTGGACCGAGGCGATGCGCCGCGACATCGAGGCCAGCGCCGCCATCGACGCCGTCGACATCTACGGGCTCAGCGAGGTGATGGGCCCCGGCGTGGCCAACGAGTGCATCGAGTCCAAGGACGGCCCGGTGGTGTGGGAAGACCACTTCTACCCCGAGATCATCGACCCCGAGACCGGGGCGGTGCTGCCCGACGGCAGCGAAGGTGAACTCGTGTTCACGACGCTGACCAAGGAAGCGCTGCCGCTGGTGCGCTACCGCACGCGCGACCTGACGCGGCTGCTTCCGCCCACCGCACGCAGCATGCGGCGCATGGGCAAGATCGTCGGCCGCAGCGACGACATGCTGATCATCCGCGGCGTCAACCTGTTCCCCACCCAGGTGGAGGAACTGGTGCTGCAGGACACGCGGCTGTCGGGCCAGTACCAGCTGGTGGTCACGCGCGAGGGCCCGCTGGACGACCTGCTGGTGCGCTGCGAGGTGACGCCGCAGCACGCGGGCGCCGACCGCGCGGCCATCGGGCAGGCGCTGCAGCACCGCATCAAGACGCTGGTGGGCGTGAGCGCCGCGGTCGACGTGGGCCTGCCCGACAGCATCGAACGCACGCTGGTCGGCAAGGCGCGGCGCGTCGTCGACAAGCGACCGAAGTAGGAGAGCAGCCGCATGTACACGCAAGCGATGGACCTGGCCCCGAAGGAAGAGCGCGCGGCCGTGCGCAGCGCCGAAGATGCGGCGCTCGAGGCCCGCTTCGACGCGCGCATCGACGCCGGCGACTTCATCGAGGCCAAGGACTGGATGCCGGCGCACTACCGCAAGACGCTGGTGCGGCAGATCAGCCAGCACGCGCACTCCGAGATCGTCGGCATGCTGCCCGAGGGCAACTGGGTCACGCGCGCGCCGACGCTCAAGCGCAAGGCGATCCTGCTGGCGAAGATCCAGGACGAAGGCGGCCACGGCCTGTACCTGTACGCCGCGGCCGAGACGCTGGGCACCAGCCGCGACCAGATGCTCGACGCGCTGCACAGCGGCCGCGCCAAGTACAGCAGCATCTTCAACTACCCGACGCTGAGCTGGGCCGACATCGGCACCATCGGCTGGCTGGTGGACGGCGCGGCGATCATGAACCAGGTGCCGCTGACCCGCTGCAGCTACGCGCCGTATGCGCGCGCGATGGTGCGCATCTGCCGCGAGGAAAGCTTCCACCAGCGCCAGGGCTTCGACAGCCTGCTGACCATGGTGCGCGAGGGCACCGACGCGCAGCGCGCGATGGTGCAGGATGCGGTGGACCGCTGGTGGTGGCCGAGCCTGATGATGTTCGGCCCGCCCGACGACCAGAGCCCGAACAGCGCGCAGAGCGCACGCTGGGGCATCAAGCGCATCAGCAACGACACGCTGCGGCAGAAGTTCGTCGACGCCTGCGTGCAGCAGGCCCAGGTGCTGGGCGTGACGCTGCCCGACCCCGACCTGCGCTGGAACCCCGAGCGCGGCGAGAGCGGGCACTGGGACTTCGGTGCCATCGACTGGAGCGAGTTCCAGCGTGTCGTGGCCGGCCACGGCCCCTGCAACAAGGAGCGCCTGGCCGCCCGCGTGAAGGCCTGGGACGACGGCGCCTGGGTGCGCGAGGCGGCCCTGGCGCACGCGCGCAAGCGCGCCACGCGGGAGCAGGCGGCATGAGCGACACCAAGACCGCCCCGGTGGGCGACAGTCGCAACGAAGGCAACGCATCCAGCGAATGGCCGCTGTGGGAGGTGTTCGTGCGCCCCAGGGCCGGCCTCGACCACAAGCACTGCGGCAGCCTCCATGCCGCCGATGCCGCGATGGCGGTGCAACTGGCGCGCGAGGTCTACACGCGCCGCCAGGAAGGCACCAGCGTCTGGGTCGTGCAGAGCAGCCACATCCACGCCAGCGACCCCGGCGACAAGGCGATGCTGTTCGACCCGATGGAAGACAAGGTCTACCGGCACCCCACGTTCTACGTGCTGCCGGATGCCGTGGACCACATGTGAGGCCGCGATGACGCCGATTGCCGCGGTGGCCTCGATCACCCCCGTGCTGACGCCGCGCGTGCGCTACATCCTGCGCATCGCCGACACCTGCCTCGTGCACGCGCAGCGCCTGGCCGAGTGGTGCGGCCACGGCCCGGTGCTGGAGGAAGACATCGCGCTCAGCAACATGGCGCTGGACCTGCTGGGTCAGGCGCGGGCGCTGCTGACGCACGCGGGCCGGCTCGACGGCAACGCATTCGACGAGGACCAGCTCGCCTTCCTGCGCGACGAACGGCACTTCTTCAACCTGACGCTGGTGGAGCAGCCGATGCGCCGCGGCAGCGCGCACGCGCCGGGCACCGACTTCGCCGACACGGTGCTGCGCAACTTCCTGCTCGCCACCTGGCTGCGCCTGCTGTGGGAGGAACTGCAGCGTTCCGACGACGCCGAGCTGGCGGGCATCGCCGGCAAGGCGGTGAAGGAGGCGCAGTACCACGCGCAGCACGCCGGCGACTGGGTGGTGCGGCTGGGAGACGGCACGCCCGAGTCGGCGGCCCGCATGCGCGCCGCGCTGGAGCGGCTGTGGCCCTACACGCACGAGATGTTCGTGCGCGACGCCGTCGACGAAGCCGCGGCCGCCAGCGGCCTGGGCCCGGTGCGCGATGCGCTGCACGACGACTGGCAGCACGCGGTGGCCGAGGTGCTGCTCGACGCCGACCTGCCCCCGCCGTCGACCACGCCCTTCGCCAGCACCGGCACGCAAGGCCGGCACAGCGAGCACATGGGCTTCCTGCTGGCCGAGATGCAGACGCTGCAGCGCAGCTTTCCCGGGGGACGCTGGTGAACCTGCAGGATGCCTGGGCCGTGCTCGACACCGTGCCCGACCCCGAGGTGCCGGTGCTGTCGTTGCGAGAACTGGGCATCGTGCGCGAGGTGGTCGTGCGCGGCGATGCCGTCGAGGTGGTGCTCACGCCCACGTACAGCGGCTGCCCGGCCACCGAGGTCATCGCCCAGAGCGTGCTGGACGCGTTCACGGCCGCCGGCTGCAGCGCGGTGTCGGTGACGCACCGGCGCGCGCCGGCCTGGACCACCGACTGGATCAGCGAGAGCGGCCGCGAGAAGCTGCGGGCCTACGGCATCGCGCCGCCCGGGCCGGTGGCCGGCGGCGCGCAGCCGGCCACGCAGGCCCTGCGCCTGCACCCGCGCAGCGTGCCCTGCCCGCGCTGCGGCAGCGCGGCCACCGAGCGCCTGTCGGCCTTCGGCTCCACGGCCTGCAAGGCCCTGTACCGCTGCACGGCCTGCCGCGAGCCCTTCGAACACTTCAAGCCGCTTTGAGTCACCTTGAGCCAGCATGAGCCACCGATGACGGGCCTGCACTTCCATGCACTCGCCGTGCGCGACAAGCGCGCCGACACCGACGACGCCTGCGTCGTCGGCTTCGACGTGCCCGCCGACCTGGCCGCTGCGTACCGCTTCGAGCCCGGGCAGTGGCTGACGCTGCGCGCCGTGCTGCAGGGCGAGGAAGTGCGCCGCTCGTACTCGATCTGCGCCGCGCCCGGCGAGCGGCTGCGCGTGGGTGTGCGGCGCGTGCCCGGCGGCCTGTTCTCGAACTGGCTGCACGACCACCTGCAGCCGGGCGACCGCATCGACGTGCTGCCGCCGCAGGGCCGCTTCGGCGCGGCGCTGGCGCACCTGGGGCAACAGACGCCGCTGCCGCGGCACGTGCTGCTGGTCGCCGGCGGCAGCGGCATCACGCCGGTGCTGTCGCTGCTGAAGACGCTGCTGGGCCACGGCGGCCGCACGCGCTGCACGCTGCTCTACGGCAACCGCAGCGCGGCGTCCACGATGTTCAAGGAGGAGATCGAGGACCTGAAGAACCGCCACCTGACGCGGCTGGCCGTGCACCCGGTGTTCTCGCGCGAGCAGGTCGACACGCCGCTGCAGGCCGGCCACATCGACGCCGAGAAGGTGCTGGCCGTGCTGCTGCTCGCCGGGCCGGTGGATGCCGCGTTCGTCTGCGGCCCGCACGCGCTGAACGACGCCGTGGAAGCCGCGCTCCGTGGCGCCGGCGTGGCGCCCGAGCGCATCCACGTCGAACGCTTCGGCGTGCCGCCGGCGGTGGCCGCGCGGCCGCCGGTGCCGCAGCCGGGCGACGTGGGCACGGCGCGCATCCGCATCGTGCGCGACGGGATCACGCGGGAACTGGCCTACGGTCCGCAGGACGCCAACATCCTGGCCGCGGCCACGCGGGCCGGCCTGGACCTGCCGTATTCGTGCCGCTCGGGCGTTTGCGCGACCTGCCGCGCCAAGCTGCTGGACGGCCGCGTGCGCATGGACCGGACGTTTGCGCTGGAGCCGGCCGACGCCGCAGCCGGCTTCGTGCTCAGCTGCCAGGCGCACCCGCTGACCGACGTGGTGACGCTCAGCTTCGACACGCGCTGAACGGCGCGGCACGACACCGCATGGCCCGTCCGCGCGCCGCCACCTTCGATGACCAGCGCACGCAGATCCTGGCCGCTGCGGCGCGTCTGTTCGCCACGCGGGGCTACACCGCCACGACCATGCACGCGGTGGCTGCCGCCTGCGGCGTGCGCAAGCCGACGCTCTACCACTACGTGCGCGACAAGCACGACCTGCTGGCGCAGATCAGCGCCGATCACGTGGCGCGGCTGGAGGCGCTGGTGGCCGCGGTGCAGGCCGAGCGCCTGGCGCCCGAAGCACGGCTGCGCACGCTGATCCGCCGCTTCATGCTGGCCTACGCCGACGCCGAGCACGCACACCGCGTGCTCACCGAGGACGTGAAGTTCCTGGCCCCGGCCGAGCAGCAGGCCGTGCTGGACGGCCAGCGCCGCGTCGTGGCCGCCTTCGCGCAGTCCATCGTGGCGCTGCGGCCCGAGCTGCGCGCGGCGCAGCTGGCCACGCCGCTGGCGATGCTGCTGTTCGGCATGATCAACTGGACCTTCACCTGGCTGAAGGCGGGCGGTGCGCTCACGCACGAGACGCTGGCACCTGTCGTGGAGCAGCTGTTCTTCGGTGGCCTGTCCGCAGTGCGAGGCGCGGCGGCGCAGCCTGCTGCGGCGCGCTGAACAGCGGCGCACGCGCGGCCGGCATCCAACCGTCCACCGCCTGCTCGGGCGCATGCACCAGGGTGTGCACGCCGGCCAGGCCAGCGGCACTGCAGGCGGTGACACGCTCCAGCAGCGTCTGCACGCCGGCCTCGCCGAGCGCCAGCACGAACTGCTGCCAGCGGCGGTTCAGGCGCTCGTCGCACCAGGCGTCTTCCAGTGCCCGGCGCACGGCGTGGGGGTCGGCGCCGGCGCCGGCTTCCAGCAGCCGCGGCGCCAGCGCGCCGACGAAGAGCTGGAAGTCGTGGCGCAGTGCGCTGCCCGTGGACGCCGAAGCGCCAGGCGCCACCGGCAGCAGCGCAGCGATCGCCCGCACGCGTGCGCTCCAGCCCGGCGTGGCGAACTGCAGCGTCAGCAGCGCCTGCAGGCCCTGCACGCTGTTGAGCAGGCGCACGCGGTTGGGCGGCAGCACGCGCAGCGGCACGCGCGCCGCTTCGGCGAAGGGAAGGGGGGTGACGAAGCTGGCCAGCACCGCCAGGCGCCAGCAGGCGGCGGGGTCCAGGCCGTCGGGCGGCGGCACGATGCCGGCGTCGATGCGCGCGGCCTCGCGCCAGTCGGGTGCCGCGGCGCTGTCGTGCACGAGGGCCGCGCGCCGGCCCAGCACGGCCAGGTGCCCGGCGGCAAAGCCCGCATGGCGCTGCAGCCGCACCACCACCGGGGCGTCGTCGCCGTCGGCGGCGCCGCCCAGCGGCTGGCGCGTCACGGGGCAGTGCGTGGCGTCGATCTGCCCCAGGTAGTGGGCCGTGACCTGCGTGGTCTCGAAGGCGATGCCGCGGCGCCAGGCCTGCGTGCGCAGCTGCAGCCACTGGCGCACGTGGCGCGTGGCGGCCAGCGTGCGGCGGCCGAAGACGGCCTTGCCGGCGCGCCAGCCCTGGCCGATGGGCGTGCCGTCCAGCAGCAGCTCGGCCGGTGGCACCAGCCCGTGGTGGGCGTGGTCCCAGCCGAGGTCGAAGCCCGTGCTGTCGTGGGCCTCGGCCTGCTGCGGATCGAACTCGAAGGTCACCTGGTTCATCGTGGACTCCATCGCTGCCCAGGGCGCCATGCCCTGTGGATGCATCCAGTATCGATGTCCAGTGGCTCAGAAAGTGAGCCAGTGCCGCCCCAAGGGACGATCGGACCGTACGGCGTTTCAGCGGCGCAGCAGCGTCCCGCCGTGCGCCAGCAGCAGGCCCGCCGAGATGCCCACCGCGTCGGCCAGGACATCGGCGGCTTCGGCGCTGCGCCAGGGCAGCTGCGACTGCACCAGCTCGATGGCGATGCCGAACAGCAGCAGCCCCGCGCTGCTGCGCCAGCGCTGCGGCGCGCCGAACGCGCGCACGGCGCAGAAGGCCAGCGCGGCGAAGGCCAGGGCGTGGTTCAGCTTGTCCCAGCCGGTGTCGGCCTGGGAAGGCGGGCTGGGGCTGAACGCCAGCCAGCACCCGGCCAGCAGGCCCAGCCCGAGCAGCACACGCCAGCCGGTGGCGGCCGGCGTGGCTGCGGGCATGGTCAGCGGTCCTTGCGCAGCACGCCGGTGGGCGTGGTGTTGCCGCCCAGCACGAACAGCGTGTACACGCCCTGCGACTGCAGGTTCACGTCGCTGGCGGAGTAGAGCGAGTCGATGCCCGAGGTGGATGTGACGTCCAACTGCGCCGACGTGTTGAAGGCCGCGGTGGCGAAGATCGAGCTCGTGCCCACCGGCACGTCGCTGAGCAGCGCCGCGAAGTCCACCGACAGCGTCAGCGGGTCGGTGGTGGCGGCCGCGTTCACCAGGCGGATGCGGAAGCGGCTGGTGGCCGGCAGGCGGTTGTCGTCGGTCAGCAGCGTGACCTGGCCGGCGCCGTCGCTGCCGAAGCCCAGCAGCGTGTAGTCGCCGCCCGCGGTGAGCGCGCGCGTGGCCGAGGAGACCGAGACGCCGTTCAGGCGCACGTCGACCAGGCGGTTGCCGGCGTCCACCAGCGTGTACGGACCCACGCTCGGCGAGCGCAGGCTGCCGGTGAAGGTGGTGCCGTCGATCGAGACGCCGATCGCGCCGCGCGCCTCGGCGCCGGCCACCACGCGCAGGCGCGCCTTGGTGTTCTTCAGCGGCGTGAGCGCGCCGCGCTGCACCAGCTGCGCGCCGTTCACGAGCACGGCCCCCGGGCCGGCGGTGACGAGCAGGGTCGAGTACTCCTTGTTCGCGATGACCACGCCCGGGATGTCCAGGCGCAGGTCGGTGTTGTCGCCTGCACCGGTGACACGCAGGCGGTAGGTGCCGACACCCAGCTCGCGGTAGCCGCCGAGCGTGGCCGAGGCCACGCTGCTGGCGACCGGGACCACGTCGCTCAGGTCCTCGTCGTTCAGCGTCAGGTAGACGTCGATCGCACCGGTCTCGCTGGTGGCGTTGTAGACGCGCACGCGGCCGGTGTTGGCGCTGATGCTGGCGACGTCGTCGTCCTCGGGCAGCGTGGCCAGCCGCAGCGAGCCCGCGCGGCCCCAGACCACGGCGGTGTAGTTCTTGTCGCGCGACAGCGTGTAGCTGCCAGTGAACAGCGGCGTGGTGACGCCGGCGTTCGTGAGCTTGACGATGTAGGTGGCCGCCTCCGCCGAGCTGTAGGCGGTGAGCGTGTCGGGCACGGCGGCGCTGAACGACTTGGTGTCGCCGAGATACAGGTCGAGCGACGACACGTCGCTCGTCGCGTTCAGCACACGCAGGTTCGTGGTGCCGGCACCGTCGTCGCCGCCGCCGCCGCAAGCGGCCAGCAGCACCGTGGCGGCGGTGACCAGAGCGGCCCAGCCGCGCCGCACCATCAGGGATCGGATCATCTTGCTTCCTCGGGAAGGGGTCAGGGCGACGGCAACAGGCCCGAGCGGGCCACGCCCGCACCGGGCGCTGCCGTCGCAGTTCATGACAGGCGCAGCCATTCTATGTGAGGGGGCGCGTGCGGCCGGACACATGCGGACACGTGCGGGAGACGCGCCGGACACGTGCCGGGCCGGCGTGCGCCCCGCACGGGCGCCACGCGCGCCCGCAGGCTCTAGACTCGTTGCGCGACCGCAGCGCAGCACACGACAAGGAGACACCCGCCATGGGCGCCCAGCACCAGACGCCGACCGACACCGATCCCCAGGAGACCCGCGAATGGCTCGACGCCCTGCGCAGCGTGGTGGCCGATGGCGGCGCGCCGCGCGGCCTGTACCTGATCGAGCGGCTGGAAGAGCTGGCGCAGCAGCTCGGCATCGTGCCGCACATGCAGCCGTTCTCGGCCTACCGCAACACCATCCCGCTGGAGCGCCAGGGCGCCTATCCGGGCGACCTGCGCACCGAGGAACGGCTGACGGCCATCATGCGCTGGAACGCGCTGGCGATGGTGGTGCGCGCCAACGCAGCGTACGGCGAGCTGGGCGGGCACATCGCCAGCTACGCGTCGGCGGCCGAGATCTTCGAGGTCGGCTTCAACCACTTCTTCCAGGGCAGCGCCGACGGCCAGCGCAGCGATCTCGTCTACTTCCAGCCGCACTCGGCGCCGGGCGTGTATTCGCGCGCCTTCCTGGAGGGCCGCCTGACCGAGGAGCAGCTCGCGAACTACAGGCAGGAGATCCGCGCGCCGGGGCTGTGTTCGTACCCGCACCCCTGGCTGATGCCCGACTTCTGGCAGTTCCCCACCGGCAGCATGGGCCTGGGGCCGCTGAACGCCGTGTACCAGGCGCGCTTCATGCGCTACCTGCAGGCGCGCGGCCTGCTGGACGCCGGCACGCGCCACGTGTGGGGCGTGTTCGGTGATGGCGAGATGGACGAACCCGAGTCGATCGCCGGCCTGACGCTGGCGGCGCGCGAGCGGCTGGACAACCTGACCTTCGTCGTCAATTGCAACCTGCAGCGGCTGGACGGCCCGGTGCGCGGCAACGGGCAGATCATCCAGGAGCTGGAGGCCCTGTTCAACGGCGCCGGATGGAACGTGGTGAAGGTGCTGTGGGGCAGCGACTGGGACGCCCTGTTCGCGCGCGACACCGAGCACGTGCTGCTGCGCGCGCTGAGCCGCACCGTCGACGGCCAGTACCAGACGCTGGGCGCCAACGACGGCGCCTACAACATCGAGCACTTCTTCCGCCAGGACCCCGAGGTGCAGAAGCTCGTCGCGCACATGAGCGAGGCCGAGATCGACCGCCTGCAGCGCGGCGGCCACGACTTCCGCAAGCTGCACGCGGCCTTCGCCGCAGCGAAGGCGCACCGCGGCCGGCCCACGGTGATCCTGGCCAAGACCAAGAAGGGCTACGGGATGGGCGGCGCCGGCGAGAGCCGCATGACGGCGCACCAGGCGAAGAAGCTCGACGACAGCGTGCTGAAGGCTTTCCGCGACCGCTTCGCGCTGCCGCTGAGCGACGACGACGTCGAACAGCTGCGCTTCTACAAGCCGCCCGAGGACAGCGTGGAGATGCGCTACCTGCGCGCGCGCCGCGCCGCTCTGGGCGGGCCGCTGCCGCGCCGCAATGCGGCCAGCCCCGTGCTGCCCGTGCCGCCGCTGTCCGCCTGGGCCGACTTCGCCGTCAACGCCGCGGGCAAGGAGATGAGCACCACGATGGCGGCCGTGCGCGCTTTGGGCAACCTGCTGAAGGACCCGGCGCTGGGACCGCGCATCGTGCCCATCGTGGCCGACGAGGCGCGCACCTTCGGCATGGCCAACCTGTTCCGGCAGATCGGCATCTACGCGCCCGAAGGCCAGCTCTACGAGCCCGAGGATGCGGCGCAGATGCTGTACTACAAGGAAACGCGCGACGGGCAGCTGCTGGAAGAGGGCATCAACGAAGCCGGCGCGCTCAGTTCCTGGATCGCGGCGGCCACCAGCTACAGCGTGCACGGGCTGCCGATGCTGCCGGTGTACATCTACTACTCGATGTTCGGCTTCCAGCGCGTCGGCGACCTGATCTGGGCGGCAGCCGACCAGCGTGCCCGCGGCTTCCTCTTCGGTGCCACGGCGGGCCGCACCACGCTGGGCGGCGAAGGCCTGCAGCACCAGGACGGCAGCAGCCTGGTGGTGGCCAGCACGGTGCCCAACTGCGTGGCCTGGGACCCGGCCTTCGCCGGCGAAGTGGCGGTGATCCTGCAGCACGCGATGCAGCGCATGCTGGTGGAGCAGCGCGACGAGTTCCACTACCTGACGCTGATGAACGAGAGCTACGCGATGCCCTCGGTGCCTGCCGAGGCGCATGCGGACCTGCTGCGCGGCATGTACCGGCTGCAGGCGTTCGACGTGCCCGGCGCGCAGCAGCACGTGCGGCTGCTGGGCAGCGGCACCATCCTGCGCGAGGTGCTGGCTGCAGCGCAGTGCCTCGCCGCGCAGCATGGCGTCCGCTGCGAGGTCTACAGCGTCACCAGCTTCAGCGAGCTGGCGCGCGAGGCACAGGCGCTGCAGCGCCTGGACCGGCTCGAACCCCTGGCGGCGCCGCGCTTGAGCCATGTGGCGCGCCTGCTGGCCGGCAGCAGCCCGGTGGTGGCAGCGACCGACTACGTGCGCGCCTGGCCGCAGCTGATCGCCGAACACGTGGACGCGCGCTTCATCACCCTGGGCACCGACGGCTTCGGCCGCAGCGACACCCGCGAGCAGCTGCGTCGCTTCTTCGAGGTCGATGCCGCCAGCATCACGGCCGCCGCGCTGCAGGCGCTGCGGCAGCCGCGCAAAGTGGTGCTATAGTCGCGGGCTTCCGTGCCGGTGTAGCTCAGTTGGTAGAGCAGCGCATTCGTAATGCGAAGGTCACCAGTTCGATTCCGGTCACCGGCACCACGGAGCGAGTTTCAGCAAGGGCCGACGGCATCCAGTGCCCTCGGCCCTTTGCGTTTGGACGGCGCGCGCAGACGGCCACGGCGGCCCGGGCGCCGGCAGCGCTACCGCATCGAGTGCAGGCCGACCCGGTTGCCTTCCGTGTCGATGAAGTGGGCGAAGAAGCCGAAGTCGTTGCCGATCTCGGTCTTCGGAACGAGCACCGAGCCGCCCGCCTCCACGACGCGCTCGAGCATCGGCGCCAGATCGTCGCCGCCATTGAGATACACGAGCGTGCCGACCCGGGACGGGGCGCTGCCGTCTCCATGCACGATGGCACCGCCCACGGCGCTCGGGTCCGCGGACAGCATCCCCATCGTCACCGGACCCATGGGCATCGTGCCGATCGAGATGCCGAGCACGCGCTCGTAGAAGGCCTTCGCGCGCGCGAAGTCGTCGACCGGGATCTCGAACCAGTTCAGTGCGTGCGTCATCGGGGCCTCCATGAAGTTGGTCCGACCAGCGTAACACCGTGAACGCACGGGCCGCCACGTCCAAGGCGGGCGGTGGAGCCGCGGCACCTGCGTGCAGGCTACGCGGTGACGGCCAAGCACGTGAGCACCGTCGTGCCACCGGCGAAGCCGGGGAAGTCGGCGTCGACGATGCGGGCGCCCAGGATCTCGCGCGCCTCCATGGGTGTGGCTGGGATGGACCCTGTCCGAGGATCCAGCCAGCCCCGGGGCAGGGTGACCCCGGCGCGGAGGCTGAAGGTCTGCAACCCCGCGCACGCCGCGGGTGCCAGGTCGCACAGGGTCACGGTGGCAGTGAACGACACTGCCCATCCGGACATCGAGCCTCTGGTACCGGGGAAGCAATCCGTTGATGTTCCGCACGGTCGCGAAGGCGTACGACGTCACGCACGTCGTTGCCGTCGTCGCGGCAACGAGGTCAGAGCCGCCGCCGCAACCCGCGGCGGGCAAGGCCACCCATGCAGCGAGCGGCAGCGCCTTCACTGCCATCCGGGACAGGCGGGATGGACGATGCTCCGCGTGCCGGCCTGCCCAGGGCGAGGTTGGTCGCGCAGCCGCGCAAGCCCCACCGTCGGCCGGCGTGGCAGGCGATTCCTGGCCGTGGTTCGCGCAGGTGCCGCAAGACGTCTTCAAGCCGGCGTGGCGAGCTTCAACCCGACGATGCCCGCCACGATGAGCCCGAGGCTGGCGATCCGCCCTGCCGTTGCCGGCTCGTGGAACAGGACCATGCCGAGGATGGCCGTACCAACGGCCCCGACCCCCACCCACACGGCGTAGGACGTGCCGACCGGCAGCGACTTCATGGCGATGCCCAGCAGGACGACGCTGCCGGCCATGGCCGCCAGCGTGAGGACCGACGGGACGGGCTTGGTGAAGCCCTCGGTGTACTTCAGACCGATGGCCCAGCCGACCTCGAGCAGGCCGGCGACGAGCAGCAGGATCCAGGGCATGTGACAACTCCGAGCAGTGTGGACGGATTGTCGGCGTGAAGGACCTCGCAGTGCCGTGTTGCGCGGCAACCACCCACGCCCGACCGCCGGAGGGACGGGCACTGTCTCGGTGGACGCGCTGCGGCTCCTTGCGGCGTGCAGCGCAACGCAGCACGGCGCGGGACCGGCGCATCAGGCAGCAGGCAGCCCCGGGAGCGCCGGGCCGTCCGCTGCCCTGCGTTCGACGAGGTGCCTCCGATGGGCAGCCGGCTCGAAGGGATCGGGCCAGTACTCGACGATGGACCGGACCTTCCCGTCATGCAACTGAAAGAACGAGATGGCTTCGCCTGACTGCTTCCCGTCGGTGACCTCGACATGCGTGACGACGTCGCGGCCTTGTGCGACGAGCCTCCGCAGCGCGAACTTCCAGACGCCCTCGGTCGGATACTCGGCGTTCACACGCGCGAAGTTCTCCGGCCCACGGATGCGTTCACCGGACTGCGGCCAATCGAGAACGAAGTCCTCTGCGAGCAAGGCAGTGACCGCATGAAAGTCGTTCGTCGCCATCAGGCGCCAGAACGCGCGCACGATGGATGCTGAGGCTTCGTGTTCGGACTGCATGAGGTGGAGTCGTGTGCGCCGCACCACGGTGGTTCGCAGAACCACCGGCCGATCTGCATGGCCGGGGCGCAGCGTCCGCGCGACGGTCCAGTCCGAGAAGGCGCCTGGACCCGGCGTGCACCTCTCGACGACGAGCCGGCTCAGTTGCGAGGTTCTGGACGATGCCCGACGCGTGGTGCCGGGACCGGCAGCGATGCAGACGACGACACCGTACCACACCGACGCCACGGCCGACCGTGATGCGCGCAGCACTGATCTCCTTCGCGTTCACGGGACCGCACCGCGGCATTCGGGCCCCTTCGGCGACGCGGTGCAGTTCGGCAGACCACTGGGCGTGGGCCGGCCACGGGACTCGGCGTGCGTGGGACTGGACTGACGATCAACGCGCACCGCGCTTGCCACCGCGGGCACACGCACCGGCGGCCTGCGCAGGGTGGCCCGGCAGCGGGTGGACGCGATCACGCCCGCGCGAACGCGATGCCGTCGGGACGGGCGACCGAAGCCCGGCCGGCAAGGGGTGCGCGCCCTGCCGTCTGTCGCCGTATGCCCCGTTCCGTTCGCGGGCGCCGTCTCCCTGGGCCGACCAGTTCAGAACCAGTAGTCCGAGACGCACTTGCCGTTTCGCGGGAGGTCGTCGAAGGTGTCCAAGCCATCGAAGCGATCGATCGGGATGCCTGCGACAGTCTGTGGTTCCGACAGCCGCACATTCACTGCCAGCCTTCGACGGCCCTCGTCGTCGGCACGCTGCGCGCGCCAGTGCGACACACAGCCACATGCAGGGCAAAAGTGGAACTCGATCGCCTGGCCTCTGATGTACGAGGCCGTGGTCCCGGTGACGTGGACGTTCTCGTTCTCGTAGTCATAGATCCAGAGCGCCCCGTAGCGGCGACAGACCGTGCAGTTGCACGCCGTGGCGCCCTCTGGATGGACATCGAACGACCAACGCACTGCGCCGCAATGACAAGAGCCTTTCAACACAGGGATCTCCTTCCAACCGGCGCCGCGGCGTGGTTCCTGCGCACCCCGATGTGCGGGTCCAGCGGGCGACGAGGGCGGGACGACAGGTGCGAACGGCAGCGACTGTAGTCCGAACCGGCGCGGCCCGGCTGCGCCACGGTGGCGGCGAGTCTTCAACGAGCGTCGACCGCTCGAGGCACGCGACGGGCGGGCCCCGCGGGACCGTCCCAGCGACTCGCGGCCGCAGAAGCGAGACAGGCCGCTGGCAGGCGTTGCGACGAGGCTGGCGATCCTCTGCCGCGCCGCAGTGGCGACCTCCTCCGCAGCGCGCGCGAAGGCCGCCGCGATGGTCTTCGACGGCACGGGCAGGCCGCTGCGCTGGCGCACGAACCGCAGTGACGCCCCGTGGATCGCCAGGGCGGCGGCGGGAGGCGCGACGTTGAAGGGCGCCTTCGGGCCGACGTCTTGTGGGCTCGTGGCGCTTGCCCCCAACAGAGACGTCGCAACCAGTGCAAGAACGATGCCCTTGATCTCATTCAAGGCTGCTCCCTGGATGTCCGCATGCGGAATGGATCGTCCCGGGACGTGGGGCGCAACACGAGGCTCGGCGGCGCGCGCACCTGCTGACCCTCCGTTGGCTCTCCGCTCGACCGACAGATCGACGTCACTGCGAAGTCAGCCGGAACCGAAACGGGAAGTCCTGGGGGCAGGGCTGGCCGCTGCAACGCGCGGGCTTGTACTTCGTCTTGATCAGAACAAATGCCACCGCCTGGGCGATCTCCAGGCTTGGGTACTTCAACAGCTTGGCGCTCGTGGCTTCTCCTTGCTCGTTGACAGCAACGAAGATCGTGATGTCCCCTTCGGATTGCTGCAGAGTGGCGATCTTGCCCAGATCCGCAATGACTCCCTTCATTCCTGACAACGGGAACGGCGGGTCGTCAGTGGCTGGCATGCCTTCGTAGAACGAGCGGAGCGTGTTCTTCTCCGTTTCGGTGAACTGCTCGTAGCGCTTGTCCAGCGGGTAGGGCGCGTTGGAAGCCATGGGACTGCGGTCCAGACTTCCTGGCTGGGCCTGGTTCATCCGCAGTTGGTATGTCGGACGGGCGGCATCGGGCTGCTGGGCATGGATGACACCGCCCAAGGTGGACAGCAGCACAAGGGCAGCAGGCGAGTAACGTGGCATGTGAGCCTCCAGCAACTTGGCCGATGTTAGAGCCCAGCGGGGCCGGCGGTGAGGAGCCTGCTCCGTTGGACGGATGAGGAAGCACGGCGGATGGCCCGCCATGGGCCACATCGTCGAGGTCTCGCGCGGGCGAGTCGTGAGCCGTCGCCCTGACAGCTCAGAACGGGTCGAACTTGATGCCGTGCTTGACCATCTGGGACAGCGCCAGGCGCTTCCACGGACCCTCCGGCGACCAGACCCGCGTGACGGACTCCCATGCGCTGGCAGGGCTCTCCTTCTCGAAGATGACGCGATACAGGAAGACCATCGTCGAAGCACGCATGTTCACTTGGCAGTGCACGAGGACTTTCCGGCCCTTCAGTCGCTGCAGGGCGGCTGCGAACGACTCGAAGTGGCCTTCGGTCGGCGAGCCGAAGGGAACGGGAAGGTGGATGAACTCCAGGCCCTGCTGGGCCACGACCTCCGGCTCCGTCCCGACCGCGTCGGGCACGGAGCTCGGAGCAAGATAGATGACGGCTTCGAAGCCCTGCTGAGACAGCCTGGCCAAGGCTTGGGCCGTTGGTTGGCCAGACGTGACCAGGTTCGGGCCGATGACGACGACGTTCGGTGCATCGAGGGCCTGTGCCGTTGCCGCCGCGGACCAACAGCCAGCGAGCAAGCCCATCGCGACGGTTCGGCGGTGGAGTGCCAAGATCGTGGAGGCTGCGACGCCCCGTGTTCAAGCCAAGCGGGTGGCGACGGCAAGATGCCCAGTGCGCACTGTCGAGAATGTACCGCGGACCGCTGGCCGGGCCCTGGTGACGTGCTGTTTGCGTTCCGCTGGTGGATTCGAGGGCCGCGCGTTCAAGCGGAGCGGGTGACAACGGCAGGGCCCGATGGCGGTCTGGGTGGGCGAGGGGTTAGGCAGCACTTTGCTCACTCAGCACGCATGCAATCCTTGGATGCGCTTCCAGTGTGGCCAACAGCGTGGAGACTGTCTTGCGCGTGGACCCGATGTACTGGCGCGTTCCCGACCAGCGGGACACCACGACCGACAGAAAGGCAAGCGCACCTGGATGCTCCTTGGTGCGTTCGAGTTCACTAGCGAAGGCATCAAAGAAGATGCCCCAGTTGCGATGAAGCTGAGCGCGGGCCGCTGCTCGAACGCGCTCCTGTGCCGACTTCGTCGTCGCGGTGGTCCACCGTTCCGGGTAGTCACTGACAGAGACAGCTGGATAGCAGTTGGCTGCGATGAAGATGAGGCCTCGGAGGGCGACAGCCCTGTCGGTGGAGGTCTCGGGAAGTAGGGCGTGGCCAGGAAACTCAAGGCCCAGGTAGATCAGGATTGCAGCACTTTCAGTCAGCACGGTCTTGTCCGCCAGAACCAGTGTTGGAACCTGACCCAGCGGATTGACCTCCCGCAGGGCAGTGATTGCCGAGTCAGGCTCCCAAGCCGAAGCGCGCAGGACACGGTACTCGACAGTGGCAGCGCGAAGTGCCATCTCAACGGCAGCGGAGCCGGAGCCGGGGGAGCCGAAGAGCGTGAGGGGCATGGCTGTGGGCATCACGTTCGAGGTCAGCGGAAAGCGACGGCAGCGCGCCGGGACCCGGTCCGGGCCGGTGCACATGCACACCGTACCACCAGGCCCTGGCCTGGTGGCCTGCCGGCCCCGTTACTGCGTTGCAGGCCGACCGGCCGGCTGCACCCGAGGCGCATCCTTGTCCACGAACAAGCTGTTGAGCAGCTTGGCAGGCGCCTCGCCCATGTTGCGGAATCCATGGACAGTTCCGCGCAGGTTGCTGTAGGCCTCACCGGGCGCGATGCGTCTGGGAGGTTGACCCTCGACCAGGAGCTCGACGGTGCCCTCGACGACCGAGCCGACGCAGTCGCCTGGATGGGTGTGCATGGGAACGGCACCGGTCGGCTGGATCGAGACGGACATGAGGACCAATTCCTTCCTGTCGTCACCCGTCACCTGCACAGCCATGATCGGCTTGGAGACGAAAGGCGGCGCTGTTGGCAAGGAAGTTGGCTGTGCCCGGACCGAAGACGCCGCCAATGCGACTGCGGCGAGACCTGGAACAAGACTTCTACGAAGCAAGTGCATCTGCTTCCCCCGCAGGTGGTGGAACAGGCAACTTTGGCGCTCTCAGGCAGGTGGCGCATTGACGACGATCAGCGCAAGTTCCCACGAGCCGGCCAACGTTCGCGGTCAGCAGCAGGCGATGCCGAGGCGCCCGGCCCGGCCTCGTGGCTTGCCGTTGCCTCGCCGCGTGGCGGAGGGGTGAGGCGGCATACGCGATGCGGAGCCGTGTGCGCGCATGCACAACCTGCTACACGGCCTGCTTGAACTGCACGACATTGCCCTCCGGATCCCAGCCGTCAAGGACGATGTGTCCGCGGAAGTGCCAGGCCCCAGAGGCTGGCTTGAGGTAGCCGCCCGTGGCCTCGACGGCACGACGGACTGCCTCAAGACTGCCGACCACGAAGGTGGGCTTCAAAGGGGTTTCCTCACGTGGCGCTGGAGGCTTTGCAATCACGACGCCCGCCGCGACCCTGCGTGGGATGGTGTGAACGACAATCTCCATGCCACGACCACGGAGCAGATCATGCGACGTGTCCGACTCCTCGACCAGGAGCCCCAAGGTCTGCTGATAGAACGCGGAGATGCGCTTCTTGTTCTTTGCAAACACCACCAGACCTTGCTGCAGCATGGAGCGCCTTTGGAATTGAGGGCGACGAGGGAGATGGCCCCGGCGTGTGCCGACTGATGTTCGAGACGGGTGCCGCGCCGGCGACGCTTCGCTTGACCGTGGGGTTAGGCGTCACTCCCTGGCGGTACGTTGCTTTCACGGTCATAGTACTCAACCGTGGCTTCAGATCGGAACATCTCGTGCAGGCCTGGTGCCGATGGTTCATCCGCATGCACGCCGATCTTGTCGGAGTCCGGGTATTCGCAGACTTCGATGTCGGACACGTTGGAGAGTGCCAGATACCTCATGGTTGTGCTTCCCGTATTGATGATCTGATGTGCGGTCGCGTGTCCACCGGTCGGACACGCGATGACATCGTGCTTTCGGATCCGGTACCTGTCAGCACCGTATCGCAGCTCACCCTCGCCTTCGAGGATCAGGAACATCTCTTCTTCGGCGCGGTGCGCATGAAAGGGACACTGTGCTTTCCCTGGAGGAAGCTCGGTCAGGTTGTACCCAAGCTTTCGCGCTCCGATTCCCGCGCTGAACTGGGCTCGACGTGACGTGTAGTACCCGTTCTCTTCGATGTCGGTGAACGCAACGTCGGCAAGGTTCACGAATGGCTTGAGCATCAGACCTCCATGTACCGGCGATGGCGGCTAAGGGACACCTCGGGTTCGCACGCAGCGGAGAACAGCGGTGTGGTGCGCAACCTGCAGGACGGATGGTGGAGCGCGGCGTCACGCGGGCCAAGTGCCACACCGTCGGCTCTCCGCTTGAGCGAGGGTGGTGCGTTCACTCGACGACCGTGGCGTTGAAGGCACGGACGGTCCCTACTCGGACGCGACCTTGCCCTTCACGTGCCGTGCGAAGTTGTCCAGTATTGCCTGCCATCCAGTGCGTTGCTGTTCCTCGGAGTGCGTCTGTTCGCCATCGAAGACCACTGAGACCATCACTCCGTTGGGTTGCTCCACGAAGCTCACCGCGGCGACGCGATCACCGAAGGTGTACTCGATCAACGCGTGGTGAACGATCCTCGTGTACTCACCTTCAAAATCGAACCCAAACGAACCGTCCTTGGCCTCCATCCGCGAGCAGAACTTGCCCCCTGGTCGCAGGTCCACCGAGGCTGACGTCGTGTGCCAGTCTGAGGAAGCAGCATTCCACGCCTGGATGTCTTCAGGCGTCGTGTACGAACGCCAGACCTCCGGCAGTGGAGCTTCAACGAGTGTCGAGACAGTGATCTTCATGGGTCATCCTCCGGCGAAGTGTGGGCCCCGTGAGGCCCAACGTTCGGGCTCAGCGGGTGCCGAGGGTACGGTGCCCGGCCCGTGGGACAGATGATGAAGCACAGCGGCCTGCGGGCCAAGCGCCACGCCGTGGGCACTTCGCTTGAGCGAGGGGGTTAGCCATCGCTGCGCAGCGTTGCCTGGTAGGCTTCAATGAGCGGAAGGACCGTCCTTCTCCTTTCCAGGCTGGAGGCAGGCCAGAGTGCCTCCCGCTCGTAGTACTCGTCGAAGGCTGGCGTGCCGGAAGGAAGCACCACCCAGGGTTGCTTCGATGCCGTGAAGATGTGTACATCCGGTGGAAACTGGTCGGGGTCGTCAAGTGTCCCCACACGGACGAACCTCATGATCGGCCCCGAACCAGCGTAGTTGCTCCAGACTGCGACCTTGCACCTCCGACACCGCGCAATCTTCTGTCCCATTCCGCTGTCGGATGGCGTGTCGATGAGCTCTGGTTCCGTGCCGAGGTGCGTGACCCTGTCTGCCTCGATCAGGGCGTTGAGTGCGAAGGAAGCGCCTGACTCCCTTTGGCACCACCGGCAGTGACAGCAGTGAACAAAGAGGGGAGCAGATTCCATGCGGTAGCGAACTGACTTGCAGTCGCAGCCGCCCTCAGCGAGAAGGGGTGTGCTCATGGGGCGCAGAAGGGTGCTGGTGTGATGCCTGGCATTCGAGGGAAGCGGGAGCCGGCGCCGTGGTGCCAGGCCCGCGCTGCGGAGACTGTAGCGCGTCGTGGCGCGGGCCTGGCGACTTGCCGTTGGTTCTCCGCTTGACCGAGGGTCAGGCCGCACTCTCCGGCTTGCGGGGCTTGCTGCGCTTGGCGATCTTGCCTTGCGCGACCGGGTGCATGCGAATCGGTGGCTTCGGCTTCGGAAGCGGCAGAACGGATTCCGTGCGCTCCAGGGCCTTGCGCAGCAGTTCAGGGTCTTCGAGTTCCTGCTCCAGCAGGAAGCAATTCTTGGATCCAGGGTGTGCCGGAGCCTCCGTCGGAGAGCCTGGCAGCGCTCGGCCAGCATCGGTCGGTTTCAAGAACAGCTTGTTGTCGCCAACGAACGCGACGACTGTGCCGTGCAGGTAGAGCGCGTACGCACCGAACATGAACTTGCTCGTGAGGCGTGGGCCCAGTCCGCTGTGGTCGGCAATGAAAGCGACAGTCTTGAATTGGGGCGACATCGATGGGAGGCGGTGAACTGTGCGCCTTCACGTTCGAGCTGCGCTTGCGCGATGGGTTGTGCGTCATGTCTTCGGCTTGGCCCGACGAATGGGTGTTGACCGAGCTTGATACAAGGTACGCCGAAGACTTCCGATCAGGTAGGTTAGGCGAACCAGTGGACCATGGACTTCCGAGTATTCAAAGCCAGACACGAAGAAGCCAAGCTTCAGTTTCGCGATGATCACTGCGTTGTTGGACGCCGCATGCCGCGAAAGAATGGCGGTATAGCCTCGAGATCTCGCGTGGTCGATCACCAATCGCACCAGTTCCGAATAGATTCCGTTTCGTCGTTCTGCAGGTGCAACCCCCGAATTGATCATGCAGAGAAGACTTGCGCCTTCCGGGCGGGCAAAGGTCCATCCGACAAGTTCGCCACCTCGGAATGCACCGATCCGGAGCGTGTTCTCATGGATGCTGTGTGGCGCCCCGGATCTGGCGGCGTCCTCCTGGTGGGCCACATCGCTGAGCAACTGTGACTCTTCGTAGTCCGAGAACGCCTCCGTGACGAGCGCTGAGTACGCTGGCTCCGGGAAAACGTCCACGACGCGGTAGGTGATGGCATTCATGGCGCCTGGCGTTCGAGGCAAGCGGGAGCCGGCGACGAGACGCCTGGCCCGGGCTGCGGAGAATGTAGCGCGCAGCCGCCCGGGCTTGGTGACGGGACGTTGGCGCTCCGCTTGACCGTGGGGTCAGGCGGCGCTCTCCCCTGGGGTGGCCGGCGCGTAGGGAACCACATTGTCTTGTTCGGATGGATCGTTGCGGGCCACGACCGCCCTGGCCGGACTGGTGTCACTCAGGTTGATTGCCTCGTGTGGCACTCCGGGCGGAATGAACAGAAATTCACCCGCAGCACTGAGGACCTCGTGCTCAAGCATGTCGCCCCAGCGAGTCTTGACGACTCCCTCAAGAACATAGATTCCGGTTTCGTACCCCAAGTGAATGTGCGGTTCAGCCCGTGCGCCAGGAGGAATGATCACCAGATGCATGGAAAGGCCCGAGGACGCAACTGAATCTCCGCTGATACCCATGAAGTACGGCAGGCGCTGCCTGGTCATCACCTCCTGGTCGGGACGTATGGCTTGAACCGTCTGACTCATGGACCCTCCGAGTTTGGGGGATGTGGAACTGCGTGCCTTGTGTCAACGAAGGCGCGAGCGAAGCGGGAGACGGCGGCGGGACGCCGGGCCCGCGTGCTGCAACATGGACAAGGGCACCATGTGGGCCTGGAGGGGGCTGCCCTTGGCGCCCCGCTTGAGCGGAGGATCAGGCCTCAACGCTCGGACATGGCCAACTGAGTGCCGAGACCGGCGAACGCTGCTGCAAAACTGCGGCGCAGCCACGCTTGGACGCGTGGGGACTCGATGACCGACTTGCGAAATGCATGGGCCAAGAGGCCATACAACAGGAACACGCCGAAGGTCATCGCCATGAATGCACCGCTCAGACCCACGAGTTGCAGGACTGGCGAATGGGCGCCCGGCTGTACGAACTGTGGCAGGAAGGCGAGGAAGAAGATCGTGAGCTTGGGGTTGAGGATGTTCAGTAGAAACGCTTTGACAACCAAGCCCAACGCGTTGCCGTTGGCCTGCATCGGCTGAACCGCAAATGCTGACCGGTCGCGCCAAGTGGCCACGGCCAGGTAGAGAAGGTAGGCGACGCCTGCGTACTTGAGCAACTGGAAGGCCATGGCGCTCGTGTGCATGACGGCAGCCAGGCCAAGTACCGTGGCCAGGAGATGCGGAACGATGCCCAGCGTGCAGCCCAAGGACGCGAAGAGACTCGCTCGGCGGCCATGAGCCAAGCCTGTGGACACAGTGAACACGACCCCGGTGCCAGGGATGAGAACGACGATCAGCGACGTGATCAGGAACTCGGTGGTGAACATGCGAAGAAGCTCCCTTGTGCGGCCGAACGTTCGAGCCAAGCGGTCGCCGACGGCATGCCACCAGGCCCGGACTGGCGAGAATGTACTGCGTACCGGTCGATCGAGCCTGGTGGCCTGCCATTGGCGCTCCGCCTGCGCGAGGGGTCAGGTCTTGTTCGCTCCCGACAAGTTGTGCTGCCACTCGCCGCGCGTGATGACGTGCGTTGCGACAGTTGTGCCGTACCAAGGCTCCAGGCCCCGCAGCCGCATGCCCAGGCGGTCCATGACTCGACCAGACGCTGTGTTCTCCGGGTGTCGGACGGCGAGCAGTTCCTCGATGGGAAACCTGTCGAAGGCGAAAGCCGCCATGCAGCGAGCGGCCTCCGTGGCAAGCCCCTGGCCCCAACAGTCGGGATGAAGGCGCCAGCCAATCTCCAGAGGGTTGTTCTTGAGGCTTTCGAGATCCTCTGGTGGCGAGGCGTCTCGGCGAAGGTACTGGATGCAGCCTGCACCTGCGACGCGTTCGCTCTTCGTCTCGATGAATGCCCACCAACTGGTTCCCCACGCTGCCCAGCAGCGCTTCACCCGTGCAATCACCGATCCGGTTTGCTCCCTGGTCTCGGTCTGACCACCGACGTACCGCATCACCTCCGGGAGACGATGCATCTCATGCAGCCCGTCGAGATGACATTCGTCGAAGGGCTCCAATCGAAGCCGCTGGGTGTGTAGCGTGGTGGTGCGCACTGGTGGCTCCAGGTGAGGAGGGGCCTGTGAGGCAACGCGGCGCCGACAGTAGGACGACCGGCTCGCGCTGCAGATGGTGCGCCCAACCGGGGCGCAGTGCCGGCATCCTGCCGTTGGCGCTCGCCATGAGTGCGTGGTCAGGCCTCATCGCTCAGAGCAAGGGCCGAAAGGCTAGCCAGTCAGAACGGCTTTGGCGCCAGCTTCGATACCGAAACCCGATTCCCCACAGCAGCAGGACGGTCGGCGCAACTGAGGGTCGTGCTGGAGAACGCCTCCGAGCCGCGCGAGCGCATCGTGTGTCGAACCCGTCCAGTCAGGCCGCATCTGAAAGGTGCCGACGCAGCCCCGTTCTGCGAACATACTCAGTGAGCAGCGCCTGGGCCTCTGAGGCCATGAAACCCGATGTGACGTTGAGACGACGACGCTTGAAGTCGTAGTATTCAGCGTGTGGCAGCAACCGGAGTGCACCCATGTCCGGGTCCGGCCGAGCGATGACAAGCGATTCGATGCCTGCATTGATCATGGCTCCGAGACACATCATGCAGGGCTCCAGCGTGGTGTAGAGGGTGCACTGACGCTTGTGCTGAACCAGGAACGGTGCGATCGCCTGAATGGCAGAGAGCTCCGCGTGGTGTGTGTCATCACCGGGTACATCAATGGCGTTCCGGCCAAGCGAGACGATCTGATCTCCGTGAACGATGGCGGCGCCAATCGGGAGATTGCCAGCCTCAAGCGCGCCACGCGCCTCGGCCAGCGCAGCTTCCATGAACTTCGGGTCGGGGTGGATGGGCATTGCGTTGATGCGGTTGAACGTTCGAGGCAAGCGGACGACGACGCTGTGGCGCTTGGCTCGCGGGACAGATGATGCGGCACAGCGGCCCGCGAGCCAAGCGCAACGCCGTTGGCGCGCCGCCTGATCGAGGGGTTGGGCCACGCCTTGCGCACGCGGTGCCACGACTTCCAGTTCGAACCGATCGCGGTCCGCGCAAAACACCGCGTCGCAGTGTGGTCCGCCTGCACACGGTCGGCGGTCGGGATGCAGCAGCGCCTACCCGTTCTCGGTGATCCAAGAAGCGATCGCATCGACTTCTGCGAGCGAAGGACGTTTGAACGCGAGGTGGTTCAGGCCTGCGCGGCGTCGGTGCTGGCCGGCACGCAAGTACTCCTGAGGTGCTGGGAGCACACACATGTAGTTCTCGTCCTCGTATCTGACATCGTTCATGCCGCTTGACCACGTTTCAGCGCTACAGCCCGGCATTGCCATGACGGGTGTCCAGAACGCGCAGGACTTCTCCAGACTACTGACGTCCAACTCGGCATGACGAAGTATGGAAGACAGTGGGAGTGTTGGTTGCGTGGCCGAATGTTCGAGCCAACCCCGACCGCGGAGGCAATTGGCGCACGGCCGGGCTGCGATGGGGCTACGACGGGCGCGGCACGGCCTGACGCCGACTGCCGCAGCCGGCCGGGGTTGAGCGAGGGGTGAAGCCGCACTTGGCGGACGGGCTTGGCACTGCCTCGCATGAACGTTCTCGGTGGCCAGCCATGCCCGCTGTGTGAGGCGCGCCGCTTTGGCGCACACCTGCTCGACAAGCGCTCGGCGACGCTCATTTGCGCGAGCCGCTGGCCGCATTGCCATCGTCCGCCGGCGGGCCTTTGCTTCTGAGAGCTCTTCTGCGAAGAAAGCAGATGCGCACTCGGGCGAACTTTCAGTGGCCATGCGAAGAGGTTGGCGGAACCGAGCAACAGTTGCGAGTGGGGCTCCAACCCTGGCGGTCTCGTTGCGACAGCCGGTGAGCGACAAGTTGCCGTCCATATCGTGGGACTGGTCCAGCGGACTGAAAAACTCGCTCCATATCACCTGCGCGTTGTCGTTCCACACAGACACTGACCTGGCGCGCACGTCTTCGATCAGCGGAGGATTGGCATCCGCATGTGCGCAGATCAGAAGCAGCGGTGCTGCGAGGCCGGAGGGTTGGGCGTTACCGCTCTGCGTACAAACGTGGCAGGATGTGCTCGAACATGCTGACTTCCTCCACGTTGTGGGTCAGCCATGCGGTCCCCATCGCGTCCGGGAAGACTCTGGGGCGGACCATGTGATTGAACGGCCCCCGGAGCGGGCCCGAATCAACGCCCACAACCATGCGTGAACGGTAACTCGCTCCTCGTGGAGTCTGACCAAAGTGGTGCTCCAGCCGAAAGACCTCGTGGCCTGCGATTCGCCTGGTCAGCGAGACGCCTTCTTCATCCAGTTTCTCGACGTACTCCGTCGAGTCGACGTAGTAGGAGGGATTGGCGGCAAACGCCTCCACGATCCGGAAGTGAGCTCCCTGCCCGGAGCCTCCACTGGGTGAGGGCTTGGCCAACTCCCAATGGATGTGGTCTCGTGGGTGCCAAAGCAGATAGCGCGGGTAGGTCTGTCCTGCGAAGACCATGTCCTTGCCAAGGTTCTCGAACCACCACCGCAGCATGATCGGGTCGACGCCACGGATGGTGTCGTGCTCGATCGTCAGTTCCAGCTGGCCAGTTGCGAGTTTTGTCTGCGTGGTCCGGGCCGAGGTGACCGCTTTCATGGGACCCACGTGCGGGCGCTCAGGGGGGATCGATTTGCGCATGCGCAGCAGCGGATGAGGATGTGACGCTTAACGTTCGAGGTCAGCGGGCGACGAGGGCAGGGCAGCACGCCCGAGCTGGCGGCAATGTACCGCGTACCGCCAGTCTGGGCCTGTGGGCCTGTCGGCGGCGCTCCGCTTGACCGAGGGGTGAGAGGCCCCGCTCGCTACATCTTGGAGAAGACATCTTTCAGCACCTTGTCGAGTTTGACATTGAAGCCGAAGAAGCCCGGCTCCATTTTCATGTACTTGGAAAGCCAGCCCCAACCTCTCTCCAACTTCCCCGGATCGAGATCTTCAAGCGCGGCAAGGGCATTCTCTTTGGTGAGGGCTGCAACGAGATCAGCCAAGAATCCCGCAAGACTCTTCTTCTCGTCGTAGATCTCGCGGAGGTTGAAGATCATCACCTTTCCGCTGTCGAGGGCGCCCGTGTTGGCCAGGGCCTGCTGAGGTGGAACGCTAGACACGATCAGGGAAGGGAACTTCGCTCGCGCCCGCCAACGTTCATCGGAGAACGCGGGTGCTTCATAGACAGAGGTCGTGAACTGCGATCCTCGGTAGCCGCGCACCACCAGCGCGTCGGTGCCCGCCTCTTGACCCAATCGATGGAAGTGGGCATCCATCTCCTTCTGCACGTCGTCGACAAACGGACACTCGATGAAGATCAGGTACCACGTGAAGCCAGATGACGGCACGGTAGCGAGATGGCTAGCGATGTATGACATTGGGCGCTCCCCGGTGCAGACATTCGGTGGCCGCGAGGTCTAACGTTGGAGCCAAGCTGGAGACGACGGTGTGGTGCTTGGTCCGCGGGACGGATGATGAGCCACGGCGGCCTGCGGGCCCAGTGCCACGCCGTTGGCTCTCCGCTTGACCGAGGGATTGGGCGTCAGTGGCTGCGGCTTCATTGCATGTGCTCAATCTCCGGCGGCAAACCTACCCAACTGTGCATGCGCTCTTCATACACAGAGATTGTGGGCACCGGAAAGCCTGGCTCAGCAAAGGCGCCGACTGGTATGGCGATGCTTTCCTCGTCGTAGCCCGCAACAGCGTAGTAGACGGTGGAACCGCAGGTTGGACAGAAGTGAAAGGCGACACTGCTTCCTTCGTCGCCCACCCGCACCCACTCCTTGGATTCACCTCGAATCTGAACCAGGCTCCGCGGGAACCGCGCTTGTGCTCCGAATATGCTTCCGGTTCTCTTCTGGCAAGCGAGGCAATGGCAGATCGACACGCGTCTGGGCTCGCCTTGGGTTTCGACGCTGAGCTGACCGCAACTGCAGGTGGCCGTTCGTGTCTTCATGGGCGGTACGCAGAACAGTGAATCGGACGCTCAACGTTCGAGGTAAGCGGGAGCCGACGGCGGGCACCAAGCCTGGACTGCGGAGAATGTAGCGCGCCGCGGACCGGGCCTGGTGACTTGCCGTGGGCTTTCCGCTTGAGCGAGGGGTTAGGCCGCACTCTTGATGACGCTGCCCCATCCGTCGTACTCCATACCAAATATCGCCGCGAGGCAGGTCATCAGGGCAGAGACCGAGCAGATGAGGTTCTGGGTGATTGGCATATGAATGACGACCAATACTCTGAACTTGCCGTCGTCCTCCTGAACGGTGGCCGCTCCATATTGGTTGTCCTGGATGAAGGAGCACACGGTGCTTGCTTTCTCTTCGTCTGGTGCTAGAAGCAAGAACTCAACGTTGCGTGGAATCGAGAGTACGTCGCCACGCTGATCGTTCGTGAGCAAGAGCTGAGTGTCTTCATAGGCATTGCGGAGCAAGTCATCAACGATTGGCACGGCGGATCCTTTGATTTGGGGCAGATTCCGGTCTTTGCTTGTGGAGCCGCTGGGCGGCGGTTGTGCGGCCCAACGTTCGAGGTAAGCGGGAGCCGACGGTGAGGCGCCCAACCCGGGCTACGGAGAATGTAGCGTGCCGCGGCTCGGGCTTGGTGACTTGCCGTTGGCTCTCCGTTCGACCGAGGGGTGAGACCACAGTCGGTGCGCTGGGCCAAGGCTCCAGACTAAAAGGTGACCTCGATGGTTGTGACACAGCCGCGAACCGCAGACTTGGCGGGGTCCCTGTAGGTTGATGCGTGCTGGAGCGCAGCGGCATCGTAGAGGCCAGGGGGATTGCTCCCAACCACCGCCAGATTCTGCGCACGCCCATCGATCACGTCATAGCGGATGGCGACCCAGCCACTCTGACGATTTGCAAGCGCGGAGGGTGGAATGGCGCTGGCAGGAAAAGGCTCCCCCTGTCGTAGCTTGGCTGCCAGACACTCGGGAGAACTGAATGGAATGCTGGCCTTCGATACTGGCGTGGCGCTACCACTTCCAGTTGGTGACGAGGCGCACGCGGCGAGCAGTAGCAGACTGGCGAGCAGTGACAGGCGCTTCATTGTTGGAATTCCCTCTGCAGACGCGCAAAAGAGGTGACTCGGGGGCCTAACGTTCGAGGTAAGCGGGAGGCGACGGTGTAGCGCTTGGCCCGCGGGGCGGATGATGAAGCACAGCGGCCCGCGGGCCAAGTGCCAAGCCGTTGGCTCTCCGCTTGAGCGAGGGGTTAGACAGCACTCGCGCGCCACTCGTAGACATTGGTCGTTGATCCATCCTCATTGCGCCGCTGCTCGCGTAACACCATGCCCGACTTGACAAGTACGCGCTGCGATGCCAGGTTCTCAACGGCCACTGTGGCGATGATGGCCTGCAGCCCGTGTTGTGACGCCCCATAGGTCAGAAGCGCAGGAATGATTTCGCTGGCCAACCCGCGGCCCCACTCGGATTTCACGAAGGCGTACTTGACCTCGGGTTCGGTCTGTCCGCCGGGGTGAACCAGACCACAGAAACCGATGACGGTGTTTGAGATGTTCTCTACCAAGGCGAACATGCCGTAGCCGCGAGCGGCGTAGTTGGCCTCCGTAACTTGAAGCCATCTCTCGCAGTTCTCCCGGCTGATAGGCCGACCGTCGCCAACCCACCGCATGGCCTCCGGATCCGAATACACCGCGTACAGCGGCTCAATGTCATGAGCTTGCCAGCGCCGACACAGCAGGCGCTCAGTGCTGAACAGAGCCTCGGTCATGGCGTAGTCTTGCCGTGCGGTCGAACGTTCGAGCGAAACTGCCCCCGTAAGTAGGTACTGTAAGCCCGGACTGAGACGATAGTTCGACTGGCTCAGGCCGGGCCTGCAGAGCCTGCTGTAGCGGGTCAGCTTGAGCGAGCGGTTAGGCCCACAGCGTTGCAGAGAACTCTCAATGCTTGCCTGCAGCAGCATACGGTTGGTTACGCGAGTGACAGTGCAAGCCGCCGCCGTCGTAGATCAGCGGAAGCACATCAACTTGGACGATCTTGCGGCTGGGAAAGGCACGCTGCAATGCCGACCGCGCCAGCGCATCTGTCGTTCTCAAACTTTCGGACATACCTGCGCGCCAGAATCTCGCTGTAATGACAATGCCGTTGGCAATGATGAAGTTGAGATATCCACCCGGGAGGTAGAACTCAACTGTGTCTCCGGGTTTGGCGCCTTCAAACCAACTTCGTTCTTCCCTGGACAGGGAGTCATAGGCAACACGTCCGGTCATCGTGTCCGGCACTGGAACCCGGATGATGCGGAACGGTCGACCACGTTCATCTTTGGCTCCAGAGAGAATTCGGAAGTTTTCTTCCATTCGTTCACTGGTCTCCCGAAGGACAGGGTTTGTAGAGATCTGTCGGTCGCTGACGTTTGCGAGAAGGATGGTGCGGGCATCCGCGAAGCGTGCGAAAACGTCAACATGCCCACCGGTTCCAATGCCCCATTTTCCGTCTGGCAGGCGTCCCCAGGCTTCATCCGCGGGCCCCTGCTTGAGCCAGACGACGGTCTTCGCGCCATGTACGCGCTTATGTTCCGCTTCGATCGTATCCAGGCCCAGGCTGGAGTTTCGCGAAAGCTCAACGGCTTCGACGAGCAGAAGTGTTCCTCGGCCATTGACTTGCCGGGCTCCACCCTCACTGATGAGATCGGACTTGACCGTAGGCAATCCCAAGGCGTTGGCGATGTTCCGATCCATTGCTTCGGTGCGGCGGTCCGGATGGTCAAAGCGATAGTCGGCGACCGCCAGACGACCGTTGCGAGCGCGCAAGAAGTAGGGGCCAGGATCCTGGATCGCCCCGAAGGGCTGGGGGTAGTAGAAGAGTTCGACCCGCGTCATGTCTACGCGTTCCGACGCTAGCCGTGCACGCAGGCGTGCCTCGGCTTCGGGTTGCGTCAAGCGATAAGGTCCGAAGTACGAAGCATCCTCAGCCGTGAGATTGCTATACATCAGACGAACTTTCACGTGCGGCGTGATAGCCCTCATGACGCTGAGTGCAACATCCGAAAAGGGCGCGCTCCCCAGACTGCCCTTCTCTATCCAACTGAGCCAGATGTACTCCTGAGGCTCGAACTCCCCTGGTGCCATGTAATCGGCGGAGAAAGTTGATTGAGCAGACGATCGCCCAATCTGAGAGATCGCGCTGAACCCTGCAATCGCAGCCTTCATGAACTGACGCTTGGACATGGGAGCGGTTCCTGAAGTTTGGTTTCGCGCATCCGCAGCGAAAGTTTGTCTTGTGAGGCCTAGGGTTCGAGGTAAGCGGGAGCCGACGGAGAAGCGTCAGGCCCGCGCGATGCAGGATAAACCACCGCGGCGCGCGGGCCTGGTGGCTTGCCGTTGGCTCTCCGCTTGACCGAGGGGGTAGACCCCACTCTACGCACGGACGATCAACGAGCAGGACTCACCGGCGTGATGGAAGAGTGGTGCGTGACGACTCGCCACTTGCCGGACTGGCTAGCAAGCGCGAAGGTGAAGCGAGCCGGAAGGCACTGAAGCTGGCCACCCACCGAGAAGCGCAGCAGGTACGCGCCGGAGACAACGGCGAACCCACCGAACGCCTGCACAGAACTGGACTGCAGCTCGACGGTAGGGCTTGGATGTGACTCAAACGCTCTGTCGAAGTACTCGACAAGTGCTGCGCGCGTGCTGATCAGTTCGCCTGCAAAGGTGCCCCAAAGCACTGCGTCTGAGGCGTAGAGGTCAACTACTACTTCTCGAGCGTTCGCGTTGAAGGCGTTGATCCAGGCTTGGACCGCAGCCAACGGCTCGCCAATGATTTCTGAGGGCATACGACTGAGAACTTGCGGTTGAGGCCGAGATGACTTGCCTGTGGGGCCTAACGTTCGAGCTAAGCGGGAGACAGCAGTGTGGCGTTTGGCCCGCGGGACGGATGATGAAGCACAGCGGCCCGCGGGCCAAGTGCCACGCCGTTGGCTCTCCGCTTGACCGAGGTGTTAGACCTCGCAGGCGGCACTAGTTACACCACTGCTCTTGGCAGGGAATGCCATCGCTGTTTCCGTCCATCTTGGTGCCGGGGCAGTTGTTGATGAACCACTTTGCCTCAGCACATGAAGTCATCTGCGAGCAGTAGACGCGCCCGTCGCAGCTGAACGCCGCTGGGCTTGCTTCTGAGCTGCCTGGCGCCGGTGTCGAAAGCTCGGCTGGCTGAGAAGCCAGGTTCTTCCGGTGCTGCCACCCAGAAAACTGTTTGTAGCCCCACACTCCGCCTGTTCCGAGCAACAAGGCGATGATGAGCAATCCAACCCAACTGGTTTGAGACTTGTGCGTTTCACGTCCGCTCGGTGCTCGCGGCGGCCTTGATCCGACCGCTAAACGCACCACATTCACTGCCTGTGGTTTCCCGTCTCGACCGCGGCCAAGCTCATAGGAAAGGTTTTCGCCGACTGTTGGGCTTGATCCGTCTCGTGCAAATGCACTTGCATGAACGAATATCTCAGCGCCACCGTGTGTTGGTGCAATGAAGCCAAAGCCTCGATCTTCGTTCCAGCTTCTGAGAGTGCCAGTGATGGGCATGGCGAGGTCTAACGTTCGAGGTAAGCGGGAGACAGCGGTGTGGCGCTTGGCCCGCGGGACGGATGATGAAGCACAGCGGCCCGCGGGCCAAGTGCCACGCCGTTGGCTCTCCGCTTGATCGAGGGGTTAGGCCGCACTTCGCGCTACCGGTACTTTGCGGCCGTAATGAACTGACCAAAGGTCTCGCACCAAACGATGACGGCTGAGTACTTCGCGGGCTCGATACCAGCAGGGACTGGCACCACAAAGTTCTCGAAGGTCTTGACATCACCAACTCGGACCATCTGCCTCTTGAGGCGATTGAACTCCGCTTCGGTCTCAACGAATTCTGGCGAAAGGTAGAGCTTGTAGTCTGGGCCTGGCGCTAGCTTTCCTGCCAACGATATGGCGTTGGCAGCAACAGAAACGACACCCTCACCCCAGTGCAAAGCATCACTATCCTTCAGATCCCGCCTGAACTGTGCGGTAAATTGAATCTGAGCCGTAGCTTCCTTGATTTCAACGGCAGTGGGTGCCGGAGGCTCGATAAGTATTGGAAGAGCGTAGATGCCACCCGCAAAGCCTGCGGCACCTACTGCAACATGAGACGCGAGGAGTAGCAGAGTATTGCGAGTGTTCATTTGCACAGGAGAACTGATGTGATGGCCCGTGCGGCCTAACGTTCGAGCTAGGCGAGAGCTGGCGGTGCGGCGCTTGGCCCGCGGGACGGATGATGAAGCACAGCGGCCCGCGGTTCGAGTGCCACGCCGTTGGCTCTCCGCTTGAGCGAGGGGTTAGGCCTAACTGGCGACGCTTCCCCGATGACGCGTGCCCTCATACGCGACAGTTCGCTACTTGACCGCGGCTCTGTGGAATGCCTTCACCTCCGCAGAGCAATGAAGAATGCAAGAGATCGACCGAGAGCACCGCAAGGACGATGAGAACTCCGGCGGGCCAGAACCTTGCTCTGAGCACTTCCAAGGGTCCTGAAGGCAGGGTTGGTATCTCCCGCTTCTGCACAAGCCAGGAGACGTATAGGAACAAAGCGATCACTATGGTGACTTGAAGTGCCGCGGCTGCCAGGAACTGTCCCCATGCAATTGGCTGAGGGGCAGGAACGGTCCAGCGCAAAGCGAAAACATAGGCATCGGCCGCGCCAAGTGCGACGGTAGCCATGATTGAGAGAACTGGGGCAACTCGCTTCACTGCAGGGTGTGGGGTGTGAGGCCTAACGTTCGAGCTAAGCGGGCGTCGACGGCAGGACGCCAGGCCCGGGCTGGTGAAAATGTACCGCGTACCACCATACCGGGCCTGGTGGCCTGCCGTTGGCGCTCCGCTTGAGCGAGGGGTTAGGCCGCACAGGGCACCGGAGAGAAGGACTGGATACTCTGGTGATGCTCACGACCGCTTGTTGCCACTCTGATTTAGTGGCTCCGTTAGTAGCGGCCCTGGGAAAAGGCTTGAATTGCTGCAGACCGGATGCGCCGGGTAACGAGCTTCTCAGCGCCAAGAGCCATCAAGAAGCCGCCTCCCACGCAGGCGATTGCCTCGATGCTCCAGTGCAGCATTGATAGCCCAGTTGCACTGGCGATAACGCCAAGTAGCAGGTACACCCAAAGCAACCAGACTGGTTGAAGTCGGAGATCCTTGAGAAGTAGTTGATCGTGTTTAGAGAGCATACGAGGGCGAATATGGTTCGTTTGTACGGCCTAACGTTCGAGGTAAGCGGGAGCCGGCGGCACGGCGCCAGGCCCGCGCGGTGCAGGATAAACAACCGCGGCGCGCGGGCCTGGTGACTTGCCGTTGGCTCTCCGCTTGACCGAGGGGTTAGGCCTCACCCGCAGAGCTTGGAAGCTCGGCGTGGTACGCCTTGAGGTGATGGAGAAAGCCAACTACGCCTGAGTACAGCGGCAGGATCGTGATCTTGCGTGAGCGGGAGAAGACGACGATAGGAATCAGCGAGTCGTCTTGGACCTCAACCAGGTGTGAGAGAGGAACAACCTGCTGCCACACCAAAGGAATCTGCAGAACCACACGCTTGGGTTCTACCGTGATGCGGAAACTGAACAGCAGTGCGGCCCCGAGGCAGGTGAGTAGCGCGAGGACCAGCAAAGCGTAGAAGGTAAAGGGCGCTCGATCGAACGAAGGCCCGAACCTGTAGGTGACGGCCTCCCAGAGCAGAAGTGCACCCCACGGAACAAGAGCAAGAGCAGGCGCGCGCAACAGTAGTGCGGGATTACCGGCGCGGTCGTGCTCGGCCGGCCTGCGGCCAAGTACAAGCAGACCAATCGAGCAGAAGAAAGCCAGGAGGCCGAGGAGGTTCATCGCGGCACGGGAAGAGCGGGGGACTTGAGCGGGACTATGCCATCGCGCCAGTGGCTGCGCGCGCAGCGATTGCATGGTGAGGAGGCCCCAGGAAGATGCCGCCTGTGAGGCCTAACGTTCGAGGTAAGCGGGCGGCGGCGGCAGGACACCAGGGCCCGGGCTGGCGAAAATGTACTGCGTACCGCCAGGCCGGGCCTGGCGGCCTGTCGTTGGCGCTCCGCTTGAGCGAGGGGTTAGTCCTCACCTCACGGCCAGGGTTTGACTTCCGGCTCTGCTGGCACCGTGAAGGGCGTGCCCATCTCGTAGCCGCCCAAAAGCTTCTTCTTGAACGGGAGATAGAGCGCGACGCACAGACCTTCTCGATGCTCGAAGAGCACCTTGATTGCCTTGGTAGCGCTGCCGCCTTCAGGAGTGACAGTTACGTTCTCTGCTACGCCGACGGCTCGGGCTCTTCCTGTCTCCGCTTGCTTGCGAAGACCTTGGTGCAGCAATGGAAGGGTAGCTGTCGAAGTGCTCCTGCCGGAGCCGTTGCCTTCCACGGCGCCGACCATTGAGTCTTTGCCTTCATCGTTCAGTACGAATCCGTGTGGCAAGAAGTTTCCGTTCTCGCGCAGGAGTCTCTCCGAGAGGTCGAAGAGCGGGTTCGCAACGGCGGCCACATCGTCCTTCAGTTCGGTGTAGAGCTGCCCCGTGGTCTGGGTCATTGGCGACAGAAGTGGGATTCGGTCTGTTTGTGAGGCCTAACGTTCGAGCTAAGCGGGAGACGACGGTGTGGCGCTTGGCCCGCGGGACGGATGATGAAGCACAGCGGCCCGCGGGCCAAGTGCCACGCCGTTGGCTCTCCGCTTGAGCGAGGGGTTAGGCCGCACTTGGAATGCGTAGAGTGCGCGAATATTCTGGTAGCAATTGTGCAGCGGATAGCTCACGTCTGAGGAATATCTGAGATGTATCGTATCTCCCAAGATTGGCGAGCTCAGACGCGATAGCCTTCTTGTTGCTTTCAGAAATTCCCATGGCGGTTCCGTAGACTTGCTTTGAATGCCTAATGGGGCTATCTCTCGCGGCGCCAAACAGTAGCTCGAGATTCAGCTCGTGATACGCGAAGCCAAGAAAGGTGAGTATCTCGGCTTCAAAGACCGCAGACCGAATAGTATTAATCTGACTTTCACTCTCTGAAGTTCCCTCTGTGAAGGTGCGAAGGAGAGTAGAGACTTGAATGAGCGCAGAAGAATGCATGTCGCCACCAAACGGAACCGCCATACCCGAGTTCTGCCACGGCAGACTCCCAACTTTTCCGTAGGGATGAAACACAGTCAGGTTGGTGAGAATATCTGCCGCTCTCGCCGGACTGCATCCATAGTAGTTTTGTATCGAGTGAAAGAGATAGTGCTCCAGCGTTCTGTCGTAGTTAAACGTTATGACCTGCACATGTTTTAGTCTTTCGGGAAGATCCTTCTCCTGCGCATTGAGGGTTAGTAGCTGAAAGAAGGCGTTGAACCATGTGTCCGCAACAACTCCTGCGTTCAGTCTATTGTGGATTCTATCGGGATTGACGTGGAGTTTGCTCGCCCGCTCCGCTTTGAGGATTTCCGATGCGATGGCAAGTTTTCCAACTTCGGCGACTTTAGCATTCGAACGATGCGAATCAATGAAGTTGTCAATGGACGGCGCTTGTGGCATTCCTGTCTTGATAAGCTTTGCTGCGGAGAGATGATCACTTGGGGTGATCTCCGCTCCTCGTCGCTGACTCAGTTGAAGAAGTGCATCGCGAAGTTGATCGTCACCTCCGCCAAGTCGTCGGAAGTCCTCTAGTCTGAATGAAAGGCTTGATTCGATCTTGGCCTTCAACTCGTAGCCAGTAGGCATGCCGACCTCGAAGCTTGCTCCAGCGCCGAGAACAAAGGTGATGAACTTAGAAGTGTTTGTCATTCGCTTTGCATCTCTGCTGGCGGTGCGGTGCGGCGAGGCCGGCCTGTGCGGCCTAACGTTCGAGGTAAGCGGGAGCCGGCGGTGTGGCGCTTGGCCCGCGGGACGGATGATGAAGCACAGCGGCCCGCGGGCCAAGTGCCACGCCGTTGGCTCTCCGCTTGACCGAGGGGTTAGGCCCCGCTGTAGGAATGAGCGCGGCGGGTGACGAACCGAAGGACGGCGATGCCCGAAGGCGACAACGCGGAACCAGCCTACGGCTCCGACCTGTGCTTGGCGAACCAGGCACAGTGCTTCTGGAGAGGACCGAAGCGCGCGCCAGCGCCCCGACAACGAAGGCGTATTGATCACAGCGCCACCGTAGCAACCGGAGGTTGATGCATCAGCGAAGCGGGAAGCGACGAAAGCGACGGCGCGGCACCCCAGCAGGGTATTCAATCACTTGCTACGGCGGCGTCCGGAGCGGGCGCATTGGCACGGGCGAAGCAGTGCCCGTATTCGCCGTGCCGCAGGCTCGGCATGAGTTTGAGGCTGTAGCCGGAGCGCGCCGAAGCAAGCACAGGACTCCCCGCGGGGCCTAACGTTCGAGCTAAGCGGGCGACAACGGGAGGACGCCGGGCCCGGGCTGGCGAGAATGTACCGCGTACCGCCAGACCGGGCCTGGTGGCCTGCCGTTGGCGCTCCGCTTGAGCGAGGGGTTAGGCCTCACCGTGCGCATGTGGCCCGCATGAGCAAAGAGGTGACGGCTAGTGCGAAAGAAGCTGGCTTGCATGATGTCAGTCTTCTTCTGAGTCGGCAGCGAGGTTGCCCAGCTCATGCTGCTCAAACGACCCGTCAGTGTAGATCCATCCGCCACCGCAAAGTGGCGTCCACACCGAGCCTAGCTTTCCCTTCTCTCTGTCATCACAAACGTGCGTCAAGATTCGCGCCGCGGGCTTGCCCTCAACTTCTTCGTGCGACAGTACCTCCCACAGGAAAGTGAGTTCGAAGTCCTCGGGCGGCACCTTCGCGTATGTCACGTTCCTGTTCGAGTTCCCGTCTGCGAGCAACTTCAACGCGGACTCGTATGTCAGGGACCGCGCGAATTCCTCAGTGAAAGAGCTGAGGCGCTTCTTAAGCTCGACGAGTGGGAGCGGCATTCGGGTTGTGAGGCCTAACGTTCGAGGTAAGCGGGAGCCGACGGCGAGGCGCCAGGCCCGGGTTGCGGAGAATTTACCTCGCCGCGGCCCGGGCCTGGTGACTTGCCGTTGGCTCTCCGCTTGACCGAGGGGTTAGGCCGCGCTCAGAGGAGCTTAGCGAAGCGTCTTCATCAGTTGCTCGGACAAGCGCGTGGCCACGAGATCTGTGCCTGAGGCATAGAAGCCCTTGAGTTCGCTCGCGTTGCTGTAGATCGTGCTGATGTCTTTATAGGCGAACTTGGGTTCTGCCTTGATCTCGTTGGGTTTGCCTTCGGAGAGTGCAGTTCCGAACTGCACTTCACCATCGAAGAGGGGGCGCTTGCTGCCCTTTGGGTACAGCAGGGCATAGCCGGCGATTTGCGGGTTAAAGGCTGTTGCCATTGCACCTGAGTGGATGCCGACATAGGTCACGGCGAGTTGCATGACTGCATCGGCAGTGGTGAGAACAGCGAGGATATCGACGTTGTCCGGATAATCTTTGGGTCTTTCGACGCTCTGAAGTACCTCAACTTGAAAGCCAGCTGCTCGCAGGTTTGAAACTACTTTCTCTGTCAGGATATCCCCGAGCTTTGATTCGCCAATATTGGTGGCGGAGTTGATTGTGTTTTCCTTCATCTGTGTGTCATTGCGGTGGGCAACTGCAGTCCACACAGCAAAGCCACTCAAAACGTTCGTGTTCTCAAATGTGATCTTCTGCGGATTCGATGCGGGGACGATTGCGATGGACTTGATCACGGGCTTCGGTCCAGTGTCTTGTGGACCTGTGGCACAGGAAGTCAACAGAAGCGCAGAAGTAACGGGCAGAACGAGTCGTGTGAAGATCTTCAAGATAGCTCCCTTTAGGTTTGCTTGCGGAACAAATTGTGATGAACGAGGGGATGGAGGCTGCGTGGCCTAACGTTCGAGGTAAGCGGGAGGCGACGGCGAGGCGCCAGGCCCGGGCTGCGGAGAATGTAGCGCGCCGCGGCCCGGGCCTGGTGACTTGCCGTCGGCTCTCCGCTTGACCGAGGGGTTAGGCATCACATCACGATAACTGGCGGCAGATTTGCCGCTTCTCGTGCTGCAGCCAAATCTCTGTTTGCACGTTCGAGCCAAGGCATGCGCTGCTCAGGCGTCGTGATCGAATCGAACCAGTCCTTGAGATCAATCATCTGAGTTCTAGCATCGCAGTCACATCGATCAAGCTGCGTAGCGAAAGAGACGACCCACCACCACACAAACAATTCCGCGAAAAGCTCACGAACCATTTCGACGTGTAGTCTGCCGTGCTTGGACAAGAACGCAAGGCGTTGGAAGAAGCCAACAACGACCCAGATGTGGGATGCGCGCTCGTACGGCACCTCTTCCTCAATCTCAAAGTAGCTGCTGTCTGGAAAAAGTCGTACTAATTTGCCCGCACTGGTTCGGGATTGGTAGATTGTTTCACTGTTCCACTCGCGATGTAGTTCAATGACGGTTTGTACTCTCTTCTCGGACTCCTCTCGGTGCTCTCTCTGAGATTCATTAAGTCGCTGAACCGCGATAGCCAAGTAGACAATGACGCCGACGTTCAGTAGTGCAAGCGCTGGATTCAAGAGACCTCCAACGTAGTCACCAAACTGCCCCCACGACTCAGTGGTGCCGGACAAGAATGGTAGATCGCGAAACTGCCATATGTATATCCCAATGACGAGACCTACATAGAGCAGCAGCACTAGACCGGCGACGGTGATGGTTGTACGCGGACGCATGAATCGGCCTGTGATGCCTAACGTTCGAGCTAAGCTGCCCGCGGAGGCAGGCGCTGTAAGCCTGGTTCGCGATGATGCACCATGTGCCGCGGACCAGGCTTACAGCGCCTGCCGTAGCGGGTCAGCTTGAGCGAGGGGTTAGGCCTCACTCGGGTTAACGCTAGTGACGCTGCATGCCTGCCTAAGCGACTTGGCGGCGTGCACTTGTGGGTGCTTTGGCGTGAACTGCTTGGCGGCTGGCTCTCGCTGGAAGCACGAGCTACATGCATGACTTTCCCGTTTGGAAGGCAATGCAGTACGTAAGCGGAGCCAGAAGCACGAACAAGGGCGCTCCAACCCCTACGACTGCGGCCTGAACCCACACGAACACGCTCTTCTGAGCTTGTGACCAGCACACTGCCGCGTACAGGCCGAAGCAGAGCAATCCGATAGCAACGAGACCAAAGAACTCCCGCCCTTCAAGGAAGCCTCCGTTGCTCATGGCTGGCATTGCCGCAAACACCCCGAGCGCTGCCAAAGTCAGGGCGGATAGGACTGCCACGACGGTTCGCATGTGAGGCCTAACGTTCGAGCTAAGCGGGCGACGACGGCAGGACGCCAAGCCCGGGCTGGCGAAAATGTACCGCGTACCGCCGGCCCGGGCTTGGTGGCCTGCCGTTGGCGCTCCGCTTGAGCGAGGGGTTAGGCGTCACTCGCCGAGTGCTCCGGTGGACTTGCTTTGTTCAGGACTGGGGACGTAGACGATACCCCGGAAGACCAGGAGTATTGCGGGAAGACCAACCCCCAGCGCGACAGCGGCCACGACTACTTTGAACGCGAATGCGTCCGAACCCAGACTCGCTGCTGCGGCGCGTTGAATCCAAGAGCCCACTTCGATCGCTGGAAGTGCATATAGCAGGCCAAGAGCGCCACGCCACCTTGCTTCGGTCTTCAGGTCTCGATGGCATTCAACGCATCGGAAGGTCGTCCTGAGTTGTAGAAGCCCGTTGCTTTGCTCGACGTAGCCGCCGCATTTGGGGCACTTCTTGCTGAAGAAGGGCGTCTCGCACTCAGTGACACGGAGGTTCATGGTTTGTGGCGCTGGCGGGTCAGTCGGCCTCTTCTGTGTGACGCCTAACGTTCGAGGTAAGCGGGCGACGGCGGCAGGGCGCCAAGCCCGCGCGATGCAGGATAAACCACAGCAGCGCGCGGGCTTGGCGCCCTGCCGGCGGCGCTCCGCTTGACCGAGGGGTTAGGCCGCACTCCGCGCCCTGACCTTGCCCAGCAACCCTGCAAACAGCGGGAGTTGAAGGAAGTAGGCAGCAAAGAATGCCAGCAGCACCAGGTACCAATGCCCCATGTGAAACGCTGCCTGATCGAACCGGACAGGAAGGTTTGTGGCTTCGACAAGTGCAGCGACCTCACACGCAGAAACAACGGCCGTAAGAAGGCGCGCTGCGGTGCCAGGGCTCTGCGCCAAACCTTTGACTTCTACCGCCTTCTTCTTGCGGCCCTTCAGACGGAACAAGAATCCAAGCGCGAGAACTCCAAGCACCACTCCAACAACAACCTTTCCAAGTACCGCTGCGACAGTGGCGCCTGAGACGGCAAACAGAAAGCCCAGACCCTCCGCTAGTAGTTCCAACTTGTCAATCGCTGCAGACCGAAGCTTTGCGAGCAGAGTGGCTCGTGGCGCAGATTGCTTGACTGACTTCACAGACGCTCCGAGGACATGGGTACCTGCATGTGCGGCCTAACGTTCGAGCTAAGCGGGCGACGACGGGAGGACGCCAGGCCCGGGCTGGCGAAAATGTACCGCGTACCGCCAGACCGGGCCTGGTGGCCTGCCGTTGGCGCTCCGCTTGAGCGAGGGGTTAGGCCGCACCGGTACCGCCGCTGAGGAACCTAGTGTTCTCTTTGGCCGCCCGCGATAGCTGCCGCAGAACTTCGGCTGCGAGAAAGCGAGCTGGTTGCCAAACGGGAAGTGACATGGCCTGCAAGTTGACCTCGCGACCAGCGCCTGAGGGCAGGACCTGGGCATTGACTCCCTCAAGCGCGCCACACAAGGCCTTGATCCACTGTTCCTCCGATTCTTCAAGGTACCCGCGACCGACCAGATACTTCCCACTCTGAACGTCTTCCTTTAGCTCCCAGGCTACGTTGTAGTCGCCCATCAGGCGGCACTGCTCCTCTGGCGAAGATGCCAGCATCTCGAGCGCATTCAAGTAGATGCGAAGAGAGCTGTGAAACTCGTCTTCGTCTTCCGATAGTTCTGCAGCAGTAGCCATGGTGGTTTCTGTGCGGCCTAACGTTCGAGGTAAGCGGGCGACGACGGCAGGACGCCAAGCCCGCGCGATGCAGGATAAACCACAGCAGCGCGGGGGCTTGGTGGCCTGCCGACGGCGCTCCGCTTGACCGAGGGGTTAGGCCGCACTGTTCGGTGCTTGAGGCGGCAGTGGCTGCCCTTCAACACGCGACAGCGCCGGGTCAAGGCATGCCCACGCTGGAGCACTCGCACTCCAGATGTTCGCACTAGGCCGAACTGACGACGCATCGTCCAGCGTTCCAACCCGCACCACCGTGGAACCTGGGCGACCTGTTGAGTCCGCGAACAGTTGCGAACCGCACTGCCCACAGAAGCGGCGAGTGACTTGGTTTCCACTGTCGGAAGTCTTCACGTACTGGCTCACTGTCCCAGTGATTTCGATTGCCGCGCTTGGCACCAAAGCGTTCACCGTTCCGTTCGATGAGATCCGCTGACAGTCCCTGCACCAACACACCCGTGAAACTGCTGGCTCCGCAGTGATTCGATAGCGGACCTGTCCGCACAAGCAGCCGCCAGTTCTCTCTGTCATCGGAGTTCTCTCGTGTGGGTCTCGGGACTTCGCCTGTGCGGCCTAACGTTCGAGCTAAGCGGGAGCCAACGGTGTGGCACTTGGCCCGCGGGACGGATGATGAAGCACAGCGGACCGCGGGCCAAGTGCCACGCCGTTGGCTCTCCGCTTGAGCGAGGGGTTAGGCCTCACGGAGGGTACGGGCCGCGAGAGGTCGTGAGCCTTACAAGGCTGACCTCAGCAAGCTTGGCGTGGCTTGGAAGACCAACCAACAGCGACCACACGAACGGCCCGGTTCCACTGATTTGCAGGCTTGTGCAGAGTGACCTCGACCCAGGACAGGCTGCCGCCGGCGACCACCAGATAGCGGTTGCTCTCGCAGGTGCGGGTGATACCACCGGTAGTGAGGCTCTTTACGCTTGAGCCTACCAACACGATATGGCTCGGAACGCCGATCTTGCGGTGAACGCTTCCAGACGGGTCAACGATAGCCGTCCGAGCCTCCGCGTCGGCTTGAGAAGTGGCGGCTTCAATGGTTAGGACCGCCACAGTCGCTAGTAGCAGCAGTGCGACTGCTGCAAGCAGCCAACGTGTACGGCTGGCGAGGGAGGGATTCACGGCAGGTGATTGGGTGTGAGGCCTAACGTTCGAGGTAAGCGGCCCGCAGCGGCGTGGCGCCTGGGCCGTGTGGACGAGGATAAACCACACGGCCACGCGGCCCAGGCGCCACGCCGTTGCGGGTCCGCTTGACCGAGGGGTTAGGCCTCATTACGCGACAGCAAGCAGATGCTTGATGAGTACGAGTAAGGCCCCAACGGCTGGAATTGCGACGAAGACCATAGCCCAAACGTCCCAGTCTATGCGGGTGATCAGCTTAGCGTTAGCGTGCACAGAGACAGGACCGGGTAGAGAAGCGTCCTGATTGCCGATACGTTGCCCGTAGTACGAGTACACCCAGACTTGCAGTGCGGTTAGCGAGAGCACAGCCAGCCCTTCTTTCCAGTCAAGGATCATCACGCACAGGCAAAGTGCTACGGTTACTACGAGCGCCTGTTTAGTGACGCTGCGAAGCTGAGTCAGCTTCTTGCTCCAGCGCTTCTCTTGTGCCGATGACGACAACAGTGAGCACCTCGGGCAAGGCGCATCGAGTGAGCGCATTTCCGCATTGCAATGCTCGCAGTAGCGGGCTGGATTCATGAGGCCTAACGTTCGAGGTAAGCGGGAGACAGCGGTGTGGCGCTTGGCCCGCGGGACGGATGATGAAGCACAGCGGCCCGCGGGCCAAGTGCCACGCCGTTGGCTCTCCGCTTGACCGAGGGGTTAGGCCCCGCTGTAGGAATGAGCGCGGCGGGTGACGAACCTAAGGACTGTGATGTCCGAAGTCGGCAGGACCGAACCAGCCTACGGCGACCGACTTGTGCCGAATGAACCAAGCAACGAGGCTCTGGAGATGACCGAAGCGCGAGGCAACAGGCGGGCAACGACGGCGTATTGATCACAGCGCCACCGTGGTAGCCGAAGGCCGATGCATCAGCGAAGCGGGAAGCGACGACAGCGAAGGCGTAGCACCTAAGCAGGGTATTCAATCACTTGCTACGGCGGCGTCCGGAGCGCGCGCATTGGCACGGGCGAAGCCGGTGCCCGTATTCGCCGTGCCGCAGGCTCGGCGTGAAGTCGAAGCTGCGGCCGGAGCGCGCCGAAGCAAGCACAGGGCTCCCCGCGGGGCCTAACGTTCGAGCTAAGCGGGCGACAACGGCAGGACGCCAGGCCCGGGCTGGCGAAAATGTACCGCGTACCGCCAGACCGGGCCTGGTGGCCTGCCGTTGGCGCTCCGCTTGAGCGAGGGGTTAGGCCGCACCGCGCGGTTTCACCTTGTTCGACCACTCAGGAAAGACGTTGGACAGGATGTCGACGAGCGCCTCTCTGGTTCGCGCGTCAACGCGCTCCAACATGACCTCGACATGCTCCAGTTCAGATTCTGAGGGGAGCAACGCTTCCGCGATCCACTGGTGAACATGATCGGGAGTTGCACGGTCGTGCGACATGTGAACGAGTCGATCAATGTCTTCGGGCCGTCGACGTGCCCCGAGCGCATCGATACCTTGGGCAACATCGTCGTGGTTAGCGTGTGGGTCGGAAAGACGTTCGATTGCAAGAGCGAGGCGCTCCGATTCGCTGGGGTCGCCGAATGGGCCGCTGCCAACGAGCGTCTTCAATTTTCGGAGTATCGAGGGCATTTGTGCGGCCTAACGTTCGAGGTAAGCGGGAGGCGACGGCGAGGCGCCAGGCCCGGGCTGCGGAGAATATAGCGCGCCGCGGACCGGGCCTGGTGACTTGCCGTTGGCTCTCCGCTTGACCGACTGGTTAGGCACCGGCGTGAGGCCAGCTACTGCGCTAGCCTTAGAAGCTCCACCACGACCCCAAAGCTACGGCGGCTCAAACAGCTGCGCGAGTGCCAAACAAGCTCGCGAGGCGTGGAGAGCGCGGTTGCTTGCAACGGCGCCCGCGCCAGAGCGCAAGGGCAAGAGGCTCTGCGCGCCAGCGCAGTGCCGGCCCCGGAGCGAGCGCATTTGCTTTGAAACTGCGCGGATGCCAGCCAAGACGACACCCAACCGACCTCAGCTGCGGCTGGAACCGTAGCGATGAGACCGAGCACGGCAAGCGCCAACGACTAGGACTGGTTGCTGACAGGTACGGGGTGGTTCGCGAAGCACGGACGTATTCGCTGCGCACGCGCTCCGAAACTGGCGGCCTCCGGTGCCTAACGTTCGAGGTGAGGCGGGACCGACGGCAAGGTACCAGGCCCGGCCGGAAGGATGATAAACCTCACCTGCAGGCCGGGCCTGGTGGCTTGCCGTTGGGCCTCGCCTCGACCGAGGGGTTAGGCGTCACTGCCGCCTGTTCCCGCGTGACCTTCCGGCGGCCTCTGCAATCGACTCGACGAACTGCTTGGCAGCGAGACATTTTCCATGAAACCTGCGTACGCTTGCTCGTCTTTGCCTGTGTCGATGGAATCATGTGCTTTGGCTACTGGAGAGGACCTTGATGATCTGGAAGTTCCGGCTGCGGCACGGTACCGGAGAGCAAAGTGTTGAGATGCCTGCGGGTTCGCGCCTACTTACTGTGCAAGAGCAGGATGGCCTGCCCACCTTGTGGGCGATTTGTGATGAGGGTGCTGCAAGCGTTCGTCGAAAGCTGTGGGCTTACGGCACCGGTGACGCAATGGTTCGCACTTGGCCGTACATAGCGACGTTTCAGTCTGGGCGAAGCGTAGTGCACTACTTCGATCTGGGAGAGACCTGAGTCTCCAGATTGCACGTCGGCGAAGGTTAGTGGTGACGCCTAACGTTCGAGCTAAGCTGCCCGCGGAGGAAGGCTTTGTAAGCCCGGACTGAGACGATAGTACGACTGGCTCAGGCCGGGCTTACAAAGCCTGCCGTAGCGGGTCAGCTTGAGCGAGGGGTTAGGCTTCACCGCGGTTCCAGGAAGATGGTGTCTTTCCCGCTCGTAGAAGAACTGCGCCGAACCCTGAAAACGGACCTCTCGCGGGGGTGGCCCCCGTCAGTGAACTCAAAGTCAAAAATTCCGTTCTCGACCGCGTGGAGCTCGACATGGGTGAGCTGTCCGTTCAAGCCAAAGATCATGAACATGTGGTCATCGGGAGCTCGCTCGATGCGGATTATTCGGCCACATGTGTTGCGGCCGGCGCCGATGAATTTGCAGACCTCTTCGCGGGTAGTACCGGGCTTGAATGCGTAGAAGTACGCCCAGCCGAAGGTGGTCAACTTGCTGAGGTCAACCTCTTGAACACGATCGGCGTGGATAGCTTGGCCAATTCGCTGGCTGATCATGCCCGTGCCGTTACGCGTTTCTGAACAGCCTGTGACGGCAAGTGCAAGCAGCAGAATGGCGATGGGCAACCGTGGCATGGAATGTGAAGCCTAACGTTCGAGGTAAGCGGGAGCCAGCGGCGAGGCGCCAGGCCCGGGCTGCGGAGAATGTAGCGCGCCGCGGCCCGGGCCTGGTGACTTGCCGTTGGCTCTCCGCTTGACCGAGGGGTTAGGCCGCACCGTTGGCAGGAGGAATGTCAAAGTGCATGACGTCCTCTCGTGTACCTAGCTTCGTATACAGCTCGACTGCCGGGTCGTCGCCGTAGTCGGCCTGAACAAAGATGACGTAGATGCCACGCTCGGCAGCCACACCTTGCAGGCACTGAAAGAGCGCTGTGGCTACACCTTGGCGCCTGAAGCTCTCCGCGACTGCCAGATCGTAGATGTAGAACTCGCTTCGCTCTTGCTCGAACTTCGGCAGTATGTAGCCAGCCAAGCCACCCACAACCTGACCGTGGTAAATCGTGGCGACGGCCAGAAACGTCTCGCTGGCCAGAAGCTTGGAAAGATAGGCCTCGCTCGGCGGCTTGTGAGAGTACGACTCAGGGTCTTGAAACGCGTCGCCGAACATCTTCAACATGCCACGTAGAAGAGACACATCCGTCGGTGCCAAGACTTGCGTGCGCAGCGAGGGTTCCATATGCAGAGCGTGTTGGAAGAATGTGTCCTGTGCGGCCTAACGTTCGAGGTAAGCGGGAGCCGACGGTGTGGCGCTTGGCCCGCGGGACGGATGATGAAGCACAGCGGCCCGCGGGCCAAGCGCCGCGCCGTTGGCTCTCCGCTTGACCGAGGGGTTAGGCACCGCTTTTGGCAGTGACCGGAGACCGTGTTCAGTACTGAAACTGGGCTGCTGGTAAACCCGAGCAACTTCAGAGCTACGACTGCCCGGCCGCGCCGACAGAAACGGCTGCGACAAAACGCACGCAGAAGTGCGAGAGGCATACCGCAACGGCGATTGCTCTCCGACGCACTCGCCGCCGGCCCGGCCCAACCAAGGAGCGGAATCTTCAATCACTGGGCGTGAAGGCGTCCGGAGCGCGCGCATTCGGTCATCGGAGTTGAAATCACAAGCGCGACACGGCGGGAAGACGGGGTATTCAGCGCGGGACTGCAGGCCATCACGCAGAAGAGCGCGAAGGGCTCGCCGCGGTGCCTAACGTTCGAGGTAAGCGGGAGCCAGCGGTGTGGTGCTTGGCCCGCGGGACGGATGATGAAGCACAGCGGCCCGCGGGCCAAGTGCCACGCCGTTGGCTCTCCGCTTGACCGAGGGGTTAGGCCCCGCTGCTGGCGGGGGCACCGTGGGCGACGAGCCCAAGTGACTGCGATGCTCGAAGGCGGCAAGACCGAACCAAGCTACGGCGACCGACTTGTGCCTGGCGAGCCAGGGACAGAATTCTTGGACGCGACCGAAGCGCAATCCGGCTGCCCGATAACGCAGGCGTATTGATCACAGCGCCACCGTGGTAGCCGAATGCCGATGCATCAGCGAAGCAGGAAGCGACGACAGCGACTGCGCTGCACCCCAGCAAGGTATTCAATCACTTGCTACGGCGGCGTCCGGAGCGCGCGCATTGGCACTGGCGAAGCCGGTGCCCGGATTCGCCGTGCCGCAGGCTCGGCGTGACTTCAAGACTGTGGCCGGAGCGCGCCGCAGCGAGCACAGCGCTCCCTGCGGGGCCTAACGTTGGAGGTAAGCGGGCGACGACGGTAGGGCACTGCGCCCCGGACGGTGAAAATGTACCGCGTACCACCGGCCGGGGCGCGGTGCCCTGCCGCTGGCGCTCCGCTTGACCGACGGGTTAGGCGTCGCTCTTCGCCGTCTCGTAGGACGCCACGAATTCTTTGGCCCATGCAACCCACTCATCGTGTGTGGACTCCAGTACGCGTTGGTAGTCGAGTTTGTTCCTTACTCCTCGGACCCCGACCAGTCTGATCCAGGCCAGGGCGCGAATCACGATACCGGCTGCTTTGTCGTGTCTCGTTGCTGAAGCCAGGCGCTTTGCATAGCGATAGGTCCGGTCGTCGTCCTTGCTTTCTGCGCTGATGGCGGCGAGCACGACCAACGCGGGGAACGCCATGCCATCAGTTCGTTCTGCCCGCTCGGCTAAGCGTTGGGCAACTTCATTCTTCCTGTGCAACCATGCCTTGTGTGCCGCTAATACTTGCGCCCCTTCGTTCTCCGGGTTCTCGTCGGCGAAACGAATCAGCTGCGCAAGATGGTCTTCCGAAGTCGCGTCCTCGGGTGAGCCGCGTGCGACATGGAAGAGCTGCAGAAGAGTAGCCATGGGTGTGTTTGCGACGCCTAACGAATGAAAGGGACTTCCCCGTCCCGAGCCAGCCGCGAAGCGGCGACCGGCAACAAAGTGTCACGATGGGAAGTGCGAAGTCTCATCAACTCACTCGGAAGGGGAAGTCCATGGCAATCGTATTCGTCGGCATTGATCTCGCCAAGAATGTTTTTGCGGTTCACGGCGTCAATGAAGCGGGCAAGGCGGAGCTGGTACGGCCGAACGTGCCGCGCGGCAAGCTCGGGGAGTTGATCGCCAGGCTGCCGCCGTGCACGATCGGGATGGAGGCGTGCAGCGGCGCGCACCACTGGGCCCGGCAGTTCCAGGCCCACGGCCACACCGTCAGGCTGATGGCGCCGAAGTTCGTTGTGCCGTACCGGCTGTCGGGCAAGCATGGCAAGAACGATGCGGCCGATGCGGCGGCGATCTGCGAGGCGGTGCAGAGGCCGAACATGCGCTTCGTTCCGCTCAAGAGTGCCGAGCAGCAAGGCCGGCTGATGGTGCACCGGGCGCGCCAGGGGTTCGTCGAGCAGCGCACGGCCACCTTCAACCGCATCCGCGGGTTGCTCAGCGAGGTGGGGATCGTGCTGCCGCTGAAGGCGGCGACGGTTCGCAAGCAGGTGGCCGGGCTGCTGGAGGACCTGCCCGGCTGGGTGAACACCGTGATCGGCGATCTGCTCAGCGAGGTGCACCGCCTGGACGAGCGCATCGAGATTTACGACCGGTACGTCGCCGAGATGGCACGGCAGGATCACCAGGCGCAGCGACTGATGCGGCTGCGAGGCATCGGCGAGACGACGGCCACGGCGCTGGTGGCGATGGTGGGCAACGGCCGCGACTTCCAGAACGGTCGGCAGCTCAGCGCGTGGATCGGTCTGGTGCCCGGGCAGTACAGCTCAGGCGGCAAGACACGGCTGGGTCGGATCACCAAGGCGGGCGACACGTACCTGCGCAGCCTGCTGATCATGGGAGCGCGTGCGGTGCTGAACGCGGCCAAGGACAAGGCCGACTGCGTCAGCCGCTGGGCGGTGGCGCTGGCCGAGCGTGCAGGCTACTGGAAGGCGGTGGTGGCGATCGCGGCGAAGAACGCGCGGATGGCCTGGGCGGTGCTGCGCCAGGGCGAGCAATTCGTGATGCCGGCCTGAAGCCGGCGTGAGGTAAAGCCACAACCACCGGGGGAGCCGCCACCCGAGAACGAACACCGCCGCGTGACGGCCAGCGTTGATGCGTCAAGGTTGGACCTGTACGGGGAGTGCCTGATTAGCTCGTGGAGGCGATCGAAGGGTCGACCTCGGCTAACGAATGAGGTCCCCGTGCGCGTCTTGCATCAGGGTCTGCAGCGAAGAAGCTGCGTAGATGACCGCTTGTAGTTCTTCCAGTCCGCACCCTTGGCAAGCATTGACGTCGGCACCGGCAAGTGGGACGGCCATCGTGACAGTCAACTTCCGTGATGAGTCGCTGCGCGACTCGATCACGGCCGCTGCATGCTTGACTTGTGGGGAAGCCCTTGTAGTTCGAGGTAAGCGGGAGACGACGGTGTGGCGCTTGGCCCGCGGGACGGATGATGAAGCACAGCGGCCCGCGGGCCAAGCGCCACGCCGTTGGCTCTCCGCTTGACCGAGGGGTTAGGCCGCACCTTTCGACTTGCCTCACAAGCGAGAACTGACAGTTCTCTTCTTCAAGGGTGTCTTCGGCTTCGGTTTCGGCTTGGGCGGCGGCAAGGTCGATTCCGTGACTTCAAATGCCCTGCGCAAGAGCTCAGGGTTCTCAAGTTCCTCTTGCAGTAAGAAGTAGTTCTTGGATCCCGGGTAGGCTGGAGCTTCTTCGGGCGACCCAAGCAAGGTACGACCTGCGTCCGTCGGCTTTAGGAAGAGCTTGTTGTCGCAAACGAAAGCCACCACCTTGGAGTTCAGATAGAGCGCGAACTCACCAAACATGCGCTTGTAGGCAAGCCGCGTTCCAAGTCCGCTCTGATCGGCGATGAAGTGCACGGTCTTAAGGTCGGACGCCATAGGATGAGTGTGTTGCCTGTGCGGCCTAACGTTCGAGGTAAGCGGGAGCCGACGGCGAGGCGCCAGGCCCGGGCTGCGGAGAATGTAGCGCGCCGCAGGCCGGGCCTGGTGACTTGCCGTTGGCTCTCCGCTTGACCGAGGGGTTAGGCAGCGCCTTTTGGTAACCGAAGCTCGACCAAGTGCTTCCGATTGGCAGCTGGCTCGAAAGGGTCGGGCCAGTACTCGACGATGGACTGAATCTTGCCGCCGCTGAGTTGGAAGAAAGAGATGGCCTCGCCAGACTGCTTTCCATCGGTGACCTCGACATGCGTGACGACCTCAGGGCCTTCAGCGACCAGCCTTCGAAGCGCGAAGCTCCAGACTCCTTCGGTCGGATACTCAGCATTCACAACAGCGAAGTTCTCCGGTCCGACGATACGTTCACCGGATTGAGGCCAATCGAGGACGAAGTCATCAGCAAGCACCGCTTTGACCGAATGGAAGTCGTTCGTGGCCATCAGGCGCCAGAACTCAAGCACAACAGAGGCTGAGGCTTCGAGGTCGGAAGGCATGTCGGAGAAGAGGTGGCTTGCGCTGCCTAACGTTCGAGCTAAGCGGGAGGCGACGGTGTGGCACTTGGCCCGCGGGATGGATGATGGACCACAGCGGCCCGCGGGCCAAGTGCCACGCCGTTGGCTCTCCGCTTGAGCGAGGGGTTAGGCCTCACTGGCGACGTTTCCCCGGTGACGCGTGCCCTCATACGCGACAGTTCGCTACTTGACCGCGGCTCTGTGGAATGCCTTCACCTCCGCAGAGCAATGAAGAATGCAAGAGATCGACCGAGAGCACCGCAAGGACGATGAGAACTCCGGCGGGCCAGAACCTTGCTCTGAGCACTTCCAAGGGTCCTGAAGGCAGGGTTGGTATCTCCCGCTTCTGCACAAGCCAGGAGACGTATAGGAGCAAAGCGATCACTACGGTGACTTGAAGTGCCGCGGCTGCCAGGAACTGTCCCCATGCTATTGGCTGAGGGGCAGGTACGGTCCAGCGTAAAGCGAAAACATAGGCATCGGCCGCGCCAAATGCGACGGTAGCCATGATTGAGAGAACTGGGGCAACTCGCTTCACTGCAGGGTGTGGGGTGTGAGGCCTAACGTTCGAGGTAAGCGGGAGACGACGGTGTGGCGCTTGGCCCGCGGGGCGGATGATGAAGCACAGCGGCCCGCGGGACAAGCGCCACGCCGTTGGCTCTCCGCTTGACCGAGGGGTTAGGCCGCGTTGGTGGTGTACTGGTTAACCGCTTCGGAGTCACTGGCCCTCGGGCGGTTGCCAGAGCTCAAGCTTGTTGCCTTCTGGGTCCATGACCCAGCCGAACTTGCCATACGCGGACTCCTCAACCTTCTCGTCTACGGCGCAACCTTCTTCGCGCAGCCTGGCGAGGACACCGTGCAGATCTTCGACCCGATAGTTGATCATGAAGCTTGAGGTGCTCGGGGTGAAGTACGTCGTGTCATCCTTGAATGGGCTCCAGATCGTGGTTCCCTTGGCGTCCGGGTTGTCTTCTATCCACCGGAAGGCGACACCTCCCCAATCTTCGACGTTCATACCGAGGTGAGTTCGGTACCACTCGCCCAGGGCCTTGGGATCCTTGGCCTTGAAGAACACACCACCGATTCCAGTGACACGACGCATGTGCGCCTCCGAGGGCATTGAAGCGTGGAGAGAGGTCGCTTGCGCGGCCTAACGTTCGAGCTAAGCGGGAGCCGACGGTGTGGCGCTTGGCCCGCGGGACGGATGATGAAGCACAGCGGCCCGCGGGCCAAGCGCCACGCCGTTGGCTCTCCGCTTGAGCGAGGGGTTAGGCCGCACTTTGCGCGCAGGTGAAGACAAGCAAGTCTTCCGGCTGCCAGACGTGACCCGGCCAAGACGTATAGCCTCTCAGCCACAACCTGCCCTCGATTCGGCGTAAATAGAAGCCCTTCGGAACCGCGTCATCGTCACACAGCGGCGGCGAGACGATCGTGATGGAACCCGGTGGAGCCCTGTGCCGCGTATGTGGGGAACCTACCGCACCCTCGTCTTGATTGACCAGGGCCAGTCTCAAGTGCGGTGCCAACTCCAGCGGACACTGAGATAGCCCTCGCTCCGCTGCTGAGGCCAGGATCACGGACATGACTCCTCCGTGCCTGAGGTCAAGATCGGCTACGCTGACCTGACGAACTTGAATCAAGCGCGGGTGCAATTCAGTAGCGAACCTCTGGTCGGCGAACAGTTGGTGGCCCGCAGAGTTGATCTCAACCTGCGCTTGGGCAAGAAGTGCGAGGAGTTCCATCCTACTGTCGCCGCCAATGCGTACTGTACTGAAAGGCAGGGAAGACTCTGGGAGCTCCATGAGGGCGGAAGCGTGATGCCTGTGCGGCCTAACGTTCGAGGTAAGCGGGAGCCGGCGGCGAGGCGCCAAGCCCGGGCTGCGGAGAATGTAGCGCGCCGCGGCCCGGGCTTGGTGGCTTGCCGTTGGCTCTCCGCTTGACCGAGGGGTTAGGCCGCACTGAGGACACGAAGAGGCGCCCCACCGTCCACAAAGATCCTACCCTGCGGGCTAAGACAAGCGGCGAGCCGTGACAAGGCGATGGCTTCTAGTTCTGGGTGCCGACCGTCGAGGGCGCCTACTCTCAAGGCGAATGCCAAGTCATAGCGCCTTTCGCCGGGTTGAAGCTCCAACTCCTCGACGGCAACGTGGCGGAAGGAAAGCCTTCCTGCTTTCACTTGCGCTAATGATCCGGCAACCGCTTGTTGAACTGCTTTCACGGAACGATCAATTCCAAGCACGTAGGCGGTTGGCCAGCGACGATTGATCTCTCTTGCAGCTACACCTGGGCCGCTGCCTACTTCTATGACACGGATGCCCGGATACAGAGGCAGCGCATCAACTGCCTCAAGGATTCGCTTCGACACGGGCGACGGCATGGGCGTGTGCGGCCTAACGTTCGAGCTAAGCGGGAGACGACGGCGGGACGCCGGGCCCGGGCTGCGGAGAATGTAGCGCGCCGCGGCCCGGGCCCGGTGGCCTGCCGTTGGCTCTCCGCTTGAGCGAGGGGTTAGGCCTCACTCGGGTTACTCCACCTCACCTCGATTGCCTTGAGGTTGGCGATGTTTCCCTCGTCTTCCGGGCCCCAGTAGCTTTGCTTCACAACCGAACGTGCAACCTCAATCACGGTTTGCGCTTGCCGCATGTTGAAGGAAGTGGCTGGCGGATCATTGGCGAGGTTGATCAGCAGCATGGTCGCAGCGTCGCCGCTTGGATTGGCGAGTGCGGCGCGGAGCCACACGGGCAAATATGCGTTGTACGCTTCCTCGGTAAGGAGAGGCAAAGAGCCTGAGAACTCTTCGGCAAACGCGTCGGGAACCTCCGTCCATGTACGGCCTGACAGAGCTGAGCGGATAGCCTCGCACTCCTCACACTGGTGCGGGGCGATATCTCCATGCACGACTCTCGCTGAAAACGCGAGGCTCAAGTCAAGGGCGAACCCAGAGGCGCTGGACATGCGAAAGTGCGTGACTGTGAGGCCTAACGTTCGAGCTAAGCGGGAGACGACGGTGTGGCGCTTGGCCCGCGGGACGGATGATGAAGCACAGCGGCCCGCGGGCCAAGTGCCACGCCGTTGGCTCTCCGCTTGACCGAGGGGTTAGGCACCGGCTTTCGGCCCCAGTTTCCGTGCAGGCGGCCTGCGTGCCACCAGAAACCCAGACCTACGGCTGCTGGAAGCGCTTGTTGGACTGCCACGTCAGCTCCCGAAGCGCGGCGGCGCGGTTGCTTGCAATGGCGCACGCGGCCGCACGCAAATGCATGAGGCTCTGCGCGCCAGCGCAGTGCCAGCCCGAAGCGAGGGCATTTGTACTCACAGCGCCCTGGCTCCCCCCAAGGCAAACCAAGCCAGATTCAGCGGGAGCTCGAAGCCGAGAACTCCGCCCAAGAGCATGGCGACTACCAACGACCTGAACCGGCTGCGGGCAGATGCCGGGTAGGGCGTGAAGCACGGATGCATTCGCTGCGCTGGCGAACTGAAACTGCCGCCCTCCGGTGCCTAACGTTCGAGGTAAGCGGGAGCCGACGGCGAGGCGCCAGGCCTGCGCGATGCAGGATAAACCACCGCAACGCGCGGGCCTGGTGACTTGCCGTTGGCTCTCCGCTTGACCGAGGGGTTAGGCGTCACTGCGGTGCGACAGGACGATGTACCACCGTGCTGCTGAAACCTTGCTTGGAGGGAAGAGCCTTCTGGCTATACCCGAAAGATGTACACATCTGAAGGCGCGGTTCGTCAGGTTTTCGTCTCTCATGGAAAGACCGCTGACCACTGTCGCACTGCCTCATACCAGGCAGCAAAGCACAAAGCTGCTGGCAGGAGAGCGAACCAACGCCACTTGCCGCGAGCGGTAGCAAGGAAGGCAAGCGTAAGGCCTGCTGCAATGGCGGAGGACCCAAGCGACGACCGAACCAGAGGCTGGTAGTCGCGAGAGTCCTGAGTTGCAAGTGTCACCGCGAGCATGAGTACCGCCCGGGCACCGAAGACGAGTGCCGAGGACAGGAGCGCGAAGGCAGCAAAGGCGGTGAGGCGGCTCATGGTTTGTGTGACGCCTAACGTTCGAGGTAAGCGGGAGGCGACGGCGAGGCGCCAGGCCCGCGCGATGCAGGATAAACCACCGCGGCGCGCGGGCCTGGTGACTTGCCGTTGGCTCTCCGCTTGACCGAGGGGTTAGGCGTCACCTAGCTGCGGAGGACGCGTTCGCTTACTTCAGTCCGTCGAAGTAGCTGCCCGCGGTGGAGCTGCGCCACTTGTTCAGAACGCGCGCGATTTCGCTCAGTGGGAAGGACATGCACGAGTCCCATTTGGCGTGCCACCCATGAGGGTAGCCAAGCAGATTGACCATAGAGTTGTTGATGGCGAGTGCAACTGTCTCGTCCTTCTCGTCAACGTTTGGCCATGAGTCGACGACCGCCAAGATGTCTGTGACCTCAATGCCGAAAACTGTCTGGAACTCCCAGTCGTGCTTGATGACCTCACCAGCTGCCACGCACTTCAGGCACGCAACGATGACTTCAAGCTCTTGTGGATCGAGGTCGGCGAGGGGCATGGGGGCGTGGGTTGGCGGCGGAAGTGCTGTGTGTGACGCCTAACGTTCGAGCTAAGCGGGCGACAGCGGCAGGACGCCAGGCCCGGGCTGGCGAGAATGTACCGCGTACCGCCAGACCGGGCCTGGTGGCCTGCCGTTGACGCTCCGCTTGAGCGAGGGGTTAGGCGTCACCGCGCTCGCCTGCGCGCTACGGGTAATAGGCATGGGTATGTGCGAATGCTGCCGCCAGGAGTAGAGCGTTGGGGGCAAGCAGCGCGCTCGTTGTCGCGAGTGTTTGCGGCTTGATGAACCATCGGGCGCAAAGCAACGCGACAAAGGCTGCGAAAAGAACCGCTGGCCATACCTTGCGAACCTCGGCGGCAACCAAATGGGATGACTTTGAGTTGTTCCCAGCCAAATCTAATGCCTTCTCGATCCTGCGCCACTGTTCGATAGAAATGGGCTGACCGGGTTGCTCGATCAGTATTGCCCTGGCGCTGGTGGGCCACGCGTCGGTGTTCAGCTTTACGCCGCTGCCAGACGATAGGGTTGCGAAGATCAGCGCTGCAATGGCAGCGACGATTCCAAGGGCGAACGATCGGAGGAGCATTGGGGAGGACCCAGCTTTCGCGAGGGGAGGATGACTTGGTGGCTCGTGACGCCTAACGTTCGAGGTAAGCGGGAGCCAGCGGCGAGGCGCCAGGCCCGCGCGATGCAGGATAGACCACCGCAGCGCGCGGGCCTGGTGACTTGCCGTTGGCTCTCCGCTTGACCGAGGGGTTAGGCGTCGCTGCGGCGCAAATGCAGCGTGTGGACAATGAGGAAAGGAGCGTCGAGTGATTCACGCTACAGGTGCGCTTGCGCGGCCATTGCGCGATACCTTCCATGACCAGAAATAGCCGAGAGGCGCGGCTACCGCATAGCCGGCGAGGAATGCTATTAGCCATGCAAGGTACGCGTAACGACCGAGGAACCATTTGTCGATGGATATGAGAATGACTGCCAAGATTACGCAGGTGAGAAAGCCCCCGACTACACCTGCTGTGCATGCAGCGCTGACCGGGTGAACCGCCTCGGCGACTACGAAAAGCACACCGACTCCAGCCAAAAAGAGGCCGAATACAAAGAGATGAGGTAGAGAAATCAAGGACGGCTCAGGTGGCAGGGCGGTTGGTGCATGAGACCGGTCACTCGCTACCGAAGTCTAGCGCCGGTGGGATGCGACGCCTAACGTTCGAGGTAAGCGGGCGACGACGGCGGGGCGCCAAGCCCGGGCCGGTGAAAATGTACAGCGTACCACCGGCCCGGGCTTGGTGACCTGCCGTTGGCGCTCCGCTTGACCGAGGGGTTAGGCGTCGCTCGGGCAGGCGGCCTTTATGGACTGGAAGGTCATGTTCATCTTTGAATGAAAGTACGTCATCGAGTTTGCCGACAGATCCTTCAACTGATAAACGTCCGTGAACTGGGGGTCTCGGACATCCACTGGTTCGTCGTCTATGGTCAGTGTGACCGTGGTGTACGTCGTGCCCTCGACTCTCCATCTGCCTGTTTCTCGTTGAGGCGGTTGGCCCTGTGCTCTGAACTCAATATCAAAGGTGCCGTCTGATCGGCGCTGCATCAGCCACTTTGCACTCTGCCCAAGTACCGGCTGATAGTCTTTTCCCTCCCAGCAGCCAATCAGTAATCTGGATGGTTCAAGACTAGTAGTGGGCGTAGTCGAGCATCCGGAAATTGCCGCAGCGGCCAGCGCGAAGATGGAGATGGACTGGAGCGTTCGCATGGTGGTGTTTGTGACGCCTAACGTGCTTTAGGCATCAAGGTTACACAAAACCTGGCCATGCTGGAGCATGTGACTGTCACTCCTTGGCCAATTCGACGACAAGGAGTGGGGCTGCCTTCGGGCGAACCCGTACGGGAAAGTTTGGGGAGCCTGCGAAACATGGGATTGGCACCGATGTATTCCTGGCGGGTGGCGTTCTGCGACGGGTGCCGGTGGGGCCTAACGTTCGAGCTAAGCGGGAGACAGCGGTGTGGTGCTTGGCCCGCGGGACGCATGATGGGGCACAGCGGCCCGCGGGCCAAGTGCCACGCCGTTGGCTCTCCGCTTGAGCGAGGGGTTAGGCCGCACTTGGGCAACAGGCCGACGGTCTCATGAACCAGAAAGCCGTACTTCGCTGAAGCGCATGCGCCTCAGGTCACCCTTGGACTCCAGCTTTCCAGCCGCGACGAGTACTGAAATCCTTCCGGCATAGTAGACATCTGGCAGTCCAGGGTGCTCACTTCTCAGTTGCTTCATTGCGAATCCGACGACTCCCGATGCCTTCCTCCATTGCGGGACAGCTTGAGCAAGCAGAACCTCGTCGATTCTCCTGACTTGGTCGGGAGTCAGGTTCTTGATTGTGATCAGTTGGCTAGGGGTTGGTGCGGTATCGAGTTCGTGTTCTTCGGACATGATCTTCTCCGGCGCCCCTCGCGCAACTCGTTCGGCTACCGCTACGGTTTCCATTGCCGCGAGCAAGACAGCAGCGGTGATGCGCAAGCGTGACATTCGTGCGGCCTAACGTTCGAGGTAAGCGGGAGCCGACGGTGTGGCGCTTGGCCCGCGGGGCGAATGATGAAGCACAGCGGCCCGCGGGCCAAGTGCCACGCCGTTGGCTCTCCGCTTGACCGAGGGGTTAGGCCCCGCTGTAGGAATGAGCGCTGTGGGGGACGAACCGAAGGAGTGTGATGCCTGAAGCCGGCAGGACCGAACCAGCCTACGACTACCGACTTGTGCCGAATGAACCATGCAACGAGGTTTTCGAAGTGACCGAAGCGCGAGCCGGCTCCCCGATAACGAAGGCATATTGATCACAGCGCCACCGTGGTGGCCGAAGGCGGATGCATCAACGAAGCGGGAAGCGACGGCTGCGAAGGCGTAGCAGCTAAGTGGGGTATTCAATCACTTGCTACGGCGGCGTCCGGAGCGAGCGCATTGGCATGGGCGAAGCCGGTGCCCGTATTCGCCGTGCCGAGGGCTCGGCGTGGATTCGAGGCTGTGACCGGAGCGCGCTGAAGCAAGCACAGGACTCCCCGCGGGGCCTAACGTTCGAGGTAAGCGGGAGCCGGCGGCGAGGCGCCAAGCCCGGGCTGCGGAGAATGTAGCGCGCCGCGGCCCGGGCTTGGTGGCTTGCCGTTGGCTCTCCGCTTGACCGAGGGGTTAGGCCGCACTGAGGACACGAAGAGGCGCCCCACCGTCCACAAAGATCCTACCCTGCGGGCTAAGACAAGCGGCGAGCCGTGACAAGGCGATGGCTTCTAGTTCTGGGTGCCGACCGTCGAGGGCGCCTACTCTCAAGGCGAATGCCAAGTCATAGCGCCTTTCGCCGGGTTGAAGCTCCAACTCCTCGACGGCAACGTGGCGGAAGGAAAGCCTTCCTGCTTTCACTTGCGCTAATGATCCGGCAACCGCTTGTTGAACTGCTTTCACGGAACGATCAATTCCAAGCACGTAGGCGGTTGGCCAGCGACGATTGATCTCTCTTGCAGCTACACCTGGGCCGCTGCCTACTTCTATGACACGGATGCCCGGATACAGAGGCAGCGCATCAACTGCCTCAAGGATTCGCTTCGACACGGGCGACGGCATGGGCGTGTGCGGCCTAACGTTCGAGGTAAGCGGGAGCCGACGGCGAGGCGCCAGGCCCGGGCTGCGGAGAATGTAGCGCGCCGCGGCCCGGGCCTGGTGGCTTGCCGTTGGCTCTCCGCTTGACCGAGGGGTTAGGCCGCACTCGTGACTGCGCCTAATCAGCAGCCTTGCATACAGCCTCGATGCGGTGACCCTCCGGGTCTACGACGAAAGCTGCGAAGTAGTTGGCTCCATAGTCCGGGCGCAGGCCGGGCGGTCCGTTGTCCGTGCCCCCGTTTGCAAGTGCGGCTGCGTAAAAGGCACTCACTGCAGCTCTACTTGGCGCTGCGAACGCAATGTGAAACCCCGGGATCTGAGGCACCGACTGCGGGACTTGCTTGACGGCGAGTTTGTCACCAGAACCCAGTGGGCCATAGCCGACCGCTTGTTCCTCTTCTCCTGGGCGGAGATCGGTCCAAACGCGGGCGTAGCCGAGCGGCTCTAAGACGGTGTCGTAGAAGCGAGCCGCTCGCTCGATGTCTTTGGCGCCGATTGAAATGTGGTGGAGCATGTCTTCTCTGCTGGCAGCGCCGCGGACGTCGCTATGTGCGGCCTAACGTTCGAGGTAAGCGGGAGCCGACGGCGAGGCGCCAGGCCCGCGCGGTGCAGGATAAACCACCGCAGCGCGCGGGCCTGGTGACTTGCCGTTGGCTCTCCGCTTGACCGAGGGGTTAGGCATCGCCATTCGGGCCCACTTTCCAAGGCGACAGAGGTTGCAGTACTCCAAGGTCATGGGCGGAACGCTTGGTATACCGCGGAAGCCGATGCCCTGAGCTACGGCGCACCGAATGCCAGCGGCAGCAATGCATTCTGGTCTTCAACCCTGCCTCCGGAGAGCACGGCCGTTGACGAGGCGAGGCCCCTGGGGCGAGCCGTGTGGAGGCAGGACGGAGTGCTTGGCAAGCGATGCCTAACGTTCGAGCTAAGCGGGCGACGACGGCAGGACGCCAGGCCCGGGCTGGTGAAAATGTACCGCGTACCACCAGCCCGGGCCTGGTGGCCTGCCGTTGGCGCTCCGCTTGAGCGAGGGGTTAGGCCTCACAAGGAGTTATCCCGCACTTCAACGAGCAGCCACTTCGTCCTGGACTTAATGAATCTGAAGTCTACGGCGTACATGTCAGAGTCTGGCGCCCCAAGACTGACGGTGCACATGTCGGGTGAAGTGAACTCAAGTTTCCGATGAAGCCTCAGCTTCTCTTGATACTCCCTGGTGGGGTAGGGCTCATATTCTTCGCGCTTCGCCTTCGCGACAACTCTCTTCTTCATCTTCATCTCTGGATCGTGATGGTCGACGTGCCAGTAGGTGATTGGGTCCTTCGTGCGCGACAGTTGGAAGGCTTGGTCCTTCTCGAACTCGGTGAGGAACGCACTGAAGTCTGCTGGGCAGCGTGGGGACGCGTTGCCGAGCAGAGGAAGTAGTAGCAATGCGGCGAACCAAGAGCGGCTCATTTGTGAGGCCTAACGTTCGAGGTAAGCGGGAGCCGACGGTGTGGCGCTTGGCCCGCGGGACGGATGATGAAGCACAGCGGCCCGCGGGCCAAGTGCCACGCCGTTGGCTCTCCGCTTGACCGAGGGGTTAGACCCCGCTGCTGGCAGGAGCGTGGCGGGCGACAAACCTAAGGGCTGCGATGCCTGAACCCGCCAAGACCGAGCTAGGCTACGGCGACCGACTTGGGCATGACCAACCAAGAAGCGAGGTTCTAGAAGCGACCGAAGCGCGAGGCAACCCCCTGACAACGACGCCGTATTGATCACAGCGCCACCGTTGCGGCCGAAGGGCGGTGCATCAGCGAGGGAGGAAGCGACGACGGCGACTGTGTGGCACCCCAGCATGGTATTGAATCTCTTGCTACGGCGGTGTCCGGAACGTGCGCATTGGCACGAGCGCAGCCGGTGCCCGTACTCGCCGTGCCGCAGGTTCGGCGTGAATTCGATTCTGTGACCGGAGCGCGCCGCAGCGAGCACAGGACTCCCCGCGGGGCCTAACGTTCGAGCTAAGCTGCCCGCGGAGGCGGGCACTGTAAGCCCGGCCTGAGACGATAGTACGGGTGGCTCAGGCCGGGCTTACAGTGCCTGCCGTAGCGGGTCAGCTTGAGCGAGGGGTTAGGCGTCATTCGCAAAGAGCTTGAGAACCGAAGATGCGCCCAACGCTGCAAACAGGAGTAGGCAAAGGACACGCCAATAAGCTGACTTGACTGAGGTGTTTTCTCCGACCGCACCGGTAAGCATGATTCTGCCGTGAGTAAAGGCCCAGACGTTGTAGCCGGCCAAGAGAAGATTCACTGCCCAGATGTACCGGCTTCCCCGCTCGGACTGCACCGGTCTATTGAACTCTCCAATCACGAACAATAGTAGAACCACGCCAGCAAGCAGCACGACGAGATTGCCGGCCAGCCGCAGTGAAGCAAGTCTCCCCCGAGAAGCGCGAATCAACCACATGTCAACTGAGCTGGGGTAGATCGATGCTTGCATGACCAGGCCGCACCCTTCGCACTTGGCTAGGTCTCGCGAGAGTTCATGGCCGCAACGCGGGCAACTGGCTTGGGTCATGACGCCTAACGTTCGAGGTAAGCGGGAGGCGACGGCGAGGCGCCAAGCCCGGGCTGCGGAGAATGTAGCGCGCCGCGGCCCGGGCTTGGTGACTTGCCGTTGGCTCTCCGCTTGACCGAGGGGTTAGGCCCCGCTGTAGGAATGAGCGCGGCGGGTAACGAACCCAGGGGACTGCAATGCTCGAAGGCGGAAAGACCGAACCAAGCTACGGCGACCGACTTGTACCTGGCGAGCCAGAGACAGAAGTCTTGGACGCGACCGAAGCGCGATCCGGCAGCCCGACAACGCAGGCGAATTGATCACAGCGCCACCGCTGCTGCCGAAGGCTGATGCATTAGCGAAGCTGGAAGCGACGACAGCGACGGCGCGGCACCCCAGCGGGGTACTCAATCACTTGCTACGGCGGCGTCCGGAGCGCGCGCATTGGCACGGGCGAAGCCGGTGCCCGTATTCGCCGTGCCGAAGGCTCGGCGTGACTTCAAGCCTGTGACCGGAGCGTGCCGAAGCAAGCACAGGACTCCCCGCGGGGCCTAACGTTCGAGGTAAGCGGGAGCCGGCGGTGTGGCGCTTGGCCCGCGGGACGGATGATGAAGCACAGCGGCCCGCGGGCCAAGTGCCACGCCGTTGGCTCTCCGCTTGACCGAGGGGTTAGGCGTCACGCGAAGCGGGCCGGAAGGCATGAACCGGTGACTTTCATCTACGCCGCACTGAAGCCAAGGCATGATCAGGAGTGCATTGTTCGCACAAGCTATGGCTCGCGAGCGTACTCCCAGTGCTACGTGCACTGTTCCTCACCAGCCCAGCCCAATACACATGCAGCTTGCGAGGAGTACAGCAAGACCACTACCCCAAACGCAGCCATTGCAACTCCGGCAATCAAGGCGCCCGCCCCCTGCAAGAATAAAGAAGGTGGCTTGCCTTCCACTCCTACGGGGATGGATCTACCGAAGCACCAGATAAGGCCAGTGACAAGGCAGGCGATGCCAAGGACGCGAACCGCGGCAACGATTCCGAACATGAAGTGCGCACTGATAAAGCCGACAAAGAATAGGGCCCCAGCGGATCGCTCAAGAGTCGCGCGGTTCATGTTTGGTGACGCCTAACGTTCGAGGTAAGCGGGAGGCGACGGTGTGGCGCTTGGCCCGCGGGACGGATGATGAGGCACAGCGGCCCGGGGGCCAAGCGTCACGCCGTTGGCTCTCCGCTTGACCGAGGGGTTAGGCCGCATTGCGATATGCTGCTACGAGCGCACTCCAATCACTTACGTGCTAATTCGGCGAGCTGCCAGGGAAACTACTTTCCTGTCTTCGTCGTCTCAGTCTGGCGCTTGTACTCGTCGTATGACGTATTCGCACTCGACATACATCGGCTTCTTTCCTGGGCATCCATGATCTTGCTGCACTCCTGCAACTGCCAGGCTTGTCCTGCGCCGTAGACCTGCTGCGAGGAACAACCGTAGAGTTGGTTGACAGCCATGACAGCCAGCAATGAGATCCAGGCCCGACGGTATCTGGCTTTACAGCCGGGGTCTTCATGAAGGTTCATAGAGCTGCCTTGACGTGTGAGACACGAGAGGTTCAATGCGAGGCGCGGCAGAAGACTTGAGGCCGAAAGCCGGCCTGCGGCGTGACATTGAATGCGGCCTAACGTTCGAGGTAAGCGGGAGCCGGCGGCGAGGCGCCAGGCCCGCGCAATGCAGGATAAACCACCGCGGCGCGCGGGCCTGGTGCCTTGCCGTTGGCTCTCCGCTTGACCGAGGGGTTAGGCCCCGCTGCTGGCGTGAGCGCCGCGAGCGACGAACCCAAGGGACTGCGATGCCCGAAGGCGGCAAGACCGAGCCAGGCTACGACGACCGACTTGCGCCTGACCAACCAAGCAACGAGGCTCAGGAGATGACCGAAGCGCGAGGCAACAGCCGGGCAACGACGGCGTATGGATCACATCGCCACCGTTGCAGCCGAAGGCCGATGCATCAGCGAAGCGGGAAGCGACGACAGCGAAGGCGTAGCATCTAAGCAGGGTATTCAATCACTTGCTACGGCGGCGTCCGGAGCGCGCGCATTGGCCCGGGCGAAGCAGGTCCCCGTATTCGCCGTGCCGTGGGCTCGGCGTGAGTTTGAGGCTGTAGCCGGAGCGCGCCGAAGCAAGCACAGGGCTCCCCGCGGGGCCTAACGTTCGAGGTAAGCGGGAGCCTGCGGCGAGGCGCCAGGCCCGGGCTGCGGAGAATGTAGCGCGCCGCGGCCCGGGCCTGGTGGTTCGCCGTTGGCTCTCCGCTTGACCGAGGGGTTAGGCACCGGCTCGGGGCCAGCTACCGCGCTGGACCGTGACGCGCCACCGCAACTCCAAGGCTACGGCGGCTGGAAGCACCTTCCTGAGCGCTACGACAGTTCCCGAAGCGTGGCGGGCGCGGTTGCTTGCAACGGCGCCCGCGGCGGAGCGCAAAGGCAAGAGGCTCTGCGCGGCAGCGCAGTGCCGGCCCGGAGCGAGCGCATTTGCTTTGAAACTGCGCGGATGCCAGCCGAGGCGACACCAAACCGACCTCAGCTGCGACTCGAACCGTAGCGAGTAGACCAAGCACGGCAAGCGCCAACGACTTGGAGTGGTTGCTGATAGGTACGGGGTGGTTCGCGTAGCACGGACGTATTCGCTGCGCACGCGCTCTGAAACTGGCGGCCTCCGGTGCCTAACGTTCGAGGTAAGCGGGCGACAGCGGCAGGACGCCAAGCCCGTGCAGTGCAGGATAAACAACAGCGCTGCGCGGGCTTGGTGGCCTGCCGATGGCGCTCCGCTTGACCGAGGGGTTAGGCGTCACTGCCCAGCCTACATGCATGATGTGTAGCCAGCGAATACACAGCCGGCTACCCACCCGACGCCGAACAACCCAGGCGACAGCACCCAACCGATAAGCGCGACGACTCCGAGGGCGGCGCGAGCCGTCGACGATGCCGCCTGAGGCGTAGCAAACATGAAATGACGCAATGCCGCGACGGCGATGAACGGCAACGAAAGCATGACTGCGCTTCCGAGCCAATAGCCGCCTTCCCTTTGAAGAACAAAGTCTTTGACTGCGGATCCCTCACTACGACCGTAAAGGATCAGAAGCGTCGAGAACCAGGCCCCTAGCCACAAGGCTACTGGAATTAACCAAGGACGACTCGTTGATGCGCGCCTTGCCTCGCTAGTGGATAGCGCAACTTGCGCGATGAGTGCGGCACCGCAAGGCAACAAGGTCAAGTAATGCCACATGCTCGCTTGGGGGTCGGTTGTGACGCCTAACGTTCGAGGTAAGCGGGAGCCGGCGGCGAGGCGCCAAGCCCGGGCTGCGGAGAATGTAGCGCGCCGCGGCCCGGGCTTGGTGACTTGCCGTTGGCTCTCCGCTTGACCGAGGGGTTAGGCACCACAGCGGTACAGCCACTGAATAACGCATTCACTGTCTTCGTCAACTCGGGCGCCCACCTGTACAAAACCGGCCTTCTGAATCACGCGGATGGACGCAGCGTTGTCTGGAAGGACTTCCGCCAGTACCTCAGTCGAGCCTGATTGAGCGGCAATGCCGATCAGCAGCTTAAGTGCGGCAGTGGCGGCGCCCTGGCCGCGTGCGGCTGACGCAACGCCATAGCCGATCTCGACACGGTTGGCACCGATGGGCGTCTTGAAGCCACACGCACCAACGAAGCGGGAGTCCTTCTCTCTGACGATCAGGTACGAGGTCGACAAGGCTTGATGCTCGGGCTGGGCCTCCATCTTCAGCGCCCTTGCCGCAACGAACGGCGGCGGCATTGACTCAGGCTCAGCACGCTCGGCGAGCTCAGCGGGGACGTGCGATTCCGCCAGCTTCTCAAGCGCTGCCGTCGACAGCGGCAGAAGCGCGAAGTGCATTGGTGTGGTGCCTAACGTTCGAGGTAAGCGGGCGACGACGGTGTGACGCCGAGCCCCGGCCACAGAAAATGTACAGGGTACCTGTGGCCGGGGCTTGGTGGCACGCCGTTGGCGCTCCGCTTGACCGAGGGGTTAGGCCCCGCTGCGGGCAGGAGAGCGGCGGGCGACGAGCCCAGGGGACTGCGATGCTCGAAGGCGGCAAGGAGGAACCAGCCTACGCTACCGACTTGAGCGAGACGAACCACGCACAGAGGTTCTGCAGATGACCGAAGCGCGCGCCAGCGCCCCGACAACGAAGGCGAATTGATCACAGCGCCACCGCGGCTGCCGAAGGCCGATGCACTAGCGAACCTGGAAGCGACGACAGCGACGGCATGGCACCCAAGCAGGGTATTCAATCACTTGCTACGGCGGCGGCCGGAGCGAGCGCATTGGCATGGGCGAAGCCGGTGCCCGTATTCGCCGTGCCGAGGGCTCGGCGTGGATTCGAGGCTGTGACCGGAGCGCGCTGAAGCAAGCACAGGACTTCCCGTAGGGCCTAACGTTCGAGGTAAGCGGGAGACAGCGGTGTGGCGCTTGGCCCGCGGGACGGATGATGAAGCACAGCGGCCCGCGGGCCAAGTGCCACGCCGTTGGCTCTCCGCTTGACCGAGGTGTTAGGCCCCGCTGTAGGAATTAGCGCGGCGGGTGACGAACCCAAGGGACTGCGATGCTCGAAGGCGGCAAGACCGAACCAAGCTACGGCGACCGACTTGTACCTGGCGAGCCAGGGACAGAATTCTTGGGTGCGACCGAAGCGCGAGGCAAACCCCTGACAACGACGGCGCATTGATCACAGCGCCACCGTGGCAGCCGAAGGCCGATGCATTAGCGAAGCGGGAAGCGACGACAGCGACGGCGCGGCACCCCAGCAGGGGGTTCTCAATCACTTGCTACGGCGGCGTCCGGAGCGCACGCATTGGCACGGGCGAAGCCGGTGCCGGTTTTCGCCGTGCCGCAGGCTCGGCGTGGCTTCGAGGCTGTGGCCGGAGCGCGCCGAAACAAGCACAGGACTCCCCGCGGGGCCTAACGTTCGAGGTAACCGGCCCGCGGAGGCGGGCGGCGTAAGGCTGGCGCGCGACAGTGGCGAAGCCGCTGCGCGCCAGCCTTACGCCGCCTGCCGGAGCGGGTCCGGTTGACCGAGGGGTTAGGCCTCACTGCGTACGCCGGATGAAGGGGAATGCACTGAGGCAAGCTCTTGCAGCCGCTGCCGCCGACTGTGACGACTCATTGTTCTTGGCGGTGTATTCCAGGAAAACGTGGCGCGAGAGCAGTGCAGGGCCAAACTCTTCCTTGAGCAACCACTCCATGATTGCACCGGGATCCTCTTCGAGGCTGACGGTACAGACCTTAACTCTCTTCCCTTCGCTTTGAATCAGAGGCTCCGCGAACACCCAGAACGCCTCTGCACCAGCGGCGGAGTTTTCAAACGACTTCTCCACAAAGCCGGCTTGGGTTTCGACTGCGGCCGAAAAGCCGGACGTACCGATAAGGATAGCGAGGACGTTCGTCATGCGAGTCTTGCGGCGGGCGCAGGGGCAGCTTATATGAGGCCTAACGTTCGAGGTAAGCGGGAGCCGACGGTGTGGCGCTTGGCCCGCGGGACGGATGATGAAGCACAGAGGCCCCCGGGCTAAGTGCCACGCCGTTGGCTCTCCGCTTGACCGAGGGGTTAGGCACCGGCGTTTGGCCCACGTAACCGCGCAGGCGGCCAAGACGCCACCAGAAGTCCAGACCTACGGCTGCCGGAAGCGCTGACCGGAGCGCCACCTCAGTTCCCGAAGCGCGGCGGGCGCGGTTGCTCCCAACGGCGCTCGCGGCTGCACGCGACCGCAAGAGGCTCTGCGCGCCAGTGCAGTGCCGGTCCGAAGCGAGTGCATTGAACTTCAAAGCGCGCGGACTCGTTCCCGGACGAAGACCGACCGAGTTCACGATTGGTTCGAAGCGGTGTGCAGTAGCTGTGAGCACGACGAGCACCAACGGCTTGGACTGGCTGCAGAGGGACTCGGAGCACTGCGCGAGGCACGGATGCATTTGCTCTGCTGGCGAACCGAGCATGCCGGCCTCCGGTGCCTAACGTTCGAGCTAAGCGGGCGACGGCGGCAGGACGCCAGGCCCGGGCTGTGGAGAATGTACCTCGCCACAGCCCGGGCCTGGTGGCCTGCCGTTGGCGCTCCGCTTGAGCGAGGGGTTAGGCCGCACTGCGCCGGTTGGCGCGAGGCCCGGCTCAGCCCCGAGTTGCATACCAACCGACCCAGCAGGCAGCACCGCACGCAAACGCGATGCCCCCAAGCTTGCACAGTCGCTTTCCAGGCGGGGAGTAGCGATCTATCTCTGTGAACCACCAAAGCGTCCAACCTCCGACCCGGTCGAACTCTGATGCATTGCTCAAGTACTTCAGCGCCATGATTCCAAGCGCGGAATACGTAAGCCCAAAGAGTGTTCCAGCTATGGCGAGGAAGACTGTCACTGTGGCATGTCCTCAGTATGCGAGGCCTCGCAGTTCTAGATTCAGCGATATTCGCCTTCGTTCTGTTCCTAGGTGCGTGACGGGTGGCTATGCACTTCAGACCACAGTTGTCGATTCTGAACGCTGGCCCGGGAGGTAGCGCGTTCTGTGCCGCCTAACGTTCGAGGTAAGCGGGCGACGACGGCAGGACGCCAGGCCCGGGCTGGCGACAATGTACCGCGTACAGCCAGCTCGGGCCTGGTGGCCTGCCGGCGGCGCTCCGCTTGACCGAGGGGTTAGGCATCAGTGATGCGATGTTCGGTAGGCTGTGGCGTAACAGTGAGGACCTTCAGGTTCTTGGAGCTGACAAACCGATGCCAGACCCCGGCTGGCACCACGACGAGTTCCTTCTCGCGGAGAGTGACCTGCTCTTCACTCTGCCCGACTTTGAGAACGACAGTCGTTTCACCCTCTAGAACAAGCACCAGCTCATCGCCTGCGCTGTGGCGCTCCCACTCGCTTTCTCCCGAGTAGTGACCGACATAGACTGCTCCATCACGAGTGGGTGCGACTTCTGCGAATGCCTCTTCTGCTCCACCTGTAAGCACCATCTCTGGCCTACGGTTGGGCAAATACTTCAGGGAGGCGATGATTTGGGCAAGAGACTGTTTCATTCGCAGGTGAGGGAGGTTGGTCCCGTTCTGATGCCTAACGTTTGACTTAAGCGGCGCCGTTAGGCGTCCGCTTGAAGGAATGGTTAGAGATCATGCGCACCGCGGTACCACGCGCGGAGGGTTTCCATTTAGAGCTTCTACATGGGCTCTCTGAACCACTGCCGCGCTCCTATTCATCACCTCCGCTTCGACAGTCTTGTCTTCCTTCATCCGATGCGCAATGCCACTGAGTAGTAGGCTTTTCTGTACTTCGATGAACTCTTTCGCCTCCTTCATGCAGCCTCTGCGAAGGAAATCTTCAAGCATGTCGAAGTTCTCCAATCGACTTACGTCGTTCAGCGACTCAATCTTCTGATCCTCGGCGATCATGAGCGCGATGACTTCTCTCGTTGTGTACCGCTGGTAGACGGTCTTTGTCACGACGAATGTCAAAAGTACAGCTGCCGAGAGAAGAAGCACCGGCTTCAAGGAAAGCTTCATAGTGATCTCTAACGTTCGAGCTAAGCGGGAGACGACGGGAAGGCGCCAAGCCCGCGCGATGCAGGATAAACCACCGCGGCGCGCGGGCCTGGTGACTTGCCGTTGGCTCTCCGCTTGAGCGAGGGGTTAGGCCGCACCCTACGCACGCTGGAACTCAAACGCATAGTTTTCACCTTCAACGTACAAGACCTTGCCAATCCAATCCTCCCGCACGCTGAATGTCTTCTCGATCCTGCTGGCGTCGCTACCTTCTTGGACTTGCTCAGACCTCTTGGCATGGGCGATCACAGCCTTTACTCGCTGAGATTCGCGGAGCGCTCGGACTACACATTCCCGGAACTCCATGTTCCCAGGACCCGACCATCGACTGAACGAGTCCTTGCACACGATCTTGCCTTCCCTCGGCGGATCGAAGTGATGTTCCCAAAGGCTAACCACGAGAGACCCGTCTGCTCCCTGCGCGCAAACAGACCACTGGACGTTCTTCAACGTAGCCCCGTATCGAGCGAATGCATCGGAGAAAGCGAGTGCAGGCATGTGCTTCCTGTGCGGCCTAACGTTCGAGCTAAGCGGGAGACGACGGTAGGACGCCGGGCCCGGGCTGCGGAGAATGTAGTGCGCCGCGGCCCGGGCCCGGTGGCCTGCCGTTGGCTCTCCGCTTGAGCGAGGGGTTAGGCCACGCCTTGCGCATGCGGTGCTACTACTTCAAGTTTGAACCGGTCCGGATCTTCGCAGAACACGGCGTAGTAGTTCGGTCCGCCGGCATAGGGATGGCGGTCGGGATAGAGCAGTGTGTACCCGTTCTCCGTGATCCAAGAAGCGATCTCGTCAACTTGAGTGCGCGAAGTACCTTTGAACGCGAGGTGGTTCAGGCCCACGCGCCTGCGGTGGTAGCCGGCACTCAAGTACTCCTGAAGTGCAGGGAGCAGGCAGAAGTAAGTCTCGTCTTCGTTTCTGACATAGTTCATGCCGCCTGACCATGCTTCAGCGCTATAGCCCAGCATTGCCATGAAGGGTGTCCAGAACGCGCAGGACCGTTCAAGACTACTGACGTACAGCTCGACGTGATGAAGCATGGAGGGTGGCGGCTATGTCGGCTGCGTGGCCTAACGTTCGAGGTAAGCGGGAGCCAGCGGTGTGGTGCTTGGCCCGCGGGACGGATGATGAAGCACAGCGGCCCGCGGGCCAAGTGCCACGCCGTTGGCTCTCCGCTTGACCGAGGGGTTAGGCCCCGCTGCTGGCGGGGGCACCGTGGGCGACGAGCCCAAGTGACTGCGATGCTCGAAGGCGGCAAGACCGAACCAAGCTACGGCGACCGACTTGTGCCTGGCGAGCCAGGGACAGAATTCTTGGACGCGACCGAAGCGCAATCCGGCTGCCCGATAACGCAGGCGTATTGATCACAGCGCCACCGTGGTAGCCGAATGCCGATGCATCAGCGAAGCAGGAAGCGACGACAGCGACTGCGCTGCACCCCAGCAAGGTATTCAATCACTTGCTACGGCGGCGTCCGGAGCGCGCGCATTGGCACTGGCGAAGCCGGTGCCCGGATTCGCCGTGCCGCAGGCTCGGCGTGACTTCAAGACTGTGGCCGGAGCGCGCCGCAGCGAGCACAGCGCTCCCTGCGGGGCCTAACGTTCGAGGTAAGCGGGAGCCAGCGGCGAGGCGCCAGGCACGGGCGATGCAGGATAAACCACCGCAGCGCGCGGGCCTGGTGACTTGCCGTTGGCTCTCCGCTTGACCGAGGGGTTAGGCAGCATCGGTGCGCGGTATTGGGACTCGGGTTACTTCCAGAATGAATCGTTGCACGCAGCGCCGACTGCAAAGGTCGTTGCAAATCTGACCTGCTCGGTTCTATCGAGCTTCAAACTCAGCAGTGCCTTCGCAGCCTTAAGGGTAATTTCTTTGGGCGACTTCTTAGTGCATTGAATCAACAGTTGGTCGGCACTGGGCTGGCCAGAAGCAAAGTCGAGGTATCCCATGATGTAGCCATAGAACTGCGACATCTTCAGCGTGCTTTCGAACGTGCCTTGCTCCTTCTTTTCAACGACCGCAATGTACGTCCTGGCTCGATCGCGAAGTTCTTCCTGTGTAAATGCAGCCGGTGGCACGGATTGGGCGCTGCCAGTTGTAACAGCGCTGCAGGCGCAGAGGAGCAGAAGCTTTCGTAGCATTTGGAGGCTCGATGAGCGATGGTAGTGTTCTGTGCTGCCTAACGTTCGAGGTAAGCGGGAGCCAGCGGTGTGGTGCTTGGCCCGCGGGACGGATGATGAAGCACAGCAGCCCGCGGGCCAAGTGCCACGCCGTTGGCTCTCCGCTTGACCGAGGGGTTAGGCCCCGCTGCTGGCGTGAGCGCCGCGGGCGACGAACCCAAGGGATTGCGATGCCCGAAGGCGCCAAGACCGAGCAAGGCTACGGCCACCGACTTGCGCCTGACCAACCAAGCAACGAGGCTCAGGAGATGACCGAAGCGCGAGGCAACAGCCGGGCAACGACGGCGTATGGATCACATCGCCACCGTTGCAGCCGAAGGCCGATGCATCAGCGAAGCGGGAAGCGACGACAGCGAAGGCGTAGCATCTAAGCAGGGTATTCAATCACTTGCTACGGCGGCGTCCGGAGCGCGCGCATTGGCCCGGGCGAAGCAGGTCCCCGTATTCGCCGTGCCGTGGGCTCGGCGTGAGTTTGAGGCTGTAGCCGGAACGCGCCGAAGCAAGCACAGGGCTCCCCGCGGGGCCTAACGTTTGAGCTAAGCGGGCGCCAACGGCAGGACGCCAGGCCCCGGCTGGCGAAAATGTACCGCGTACCGCCAGACCGGGCCTGGTGGCCTGCCGGTGGCGCTCCGCTTGAGCGAGGGGTTAGGCCGCACCCAGCAACCGGCCGGTGCTTCTGAAGGCCTGCTGCTGCCAAAGGTGCGGCCTACGAGAGAAGAACGAACACGCGATCTTGCGGTACTCCGCAAGTTCGCGGCACCCGATGCCGGCGTAGCAGAGCGCTTTGTGGTTGATGACCACCGGCGTTGCTTGACGGTGTACCTGGCGCTGCGCAAGACGGCGGAGCGAATGCCGATCGCGAGCGGTTGATGAACGTGAGGACCTTCACTCTCGGCTTCCTGTGCGGGCGGCGAGAAGAATGCCGCAGACAATTCCAAGGGCGACGACCAGTGCGAGCAACTCGATTGCAGCCTGGGGACCGGTAAACGAACGGACCAGGTAAGCGACGCCAAGGCCAACAAGCAGGCCGATCAACGCGCCCAGAAAGTCGCGTGGGCTGGTCAGGAAGCCTACGAGGTCAACCATGGTGCGTTTGTGCGGCCTAACGTTTGACATGAGGGGCGGCCGAGGGCGATAGACCTTGGACGTCCCTCTCGATGGAAGGGTTAGGCCGCACTCTCGGTGGGGGACTGTTCATTGCTTGCCTCGACCTCCTCTTTGGGAGGGTGGTGATACCAAGCTTCGTGAGGCGAGAAGAGCTGACATGCTAGGCATTGAGTCTGGGGCCACCTGACAGCACAGCCTGGGCAGACACCGCGAGTCCAGAATGTATTCCAGACGGTGCCGCAGGATGGCGTGCAAACCCACCGATCTTCAGCGCTCGGCCGCCACTCGCACTTTGGACAGTAGATTTCGGCACGCTCCGACATGTGTATTTAGTCCCTGCGCTTCCCAAGCTCCTGCCAAGCAAATGCCATAAACACAGCAACGAATGCGATGGCACTGACTACCGCCCTCTCCGGGTGAGACTCGATTAGTGACCACGCTGCAAATGAGACGAGCAATCCGAACGCAACGCCGAGCCAACCCCACTTGGAAGAGCCCAAGACGAGAAAGAGTTCGAGCAGATCGTTAAGGTGGCTCAGCATTAGTGCGGCCTAACGTTCGAGGTAAGCGGGAGCCGACGGTGTGGTGCTTGGCCCGCGGGACGGATGATGAAGCACAGCGGCCCGCGGGCCAAGTGCCACGCCGTTGGCTCTCCGCTTGACCGAGGGGTTAGGCCCCGCTGTAGGAATTAGCGCGGCGGGTGACGAACCCAAGGGACTGCGATGCTCGAAGGCGGCAAGACCGAACCAAGCTACGGCGACCGACTTGTACCTGGCGAGCCAGGGACAGAATTCTTGGGTGCGACCGAAGCGCGAGGCAACCCCCTGACAACGACGGCGCATTGATCACAGCGCCACCGTGGCAGCCGAAGGCCGATGCATTAGCGAAGCGGGAAGCGACGACAGCGACGGCGCGGCACCCCAGCAGGGGGTTCTCAATCACTTGCTACGGCGGCGTCCGGAGCGCACGCATTGGCACGGGCGAAGCCGGTGCCGGTTTTCGCCGTGCCGCAGGCTCGGCGTGGCTTCGAGGCTGTGGCCGGAGCGCGCCGAAACAAGCACAGGACTCCCCGCGGGGCCTAACGTTCGAGGTAAGCGGGAGCCGACGGCGAGGCGCCAGGCCCGCCCGATGCAGGATAAACCACCGCGGCGCGCGGGCCTGGAGGCTTGCCGTTGGCTCTCCGCTTGACCGAGGGGTTAGGCCCCATTCGCAGCAGGTTCAGCCGAGAACTGCTGGATTCAGCTGCCACAGCGAAAAGTTCAACGCAGCGGCAAAGCTCACCCAGGCGATATAAGGCACCAACAGCAGTGCCGCTGCTTGGTGAAGCCGCCAGAACGCGACGATGGTTCCGGCGATGAGCAGCCACAGCAACGCAATTTCAGCAAGCGCAAGGGCCCCTTGCTGCCACGCGAAGAAGAACCAAGTCCAAAGGGCGTTGGCGACGAGTTGTATGAGGTACAGCTTCAGTGCCGGACCGGCACCGCGAAAGCCGTGCTTCCGCCAAACGAGCCAGGCTGAAATACCCATGAGCACAAACAGCACTGACCATACCGGGCCGAACAGCCATGCCGGAGGTGCCCACGCTGGCTGGACGAGTTGTCCATAAAACCCTGCCGCATTGATTGAGGCGAAACCTCCAACGCCACCAGCAACGAAGCTTGCTGAGAGCCAGCCACCGAGGCCGAGTGCTTGCTTAGCTGCAGAGGAATGCGACATGGGTGACCGTGGGGCCTAACGTTCGAGCTAAGCGGGCGACGACGGCAGGCCCCCAGGCCCGGGCTGGCGAAAATGTACCGCGTACAGCCAGGCCGGGCCTGGGGGCCTGCCGTTGGCGCTCCGCTTGAGCGAGGGGTTAGGCCGCACTCGCGACAAGCAGGGGGCTGGGATTCTCATGCTTGCACTGCCACTATGCCGACCAGCAATAGAGCGGGCTACCGAAGACACCGAAGGCACCAAGGTCCGCTTTGTCTTTCCCCCAGAAGCACATGAACCGCCTCTCGGCCTCTTGGTACACGAGCCAAAAGCCTGACGGATGCTCCGCGATGCAGGTGGCGGAGATGCGTTCGCCAACTTCAGCGAATGGAAAACCAGGAGCCTGAACCACCGCGGTGACCTTGTATGGTTCACATAGGTGTTCACGTAGGCTCGCCTCAAGCGCTGCGAGGTACTGTGACTCATCGACTCCCGCGTTTACGTAAACGTCTTGGCACCCGTCTTCAAGTGCTGAGTTCAGTACGGCAAGGGCAGCGGATCTAGAGAGCATGGATGCCAGGGGAGTTGTTCCTGTGCGGCCTAACGTTCGAGGTAAGCGGGAGCCGACGGTGAGGCGCCAGGCCCGGGCTGCGGAGAATGTAGCGCGCCGCGGCCTGGGCCTGGTGACTTGCCGTTGGCTCTCCGCTTGACCGAGGGGTTAGGCCGCAGTATCGCCACCAGGAGGAGCGAATCGCTCCAGAAACTGCTGCTCAGTAAGCATAGGCGTCTCATTGGAGAACGAGTAGTAGTCAGGCTTGTTGTCAACGTAGATCTGCGAGGTCAGCTCGAATTCTGTTGTGTCGAACAGGCCTGCAGGAACGAAGTACTCGCCAGAGCTCAAGAGCTTGTAGTAAAGGTGAGTCCCGCACTTGCTACAGAACCCACGGGCGGCCCACTGTGATGACGCATAGTCAGTGATGTGCTCCGAGCCCTCAATGTGGACGTCTGCTCCGCAGTGAACAGCCAATAGGGGACCACCGCCCCATCTTCTGCAGACACCACAATGGCACACACCGATCTCGCGTGTATCCGGCGACGAGAGGCGGACCGAACTACAAAGGCATTGAGCGTTCATTGGGTTTCCTCCTATTGCCGCTGGCGAGTAGGGCTCTGCGGCCTAACGTTCGAGGTAAGCGGGAGCCGGCGGTGTGGCGCTTGGCCCGCGGGACGGATGATGAAGCACAGCGGCCCGCGGGCCAAGTGCCACGCCGTTGGCTCTCCGCTTGACCGAGGGGTTAGGCCCCGCTGTAGGAATGAGCGCGGCGGGTGACGAACCTAAGGACTGTGATGTCCGAAGTCGGCAGGACCGAACCAGCCTACGGCGACCGACTTGTGCCGAATGAACCAAGCAACGAGGCTCTGGAGATGACCGAAGCGCGAGGCAACAGGCGGGCAACGACGGCGTATTGATCACAGCGCCACCGTGGTAGCCGAAGGCCGATGCATCAGCGAAGCGGGAAGCGACGACAGCGAAGGCGTAGCACCTAAGCAGGGTATTCAATCACTTGCTACGGCGGCGTCCGGAGCGCGCGCATTGGCACGGGCGAAGCCGGTGCCCGTATTCGCCGTGCCGCAGGCTCGGCGTGAAGTCGAAGCTGCGGCCGGAGCGCGCCGAAGCAAGCACAGGGCTCCCCGCGGGGCCTAACGTTCGAGGTAAGCGGGCGACGACGGCAGGACGCCAGGCCCGCGCGATGCAGGATAAACCACAGCAGCGCGCGGGCCTGGTGACCTGCCGGCGGCGCTCCGCTTGACCGAGGGGTTAGGCCGCACTCTTGGTCTCGCAAAGTGTCTTGAGCAGATTGAGTGCTCTCGGCCAAGCCTGATTCATGTGCTCCTCCCACTCGGCAGAAACATCTTGGTCTACGACCATTCTTGTCCCCTCCGGAACAGGCATGAGTGTGTAGTTCTCATAGGCAGGCGCCCAGGAACGAACAGCATCGCTTGTCGTGTCTTCAATGCCTTTGGCGATGAAGCCGAGGTGACGGATGGAAATGAACTCATTCATTCGACTGTCCGCAATCTCTGCGACCATGCCATCTCCACTTGGGGACACGAAGTGAATCTTCGAGCCCTTGTCCCATGACCCTTGAAAGCTCGATCCTTCCGCGAACGCCGAAGTCCAGTGCTTGTAGCTCTCAAGGGAGGTAATGTGTTGCCACACCACCTCCGCGGGCGCATCGATGGTCACGGTGAACTGGATGCGGTTTACAGCAGACATGCTGAGCTCCGACGGAGGGGGGGGTGTGCGGCCTAACGTTCGAGGTAAGCGGGAGGCGACGGTGTGGCGCTTGGCCCGCGGGACGGATGATGAAGCACAGCGGCCCGCGGGCCAAGCGCCACGCCGTTGGCTCTCCGCTTGACCGAGGGGTTAGGCCCCGCTGTTGGCAGGAGCGCGGTGGGTGACGAACCCAAGGGACTGCGATGCTCGAAGGCGGCAAGACCAAACTAGGCTACGGCGACCGACTTGTGCCTGGCGAGCCAGGGACAGAGCTCTTGGACGTGACCGAAGCGCGATCCGGCAGCCCGACAACGCAGGCGTTTTAATCACAGCGCCACCGCTGCTGCCGAAGGCTGATGCATTAGCGAAGCAGGAAGCGACGACAGCGAGGGCGGTGCACCCCAGCAGGATATTCAATCACTTGCTACGGCGGCGTCCGGAGCGCGCGCATTGGCATGGGCGAAGCCGGTGCCCGTATTCGCCGTGCCGCAGGCTCGGCGTGACTTCGATGCTGAGACCGGAGCGTGCTGAAGCAAGCATATGGCTCCCCGCGGGGCCTAACGTTCGAGGTAAGCGGGAGCCGGCGGTGTGGTGCTTGGCCCGCGGGACGGATGATGAAGCACACTGGCCCGCGGGCCAAGCGCCACGCCGTTGGCTCTCCGCTTGACCGAGGGGTTAGGCACCGGCGTTTGGTCCACGTGACCATGCAGGCGGCCAGAACGCCACCAGAAACCCAGACCTACGGCTGCCGGAAGCGCTGACCGGAGGGGCACCTCAGTTCCCGAAGCCCGGTGGACGCGGATGCTCGCAACGGCGCTCGCGGCCGCACGGAACCGCAAGAGGTTCTGCGCGCTGCCAGCGCAGTGCCGGCCCGAAGCGAGCGCATTGAACTTCAAAGCGCGCGGAATCGTTCCAGGGCGAAGACAGACCACATTCAGGGGAAGTTCGAAGCGGTGCGCAATAGCTGCGAGCACGAGGAGTACCAACGGCTTGGACTGGCTGCGGAGGGACTCGGAGGACTGCGCGAGGCACGGATGCATTTGCTCTGCTGGCGAACCGAGCCTGCCGGCCTCCGGGGCCTAACGTTCGAGGTAAGCGGGAGGCGACGGCGAGGCGCCAAGCCCGGGCTACGGAGAATGTAGCGCGCCGCGGCCCGGGCTTGGTGACTTGCCGTTGGCTCTCCGCTTGACCGAGGGGTTAGGCATCGCCTTCTGTGCCTCGCTTGCGCTTCAAGAAGCGACTAGCCGCTGAGATGCTGACCCATATGGTGCCAACCAGTAGTGCAGGGTAGAAGAGCAAGAGATCCACCCGAATGTTGCACTCACCCGAGCAGAGCACCCTCGCATACATGAGGTACTCATACGCGGCGTAGCTGGCCCACAAGAACGCCAGAACTATGAAGCCCCGGGTGCCCGACGCTCGCCAAGCCAGACCCAGGACCAGGGCGATCAGAAGCGCGACTGGAACTGGTGCAAACACAGGCTACTCCCCGATGTGGGTTCGCTCACGACTTACCGTCGTTCAGTATCAGCCTTGCGTGACTGGTTGCGGAAGCGTTGAACCAGCTTCCAGGCCACGATGACCATGAACACGCCGAACAGCAACCAGTTGAGGAGTTCCATGCGCGAGAACGAGGTAGGGGAGGCTGCGATGCCTAACGTTCGAGGTAAGCGGGAGCCAGCGGCGAGGCGCCAAGCCCGGGCTGCGGAGAATGTAGCGCTACGCGGCCCGGGCTTGGTGACTTGCCGTTGGCTCTCCGCTTGACCGAGGGGTTAGGCCGCATTCTGCACACTCAGCCAGATGAGCAAGGGCTTCGAGAGCGAGTTGATCCCCGAATAGGAGCGCCAGAGACCAAACCGCTCAAGCTCAGATTGGTCTACATGGTCGACGTGATACTGACCTCGGTCTCGGACTATGGCAAAGCTGCGTTTAGGCGATGTGAACCTCACTACAGAGTTCTCGAATCTGGCATCGACCTCACAGACGCAGCTCACGTAGCCCAACCGTCGCAGTTCTTCAGCAAGTGGTTGCAGAGCAGTCGGCAGGTTCTCTGCATCTGACAGCTCCTCCCTCATCACTTGCCTACTCCGGAGATCCGGTGAACAAGCTCTGCAACTACAGCGCCCGCGGCCACGCCCACTAAGAGGTACAGCTTCGCATCAGGCCAGGAAGTTACGCCGCTTAGTTTCGCTGCGACGCCGCCTATGGCTGCACAAACAACGATGAAGACAATGGACGCGGCGGTACGCGAGCGGTTGGTCATGCGGCCTAACGTTCGAGGTAAGCGGGAGACAGCGGTGTGGCGCTTGGCCCGCGGGACGGATGATGAAGCACAGCGGCCCGCGGGCCAAGTGCCACGCCGTTGGCTCTCCGCTTGACCGAGGGGTTAGGCCCCGCTGTAGGAATGAGCGCGGCGGGTGACGAACCTAAGGACTGTGATGTCCGAAGTCGGCAGGACCGAACCAGCCTACGGCGACCGACTTGTGCCGAATGAACCAAGCAACGAGGCTCTGGAGATGACCGAAGCGCGAGGCAACAGGCGGGCAACGACGGCGTATTGATCACAGCGCCACCGTGGTAGCCGAAGGCCGATGCATCAGCGAAGCGGGAAGCGACGACAGCGAAGGCGTAGCACCTAAGCAGGGTATTCAATCACTTGCTACGGCGGCGTCCGGAGCGCGCGCATTGGCACGGGCGAAGCCGGTGCCCGTATTCGCCGTGCCGCAGGCTCGGCGTGAAGTCGAAGCTGCGGCCGGAGCGCGCCGAAGCAAGCACAGGGCTCCCCGCGGGGCCTAACGTGCTTTAGGCATCAAGGTTACCCAAAACCTGGCCATGCTGGAGCATGTGACTGTCACACCTTGGCCAATTCGACGACAAGGAGTGGGGCTGCCTTTGGGCGAACCCGTACGGGAAAGTTCGGGGAGCCTACGAAACATGGGATTGGCACCGATGTGTTCCTGGCGGGTGGCGTTCTGCGACGGGTGCCAGTGGGGCCTAACGTTCGAGGTAAGCGGGAGGCGACGGCGAGGCGCCAAGCCCGGGTTGCGGAGAATGTAGCGCGCCGCGGCCAGGGCTTGGTGACTTGCCGTTGGCTCTCCGCTTGACCGAGGGGTTAGGCCTCATGTCGTGACTCCCTGAGAAACAGCTTGAATCCAGGTTAAGGACGCTTTGCGGGCGCAGTGCCCATTCAACACCAAAGCACGCGAGCCTGAATACACTACGGACCATACTTCGCCCATGTGAGGCCCGTGTACCCCAGTGTGGCTGCGACCATTGTGGACAGAGCAACTCCCTCGAATGGCCACCCCCACAGCAAGCCAAGACAAAGGCCCGCGAATGCTCCAAAGACAGTCCTTAGAAGCGGACGACCCTCTTCGCGCTCGTCGGGTAGCGAGTCAAAGGCCAGGATTCCACCAAACATGAAGCCGAAGCAGGCGAAACTCGCAACGAGCTTCCCGTGGTTCGACCCGCCCTGTTCCCTTACAAGCAACTCAAGTACACCGAACGCGGCGAAAGCGAGCGCAGAGCAAACCGCGATGATCAATCCGAGGCGGGCCGACGTGGTGTGCTTCATGAGGCCTAACGTTCGAGGTAAGCGGGAGCCGACGGCGAGGCGCCAGGCTCGGGCTGCGGAGAATGTAGCGGGCCGCGGCCCGGGCCTGGCGACTTGCCGTTGGCTCTCCGCTTGACCGAGGGGTTAGGCCTCACTCGCTGCTACACATGCTGGGCCCATGACATACCAAAGAAGCCGAGCACGGCGCCGACTCCGCTAGCGAGTGCGATCCCCTCAAACGGTGCGTTGAATATGGCGGCGATGGCGCCGAATGCCACTGCCCCTGCAGCTACTCTCTTGCGAGTTCCACTTCCTGCCTCGGCCTCTTTGAAGTCAGTGACAACAATGACACCGAGGAAGATGCCAAAGATCAGCAGCGAGGCTACTACCTGAAGAGTTCTGGTCGATGCCGACCATGCCGAGATGCCGGAGGCTTGCATCAGCATGTAGGCCGTGAAAACGATGGCAACCAAGATGACTGGTCTGACTTCTCCTGCGACGAGCCACTTCGCAAACCGGCTTGCGTGCGATTTGTTCCCGGCTTGAGAGTCGGTTGAAGGTTCATCACTCATCGGAGCGTCCAGGGGCGGGCTGTGAGGCCTAACGTTCGAGCTAAGCGGGCGACGACGGCAGGACGCCAGGCCCGGGCTGGTGAAAATGTACCGCGTACCGCCAGACCGGGCCTGGTGGCCTACCGTTGGCGCTCCGCTTGAGCGAGGGGTTAGGCGTCACTGTTTGACCGGTGCGCATAGTACGCAGCCGAGAACGACGCGATTGCCGAGGGCCAGAGTACAAAGACTGCGTACGTCGTTGCCAGCGCGTTCAGTATCCACACCCAGCTGGGGATCTTGCGTTGTTCCGCGCGCTTGAACCAGTGCCACGCGGCCAAGCCCATGTAAATGACTGGGAGCGCAGTCATCAGGAAGAAGAACCACGGATGCTCTGATTCGGTAAACAGGTATGCGGTGAGGGTTACCGCGTGCTCAGTGGAGGTTTGGGTGCTCGGAATGCCCGATGTGAAGAGTATCGTCCACATGCCGATAGGGCCCACTGCGGCCAGTAACAGCAGCGCGCTTGCGACCGTGCGATTCCGAACTCTTGATGATGTTTGCAGCACGGGGCGGTTCAAAAAGCATTCTTCCTACGGTGGGGCAGCGATGCGGGTCGCTTGTGACGCCTAACGTTCGAGGTAAGCGGGAGCCGACGGTGTGGCGCTTGGCCCGCGGGACGGATGATGAAGCACAGCGGCCCGCGGGCCAAGCGCCACGCCGTTGGCTCTCCGCTTGACCGAGGGGTTAGGCACCGCATTTGGCAGTGACCGAAGGCGGAACAGACAACTTGGCCGGGGTTGCTGGCGAAGGCGAGCAGTTCCAGAGCTACGGCTGCCTGTGAGCGAAGAGCGAGAAGAATGAGACGGAGCGCAAGCAGACCTGCGAACTTCGTGCTGGAACAATGATGACACCCCAACGGCCACGCCGCCGGCCCAGCCGAACCACGAAGCCGTACTTCCCTTCACTGAGCGGAGAGACGTCCGGAGCGAGCGCATTCGGTCTTCGGAGTTGAAATCACAAGCGCGACACAGCAGGAAGACGGGTATTCAGCGCGGGACTGCAGGCCATCGCGCAGAAGAGCGCGAAAGGTTCGCTGCGGTGCCTAACGTGCTGTAGACCCCACCCCACCCACCCATCCATAGGCAGGCATGGCCAATGGGCCCGATGGTTGACTATAGATGGCTACTCGCCGCGCCCTGGCCGGATGCGGTGGGCCAGATGCAGCGTCTGCGCGGCTTCGGCTGAAACGTACCAGATGCGCTGATCGGGATCCCAGCGCGCGCCCAGGGCCTGGGCCCAGCGGCGCAGTTCCACTTCGTCATAGCCCAGATCGACCTCCAGCCGGTGCCGGCGCAGCCGTGTCTGCGGCAGCCACGCCGCGTCGACCACGAGTTCCACCGTCGTGAACCGGCACAACCGGTGCGCGTCCTGCCGGTAGCGCACGCACACCAGGCGCAGGCCGTGCTCTGCCAGGCACTGCACCGTGCCGCCCTGCGGCGGCCACAAGGTCTTGGTCACGTGCGTGTTCCTGCCAGCCAGCAGGACGTGCGCCTCCTCCAGCGTCGGCCCGGCGCCGCGGCTGGGCGCCGCTGCTGGAGCCGGCGCAGCCCAGGACAGCGCCGATCGTCGCCGTCGGCGCTGCAACGGCGGCAACGGCGGTTCCGGGTCGGCGTCGGGCGGGGGCAACGGATCCATCGGCGGTTCTCCCTGGCCCGGTGGGCGCGGCGGGCGCCGTCGGGCCTCTTGCAGTGTGGTGCGGTTTGTGAGACTGTATATAAACACAGTTTCTCTGTCGAGGCATCGCCCATGCACGAACCCCCGGACTCCCCGCTGCCCGCACCCGCCGCTCCCACACCCACCCCACGCCTGCTCGACGCCTTGCGCGAACGCATCCGCTACCTGCACTACAGCCGGCGCACCGAGGCCGCCTACCTGCACTGGGTGCGCGCCTTCATCCACTTCCACGCATGCCGCCATCCGTCGGAACTCGGCCAGCCCGAGGTCGAGGCCTTCCTCTCCTGGCTCGCGCACGACCGCCAGGTGGCGCCGGCCACGCACCAGCAGGCCTTGTCGGCGCTGCTGTTCCTGTACCAGAAGGTGCTGCAGCAGCATCTGCCGTGGATGGCCGACATCGGCCGGCCGCAGGGGGAACGTCGGCTGCCGGTGGTGCTGTCCACCAGCGAGGTGGCGGCGGTGCTGGCACACCTCGACGCGCAGCAGTTCCAGCAGCAGCAGGGCACGCCGCATGGCCTGATCGGGCGGCTGCTCTACGGCACCGGCATGCGCCTGCTCGAAGGCCTGCGGCTGCGCGTGAAGGACATCGACTTCGACCGCCGCGCCATCGTCGTGCGTGAAGGCAAGGGCGCCAAGGACCGCGTCGTGATGCTGCCGGCCGCGCTGGAAGCGCCGCTGCGCGAGCAACTCGCGCAGGCCCGTGCCGTCTGGGCCGCCGACCGCGCCGCCGATCTGCCGGGCGTGCATGTGCCGCACGGGCTGGCGCGCAAGTACCCGCGGGCGGCGCAGTCCTGGGCCTGGCACTGGGTGTTCCCGCAGGCCCGCCTGTCGGTCGACCCGCGTGGCGCCGGTGAACGCCGCCACCACGTGCTCGAAGGCAGTTTCCAGCGCAGCTTCAAGGCAGCGCTGCAGGCCGCGCAGGTGCACAAGCCGGCCTCGCCGCACACGCTGCGCCATTCGTTCGCCACCCACCTGCTGCAGGCCGGCTACGACATCCGCACCGTGCAGGAACTGCTGGGCCACGCCGACGTCAGCACCACGATGATCTACACGCACGTGCTGCGTCTGGGCGGTGGCGCCGTGCGCAGCCCGCTCGACGCGATGCTGGCGCCGGGTGTCGCCACCGCCCCGGCCACGGCCGCCGCTGCAGCCAGCCCCGCCCGCCCGGCCAACCCGTACCTGCCCGGCCTGCCGGCCAAGCGCCCGCCCCGCGCCCGTGAACCCGACCCCGCCTACGCCCTGCCGTGTCTCGCCTTCCTGGTACGCCCTCCCCAGCCGGCCACAGCCTGCCTGGCTACGCCGAGCTGATCTGCCGCAGCAACTTCAGCTTCCTCGACGGTGCCTCGCACCCCGAGGAGCTGGTGGCGCGCGCGCAGGCGCTGCGTTACGCCGCGCTCGCCATCACCGACGAATGCTCGGTGGCCGGCATCGTGCGCGCGCACCTGGAAGCGCAGCGCCTGGGCCTGCCGCTGCTGATCGGCAGCGACTTCCACCTGCACCCCCATGCCGCGGCGGCGTCGGCACCGCCTGCACCGCCGCCATCGGCCGGCGCCATGCCCGCTGACCCCGCTGACCCCGCCGACGCCCCTCCCGACCCGCCGCCTGCGCATCCCAGCGGCCCGCGCCTGGTGATGCTCGCCATGTCGCGCCGCGGCTACGCCAACCTGGTGCAGTGGATCACCGTCTGCCGCCGCCGCGCGCCCAAGGGCAGCTACCGCGCCGAGATGGCCGACCTGGAAGGCCGCGTGGCGGCCGCGCCCATGCTGGCCGGGCTGCCGGGCTGCCTGGCGCTGCTGGTGGTGTCGGCGCCGCAGCCCGGGGCTGCAGCCGCCCCCGACCTCTTCGAGACCCTGTTCGCGCACGCGCTGTGGCTCAAGACCTGGTTCGGCGACCGCGCCGCGCTCGCGCTGCCGCTGCTGCTGCAGCCGCACGACGCGCTGCTGGCCGACACCGCGCAGCGTGTGTCCACGCTCACCGGCCTGCCCATCGCGGCCGTGGGCGACGTGCGCATGCACGCCCGCTCGCGGCAGCCGCTGCGCGACGCGCTGACGGCCACGCGGCTGCGCCGCAGCGTCGCCGCCAGCGGCACCGCGCTGGCCGCCAATGCCGAAGCCCACCTGCGCCCGCGCACGCGGCTGGCGCGGCTGTACCGGCCCGAGTGGCTGCACAACACGCTGGCGCTGGCCGCGCGCTGCACGTTCTCGCTGCACGAGCTGCGCTACGAATACCCGCGCGAGATCGTCCCCGACGGCCACACGCCCACCAGCTGGCTGCGCACGCTGGTCGAGCAGGGCGCCGTGCGCCGGTTCCCCGGCGGGCTGCCCGACCAGGTGCGCGGCCAGATCGAGCACGAGCTGGCGCTGATCGCGCAGCTGCAGTACGAGGCCTACTTCCTCACCGTGGCCGACATCGTGCAGTGGGCGCGCGCGCAGGGCATCCTGTGCCAGGGCCGCGGCAGCGCCGCCAACTCGGCGGTCTGCTATTGCCTGGAGGTCACGGCGGTCGACCCGGCGCGCAACGGCATGCTGCTGTTCGAGCGCTTCCTCAGCGTCGAGCGCAACGAGCCGCCCGACATCGACATCGACTTCGAGCACCAGCGCCGCGAAGAGGTCATCCAGTACATCTACCGCAAGTACGGCCGCGAGCGCGCCGCGCTCACCGGCGTCGTCATCAGCTACCGCCCGCGTTCGGCGCTGCGCGACATGGGGCGCGCGCTGGGGCTGGACCTCGACCGCATCGAGGCCGTGGCCAAGAGCCAGCACTGGTTCGACGGCCGCCGCATCGACGCCGAGCGCCTGCGCGAGAACGGCTTCGACCCCGACAGCCCGCTGTGCCGGCTGTGGGTCGAGCTGACGCAGACGCTGATCGGCTTCCCGCGCCACCTCAGCCAGCACCCGGGCGGCTTCGTCATCGCGCGCGACAGCCTGGCGCAGCTGGTGCCGGTCGAGAACGCCGCGATGGACGGCCGCAGCGTCATCCAGTGGGACAAGGACGACCTCGACGCGCTGCGGCTCATCAAGGTCGACATCCTGGCGCTGGGCATGCTCAGCGCGATCCGGCGCGCGCTGCAGATGGTCTCGGCCAAGCGCGGGCAGGCGCTGGAGCTGCACCACATCCCCGACGGCGACGAAGCCACCTGGGACATGCTGTGCCGCGCCGACAGCGTGGGCGTGTTCCAGGTCGAGAGCCGGGCGCAGATGAGCATGCTGCCGCGGCTGCGGCCGCGCTGCTACTACGACCTCGTGATCGAGGTCGCCATCGTGCGGCCCGGGCCCATCCAGGGCGGCATGGTCCATCCCTACCTGAAGCGCCGCAACGGCGAGGAAAGCAGCGCGCTGCCGTTCCCCGAACTGGCCCCTGCGCTGGGTCGCACACTGGGCGTGCCGATCTTCCAGGAACAGGTGATGCAGCTGGCGATGATCGCCGCCGACTTCACGGCCGGCGAGGCCGACCAGCTGCGCCGCGCGATGGCCGCCTGGAAGCGCAAGGGCGGCCTCGGCCCCTTCCACGAACGCCTGGTCGGCCGCATGGTCGAGAAGGGCTACGACCGCGACTACGCCGAGCGCATCTTCAAGCAGATCGAGGGCTTCGGCGAATACGGCTTCCCGGAAAGCCACGCCGCCAGCTTCGCGCTGCTGGTCTACGCCAGCGCCTGGCTCAAGTGCCACCACCCCGACGCCTTCCTGGCGGCGCTGCTGAACAGCCAGCCGATGGGCTTCTACGCGCCGGCGCAGCTGGTGCGCGACGCGCGCGAGCACGGCGTGCAGGTGCTGCCGGTCGACGTGCGGCACAGCGCCTGGGAGAGCACGCTCGAAGGCGCGCCCGATGCCGCCACCGGCCTGTGCGCGGTGCGCCTGGGCCTGGGGCGCGTCAGCGGGCTGGCGCAGGACGCGGCCGACCGCCTGGTGGCCGCGCGCGGGCAGGGCGTCTTCGCCAGTGCCGAAGACCTGGCGCGCCGCGCCGGGCTCGACGCGCACGCGCTGGCGCTGCTGGCGCAGGCCGACGCGCTGCACGGCCTGGCCGGCCACCGGCGGCAGGCAGCCTGGGCCGTGGCCGGTGTCGACACCCGTGCCACGCCGCTGCTGCGCGCCACGCGCACGCACGAAGACGGCGCGGTCGATGCGCTGCCGCTGCCGGCGCCGCAGCCGGCCGACACCGTGCTGGCCGACTACCGCAGCACCGGCCTCAGCCTCAGCCAGCACCCGGTGGCGCTCCTGCGGCCGCAGCTGGCGGCGTTCCGCGTGCAGCCGGCCGCGGTGCTGCGCCACTACCCCAACGGCCGGCTGGCGCGCGCCAGCGGCCTCGTCACGCACCGGCAGCGGCCCGAGACGGCGCACGGCGTCGTCTTCGTGACTCTGGAAGACGAGACCGGCGCCGTCAACGTCATCGTCTGGCCGCAGCTGGTGCAGGCGCAGCGCCAGCCGCTGCTGGCCAGCACGCTGCTCACGGTCTACGGCGTCTGGCAGTGCGAAGGCGAGGTGCGTCACCTGGTGGCGCGGCGGCTGGTCGACCACACGCCGCTGCTGCAGGGCCTGGCCACCAGCAGCCGCAACTTCCGGTGACCCCGCGCGCGGTGCTGACCTCGCCGCTGCGGTTAGTCTTGGTCACCGTCCACTTCGCCCCCCACGCCCGATGAAGACGCTGCCGTCCCTGGGTGCGCTGCGCGCGCCGCTCGCCACACTCGTCACGACCGCCACGCTGGCCCTGCTGGGTGCACTGCTCGGCGCCGCGCCGGCACAGGCCCAGCGCTTCGACGTGCAGCCCGCCTCCGGCGAGGTGCTGCCCGGCGCGCCGGTGCAGATCCGCCTGGCGGGCCTGCCGCCGCGGGCGGCGCTGACGCTCGCGGCCACGCGCGCCGTGCGCGACTTCAGCGGCCGGCGCCTGTACGCCGCGCAGGCCGACTTCACGGCTGGCGCCGACGGCACGCTCGACCTGGCCACTGCCGAGCCGCTGCCCGGCGGCAGCTACAGCGGCGCCGACCTGCGCGGGCTGATGTGGTCGATGGTGCCGCAGCGCGAGGCCCCGGCCGACCTGGCCAGTTACGGTGACGGCGAAGTGCGCCTGGCCGCCCGCATCGGCGGCCAGACCGTGGCCACGCAGACGCTGCAGCTGCGCAGCGCCGCGCCGGCGCTGCAGTGGCGCGAGGCCACGCCCTTTCCGGGCGCGAAGCTGGCCTGGCTGCCGGGCGGCGCGGCGAAGAAGCCGGCCATCATCGCGCTCGGTGGCAGCGAAGGCGGCAGCTTCATCCTGCGCCAGGCCGGGCTGCTGGCCTCGCACGGGTACGCGGTGCTCGGGCTGCCGTACTACTCGCCCGCGGCGTGGGGCGCCGCCGGCCCGCAGCCGCCCGAACTGCCGGCCTTGCCGGCGGCCTTCGCCGACATCCCGGTCGACCGCCTGCAGCAGGCCCGCGACTGGCTGGCGCAGCAGCCCGAGGTCGATGCCGCGCGCATCGCGCTGTACGGCGTCAGCAAGGGCGCCGAGTTCGTGTTGATCGCCTCGACGAAGTTCGACTGGGTGCGCAGCGTCGTCGCCATCGTGCCCAGCGACGTGGTCTGGGAAGGCTGGGGCCCGGGCGTGGTGGGCGGGCAGCGGTCGTCGTTTGCGTGGCAGGGCAAGCCGCTGCCGTTCGTGCCCTACGTCGACTTCGAGCAGGAGTTCCTGGGCTTCCAGACCGGCCAGCCGGTGCGCATCCGCCGCCCGCACGACCGCGGCCGCGCCGCGCACCCGCAGCGCATCGACGCCGCGCGCATCCCGGTGGAGCAGTTCGCCGGCCCGCTGCTGGTGGTGGGCGGCCACGACGACCAGGTCTGGGACAGCGGCGGCATGGCCGCCAACATCCTGAAGCGCCGCGGCGCTGCGGGCCGCGAGACGGTGGCGCTGATCTACCGCGACGCCGGGCACGCGCTCAGCGGCAGCGGCTGGTCGCCCAGCACGCAGACCAACCTGGGTCCGATGCAGATGGGCGGCCAGCCCGCGGCCGACGCCCGCGCGCAGGCCGAGGCCTTCGCGCAGACGCTGGCCTTCCTGGCGCGCACGCTGCAGTAGGGTCCAGTCGAGCCGCTGGCGGCCTTGCACAATCGGGGGCATGCAACTCCCGATCGAATGGCTGCCCGCGCAGGGCGCCCCCGAGCAACTGATGCTGCTGCTGCACGGCGTGGGCAGCAGCGGTGCCGCGATGGCGCCGCTGGCGCAGGCACTGCGCGCCGAGTTCCCGCAGGCGGCGCTGCTGGCGCCCGATGCGCCGCACGCCTTCGACGACCCGGCCGCCGCCCCAGGCGCGCGCCAGTGGTTTTCGGTGCAGGGCATCGACGAGGCCAGCCGTGTCGAACGGGTGCAGGCCGCGCTGCCCGGGCTGCTGGACTGGATCCGCCAGACGCAGCAGCGCCTGGGCGTGGGCACGGCGGCCACCGCGATCGCCGGCTTCTCGCAGGGCGGCATCCTCGCGCTGGAGACGGCGCTGGCCGCCGACGGCCTGGCCGGGCGCGTGCTGGCCTTCGGCGCGCGCTTCGCGCAGCCGCCGCAGCAGGCGCCGCGCGCCACCACGCTGCACCTGTTCCACGGCAGCGCCGACCCGGTGATCCCGGCGCAGCACGCCCGCGACGCACTTGAGGCGCTGGCCGCGCTGAACGGCGACGCCACGATGGACATCGCCGAAGGCGTGGGCCACGTGCTGCACCCGGTGCTGGCGCAGCGCGCCATCTTCCGGCTGCGCAACCACATCCCGGCACGCACCTGGGCGGCAGCGATGGGGGCCGTGCCCGGCCTCCCGGTTTCCGACTCTGACCACGACCACGACTGACCGCCCCCCTCGTCCATTCCCCATGCTGTACCTGCTGTCCCCCGCCAAGTCCCTGGACTACACCTCCCCCGTGCCCGCCGCCGTGGCCCGGCAGGCGACCGAGCCGCAGTTCTCCGCGCGCGCGGCCGAGCTGATCGCCGTGCTGCGCCGCAAGACGCCGGCCGAGGTGGCGTCGCTGATGGCGCTGTCCGACACGCTGGCGGCGCTGAACGTCGGCCGCTACGCCGCCTGGCAGCCGCAGGCCACGCCGGCCAACAGCAAGCCGGCGGTGCTGGCCTTCGACGGCGACGTCTACGGCGGCCTCGACGCGAAGACGCTGAAGACCGCCGACCTGCGCTGGGCGCAGCAGCACCTGGTGCTGCTGTCGGGCCTGTACGGCGTGCTGCGCCCTTTGGACCGCCTGCAGCCCTACCGGCTGGAGATGGGCACGGCGCTGGCCACGCCGCACGGCAAGGACCTGTACGCCTACTGGGGCGACACCGTGGCCGAGCACCTGAACGCGCTGCAGGCCGACGCCGCGCGCCCGGTGGTGGTGAACCTGGCCTCCAACGAGTACGCCCGCGTGGCGCTGCGCCCGGCGCTGCGCGCGCGTGTCATCGACTGCGTGTTCGAGGACTGGAAGGGCGACCGCTACAAGATCATCAGCTTCTTCGCCAAGCGCGCGCGCGGGCTGATGGCGCGCTACGTGGTGCAGCACCGCATCACCACGCCGAAGAAGCTGCTGGGCTTCGACGCCGACGGCTACGCCCACGTGCCCGAGGTGTCCACGCCCGACCGGCTGGTGTTCCGCCGACGCGTCTGACGGAGGAAAATGCCGGCCATGACCACCGCCACCACCCAGACCGTCACCGACGAACTGCGCCGCTGGATCATCGCCCAGGCCGAAGCCGGCTGCCGCCCGGAAGACGTCGTCGCCGCGATGATGCACAGCGGCTGGGACGAGAACACCGCGATGACCGCGCTCGAGACCACGCTGCGCGAGCGGCTGGACGCGGTGGCCGCGGCGCGCCAGGCGCTGCCGCCGCAGGTGCCCGTGCCCGAGCCGGCGCTGGCGGGTTCGCCGCCGGCGCTGCTGGCGGGCGGCCACCGCGTCGACGTGCTCGTGTCCATGCACAGCCCGCGCGTGGTGGTGTTCGGCGGCCTGCTCACGCACGCCGAGTGCGATGCGCTGATGGACCTGGCCCGGCCGCGCCTGCTGCGCTCGGAGACCGTGGACAACAGCACCGGCGGCAGCGAGGTCAACGCCGCGCGCACCAGCGACGGCATGTTCTTCGAGCGCGGCGAGACCCCGCTCATCACCCGCATCGAGCAGCGCATCGCCGCGCTCGTGAACTGGCCGCTGGTCAACGGCGAAGGGCTGCAGATCCTGCGCTACCGGCCCGGCGCCGAGTACAAGCCGCACCACGACTACTTCGACCCCGCGCTGCCGGGCAGCGCCACCATCCTCAAGCGCGGCGGCCAGCGCGTGGGCACGCTGGTGATCTACCTCAACACGCCCGAGGCCGGCGGCGCCACCACCTTCCCCGACGTGCACCTGGAAGTGGCGCCGGTGAAGGGCAACGCCGTGTTCTTCAGCTACGACCGGCCGCACCCGGTGACACGCACGCTGCACGGCGGCGCACCGGTCACGCAGGGCGAGAAGTGGGTGGCGACGAAGTGGCTGCGCGAGGGCGAGTTCGTCTGAACCGCCACCGCTGCCGGCCGCTGCCGCGTCAGGCCGCCAGCAGCAGCACCGCCCAGCCGCAGGCGGTGGACGCCGCCAGCGACAGCGCCACGCGCGTGCCGAAGCCACCACCGCCGGCCGTGAAGGCCACCACGCTGCGGGTCAGCGCGTTGGTGCTCACGGCCAGCAGCACCGCCAGGCCGGCGTCGTCCAGCGCCACCTGACCGGCGGCGTGCAGTCCGCCGAGCGCCGTGACGCTGGCGTGCGCATCGGCCAGCGCCGACAGCGCCACGCTCGCGAACACCCCCTGCACGCCGAAGTGGCGCTGCGCCGCGCCCACGGCCAGCGTCACCACCGACAGCAGCGCCGCCACCAGCAACGCCTCGCGCACGCGCAGCGGACCGCCGCCTCGGAGCTGCAGCGTGGCCGCGGCGGCGGCGCCGCGGGCGCGCCACACGCCGCTGCCGGCGGCCACCAGCAGCGCCGCCACCGCCGCAGGCGCGATGTGCCGGGCCAGCGGCGGCGACACCGCGGTCAGCATCAGCAGCGCCTGCACCCAGGTGGCGGCGGTGGACAGCATCGCGCCCGCCTCGCAGGCCGCCTGCCGCGCCGGTTCGGCGCGTGCGCGTGCGCCCATCGAGGCCACGGTGGCAGTGCTGGAGACGAAGCCCGAGAACAGCCCCGACAGCGCCAGCCCGGCGCGGGCGCCGAACAGCCGCAGCGCCACGTGGCCCGCGGCCTGCAGCGCCAGGATCAGCAGCACCAGCAGCCCCAGCATGCGCGGCTGCAGCCCGCCCAGCCAGGCCACCGGCGCGGCCGGCAGCAGCGGCAGCGCCACCAGCAGCAGCGCCGCCAGCAGCAGCGCGTCGTGCAGTTCGCCTTCGCTCAAGGCGCGCGTGGCGAAGCGGTGCAGCCGCTCGCGTGCCGCAAGCAGCACGGCCACCACCACCGCGGCGGCAGCGCCCGCCGCCGGCGCCTGCGCGCACAGCACGCCCACCAGGTACGTGACGACCAGCGCCAGCTCGGTGGTGAGCCCGGGGTCGCGCTGGCGCGCGACGAACTGGCTGCGTGCGTAGGCCACGCCCACCAGCACCAGCACCGCCAGCCCGCCCAGCGCCACCAGCAGCGGCTGCTGCAGTGTCTGCGCCAGGCCGCCGGCCAGCGCCGCCAGCGTGAAGCTGCGGATGCCGGCGGCCTCGCGGTCGCGGCCGCGGCCCTTGCGCCGCTCGCGTTCCAGGCCGATCAGCAGTCCGCTGCCCAGCGCCGCCGCCAGGCCCCAGAGCGCGGGGACGGCCTGCGTCACACCGTCACGCGTTCGCCGTGTTCCGGCACGCGCACACGCCAGTGCAGCGTGTCGGCGATGCGCGAGCGCAGGGCGTCGGCGGCCTCGGGCTCGCCGTGCACCACGAAGGTCTGGCGCGGCGCCTGCGCCTGCCCGCCCAGCCAGGCCAGCAGTTCGCCGGCATCGGCATGGCCCGAGAAGCCCTCGAGATGGCTGACCTGCGCGCGCACAGGCACGTACGCGCCGTGGATCTTCACCTCCGTCGCGCCCGCCACCAGCTTGGCACCGCGGCTGCCGCTGACCTGGAAGCCCGGGAACACGATGTGGTGCCGCGGCTCGGGCGCCATCACCTTCAGGTGGTGCAGCACGCGCCCGCCGGTGGCCATGCCGCTGGCCGAGAGGATGACGCTGGGGTAGCGCGAGCGCACCAGCCGCATCGACTGCTGCGGCGTCTCGACCATGCGCACGCCATCCACCAGCGCGCGCACCTCGGCCGGCTTCACGCGCAGCAGCGCACCGTGCTTGCGGTACAGCGTGGTGGCGGCCACGGCCATCGGGCTGTCCAGGAAGATCGGCAGGTCCTCGGGGATCAGTCCGCGGCGGCGCAGGCGCTGCAGCACCAGCAGCAGCGCCTGCGCGCGGCCCACGGCGAAGGTGGGCAGCAGCACCGAGCCGCCGCGGCCGATGGTGTCGCGCACGATGGCGCCCAGGCGCTCCATCACGTCTTCGGGCGGGTGCAGGCGGTTGCCGTAGGTCGACTCGACCAGCAGCACGCCGGCCTCGGGCAGCGGTGCGGGCGGCGGCATCAGCAGGTCGTTGCTGCGGCCGACGTCGCCGCTGAAGACCAGGCTGTCGTCGCCGTGGCGCACCTGCACCGCGCAGGCCCCCAGCAGGTGGCCCACCGGGTGCAGCTGCACGGTCACCGGGCCCAGCGGCAGCACGCGCCCCGGGGCCAGCGGCACCAGCTGCGCCAGCGCACGGCGCGCGTCGGCCTTGGTGTACAGCGGCAGCGCCTTGGCATGGCGCGAGTAGCCGTAGCGGTTGGCGCGGCGCGCGTCTTCTTCCTGCAGGTGCGCGCTGTCGAGCAGCAGCACCTCGGCCAGCGCGCAGGTGGCCGGGCTGGCGTAGACGCGGCCACGCCAGCCGGCCTTGGCCATCGCCGGCAGGAAGCCGCTGTGGTCGAGGTGGGCGTGGCTCAGCACGATGGCGTCCACGCCCAGCAGCTCGGGGCCGGGCGGCGCCCAGTTGCGTTCGCGCAGCACCTTGAAGCCCTGGTACAGGCCGCAGTCGAGCAGCAGGCTCTGGCCGCCGATGTCGACGCGGTGGCGCGAGCCGGTGACGCTGTCGGCAGCGCCGAGGAAGTGCAGTTGCATCAGCGGGTCCGTCCCAGGGTTTGCAGCCGTGCCGACGACAGGACGTGCACGCCGGGCCCGGCCTCGGCGGCGGCGCCCAGCAGCGCCCGCGCGACGGTGGCCGCCTCGATCGGCCGCCAGGCCGCCGGCACCAGCCGGCCCAGCGGCGCGGTGAGCGCGTGGCCCCACTGCTCGCCGCGGCGCACGGGCTGCCCGAGCGCGGCGCGGTCGCCGACCAGCAGCGAGGGCCGCGCCAGCAGCAGCGTCCGGAAGCCCAGCGCCTGCAGCGCGTCCTCGGCCTCGCCCTTGACGCGGCTGTAGAAGTTGCGCGAGCCGGCGTCGGCGCCCAGCGCCGACACGGCCGCGAAGCAGCGCACGCCCGCGGCGCGTGCGGCGGTCGCGAAGGCCAGCACGGCGTCGAAGTCCACCGCGCGGAAGGCCGCCTGCGAGCCGGCCACCGCGATCGTGGTGCCCAGCGCGCAGAACGCCGTGCGTGCAGCGGGCAGGGCCGGCAGCGCGGTGAAGTCCACCACCTGCTCGGCCACCAGCGGCCGCGTCGGGCCGCTGGCGCCGGGCTTGCGCACCAGCGCCGTCAACCGGCCCGGGCCCGGCCACTGGCGCGCCAGCTCGCGGCCCACCAGCCCCGAGGCACCCGCGAGCACTGCGTCGTTGTCCATCGCCCGATGCTAGCCCCGCCGGGCCCGCGCCTGCGTGTTGTCGCGCATTGCCGCCCTGCGGGCCCGCACCTAGACTGGCCCGATGCTTGCCGAACACAACGACCTGGTCACCCGCATCGGTCCGGGCACGCCCTGCGGCGACCTGATGCGCCGCTACTGGCAGCCCGCCGCGCTGCTGGACGAATTCGACCCGCGCCTGGACCCGCGCATGGACCAGCGCCCGGTGAAGGCCGTGCGCCTGCTGGGCCAGGACCTCGTGCTGTTCCGCGACGGCGCGGGCACCTTCGGGCTGATCGACCGCGACTGCCCGCACCGCGGCGCCGACCTGGCGTTCGGCCGCCTCGAGCCCGACGGCCTGCGCTGCCCGTTCCACGGCTGGAAGTTCGCGCCCGACGGCCGCTGCCTGGAGACACCGGCCGAACCGATGGGTTCGACGCTGTGCCAGCGCGTGCGCCAGCGCAGCTACCCGGTGCAGGTGCGCGCCGGCGTGGTCTTCGCCTACCTCGGCCCCGAAGGCAGCACGCCGCCGGCGCTGCCGGCCTTCGATGCCTTCGTGGCACCGGCCAGCCACAGCTTCGCGTTCAAGGGGCTGTGGCACTGCAACTGGCTGCAGGCCTTCGAGGTCGGCATCGACCCCGCGCACCCGAGCTTCCTGCACCGCTACCTGCAGGACGAGCACGGCGACGAGGCCAAGGCCTACGGCCGCCAGTTCCGCGCCGCCAGCGCCGGCAGCGTGGCCGGCGAGCGCTGGCCGATGACGCGCGTGATGCGCGAGGTCTGCAGCCCCGAGATCCACCACGCGCAGGTCGCGCCCGGCCTCACGCGGCTGACGACGCTGCGCCACATCGACGACGCGCTGACGCACGTGCGCGTGACGCACGCGGCCTTCCCGCACACCTTCGTGATCCCGCTGTCGGAGACGGTCACCATCACGCAGCTGCACGTGCCGGTGGACGACACGCACACCTACTGGTATTCGTTCTTCACCAGTTTCGCCGGCCCGCTGGACAAGGAGACCATGCGCCGCCAGCGCCTGGCCCACATGACGCTGCCCGACTACGTGCCCGTGCACGGCAGGCACGACCACTGGAACTTCGATCCCGAAGAGCAGCGCACGCGCACCTTCCTGGGCATGGGCGAGGAAGACATCAACCTGCACGACCAGTGGGCGGTGGAGAGCATGGGCCCGATCCAGGACCGCACGCGCGAGCACCTGGGCACCAGCGACAAGGTCATCCTCGCGCACCGCCGGCTGCTGCTGCAGGCCATCGAGACGGTGCGCCAGGGCGGCACGCCGCCGATGGCGCTGGCCCCCGCGCAGGCCGCGGCGCTGCAGGGCCCCGACACGATGGACTGCATCGCCCCGGCCGCCGACTGGCAAGCGCACTGGCAGGCACAGGCGGCGGCCAAGCGCGCCGGGGCAGCGTGGGGGCAGGCGGGCAGCACGGCGAGTTCGGAAACGCCGGCATGAGCTGCTTCGCACAGCGCTGCGGTGTCTTCGACGCCGCGGCCGCCGAACGCGTGCAGCAGGCCGCCCGCGACTGGGGCCTGGACCAGGTGCGCATCGCCTGGGGCGACCTGCACGGCGCCTGGCGTGGCAAGACGCTGATGCCGGGCGCGTTGCGTGCGGCGTTCGAGGACGGCGTCGGCATGGTCAGCACGCTGCTGCTGAAGGACAGCGCGGACCGCACCGCGCTGCCGGTGTTCGCGTCGGGTGCGCTGCAGGGCCTGCCGGGCCTGGCGGGCCTGGGCCGCGCCAACAACGTGCTGCTGCTGCCCGACCCCGACAGCTTCCGCGTGCTGCCGTGGGCGCCGGGCACCGGCTGGCTGCAGGCCCAGCCCTGGTTCGAGGACGGCAGCCCGGTGCCGATCGACCCGCGCGGCGTGCTGCAGGCGGCGCTGAAGCGGCTGGCCGATGCCGGCTTCGGGCTGACCTGCGGGCTGGAGGTCGAGTTCCACGTCTACCGCATCACCGATGCCCGCGACGACCCCGCGCAGGCCGCGTGGCCGGCCGAGCCGCCCGCGGTGGCGCTGCTGCACCCGGGCTGGCAACTGCTGAGCGAAGCCCACGCCGACGCCTGCGACGACATGCTGGCCCTCGTGCGCCGCACCGCGCAGGGCCTGGGCCTGCCGCTGCGCTCGCTGGAGATCGAGATGGGCCCGAGCCAGTTCGAGGCCGTGTTCGACGCCACCGACGCGCTGGCCGCGGCCGACCAGATGCTGCTGTTCCGCAACGGCGTGCGCCAGGCGCTGCGGCGCGCCGGCTTTCTCGCCACCTTCGTCTGCCGGCCGCCCTTCGACAGCATCATGTCCAGCGGCTGGCACCTGCACCAGTCGCTGCGGCGGCTGGCCGACGGCAGCAATGCCTTCGTGCCCCACGGCGAAGACGGCGACGGCAGCGACGCCGGCACGCGCGCCGGCCGCGACGACGCCCGCCACTGGCTGTCCGCCGCCGGCAGTGCCTGGCTGGCCGGTCTGCTGGCGCACGCGCGCGGCGCGGCGCTGTGCGCGGTGCCCACCGTGAACGGCTACGAACGCTTCCGCCCCGACAGCATGGCGCCGGTGGCGGTGCAGTGGGGCCGCGACCACCGCGGCACGATGCTGCGCGTGCTGGGCGGGCCGGGCGACGCCGCCACGCGCATCGAGAACCGTCTCGGCGAGCCGCTGGCCAACCCGTACCTCTACATCGCCTCGCAGGTGCACGCGGGGCTCGACGGCCTGCAGCGCGGCCTGCAGCCGCCGCCGGCCACCGATGCGCTGGACGGCGCAGGCGCCGCAGAGCGCCTGCCCGCGGGGCTGCCGGAGGCCATCGCCGCGTTCGAGGCCGACGCCACCCTCACCGGCGGGCTGGGCGCGCCGCTGGCGGCCGCGTACAGTGCCGTCAAGCGCGCCGAGCAGGCACGCCACGACGAAGCCGACGACCCCGCCGCCTGGCAGCGGCGCGAGTACTTCGGCCGCTACTGACTGCCAACATCACAGGCGTCGGCGCCGACGCCGACACCGCGCTCCGGAGGGACCCGATCTTGCGACTTCTCACCCTGCTGGCGCAGGCCTGTGCCGTGCTGGCCGGCTGCCTGCTGACCGTCATCACGCTGATGACCTGCGCCAGCCTCGTCGGCCGCAACACCACCGGCTGGACCATCGTCGGCGACTTCGAGCTCTCGGGCGCCGCGGCGGGTGCGGCCATCGCGCTGTTCCTGCCCTGGTGCCAGGTCAGGCGCGGCAACATCATCGTCGACTTCTTCACCGCGCGCGCCGGGGCCGCCACGCATGCGGCCATGGACCGCGTCGGCGCGCTGCTGTACGCGCTGGTGATGGCGCTGATGGCCTGGCGCACCGCGGTGGGCGGGCTGAGCGCGTGGCAGTCGCAGTCGGGCACGATGATGCTGGGCCTGCCGGAGTGGATCGTCTACGCCGGCATGGTGCCGCCGCTGGCGCTGTGCGTGGTGATCGGCCTGGTGCAGGCCGTGCGCGGCTTCGAGGGCCTGACCGCGGCCTCGGAGGCACGCGCATGACGCCGATCGCGCTGACCGTGCTGATCTTCGCCACCATGCTCGGGCTGATGGCGGTGCGCGTGCCGATCGCGATCGCGATGTTCGCCGCGGGCGCCCTGGGCTATGTGCTGAAGGCGGGCTGGCTGCCGCTGGCGAGCTTCCTCAACACGCAGGCCTTCGCGCGCTTCGCCAGCTACGACCTGAGCGTGATCCCGCTGTTCATCCTGATGGGCAACTTCGCCACGCAGGGCGGCATCTCGAAAGCCTTGTTCAACTTCGCGGCGGCGGTGATGGGCCGCTTCCGCGGCGGCCTGGCGATGGCCTCGGTGCTGGCCAGCGCGGCCTTCGGCGCCATTTGCGGCTCGTCGGTGGCCACCGCTGCCACGATCACGCAGGTGGCCCTGCCCGAGATGCGCCGCCACGGCTACAGCGGCCGCCTGGCAACCGGCGCCCTGGCCGCCGGCGGCACGCTGGGCATCCTGATCCCGCCGTCGGTGCCGCTGGTCATCTACGCCATCCTGACCGAGCAGAACATCGCCAAGCTGTTCGCTGCGGCGATGGTGCCCGGGATCATCGCGATGCTCGGCTACATGCTGGCCATCGGCATCTACGTGCGCCTGGTGCCGGGCCACGCGCCCGAGCACGACAGCGCAGGCACCCCGAAGCTCGATGCCGGCCTGCTGGGGGGCGTGGCGCCGATCGCGGCCATCTTCGTGCTCGTGTTCGGCGGCATCTACACCGGCAAGTTCACGCCCACCGAAGGTGCTGCGGTGGGCGCCGCGGCCACCTTCGTCGCGGCGCTGGCCAAGCGCGAGATCACCTGGGCCAAGTTCAAGCAGTGCTTCTACGCCACGGCCGAGAGCTCGGCGATGATCTTCCTGATCTTCCTCGGCGCCGACCTGATGAACGCGGCGCTGGCGCTGACGCAGGTGCCGGCGCAGCTGGCCGGCGTGGTGGGCAGCTGGGGGCTGAGCCCGCTGCTGGTGGTCAGCGCCATCTTGCTGTTCTACGTGGTGCTGGGCGCGGTGATGGACGAGCTGTCGATGATCCTGCTGACCATCCCGATCTTCTTCCCGATGGTGATGGGCCTGGACTTCGGCATGCCCAGGGAAAGTGTCGCGATCTGGTTCGGCATCATGGTGCTGATGACGGTGGGCTTCGGCCTGCTGGCGCCGCCGGTGGGGCTGAACGTCTACGTCGTCAACGGGCTCGCGAAGAACGTGCCCATCGCCGAGAGCTACCGCGGTGTGCTGCCCTTCCTGGCCAGCGACGTGCTGCGCACGCTGCTGCTGCTGTTCTTCCCCGCGGTGTCGCTGTGGCTGGTGAAGGTGCTGGTGTAGCGGCGCGGGCGCCGCGTCAGCGCGCGCCCTGCGCCAGCAGCTGCCGCGCCACGACCACGTAGGCATCCAGGGCCGCCATGCTGGCCGCCGGCACCGGGCGCAGCGGGGCGTTGCTGGCCGCGCGGGGCCGCGCCGGGTCGGGCTGGAAGGCCAGCAGCGCTGCGCGCAGGTCCTCGCGCTCCGCTGCCGGCAGGTCGTGTCGCGCCAGGAACAGCGGGCCCGGGATGCCGCCGATGCGCACCAGCACGCGCTCGCCGCGCGGGGTGCTGGCGGGCAAGGTGGCCAGTTGCGTGTCGGCGGCCACGAAGGCGCCGATCTCGCCGCGTTCCAGCGCGTACAGCGCCGCATTCACCGACGGTTGCGCCACCACCGTCACCGCGCCGTCCAGGCCCTGCGCCTGCAGCCAGGCGCGGCCCACGGTGGCCGTGAGCGACAGCGCGTCCAGCATGCCCACGCGCTGCCCGCGCAGGTCGCCGATGCTGCGCACCGGGCCGGCGCCCCGCACGCCGACGACCACCTCCACGCGTTCGTCGGGCCCTGCCAGCATCTGGTAGCGCCAGTCCAGCATCGCCAGCCGCGCCAGGTGCGCGGGCAACTGCACCACGTCGTGCTCGCCGCGCCGGGCTTCGCCGACCAGGCTGTGGAAGTCGCGCGAGGTCACCATCTCCACCGGACGCTGCAGCGCGTGTTCCAGGTGCTCGCGCAGCGGGCGGAACACGGCCAGCAGCGCGGCCGGGGACAGGAACGGCGCGAGCGCGATGCGCAGCGGCGGGCGCTGCGCGGTGGCGGCGCCGGCGAGCGCCCAGCCCGTGCCCAGCCAAGCCAGGCTGGCGCGGCGTGTCGTCATGGCGGTGGCTCCGGAGCGGCGGGGCGTGCGGCCAGCACGCGGTCCAGCCGCGCCAGCAGCGCGGCCACGTCGATGGGCTTGGTCAGGTAGGCCTGGAAGCCGGCGGCCATGGCGCGGCGGATGTCCGCCGGCATCGCGTTGGCGCTGAGCGCCAGCAGCGGCAGCCCGCGCGTGGCGGGGTCGCGCTGCAGCCGGCGGCACAGCTCCACGCCGTCCAGCCCCGGCAGGTCGATGTCGATGAGCGCGAGGTCCAGCGTGCCCGCACGCGCACCGTCCTGGGCGCGCCGCAGGCCGAGATGGCCGTCGGCGGCCACCTCGAGCTGCCAGCCCGGCCGCAGGCGCAGCACCTGGCGCAGCAGTTCCACGTTCGACGGGTTGTCTTCCACGTACAGCAGGCGGCGCATGGCACCGTCGGGTACGGGATCCGCGGCGGGCGGCTGCGCCGGCACGGGTGCCGTGACCTGCGGCGGCGCACAGGCCGGCAGCGCGACGCTGAAGACCGAACCCACCCCGGGTTGCGACTGCACGTCGAGCACGCCGCCCATCAGGTCGACCAGGCGCCGCGTGATCACGAGGCCGATGCCCGTGCCCTCGGTCGCCTCGCCGTCGGCCACGAAGCGCGTGAACGGCTGGTACAGCTGCTGCAGCTGTTCGGGCTGGAAGCCGCGGCCGGTGTCGTGCACGCTGAGCACGCGGCGCCCGTCCCCGGGCGCGTGCACGGAGAGCGTCACGCTGCCGCCGTCGCGGTTGTACTTGATGGCATTGCTGAGCAGGTTCGTGAGCACCTGCTTGAGCCGCTTGCGGTCGCCCAGCACCCAGGCGCCGCCGGCCTCGGCGGCGGGCGGCTGCAGCGTGATGCCGCGCGCCGTGGCCTGGGCCCGCAGCATCGGCAGCGTCTCGGCCGCCAGCGCGACCAGTTCCACCGGCTCGAGCGAGGTCGTCATCGCGCCGGCCTCGATGCGCGCGAGGTCGAGCACGTCGTTGATGAGCGCCAGCAGGTGCCAGCCGGCCGCCTCGATCTGCTGCAGCCGGCCCAGGTCGGTCTCGTTCAGGCGCTGCCGCTCCAGCGACAGCAGCTGCGAGAAGCCGAGGATGGCGTTGAGCGGCGTGCGCAGCTCGTGGCTCATGCGCGAGAGGAACTCGCTCTTGGACTGGCTGGCGCGCTCGGCCTCGTCCTTGGCGCGCTGCAGCTCGGCGGTGCGCTCGCGCACGCGCTGCTCCAGGCGTTCGTTGCTGTCGCGCAGTTGCCGCTCGGCTTCGACGTGCGGCGTGATGTCGGTCAAGGTGGCGAGCGCCGCCCAGGGGCTGGACTCGCCGACACGCCGCAGCGGCGAGGCATTGACGCTGACCCAGGAGCTGCTGCCGTCGGGGCGTTCGATGCGGGCGCGGCGGTCGCGCTCGGGCTGGCCGGATTGCAGGGCCAGCCGCGTGGCACGGCGCTCGTCGGGCACCAGCACGCCCTCGGCGTCGAACAGCCGCGTGCCGCTGCGGGTCGGGTCGAAGATGCGGCCCTGCTCGCGCTGCATCGCATGCAGGCGCAGGAAGGTCTCGTTGCAGTCGATCAGGCGGTTGTCGCGGTCGACGATCACGAAGCCCTCGCTCAGCGTGTCGAGCACGCCGCGCAGGAACTGCTGGTTGTCCTGCAGCTCGGTGAGCTGGCTCTGCACCGCCTGCGCCATGCGGTTGAAGGCGCCGCTGAGCTCGTCGAGTTCCTGCACGCGGCTCGGCGGCAGGCGCGTGGCGTAGTCGCCGCCGGCGATGCGCCTGCTGGCCGCGGACAGCTGCCTGAAGCCGCGGCTGAGCCAGCCCATGCCCAGCGCCAGCAGCAGCATGCCGGTGAGCAGCACGCCGGCGCCGATCGCCAGGCCGTTGCGCCACAGGCGTTCGCGCGCCAGCGTCAGGGCGTCGGTGCGGATGCCGAAACGCACCAGGCCCAGGGTCTGGCCGGCCAGCTGCACCGGCACCTCGGCCACGCGGTGGCCGCCGGGCTGCACGCCGCCCGGCCCGGCCTGCGGCACCGTGCCGGCACGGGCGACGACGCGCTGGCGCGTGTCGAGCAGCTCGACGAAGTCGAGGTTGCGGCTGCGCATGTTCTGCTCGACCAGTTCGGTGATGGTCGGGTAGTCGCGCACCGCCAGCAGGGGGCCGAGTGCGGCCACCATCAGCGGCGCGTAGGCCTGCTGCTCTTCCTCGAAGCGCTCGTCCAGCACCTGCTGCATCAGGTGCTGCGCGTTCCAAAGCAGCAGCAGCACCATGGCCGCGAAGGTGACCAGGCTGACCAGCAGGTACTGACTGCGCAGGGTGCGGAACAAGCCGGGGAGGTCCTGGGTGTCGGATTGCCGTCGATTCTCGCGCATCCCCGCGGAGGGACTCGCGCCGCGCTGCGCCGGTTGGATCAGGGTAAACCGCGAAGCCCGCCGCAGGGGCGGCCGCTACCTTCGACGCTTCACCATCACCCGCCGGAGACCGCTTCGATGAAACGCCGTTCCCTGCTGCAAGGCGCCGCCGCCGCAGCCACCCTGGGCACCCCGCTGGCCGCGCTGGCGCAGCAGACCGTGACGCTGAAGTTCCACACCTTCATGTCGCCGCAGTCCAACGTGTGGCTGCTGATGCACAAGCCCTGGATGGAGAAGGTCGAGAAGGAGTCCGGCGGCCGCATCAAGTTCGAGGGCTACCCGGCGATGCAGCTCGGCGGCACGCCGGTGCAACTGTACGACCAGGCGCGCGACGGCGTCGTCGACGTGGTGTGGACGTTGCCTGGCAACACCGCCGGCCGCTTCCCGCGCATCGAGGCCTTCGAGCTGCCGTTCATGATGAACAACGCCGAGGCCACGTCCAAGGCCTACTGGGAGTACGTGCAGACCGTCGCCCCCGACGAGTTCAAGGACACGCACGTCATTGCGCTGCACGTGCACGGCCCGGGCATGTTCCATTCCGCCAGCAAGCAGATCAAGACGGCCGGCGACCTGCGCGGCATGAAGGTGCGCGGCCCGACGCGCCAGGTGACGAAGATGCTGGGCTCGCTCGGCGCCATTCCCGTGGGCATGCCGCTGCCGGGCATCCCCGACGCGCTGAGCAAGGGCACCATCGAGGCCTGCGTGATCCCCTGGGAGGTGGTGCCCTCGGTGAAGGTGCACGAGCTGACCAAGTTCCACAGCGAATTCGACGGCAGCGGCCCGGCGCTCTACACCACCACCTTCGTGATGGCGATGAACAAGGCCAGGTACGAGGGCCTGGCGCCCGACCTGAAGAAGGTGATCGACGCCAACTCGGGCATGGCCACTTCGGCCTGGCTGGGCAAGACGCAGCAGGGCAACGACGCCAACGGCCGCAAGAGCGCCGTCGACCGCGGCAACACCATCTACACCATCAGCGCCGCCGACCGCGAGCAGTTCATCAAGCAGTCGGCGCAGATCGACGACGAATGGGTGGCCGACATGGGCAAGCGCGGCTTCGACGGCAAGAAGCTGCTGCAGACCGCGCGCGACCTCATCGCAAAGCACGGAAAAGCCTGATCCGGCGAGCGGATCGCAGCTGGGAGCGAGCCCGGGAGCTACTTCCTGAGTAGATCCTGCAGCTTGTCCCCCAACCGTTGCCTGGCGTCGTCCTTGGCCTTGTCGAGCGCTTCCCGCGCCTTCGGCTCCAGCTTCTGCTTCGCGAGGTCGCGCGCCATGCTGCCGAACTCGACGCGGTAGCGCAGCGCGTCGAAGGGGCCCTGCAGCCGCACCGGAATGGTCTGGCCGCGCAGGGCCTGCAGTTCGGGGCCGCCCTGGCCCTCTAGCGTGGCCACCACGGTGGCCTGCACCAGGTAGTCGAGCGTGCGGCGGCCGATGTCGATGTCGCCGTTGCCGCCCACCCGCAGCAGCGGCGAGCTGGCCTGCAGGTCGTCGTTGCGGGCCACGCCATCGCGGATGCGGAAGCTGGCGGTGAGCGCGCTGAAGTCGGTGCTCTCGGCGGCGCTGGCGCTGCCGGACTGGACATCGCCGCCGGTCAGCTGCGCGCGGGCGCGGCGCAGCGTCTGCGCCACGTTGATGCCGCGCACCATGCCGTCGCGCAACACCACGCGGGCGCCGCCCTGCAGCGCGCCCGGCAGCGCCGCCACACTGCCGCCCTGGGTGGCCAGGTCCAGCACCACGTCGCCCACGCCTTCCAGCGGCGCCGGCTTCGCCAGCAGGTCGGCCAGCAGCGGGCCCACGCGCACGCCCGTCAGTGCGGCCTGCAGCGCAAAGCGGGGCACCGCCGCCGCCTGCACACCCACGCGGCCCGAGAGCCGCCCGCCGTACAGCTGCGCCGCCAGTGACGCCAGCTCGATGCGGCCGCCCGCCGCCCGCAGGTCGGTGCGCAGCGCGGTGGTCTTCAGCCCCGCCACCTGCAGCGCACCCACGCGCACGGCGCCGCGCGCGTCGAGGGCGGCCAGTGCCGACAGGTCCAGGGGCGTCTCGGTCGCCGGCGCGCTGGCAGCCGCGGCCGCCGCGGGCGCCGGGCTGCGGTAGCGGTCGAGGTCGATCTGGTCGACCTCCAGATCGAAGCGGATGGCGGCCGGTGTGAAGCTGGCCAGGCCCAGTTTGGCCTGGAACTGGCTGCGGTCCAGGCGCCCGGCCAGTGTGCTGTCCAGGCGCTGCCGCGCCAGGTCCAGCGCTGCGCTGCCGGCGCTGCGCAGCTGCAGGCTGCCGGCATCGGCCTGCAGCTCCAGCGCCGGCACCTGCAGCGAACGCGCGGCCCAGGTGGCGCTGGGCACGCTCAGCCGGAGCTGCAGGCCGGTCAGCGTGGCCACGCGCCCCGCGACTTCGGCGCGCACCGTCTCCAGCGTGATGCGGTCGAGTGCCGCCGTGGCCGTCACACGGGCCTGCAGCTGCAGCGTGGTGTCGATCTGCGGTGCATCCCCGGCCAGCCGGCCCTGGAATTGCAGGTCCACCGGCAGCCCCGGCACCACGCGGCCGGTGCGCAGGCTGGCGTGCGACAGCGTCAGCCGACGCGGCCCGGCGCGGTCGTCCAGCCGCAGCGTGGTGTCGGTGAGCGCGATGCCGGCGATGTCGAACTGCAGCGGCCGGACCGGCACTGCCGAGGCGGCGCCATCTGCGGACGGCGTCGGGGCCGACGCGGGCGTGCTCGCGCGGGTGCCGAGCAGGTCGTCGATGCTGGTGCTGCCGTCGGCGTTGCGCACCAGCTGCACATCGAGGCCATCGATCTCGATGCGGTCCACCACCAGCTGCCGCCGCAGCAGCGGCCACAGGGCCACCGAGACCTGGGCCGATCGCAGCGCCGCGAAGGGCTCGGCGCTGCGCGGCGCCGACAGGGCCACGGCCCCGACACGCGCGCCGAGCGTGGGGAACAGGCGCAGCTCCACCGGCCCGGGCACCGCCAGCGTGCGGCCGGTGCGGGCCTGCACCTGCTCGATCAGCCAGGCCTTGTGGGCGTCGGGGTCGAAGGTGGCGACGAACAGGCCGATGGCGGCCAGCAGCAGGGCCAGCAGGACGGCGGCAAGGATGGCGGTGGTCTTCAGCAGGCGGCGCATGGGTGCGAGCGTGCCACCATTGGGGGGCCCGGGCGTGTGTGACTGTGACAGCCCGCCCGCGGACCCCCCAGAAAAGTGGGGCCGGTGCCCGCGGCACGGGCGCCGGCCCCGAAGGTCGCGGCCCCTTCGTGGGGTTGTGCCCCGGGGTCGCTGGAGGAGGGTCGATCAGGAGCAGACACAGGACACCTGCTCCGGAAGGCAATGTAGGACGCCGCCCGCGCCTTGCCAACACCCGCATGACGGACGGGCGCCTGCGCGGGACGAGCCGCGACCGGCCGCGACGGGCTGCTGCCGGCGGCGTCAGGCCGGCGGCATCAGGGCTGTGTCCGGCCGAGCGCGCGGCCCAGCCACGCGGCGCCGCGCACGCCCGAGGCGTCGCCGTGCAGGCTGAGCCGCAGCGGCGTGCGCACGGGCTCGCGCACGCCGCCGGAGAACACCCAGTCGCTCCAGCGCGCCTGCACGCGGTCCACCAGCCCGGGCAGGCGCGACAGGCCGCCGCCGAGCACCACCACGTCGGGGTCGAGCAGGTTCACCACCGCCGCCAGCGCGCGGGCCAGGCGGCCGGCGTGGCGTTCCAGCGTGGCCTGGGCCGCGGCGTCGCCGGCCGCGGCCGCGGCGGCGATCGCCGGGCCGTCGAGCGTGCCGCCGCGCAGCAGCGCGTGGTCGCGCGCGAGGCCGGGGCCGCTGACGAGCGTTTCCACGCAGCCGCTGCGGCCGCAGTAGCAGGCCAGCAGCGGGTCTTCCCCCGGCGCGCCCCAGGGCAGCGGGTTGTGGCCCCACTCGCCGGCCAGGCGGTTCGGGCCGGTCAGCACCCGGCCGTCGACCGCGATGCCGGCGCCGGTGCCGGTGCCCAGGATCACCGCGAAGACGACGCCGAAGCCGGCGCCGGCGCCGTCGGTGGCTTCCGACAGCGCCAGGCAGTTGGCGTCGTTCGCCAGCGCCACCGGCTGCCCGAGCAGCGCCTGCAGGTCCTGCCGCAGCGGCCGGCCGTTCAGGCAGGTGGAGTTGCAGTTCTTCATCAGCCCGCCGGCCGCCAGTGCGCCTGGCGTGCCGATGCCGATGCTGAACGGGCCGTGGCCCGCGCCGCGGGCCGCGTCGGCGAGCGCGGCGATGGCCTGCAGCGTGGCGGCATAGTCGCCCTGCGGCGTGGCCACGCGCTGGCGCCAGACCAGGTGGCCGGCGGCGTCGAGCACCACGGCCTCGATCTTGGTGCCGCCGAGGTCGATGCCGAGTGCGTTCACCCGTGTGCGTTCAGCGCCGTGCAGCTCAGATCGGCTGCGTGCGCGCCTGCAGCCAGGCCAGCGCCGCGCCCGACACCCGCGGCGCCAGGCGCTCGCGCACGGTGGCGTGGTAGCGGTTGAGCCAGTCGATCTCGTCGGCGCGCAGCAGGCTGCGATCGATGCAGCGGGTGTCGATCGGGCACAGCGTCAGCGTCTCGAATTCCAGGAACTCGCCGAACACGCCGTCGGTGGCGGCCGGCACGTTGAGCACCAGGTTCTCGATGCGCACGCCCCACTGGCCGGGGCGGTAGACGCCGGGTTCGATGCTGGTGATCATGCCCGGCTCCATCGCCATGTGCGGCTCGACCACCGCCTTGCTGATGCTCTGCGGGCCTTCGTGCACGTTCAGGAAGTAGCCGACGCCGTGGCCGGTGCCGTGGCCGAATTCGATGCCCTCGGCCCACAGCGGCGCGCGCGCCAGGCTGTCGAGCATCGGGCTCGGCGTGCCGCGCGGGAACCGCGCGCGCGACAGGTTCATCGTGCCTTTCAGCACCAGCGTGTAGTCGCGCCGCATCGCCGCGCTCACGGTGCCGACGGGCCACACGCGCGTGATGTCGGTGGTGCCGCCGAGGTACTGGCCGCCGCTGTCGATGAGCAGCAGGCCGTCGCCTTCGATCACGGCGTGGCTGTCGTCGGTGGCGCGGTAGTGCGGCATCGCGCCATTGGCGTTGAAGCCGGCGATGGTGGAAAAGCTCAGGCCCACGAAGCCGGCGCGGCGCGCGCGCGCGGCCGAGAGCTGTTCGTCCACCGTCAGCTCGGTGATGCGTTCCTGGCCCAGCGTGGCCTCGAACCAGGCGTAGAACTCGCACATCGCGGCGCCGTCCTCGGCCATCGCCTCGCGCACGAAGGCGGCTTCCTCGGCCGTCTTGCGGCTCTTCGCCAGCGTGCTGGGGTTGATGGCCTCGACCACGGCGGCGGCCGCGCCCACGCGCTCGCGCAGGCCGAACGTGATGCGCCGGGGGTCCACCAGCAGCGTGTCGCCGGCACCCAGCGCCGCCAGCGCGGCGGGCGCCTCGGCGTAGGGCGCCACCGCGATGCCGTCGGCGGCCAGCGTGGCCTGCAGCGCGGCGTCGATCTTGCCGTCGGCCACGAACAGCGTCGCGCCGCGGCCGTCCACCAGCAGGTGCGCCAGGAACACGGGGTTGTAGGTGACGTCGCTGCCGCGCAGGTTGGTGATCCACGCGATGTCGTCGACGGTGCTGACGAAGTGGTGGGTGGCGCCGGCGCGTGCCATGCCGTCGCGCACGGTGGCCAGCTTGGCGCCGCGCGGCAGCGGCGCCTGCGGCGCGCGGTGTTCGTAGACGGGCTGCGTCGGCAGGCCGGGGCGGTCGGGCCAGATCGCGTCCAGCAGGTCGAGATCGGTGCGCAGCGGCACGCCGGCGGCGTCGAGCGCGGCGCGCAGCGCCTTCGCCGCGGCCAGGCCCAGCACCTGGCCGTCCACCGCCACCGTGGCGCCGCGCGGCACGTGCTGCGCCAGCCAGTCCAGGTGCAGCGACGAATTGCCGGTGGGGATCTTCACCAGGTCGATGCCGGTGCCGGCCAGTTCGGCCTCGGCCTGCACCCAGTAGCGGCTGTCGGCGAACAGCGCCGCGCCCTGCACCGTGACCACCAGCGTCGCCATCGAGCCCGTGAAGCCCGACAGCCACTGCCGGCCCTGCCAGCGTTCGGGCAGGTATTCGCTCAGGTGCGGGTCGGCCGACGGCACCAGCAGCGCGAACACGCCCTGCCGGGACAGTTCCTCGCGCAGCTGGGTGATGCGCAGGCGGATCGGGGAGGTGCGGGTGTCCATGGTGGCGGCTCTCGGCAAGGCTGCGGCAAGGTCGCGATTCTAGGAGCCCCGGGTCGGCCCCGATGACGCCAGGGCGTGTGGCGCGCCAGCATGCTGGCAGGCCGGCTCCGGGTCCGGTCGCAGGAGGCAGGTGCCATGGCCGATCCGCAAGCCGCCACGCTGACCCAGCTGCGCAACATCCAGGCGCGCAGCGGCAGGTCCATCGCCGAGCTGCTGGCGGCCGTGGGCGCCGCGGGGCTGGCCAGGCACGGCGAGCGGCGCAGCTGGCTGATGCAGCACTTCGCGCTGGGCTACGGCGATGCCAACACCGTGGCACTGTTCTTCGGCAAGCCGCTGCCGGCGCTGGACGGTCCGCCCGGCGCGCCGGCGGCCGCGGCTGCCGCCGTGCCGCCGGTCGACCCGCTGGAGGCGTTGTATCCCGGTGCCAAGGCCGCGCTGCGGCCGCTGCATGCCGCGGTGCTGGCGGTGGTCGATGGCTTCGGGCCGTTCGAGCAGGCGCCGAAGAAGGGCTACGTCAGCCTGCGACGCAAGAAGCAGTTCGCGATGCTGGGCCCGGCCACCAAGGACAGCGTCGAGATCGGCCTGAACGCCAGGGACCTGGCGCCGCATCCGCGCCTGAAGCTGCTGCCGCCCGGGGGCATGTGCCAGGCCACGACCCGCATCACCAGCAGCGCCGAGGTCGACGCCATGCTGGCCGGCTGGCTGCGCCAGGCCTACGACGCCGCCGGCTGACCGGACCGTCCGGCGGGGTCGGGCAGGCCGGCCAGGCGCGCCAGCACGCGCTTGCGCACGAGATGGATGTGCGCGCGCAGGTCGTAGAGCTCGTTGGTGTACGACAGCGGCACGCCGATGTGCTCGGTCTGCGTGTCCAGCCGGTCCAGTTCGGCCTGCAGCCGGCGCAGCTCGGCGGCGTCGGGCGCGGCGTGTTCCAGCGCCTGCTCCACCGCCCGCAGGTTGGCGTACCAGCGGAACACGCGCGAGCGCACGCGCAGCTCCACCAGCGGCGGCACGATGCGCGACAGCGGCAGCAGCGCCGCCAGCAGCGGCAGCAGCACGATCCACATGCGGTCGATGAAGTTGGCCAGCCAGAACGGCAGGTAGCGCTGCAGCAGCGGCGGGCCGCTGCGGTAGAAGCGTTCGGCCTCGTCCGACAGCGGCAGCTCGGCCGCCGTGGGGTTGGGGAACTCGCCGCTGGCGTTGAACCAGCCGGCCTGGCCGTGCGCCTGGCGCGCCGCCTGCACCAGCAGCTGCACCAGCGCCGGATGCAGGTCGTCGCGCGCCACCAGCGAGGCCGTGGCCGCCACCATGCGCACGTCCTGCGGCGGCAGGTCGGTGGCGAGGTCGACCACGCCGCGCGGCAGCACCAGCGGCTTCAGGAACGGGAAGCGGCGCGCGTAGGCCTCGGACTGCGCGAAGTCGAACAGCTGCACGCCGGGCGTCTGCAGCAGGTACTGCACCAGCGGCGCGTCGGCCGCCGAGACCAGCGCCAGCGCGTCGATGCGGCCCTGCACCAGCTCGACCACGCCGTTCACGGCGGCCTGGCCGCCGGCCTCCAGCGCCGTGGTGTCGAGCCGGTTGGCTTCGGCCAGCTGCCGGAACAGCGGTCCCGAGCCGCCGCCGGCCGGGCCGGTGTGGATGCGCCAGCCCTGCAGCTGCGCCAGCCGCGTGGGCGGCGCGGCCTGCGGGCCGAGCAGGCGCCGTGCGGCGTCGCTGCGGTAGAACAGCCACAGCGGCTCCACCGCCACGCTGCCCAGCGAGACCAGGCCGCCCGACGCCGCCGCCTGCTGCGCCTGCGCAGGGTCGGCGCCGCTCTGCACGAAGGCCGCATGCACGCCCGAGGCCGGGTCGCGCAGCAGCGCCAGGTTCTCGCGCGAGCCCTGCGTGCGCCGCAGCGCGACCTGCACGCCGTGCGCCTGCAGCAGCGGCAGGTAGCGCTGCGCGAACTCGCCGTAGGCACCCTGGTCGGGGCCGGTGGCGATGACGAGGCGGCGCTCGGGCGTGGGGTCGAGCACGCGGTAGGCCCCCACCGCCAGCGCTGCCAGCATCACGAACACCAGCACGCTGGCCAGCGGGCCGGCTTCGACGAGCGCGGTGCGCCAGCGGCTGGCAGGACGGAGCGGACGCGGGGGGCCCGGCGGGGGCGGGCGGTCGACCTCGGAAGACATCGCGCCACGATAGCGCAGCGCCCGCGCCGGGGTCGCGCGTGCGGACCGTTCCTTACAGATCGGTGCGCAGGCGCCAGATCTCGGGGAACAGCACGGTGTCGAGCATCTGCCGCAGGTAGCCCACGCCGTTGGTGCCGCCGGTGCCGCGCTTGAAGCCGATGATGCGTTCCACCGTCGTCACGTGGCGGAAGCGCCAGAGCCGGAAGGCGTCTTCCAGGTCGGTGAGCTCCTCGCCCAGCTGGTACAGGTCCCAGTAGGTCTGCGGTGCGCGGTACACGGCCAGCCAGGCCTGCTCGACCGCCGCGTCTTCGCGGTAGGGCTGCGTCCAGTCGCGCTCGGTGTGGCTGGCCGGCACCGCCAGGCCGCGCCGCGCCAGCAGGCGCAGCGACTCGTCGTACAGGCTGGGCGCGCGGTAGGCCGCTTCCACGTGGGCCAGCAGGTCGGGGCGGTGGGCGTGCGGCAGCAGCATCGCCGCCTTCTTGTTGCCCAGGCTGAACTCGATGCAGCGGTACTGCCAGCTCTGGAAGCCGCTGCTGTTGGCGAGGTAGGGGCGGATGGCGCTGTACTCGGGCGGCGTCATCGTGGCCAGCACGTCCCAGGCGTGCACCAGCTGCTCCATGATCTTCGAGACGCGCGCCAGCATCTTGAAGGCCGCGCCCAGCTGGTCCTGCGCCACCGCGCCGATGGCCGCGCGCAGTTCGTGCAGCATCAGCTTCATCCACAGTTCGCTGGTCTGGTGCTGCACGATGAACAGCATCTCGTTGTGGTCGGGGCTCAGCGGATGCTGCGCGTTCAGGACCGCGTCGAGATGCAGGTAGTCGCCGTAGCTCATGTCGCCGGCGAAGTCGAGCTTGGCGCCGTGGTGGCCGGGTGCGGCCGGTGCGGCAGCGCCGCTGGCGGACGGGGCCGGCGCGTCGCCCGCGCCGTGGCCCATGGGACAGCCGCTCATGCCCGTCTCCTTCAGGTCACCGCGTGGCGGCGGTTGAACTCGGGGCGGCGCCACTCGCCACTGTCCAGCACCTGCTGCAGGTGCACGGCGGCGTCGAAGGCGTCGACGTAGCGCAGGTACAGCGGCGTGAAGCCGAAGCGCAGGATGTCCAGCGCGTCGGCCGGGTGGCTGGGGTCGCCGGCGCGAAAGTCGCCGATGACGCCGCGCCCGATCAGCGCCTGCACCACCGGATAGGCCAGCTCCGTCTGGCCCGGGCAGGTGAGGCAGACCTGGCTGCCGCGCAGCGCATCGTCGGCGGGCGAGGCCAGCGCCAGCTGCGGGCAGCGCGCCGCCACCTCGTCGGCGAACAGGCGCGTGAGTGCCAGCGACTTGGCGCGCAGCGCGCCCATGCCGCCCAGCGGCTCGGCCGCCAGCACGGTGTCGACGCCGCACTCCAGCGCCGCCATGCTCAGCAGCGGCGGCGTGCCGCAGAGGTAGCGCGCGATGCCGGGCGCGGGCCGGTAGCCGGGCGTGAAGGCGAACGGCGCGGCGTGGCCCATCCAGCCGGCCAGCGGCTGCTGGAAGGCGCTGGCGTGGCGCGGGTGCACCCACACGAAGGCCGGCGCGCCGGGGCCGCCGTTGAGGTACTTGTAGCCGCAGCCGACCGCGAAATCTGCGCCCGCGCCGTGCAGATCCACCGGCACCGCGCCGGCGCTGTGGGCCAGGTCCCACACCGCCAGCGCGCCCGCGGCGTGGGCGGCAGTCGTGACTGCCGCCATGTCGTGCATGCGGCCGGTGCGGTAGTTCACGTGCGTCAGCATCAGCACCGCGGTGCGGTCGTCGAGCAGGCCGGGCAGGGCGTCGGCATCGGCCAGCACCAGTTCGAAGCCGCGTTCGCGCGCCAGCGACTCGGCGATGTACAGGTCGGTGGGAAAGTTGCTGCGCTCCGACAGGATCACGCGCCGCGTGGAGGATGCCGCCTGCACGATGGACAGCGCCGCGCTCAGCACCTTGAACAGGTTCACCGAGGTCGAGTCGGCCACCACCGTCTCGCCCGGCTGCGCGCCGATCAGGCGGCCGATCTTGTCGCCCACGCGCTGCGGCAGCGTGATCCAGCCGGCGCTGTTCCAGCTGCGGATCAGCCCCTGGCCCCATTCCTCGGCCACCACCTGCTGCACGCGCGCCGCGGTGGCCGCGGGCAGCACGCCCAGCGAATTGCCGTCGAGGTAGAGCACGCCTTCGGGCAGCGTGAACTGGTGGCGCAGCGGCGCCAGCGGGTCGGCGGCGTCCAGCGCCAGGGCGTCTTGTCGGTTCATGGCAGTTCCCGCAGCACGGCGCGCACGGGGGAGGCGCAGGCCGTGGTGAGTTTCAGGGGCAGGGCGATCAGTTCGTGGTCGCCCGCGGGCACGTCGTCGAGCAGCAGGTTCTCGAGCACGCGCAGGCCGCGGCGGCGGATCACCTGGTGGCTGTCGAGCGTCTTGCTGTCGGCGGGGTCGATGCTGGCGGTGTCGATGCCCACCAGCAGCACGCCGCGGTCGGCCAGCAGTTCCACCGTCTCGGGCGCGTAGGCAGTGAGCTCGGGGTCGAAGCGGTCCAGCGGCGCTTGTGCATAGGTGCGCACCAGCACGCGCGGCGGCAGGTCGGCGAGTGCATGGGCGATGTGTGCCGGCAGCACCAGCGGCCCGCAGCCGATGGCGTGGATGACGCGGCAGCGGCCGAGGAAGGGCGCCAGGTCGACCAGGCCGATGGCGGCGCCCGCGTCGTCGTAGTGCAGCGGGGCGTCGGCGTGCGCGCCGGTGTGCGGCGACAGCGTCAGTGCGCTCACGTTGACCGGGCAGCCGGGGCCGATGCGCGCCACCCACTGCAGCGCGAACGGCGTGTCGCCAGGGAACACCGGGGCACCGGCGTGCACCGGCGGCGAGATGTCCCACAGGCGCAGCGGGGTGGAGGCAGGCATGGCCGGGATCATAGCCAACACCGGCATTTGGTTGACAACTAAACTATCTCGCCGAAGAATGCGCCGCATGCACACCAGCGCCCACGTCGACACCTTCGCGCGCGACCGGCTGCCACCGCCCGAGGCGCTGCCCGAGTTCCTGTTCGAGCTGCCGGCGCTGCAGTTCCCGCCGCAGCTGAACTGCGCCGCCGAGCTGCTGGACCGCCGCGTGGCTGCCGGCGACGGCGACCGCATTGCCGTGCTCGGCCACGGCGTGCGCTGGACCTACGCCGAGCTGCTGGCGCAGGCCAACCGCATCGCGCACGTGCTGGTGCAGGACCTGGGCCTGGTGCCGGGCAACCGCGTGCTGCTGCGCGGCGCCAATGCGCCGATGCTGGCCGCGTGCTGGCTGGCGGTGGTGAAGGCCGGCGGCATCGCGGTGGGCACCATGCCGCTGCTGCGCGCGCGCGAGCTGCAGCCCATCGTCGACAAGGCGCAGATCACGCACGCGCTGTGTGACCTGCGCCTGGCCGACGAGCTGCAGGCGGCGCGGCCGCAGTGCCCGACCCTGCAGCACGTGGTGTTCTACGGCGGCGACCTGGAAGCCCGTGCCGCGGCCAAGCCGGCGCACTTCGACACCGTGGCCACCGCCAGCGACGACGTGGCGCTGATCGCCTTCACCTCCGGCACCACCGGCGTGCCCAAGGGCACGCTGCACTTCCACCGCGACGTGATGGCCGCGGCCGCGTGCTGGCCGCCGCACGTGCTGCGTGCCACGCCCGACGACGTCTTCATCGGCAGCCCGCCGCTGGCCTTCACGTTCGGGCTGGGCGGGCTGCTGGTGTTCCCGCTGTCCATCGGCGCGGCCGCGGTGCTGGTGGAGAAGGCCAGCCCCGACGCGCTGCTGCCCGCCATCGCGCAGTTCCGCGCCAGCGTGTGCTTCACGGCACCCACCTCCTACCGCGCGATGGCAGCGCACATCGCCGCCCACCCGGGGCAGCACGACCTGGCCAGCCTGCGCAAGTGCGTCTCGGCCGGCGAGGCGCTGCCGGCCGCCACCCGGCTGCTGTGGCAGCAGGCCACCGGCATCGAGATCATCGACGGCATCGGCTCCACCGAGCTGTTCCACATCTTCATCAGCGCCGACGAGGCACATGCCAAGCCGGGTGCCACCGGCGTGCCCGTGCCCGGCTACCGCGCCGCGGTGCTGGACGACGCCGGCCGGCCGCTGCCGCCGGGCCAGGTGGGGCGGCTGGCGATCCAGGGCCCCACGGGCTGCAAGTACCTGGACGACGCGCGCCAGGCGCAGTATGTGCAGCACGGCTGGAACCTCACCGGCGACGCCTACCTGGTCGACGCCGACGGCCAGTACGTCTACCAGGCGCGCACCGACGACATGATCATCTCGGGCGGCTACAACATCGCCGGCCCCGAGGTCGAAGGCGCGCTGCTGCTGCACCCTGCGGTGGCCGAGTGCGGCGTGGTCGGCCGCGCCGACGAGGCGCGTGGCCAGATCGTGCAGGCCTTCGTGGTGCTCAGGCCCGGCGTGCACGGCGACGCGGCGCTGGTGCAGGCGCTGCAGGACTTCGTGAAGCAGACCATCGCGCCCTACAAGTACCCGCGCGAGATCGTCTTCTGCGACAGCCTGCCGCGCACCGAGACCGGCAAGCTGCAGCGCTTCAAGCTGCGCAACCCATGACCACGGCCGTGTCCGTGCCCGCGGTCCGGCCCCCGGCGTTCACGGCCACGCGCCAGGTGCGCTTCTCCGACTGCGACCCCGCCGGCATCGTCTTCTTCCCGCAGTACTTCGTGATGCTCAACGGCGTGGTCGAGCAGTGGTTCGACGACGGCCTGCGCATCCCCTACGCCAGCGTCATCGGCGCGCGCCGCACCGGGCTGCCCACGGTGCGGCTGGAGACCGACTTCACGGCCGTCAGCCGCCACGGCGACACGCTGGCGCTGCACGTCCACGTCGAGCGCGTGGGCCGCAGCTCGCTGCAGCTGCGCCACGAGATCGTGGGCACGGGTGCGGACGGCGGCCATGAACTCCGGCTGCGCGCGCGCCAGGTCATCGTCTGCACGTCGCTCGACACGCACCGCGCCCAGCCATTGCCCGACGACATCCGCGCGGCCCTGCTGCCGCACCAGGAGACCCCTGCACCATGAAGATCCTGCAACCCCCGGGCTGGGCCGCGCCGCGCGGCTACGTCAACGGTGTCGCCGCCCGCGGCACCCAGGTATTCGTCGCCGGCATGATCGGCTGGAACGCGCAGTGCCAGTGGGACATCGACGGCGGTGGCGACGACCTGGTGGCCCAGGTGCGGCAGGCGCTGCTGAACGTGCGCGCGGTGCTGGCCGAGGCCGGCGCCACGCCCGAGCACATCGTGCGCATGACCTGGTACCTGGTCGACAAGCAGGCCTACCTGGCGCGGGCGCGCGAGATCGGCGCCGTCTACCGCGAGGTCATCGGCAGCTACGCGGTGGCGATGACGGCGGTGCAGGTGGCTGCGCTGATCGAGGACCGCGCGCAGGTGGAGATCGAGGTCACGGCCGTCGTGCCCTGACCTGCGGCCGGCGGATCAGCTGCCCAGCGGCGCCAGCCCGTGGCGGCGCCGCGCGGCGTCGCAGGCGTCGTCGCCGATGCCCATCGGCGCGCGCGCGCCGAACTCCCGGCACGGCGAAGGCCGCCATGCGTGGATGCCGCAGGCCACGCGCTCGCCGATGCGGCCCACCAGCGCCGCGCAGCGCGGCGGCTGGTGGTCGGTGCCGCGCAGGCGGCACAGGCGCTCGGTGATCGGCTCGGCCAGGCCTTCGGGCACGCGCCCGCCGCTGCCGCCACCTGCCCATTCGTCGCGGTCGAAGTCGACGCGGAAGCTGGCGCAGCAGGCACCGCAGGTCTGGCAGGCGTTGAGGGCGGTCACACCCGCACCACCGTCACCGTGCACTCGGCCTGCGCCACCACCTGGCTGCTGACGCTGCCCAGGTAGCGCCGCAGCGTGCTGTTGCCGCGCGCACCCATCACGATGTGGTCGACATGGTTGCGCTCGGCGAACTCGACGATGGCCGCAGCCACGTCGGCCGCTTCCAGCACGTGGAAGGTGAGCCGCCCGTCGTCGAGTGCCAGCGACCTGCTGATCGGCCGCGCCCAGTGCTTCAGCCCCACCAGCTGCTTGACGTGGCGGCTGTTGCCCTGCAAGTCGACGAGGTCGTCGCTGCCGATGCGCGCGGTGCGCATCACGCTCAGGCAGGCCAGCCGCGCACCGGGTTCGGTGACCACGATGCGGCGGACCGTCTCGCGCAGCAGTTCCAGCAGCGCCGGCTCGGCGTGGTGCACGTCGACCGCGGCGACGATGATGGGGCTCTTCATCACGCGGCTGGCGATGCCGAGCAGCGGGCCTTCGGGGTCGGGGCGGGGGTCGTCGCCGATGGCGAAGAACCAGCGCTTGAACACCTGCAGCGGCCCGCTCTGGCGGCTGCGCTCGGCGCGCGCCGTCAGCGCCACCTGGCCCGGCGCCTGCAGGTCCAGCGCCAGCTGCGCCGCGCTCTGGTAGCGGCGTTCGGGCTTGACCTCCAGGCACTTCAGGATCACCTCCTGCAGCCAGGGCGGGCAGTCGGCGCGCAGCGCCCGCGGCGGCACCGGGTCCACGTACAGGCGCTTGCGCAGGCCGCGCACGGTCTCGGGGGCACCGAACGGGCGCTGCCCGGTGGTGAAGTGGTAGAGCATCACGCCCAGCGCGAAGACGTCGCTGCGCGGGTCGTTGCGCGTGAACTGCACCTGCTCGGGCGACATGTACGGGCCCGTGCCCAGCGGCAGGCGGAATTCCTCGTCCAGCAGGTCGGGCAGCTTGTCGTGGCGCGACAGGCCGAAGTCCACCAGCACCGCGGTGCCGTCGTCGCGGAACATGATGTTGCTGGGCTTGATGTCCAGGTGCACCAGGTGCTGGCGGTGCAGTTCGTGCAGCGCGGTGGCGACGCGGGCGCCGATCTCGGTGATCTCCTCCACCGCCAGCGGCGCATCGTCCAGGCGCGGCCGCAGCGAGTGGCCGGCGATGCGCTCCATCACGATGTAGGGCTGGCGCGTGAAGTCGCCGCGCGCCACGAACTTCGGCACGTGCGGGCCGTGCAGCGCCGGCAGGATCATCTGCTCGACCTCGAAGCCGACGATGCTGGCCGGGTCCTCGCCGCCCTGGATGCGCGGCACCTTCATGATCAGCGGCATCGGCGCGCTGCCGCCGTCACCACCGTCGCCGTCCACGCGCGTCACGCGCCACAGGTGCGCCATGCCGCCCACGTGCAGGCGTTCCTCGAGCCGGTAGCCGTCGATCACCTGGCCCGCCGCCAGCGGCTGCGGCGGCCCGGGAGGCTCGGGCGGCACCGCCACCGTGCTGGGGAAGTCACTCTCCATCGGCCAGCCTCGCGGCCAGGCGCTGCGGCAGGTGTGCCGCGCGGATCTTGGCCCCGGCGCCCTCGGTGTCGTAGGGCACGCGCCAGTAGGTGAGCTCGCCGCCGGCGTCGTCGTACACCGCGTAGCAGGCCGCGGGGTCGCCGTCGCGCGGCTGTCCGGCCGAGCCCGGGATCACCAGCCACTGCCGGTGCGGCAGCAGCGGGATCGCCATGCCGGGCGTGGGCGTGAAGTCGCCGGCCTTGCCGGTGGCGGCCAGGTGGTAGAGCTTGGGCTCGTGCATGTGGCCGCAGAACGTGACGCGGCGCGACGTGGCCTGCATGCTGCGCACGGCTTCGGCGCGGCTGTGGATGTAGTCCCACTCGGGCGGCGCCCAGGCGTTGGCGTGCACGAACAGCAGGTCGCCGTGCGACTGCTGCAGCGGCAGGCCGGCGAGGAACTCGATCTGCGCCGGCGCCAGGCGATCGCGCGTCCACTCGACCACGTAGCGCGGGTCGGGCCGCATCTGCGGCGACGGGCCGCGCACCACGGCGGCGTCGTGGTTGCCCTGCACCGCGAAGGCGCCGCCGTCCACCAGCGCGCGCACGCGGTCCACCACCCAGCCGGGGTCGGCACCGTAGCCGACGAAGTCGCCCAGCAGCGCGTACTGGTCGATGTGCTGGCGGGCAGCGTGTTCCAGCACGGCTTCGACCGCCTCCCGGTTGGCGTGCAGGTCGGTCAGGATCGCGAGTCGCATGGCGCCGAGGTTAACCGTTGCCGTGCGGCGCCGCATGCCCGGCGCCCCCCCACCTTGCCGGCGCTACATCACCGCGCCCAGCTGCCACGGCACGAACTCGTTCTGGCCGTAGCCGTGGCGCTCGCTCTTGGTCTGGCGGCCCGAGGCCGTCTCCAGCATCAGCCGGAAGATGCGCTCGCCCATCGCGTCCACCGTGCTCAGGCCGTCGACGATGGGGCCGCAGTCGATGTCGATGTCGTCTTCCTGCCGTCGCCACAGCGCCGTGTTGGTCGACAGCTTCAGCGAGGGGCTGGGCGCGCAGCCGTAGGCGCTGCCGCGGCCGGTGGTGAAGCAGATCAGGTTCGCGCCGCCGGCCACCTGGCCGGTGGCCGAGACGGGGTCGTAGCCCGGCGTGTCCATGTAGACGAAGCCGCGTGCGGTGGCGGCCTGCGCGAACTCGAGCACGTCGACCAGGTTCGTGGTGCCGCTCTTCGCAATGGCGCCCAGGCTCTTCTCGAGGATGGTCGTCAGCCCGCCGGCCTTGTTGCCGGCCGAGGGGTTGTTGTCCATGCGCATGCCGTTGCGCGCGGTGTAGCGTTCCCACCAGGCGATGCGCGCCAGCAGCTTGTCGGCCACCGCGGCACTGACGGCACGCCGCGTCAGCAGGTGTTCGCCGCCGTAGATCTCGGGGGTCTCGCTCAGGATGGCCGTTCCGCCGTGGCGCACCAGGCGGTCCACCGCCGCGCCCAGCGCCGGGTTGGCGCTGATGCCGGAGTAGCCGTCGCTGCCGCCGCACTGCAGGCCCACCGTCAGGTGGCTGGCCGGCACCGGCTGGCGCCGCACGCGGTTGGCCTCGGGCAGCAGGCCCCGGATCAGCTCGATGCCGCGCGCCACCGTCTTCGCGGTGCCGCCGCTGTCCTGGATGCTGAAGGTGACCAGGCGTGCGCCTTCCTGCAGCCCTTCCTGGGCCACCAGGCCCTGGATCTGGTTGGTCTCGCAGCCCAGGCCCACCACCAGCACGGCGGCGAAGTTCGGGTGCCGCGCATAGCCGCCCAGCGTGCGCCGCAGCACCTGCAGTTCCTCGCCTTCGCTGTCGGTGGCGCAGCCCATGCCGTGCGTCAATGCGACGACGCCGTCGACGTGCGGGTAGGGCGCCAGCGCCTCGGGCCGGATGTCGCGCCGGAAGTGATCGGCGATCGCCCGCGCGGCCGTGGCCGAGCAGTTCACGCTGGTCAGCACGCCGATGTAGTTGCGCGTGGCCACGCGGCCGTCGGCGCGCACGATGCCGTCGAAGGTGGCGGGCTGCGCGACAAAGGCCGTGGGCTGCGCGCCGGCGCCGGGTTCGTGGGCGCGCGCGAAGTCGCTGAAGGCCAGGTTGTGCGTGTGCACGTGCTGGCCCGGCGCGATGGGCTGCGTGGCCGTGCCGATGATCTGGTCGTAGCGCCGCACGGCCTCGCCCGCGGCGATGGCGCGCGTGGCGATCTTGTGGCCCGGCGGCACGAGTCCGGCCACCGTGACGCCTTCGCCGGCGAGCACGGTGCCCGACAGCAGCTGCCGCCGCGCGATGACGACGTTGTCGGCGGCGTGGATGCGGATGGCCGGCGCGTCGTTCATGGGGCTGCCCTGCATCGCCGTCACCGGCCGTAGGCCTGCACGGTCTCCCAGGCGGCCGTCTGCAGCAGCCGTGCGGTGTCGGCGGGCAGCCCGGCGGTGTAGGCCAGACCCACCGGCGACTTGCCGTACAGCGCCGCGTAGCTGGTGCAGGCCGACAGGTAGGTGCCGGCCAGGCTCGGGTGGCGCTTGTCGGCCACGTAGAGCTCGAGGTCGGGCTTCATCGCGATGGCGCGCGCGAAGGCCAGGCCCACCGGGATCACCTGCGCGCCGTTGGCCTTGCCGGCCGTGGTGTAGGCGTCGGCCAGCTGCTGCGTCATCTCGGGCTTGTCCTTGTAGGCCCAGGACATGAACAGCACCGGGCGGATGCCCTGCTGCCTGAGCAGCGCGGCGTTCTTGCGCACGGTGTCGTGGAAGGCGCCCTGCAGCTGCGGGTGCACGGGGCACTGGCTGCAGTCCATCATGATGACGGTGTCGTACTGGCGGCCGGGCGGGTTGAAACGGATCTCGTTGTCGCCGACGAACGAGTAGCGCCCCAGGCCGTTGGGGCGCAGCAGCGACGGCAGGTCGTGCCAGTCCATGCCCGAGCCGCTGATCGTCACCGAGGTGCTGCGCGCCTGCGTGCCGCCAGCGCTGGCGAGCCGGCCGAAGTGGCCGTGCAGGCTGTTGTTGTAGTAGAAGAAGCTGTTGCCCACCCACAGGATGGCCTGGGCCGGCCCGGTGGCCGGTGCGGGGCCGGCCGCTGCGGCAGGTGCGGCCGGCGGCGTGCTGCCGCAGGCGGCCAGCACCAGGGCGGCCACTGCCAGCGCGGCGCGGCCGGCCAGCCGTGTCAGGCGGTTGCGGGTGGGGGTCATCGCGGTCTCCTGTAGTCGTGGTGCGGCCGCCGCTGCCGGCGGCGCGGTTCAGCCGTCGATCAGCTCGGGGTTCCAGGCATGCACGCTCTGCTGCTGCACGCCCAGCTTCTCGATCGACAGCTTCATCACGTCGCCCGACTTCAGGTAGACGGGGTTGGGTTTGACGCCCATGCCCACGCCCGGCGGGGTGCCGGTGGTGATGAGGTCGCCGGGGTGCAGCGTCATGAAGCGGCTGACGTAGCTGACCAGCTGCGCCACGCCGAAGATCATCGTCTTCGTGCTGCCGTTCTGGTAGCGGTGGCCGTTGACTTCGAGCCACATCGACAGGTTCTGCGGGTCGCCCACCTCGTCGGCGGTCACGAGCCACGGGCCCACCGGTCCGAAGGTGTCGCAGCCCTTGCCCTTGTCCCAGGTGCCGCCGCGCTCGATCTGGTACTCGCGCTCGCTGACGTCGTTGACGACGCAGTAGCCGGCCACGTGCGCCAGCGCATCGGCTTCGCTGACGTAGCGGGCCTGGGTGCCGATGACGACGCCCAGTTCCACCTCCCAGTCGCTCTTCACCGAGCCCTGCGGCAGCACCACGGCGTGGTTGCAGCCCACGGCGACGCTGGTCGGCTTCATGAAGACGATGGGCTCCTTCGGGATCGGCAGGTTGCTCTCGGCCGCGTGGTCGGCGTAGTTCAGGCCGATGCACAGGAACTTGCCCATGCCCGTCCAGGGCACGGCCAGCGTGTCCTGCGGCACCACCGGCAGGTCGGCCAGGTTCAGCGCGCGCAGCTTCGCCAGCCCGGCCTGCGACAGCGTGGCCGCCGTGATGTCGGTGAGCACGCCCGAGAGGTCGCGCACGTTGCCGTCGGCGTCGAGCAGGCCGGGCTTTTCCTGGCCCTTGGGGCCGTGTCGCAGCAGTTTCATTCGCAGGTTCTCCTCAATCGTTGCCAATGCAGTGTCTTGCCAAGCGGCCGCCGCAGATCCGGCTCCGCCGGTCGGCTGGCGGCGCCCCCTGGGGGGAGCGCCGCAGGCGCTTCGGGGGGGTCAATTACTCCAGCCGCCGTCGATGATGTTCGCGGTGCCGGTGGTGAAGGAGGATTCGTCCGAGGCCAGGTACACGGCCAGCGCCGCGATCTCCTCGACGCGGCCGACGCGGCCCATGGGTTGGCGGGCCACGAAGGCGGCTTCCACCTGCGCCAGCGTCTGGCCGCTGGCCTGGGCCTGGGCCGCGATGCGGTCGCGCAGCGAGGGCGATTCCACCGTGCCGGGGCAGATGGCGTTGCAGCGCACGCCGCGGGTGATGAAGTCGGCGGCCACGGCCTTGGTCAGGCCGATGATGGCGGCCTTGGTGGTGCCGTAGACGAAGCGGTTGGGCGCACCCTTGATGCTGCCGGCCACCGAGGCCACGTTGATGATGCTGCCGCTGCCCTGCGCCAGCATGCCGGGCACGAAGGCCTTGATGGTGCGGAACTGCGAGCGCACGTTCAGTTCGAACGCGAAGCTCCACTCCTCTTCGGTGCAGTCGAGCACGGTGCCGGCGTGCACGTAGCCGGCGGCGTTGAACAGCACCTGCACCGGGCCCGTGGCGGCTGCCATCGCGGTGATGGCGGCGGGGTCGGTCACGTCGAGCCGGCGCGTGTCGATGGCCGGGGCCTCTCCCTTCAGCGCTTCCAGCAGGCTGGCGTTGATGTCGGTGGCGATCACGTGCGCGCCTTCGCGCAGGAAGGCCAGCGCGGTGGCGCGGCCGATGCCCTGCCCGGCGGCGGTGACGAAGGCGGTCTTGCCGGCGAGTCGTTGTGTCATGGGAGTCCTTGTCGCTTCGTTCAGCGCGGCACCAGGGTGGCGCCGCTGAGTTGTTCCTGGGCTTCCACCAGCGAGGGCACGAACTTACGGCCGTGGCCCAGTGCGCTGGCAAGCGTGAGGCTCTGGTGCACGGCCTCGCCCATCACGCTGGGCACGGCCAGGCCTTCGGCCAGGTGGGTGTAGTAGCGCACGTCCTTGCGTGCCAGGTCGAGCTCGAACTTCAGCCCCGCCAGGTCGCCCTGCAGCGTCTTGGCCATGGCCTGGAACAGCCCGCTGTTGACGGGCCCCGCACCCACCAGCGACACCAGCTGCGCCAGGTCGACGCCGGCGCGCTGGCCGACCGCGAAGGCTTCGGCGGTGGCGGTGCAGATGGCCTGGCCGATGAAGTTGTTCAGCAGCTTGATGGTGTGGCCGGCGCCCGGGCCGCCGACGTGGAACACGTTCTCGGCGAAGCAGCGGATCACGGGTTCGAGCTGCGCGAACACGTCGGCCTCGGCGCCGACCATCACGTTCAGCCGGCCGGCTTCGGCCTCCACCGGTGTGCGCGCCAGCGGTGCGTCGACGAAGGTCACGCCCGCTGCAGCGCAGCGCGCGCGCAGCCGGGCGCTGGAGTCGGGCTCCGAGGTCGAGCAGTCCACCACCAGCAGCCCGGGCCGCGCACCTTGCAGCAGGCCGTCGACCGAGGCTTCCACCTGCGGCGAGCCGGTGACGCACAGGAACACGAGTTCGCTGCGCGCGGCCAGGTCGGCGGGTGCCGGCGCCTCGACCGCGCCCGCGGCCAGCAGGTCGGCCACGCGCTCGCGGTTGCGGTGCACGGTGAGCGCCAGCGTGTGGCCCTTGGCCAGCAGGTTCTTCGCCATGCCGTGGCCCATGAGGCCGCTGGCGCCGATGAATCCGATCCGTGCCATGGTGTCAGCCCCGGCCCACGAAGGGCATCTTGGTGGCCATCACGTTGACGAACAGCATGTTGGCCGACAGCGGCAGCCGCGCCATCGTCAGGAAAGCGTCGACCACGGCCTGCAGGTCCATGCGTGGTTCGGGGCGCATGCTGCCGTCGGCCTGCGGCACGCCTTCGACCATGCGCGCCGTCATCTCGCTGGCGGCGTTGCCGATGTCGATCTGGCCGACCGCGATGTCGTAGGGCCGGCCGTCGAGCGCGGCGGTCTTCGTCAGGCCGCTGACGGCGTGCTTGGTGGCGGTGTAGGCGATCGAGCCCGGCCGCGGCGCGTAGGCCGAGATCGAGCCGTTGTTGATGATGCGCCCGCCCTGCGGCGTCTGCGCCTTCATCAGCCTGAAGGCCTGGCTGAGGCAGTAGAAGCTGCCGTTGAGGTTGGCGTCGACCACGCGCCGCCATTCCTCGCCGCTGACGAGGTCGGGCGTCTTCGACGCCAGGCCGGCACCGGCGTTGTTGAACAGCAGGTCGAGGCGGCCGTAGGTCTGGCGCACGGTCTCGAAGGCGGCGGCGACCTGGTCTTCCTGGCCGACGTCGCACGAGATCGGCAGGCAGCGCGCGCCCGAGCCTGCTTCAGCCTGCTCGGCCAGCGCGGCGGTGGCCTGCAGCGCGTCGAGGCGGCGGCCCACCAGCGCGACGGTCCAGCCTTCCTTCAGCAGCCCCAACGCGCAGGCGCGGCCGATGCCGGAGCCTGCGCCCGTGACGAGTGCGATCTTGCTCATGGTGTTCCTTGCAGCGGGTTCAGTGGTTGTCCTTGGGCACGAAGGCCCCGCGCTGCCCGACCAGGAAGTCGAGGTCGGCGCCCTGGTCGGCCTGCAGCACGTGGTCGGTGTAGAGCTTCCAGTAGCCGCTGGCCAGCGGCGGCACCGGCGGCGCCCAGGCGGCACGGCGGCGCTCGAGTTCGGCGTCGTCCACGTGCAGGTGCAGGCGGCGGCCGGCGACGTCGAGCGTGATCAGGTCGCCGTTCTTCACCAGTGCCAGCGTGCCGCCGGCGGCGGCTTCGGGCGCGGTGTGCAGCACCACGGTGCCATAGGCGGTGCCGCTCATGCGCGCGTCGCTGATGCGGACCATGTCGGTGATGCCCTTGCGCAGCACCTTCGGTGGCAGCGGCATGTTGCCGACCTCGGCCATGCCGGGGTAGCCCTTGGGACCGCAGTTCTTCAGCACCAGGATGCAGGTCTCGTCGACGTCGAGAGCTTCGTCGTCGATGCGCTTGTGGAAGTCGTCGCTGTCCTCGAACACGACCGCGCGGCCGGTGTGCTGCATCAGCGCCGGCGTGGCCGCGCTGGGCTTGATGACGGCGCCGCGCGGCGCGAGGTTGCCGCGCAGGATGGCGATGCCCGCCTTCTCCTTGAACGGCTGCGCCACGGTCTTGATGACACGCGGGTCGAAGTTCTGCGCGCTCTCGATGTTCTCGCGCACGGTCTTGCCGCTGGCGGTGACGATGTCCAGGTGCAGCGTGTCGGCGATCTCCTTCATCACCACCGGCAGGCCGCCGGCGTAGCAGAAGTCCTCCATCAGGTGCTCGCCGCTGGGCTGCAGGTTCAGCAGGCAGGGCATCTCGCTGCCCAGGCGGTCGAAGTCGTCGATGGAGAGCGGCACGCCCAGGCGCCCGGCGATGGCGATCAGGTGGATCACCGCGTTCGTGCTGCCGCCGATGGCCGCGAGCGTGCGGATGGCGTTCTCGAAGGCCTCGCGCGTGAGCACGTCGGAGATGGTCTGGTCGGCATGCACCATCTCGACGATGCGCCGGCCGGCGTTGCGCGCCAGCACGTTGCGGCGGCCGTCCACCGCCGGGTAGGCGGCGTTGCCCGGCAGGCCGATGCCCAGCGCCTCGACCATGCTGGCCATCGTGCTGGCCGTGCCCATGGTCATGCAGTGGCCGTGGCTGCGGTGCATGCAGCTTTCGGCCTCGAAGAAGTCGGCCAGCTTCAGCGTGCCGGCGCGCACCTGCTCGCTCATGCTCCACACGCCGGTGCCCGAGCCCAGTTCCTGGCCGCGCCATTTGCCGTTGAGCATCGGCCCGCCGCTGACGCCGATGGTCGGCAGGCCGGCGCTGGAGGCCCCCATCAGCAGCGAGGGGGTGGTCTTGTCGCAGCCCATCAGCAGCACCACCCCGTCGATCGGGTTGCCGCGGATGCTCTCCTCCACGTCCATGCTGGCGAGATTGCGGTAGAGCATCGCGGTGGGGCGCAGCAGCGTCTCGCCCAGGCTCATCACCGGGAACTCCAGCGGGAAGCCGCCGGCCTCATACACGCCGATCTTCACCTGCTCGGCCAGCGTGCGGAAATGGCTGTTGCAGGGCGTGAGCTCGCTGAAGGTGTTGCAGATGCCGATGACGGGCCGGCCGTCGAACTGGTCGTGCGGCACGCCCTTGCCCTTGACCCAGCTGCGGTAGGCAAAACCGTCGCGGTCCTGGCGACCGAACCACTGCTGACTGCGCAGGTCCTCAGGCTTCTTTCTGGGCTTGTTCACGTGCTGGCTTTCCCGGGGTTGTGCTCCATCGTGCTGCGCATACTATGGTATGACGATTGAGCAACCCACCGTAGAACTCCCTATGTCCGCATCCGATAACGCCCGTGTCAACGTTCGCGACAACGGCCAGCCCATCCACGTGCTGGCCGTCAGCAAGCTGTCGCCGCTGTACGCGGCCCAGCTGCAGCCGGCCTACACCGTGCACGATCGCCTGCACGAGACCGACCCCGCGGCCTTCGCCGCCATCGCACCGCAGATCCGCGCCATCGCCGCCAGCGGCGAGAGCAAGGTGCCGGCGGCGCTGCTGGCGCAGCTGCCGGCGCTGGAGCTGGTGTCGGTGATGGGCGTGGGCTACGACGGTGTCGACGTCGCTGCCGCGAAGGCGCAGGGCGCGGTGGTCACGCACACGCCGAACGTGCTGAACGACGACGTCGCCGACCTTGCCATCGGCCTGATGCTGTGCGCCGCGCGGCAGCTGCCGCAGGCCGACCGCCACGTGCGCGACGGCACCTGGGCCGCCAGCGGCCCGATGCCGCTGGCGCGCAAGATGTCGGGCGCGCGGCTGGGCATCGTGGGCATGGGCCGCATCGGGCAGGCCATCGCGCAGCGTGCCGCGGCGTTCGGCATGGCCATCGCCTACACCGCGCGCAGCGCCAAGGCCGGCATCGCGCACCGCTACGTGCCTTCCGTGGTGGCGCTGGCCGCCGAGAGCGACTTCCTCGTGCTCATCACGCCCGGTGGCGCCGGCACGCGCAAGCTGGTCAACGCCGAGGTGCTGGCGGCGCTGGGCAAGGGCCGCGGCGAGGGCATCCTGGTGAACGTGGCGCGCGGCTCGGTGGTCGACGAGGCGGCGTTGATCGACGCGCTGGAGCAGGGCGTCATCGCCGGCGCCGGCCTCGACGTGTTCGAGAACGAACCGCACGTGCCCGAGCGCCTGCGGCAGCTGTCCCACGTGGTGCTGGCGCCGCACATCGGCAGCGCCACGCACAGCACGCGCCAGGCCATGGCCGACCTGGCCTTCGGCAACCTGCGCGAGCACTTCGCGGGCCGCGCGCTGCTGAGCCCGGTGCCCGAGTGCCAGTGAGCGCGGGCCGGGTGCGCCGCATGCGGGAAAGCCCCCAATCCAGCCTCTTTTAATCATCATACGATAAGACCACAGGCGCCGACCTTCCACACCAGGCGCTGTTTCACCCCAGGAGACATGACGATGCAGATGAAGACTTGGATCACCGGCGCCATGGTGGGCGCGGGCCTGGCGCTCGCCGCCCCGGCCATGGCCCAGACGAAGCTCACCGTCTGGTGGGTGAAGGGCTTCTACCAGGCCGAAGACACGGCGTTGTTCGAGGCCATCAAGAAGTTCGAGGCCAAGAACAAGGACATCAAGATCGAGCTCAGCCAGTACCCCATCCAGGACATGATCCCGAAGACGGTGGCGGCGCTGGACTCCAACGCGCCGCCCGATGTGGCCTATGCCGACGTCTACGACTTCCAGGTCACCGCCAAGTGGGCCTACGACGGCAAGCTCGAGGACATCTCCAGCGTCATCGACCCGATGCGCGCGAAGTTCGAGCCCAATGCGCTGTCCACCACCTTCCTGCTGAACAACGCCGACGGCAAGCGCGCGTACTACGCGTTCCCGATCAAGCAGCAGACCATGCACATCCAGTACTGGAAGGACATGCTGGCCGACGCGGGCTTCAAGGAAAGCGACATCCCGAAGGATTGGAAGGGCTACTGGAGCTTCTGGTGCGAGAAGGTGCAACCCGCCTACCGCCAGAAGACCGGCCAGCGCGGCTTCGGCACCGGCTTCCCGATGGGCGTGGACTCGAGCGACTCGTTCTACTCGTTCCTGACCTTCATGGATGCGTACAACGTGAAGCTGGTCAGCGACTCGGGCAAGCTGCTGGTCGACGACCCGGCGGTGCGCCAGGGCCTGATCAACGCGATGACCGACTACACCTACGTGTACGGCAAGAGCTGCACCCCGCCGTCGAGCACGAGCTGGAAGGACCCGGACAACAACGTCGCCTTCCACAACAAGACGACGGTGATGACGCACAACGCCACGATCTCGATCGCGGCGAAATGGCTGGACGACATGAACAACGCCACGCTGACCGAGGCGCAGCGTGCCACCGCCAAGGCCAACTACACCGAGAAGATCGCCACCGCCGGTTTCCCGAACAAGCCCGACGGCTCGAAGATGGTCTACCGCGCCGCGGTGAAGACCGGCGTGATCTTCAAGGACGCCAAGAACAAGGCGGCGGCGAAGAAGTTCGTGGCCTTCATGCTCGACGACGCCAACCTGCAGCCGTACGTGGAAGGCTCGCTCGGCCGCTGGTTCCCGGTGACCAAGGCCGCGCAGCAGAGCCCGTTCTGGAAGGGTGACCCGCACCGCCTGGCCGTCTACAACCAGTTCATGAACGGCACCACGCCTTTCGAGTTCACCAAGAACTACAAGTTCACGGTGCTCAACAACGAGAACGTGTGGGCCAAGGCCATGAACCGCATCCTCAACGAGAAGGTGCCGGTGGACCGTGCGGTCGACGAGATGATCGCGCGCATCAAGACCGTGGCGAACTGACGCCCACCCCCGCAGCGCCTTCGGCGCTCCCCCTCCAGGGGGCGACGCCAGCGGGCCGGCAGAGCCGGCCCGCGGCGTCCGCTTGATCGAACTGTTTGCGCCGCCGCCATGACCACATCTGCATTGCCCGCCGCCCGGCCTGCGAAGGCGCTGACACCCTGGGAGTTCTGGGGCCGCCTGCTCGTGGTGCCCTACCTGGTGGTGTTCGTCGTCTTCGTGCTGTACCCGGTGGGTTACGGGCTCTGGCTGGCGCGCAATCCGGAGAGCTACGTCAAGCTCTTCGACGACCCGATCTTCTTCCGCACCGCGGTCAACACGCTGGTGTTCCTGGTGGTCGCCATCAACGTGAAGATGGCCATCGCGCTGGGCCTGTCGGGCTTCTTCGTGCAGACGCGCTGGTGGATCAAGATCCTGGCCGCGCTGTTCATCCTGCCGTGGGCGGTGCCGTCGATCCCGACCATCCTGTCGGTGCGCTTCATGCTCAACCCCGAGTGGGGCGTGATCAACAGCACCTACTTCCGCCTGACGGGCCTGGACGGCCCGAACTGGCTCAACGACCCGACGCTCGCGCTGATCTTCGCGATGCTGATGCACATCTGGAAGAGCCTGCCGTTCTGGACGCTGATCCTGGTGGCCGGGCGCCTGGCCATTCCCACCGAACAATACGAGGCCGCCAGCGTCGACGGCGCCACGCGCTGGCAGAAGTTCCGCTTCATCACCTGGCCGGCGATGCGCTCGCTCTACTTCACGTCGCTGATCCTGTCGATGATCTGGACGCTGGGCGACTTCAACAGCGTCTACCTGCTCACTGGCGGCGGCCCGGCCGACCTGACCCACGTGCTGGCCACGCTGGGCATCCGCTACCTGCGGCTCGACCAGGTCGACATGGCGATGGCCAGCATCGTCGTGGCGCTGCCCTTCGTACTGCCCCTGGTCTACATCATGATGAAGAGGCTCTCGAAATGAAGCGCCTGAGCCTGAAGAAGATCAGCACCGAAGCCCAGCTGCTGCTGGTGGGCATTCCGGTGCTGCTGTGGACGCTGATCCCGGTCTACCACATGTTCCTGTTCGCGATCAGCGAGCGCGACACCGCCACCAGCGGCCGGCTGTGGCCGCAGAACCCGACGCTGCAGAACTTCGACATCGTCTTCCAGAAGAAGCACTTCTACCTGAACCACTTCTGGCAGCAACTGGGCAACTCGCTGCTGATCGCGCTGGCGGTGGGGGCCATCACGCTGTTCATCGCCACCTGCGCGGCCTTCGCCATCAGCCGGCTGAAGGTGCGTGGCGGGCGCACGGTGATGAACCTGGCGCTCTTCACGTACTTCATCCCGGCGGCCTTCCTGGCCGTGCCCATGTACAAGACGATGGGCAACTACGGGCTGCTGAACAACCAGTGGGCGCTGATCCTGGCGATGGTGACGATCGCATCGCCCTACTGCATCTGGGTGCTGAAGCAGGCCTCCGACAAGCTGCCCTGGGAACTGGACGAAGCCGCGCGCATGGACGGCGCCAGCCCCTTGCAACTGTTCCGGCTGGTCTACCTGCCGCTGATGGTGCCGTCGCTGGTGGCGGTGGGCACGTATTCGCTGCTGCTGGCCTGGAACGAGTACCTCTACGCCTTCCTGCTGCTCAGCAACGACGCCGACATCACGCTGGCGGTGGCGCTGGGCAACTTCCTCTCGGCCGACGACTCGCCCTGGGAACTGCTGATGGCCACCGGCCTCGTCTACGCGCTGCCGCCGGCAGCCATCTACTACGCGTTCAAGCGCTACATGGTTTCGGGCCTCACCGCGGGTGCCGTCAAGAGCTGAAAAGGGAAGAAGAGCAATGGCATCCGTCTCGTTCCGCGACATCCAGAAGGCCTACGGCAAGGTCAAGGTCATCCACGGCATCGACTTCACCATCGCCGACGGCGAGTTCGTCGTGCTCGTCGGCCCCAGCGGCTGCGGCAAGAGCACGCTGCTGCGCATGCTGGCGGGGCTGGAGGAGATCTCCGGCGGCGAGATCCTGATCGACGGCAAGGTCGTCAACGAGCTCGAGTCGAAGGACCGCGACATCGCAATGGTCTTCCAGAGCTACGCGCTGTACCCGCACATGACCGTGCGCGACAACATGGGCTTCAGCCTGCGCCTGCGCAAGGCCGACGCCGCGACCACGGGCGAGCGTGTGGACCGTGCGGCCAAGATCCTGAACCTCGACGCGCTGCTCGACCGCTTCCCGCGTGAACTCTCGGGCGGCCAGCGCCAGCGCGTGGCGATGGGGCGCGCCATCGTGCGCGACCCCAAGGTGTTCCTGTTCGACGAGCCGCTGTCGAACCTGGACGCCAAGCTGCGCGTGGCGATGCGTGCCGAGATCAAGGCGCTGCACCAGCGCCTGAAGACGACCACGGTGTACGTCACGCACGACCAGATCGAGGCCATGACCATGGCCGACCGCATCGTGGTCATGCACGACGGCATCGTCGAGCAGATCGGCACGCCGCTGGAGCTGTTCGACCGGCCGGGCAACCTGTTCGTGGCGCAGTTCATCGGCTCGCCGTCGATGAACGTGCTGCAGGGCACGCTGTCCGGCGGCGCGGTCGAGGCGCTGGGTGCACGCTGGCCGGTGCCGCCCGGCGTGGGCAAGGGCAGCGAGGGGCAGGCGGTGCACTACGGCATCCGGCCGACCGACATGGCGCTGGCCGACAGCGGCATCCCGGCGCGCGTGGTGGTGGTGGAGCCCACCGGCGCCGAGACCGAACTGCTGCTCGACGTCGGCGGCCAGCAGCTGGTGCTGGTGATGCACGGCCGCACCGAGGCCCAGCCCGACGACACCGTGTACCTGGCCGTGGAGGCGGCCAAGGCCCACGTCTTCGACGGCACATCGGGACAACGCCTCACGTGAAGAACGGGCCGTGCATCGTCGTGATGGGCGTCAGCGGCTGCGGCAAGAGCACGGTGGGCCGTGCACTGGCCACGGCGCTCGGCCTGCCCTTCGTCGAAGGTGACGACCTGCACCCGCCACGCAACGTGGCGCTGATGGCGGCCGGCACGCCGCTGACCGACGACGACCGCGCCGACTGGCTGCGCACGCTGTCCGAGGTGCTGGCCGGTGCGGCCGCGCGCGGGCAGGGCGTGGTGGTGTCGTGCTCGGCGCTCAAGCGCCGCTACCGCGACGTGCTGCGCAGCGGCGCACCCGCGCTGCGCCTGGTGTTCCTGCACGGCAGCCGCGACCTGCTGGCCGAGCGCGTGGCCACGCGCACGCACCGCTACATGCCGGCGTCGCTGCTCGACAGCCAGCTGCAGACGCTGGAATCGCCGGGGCCCGACGAGCGCCCCGTCACGCTGGACATCAGCGCCCCGCCCGAGGCCCTGGCCGACGCGGCACGGCGCGCACTGGAGGCCACGGGCCCATGATCACCGCAGACACCTTCCGCCTCGACGGCCGCATCGCGCTCGTCACGGGCTCCTCGGGCGGCATCGGCCTGGCGCTGGCGCGCGGCCTCGCGCAGGCCGGCGCCCGCGTGGTGCTGAACGGCCGCGACACGGCCAAGCTCGACGCCGCCGTGCAGCAGCTGCGCAGCGAAGGCCTGCAGGCCGAGGGCAGCGCCTTCGACGTCGTCGACGTCGCGGCCGCCGCGGCGGCCGTGGACCGCATCGAAGCCGGCGTGGGTCCGATCGAGGTGCTGGTCAACAACGCCGGCATCACGCGCCGTGCGCCCTTCCATGAGCTGCCGCCGGCCGACTGGCAGGCGGTGCTGCGCACGAACATCGACAGCGTCTTCGCGGTCGGGCAGGCGGTGGCGCGGCACATGGTGGCGCGCGGCCGTCGGCCGCATCATCAACACCTGCTCGGTGCAGAGCGAGCTCGGGCGCCCGGGGCTGTCGGCCTACATGGCGAGCAAGGGCGCGCTGAAGATGCTGACCAAGGGCATGGCCATCGACCTGGGGCCGCACGGCATCAACGTCAACGGCCTGGCACCCGGCTACTTCAAGACCGAGCTGACGGCCCCGCTGGTGGCCGACGCCACCTTCAGCCAGTGGCTGACCAACCGCACGCCCAGCCGCCGCTGGGGCGACGTGGAAGACCTGGCCGGCGCGGTCGTCTTCCTGGCCTGCGACGCGTCCCGCTTCGTCAACGGCCATCTCCTGTATGTCGATGGCGGCGTCACCGCAACCCTGTAGGTCCCCCATGTCCACGTTCACCAAGGTCATCCTCGCCACTGGCGCCGACGGCCGTGCGCACTGGCGCGAAGAAGTCATCGCGCTGACCGAGGGCAAGCCGATGGCGATGCTGTCGCCGCTGCTGCCCAGCGGCGGCCTGCAGCTGCGCCACAGCCCGGTGGGCTTCCGCAGCGAGTTCCACTGCACGGGCGATCCGCAGTGGGTGTTCATCCTCGGCGGCGCGATGGAGATCGGCCTGCAGGACGGCAGCTCGCGCGTGTTCCACCCCGGCGAGCACTTCTTCTCGGCCGACACGCTGCCTGCCGGCGCCAGCTTCGACCCCGCGGTGCACGGCCACTGGAGCCGGCAGGTGGGCGACGCGCCGCTGGTCACCGCCTTCGTGCGGGGGTGATGGCATGAACGCGGTGAAGAACGTGCATGGCCACACGCTCGACCTGCTGGGCGAGGCCATCGTCGGCGGCCGCTATCCGGCCGGCGCTGCGATTCCCCCCGAGCCGATGCTGTGCGAGCAGTTCGGCGTCAGCCGCACCGTGGTGCGCGAGGCGGTGAAGTCGCTGGTGGCCAAGGGCCTGCTCGTCACCGGCCCCAAGGTTGGCACGCGCGTGCTGCCCGAGGACAACTGGAACTGGTTCGACCCCTCGGTCGTGCAGTGGAAGAGCAAGATGGGCCTGACGCGCGAGTTCCTGCGCGACCTGCAGGAGCTGCGCCGCGTGATCGAACCGGCCGGCGTGCGCCTGGCCGCGTTGCGCGCCACGGCGGCCGACATCGCAGCCATCGAGGCCGCGTATGCAGGCATGAAGCAGGCCATCGAACAAGGCGGCGACTACGTCAGCAACGACCTGCGCTTCCACCAGGGCCTGCTGATCGCCGGCCACAACCGCATGGTGGTGCAGATGAGCAAGGCGCTGGGCGCGCTGCTGCGCACCGCCTTCGAGATCAGCACGACGCGGCCCGACGGGCCTGCCAGTTCGCTGCCGCTGCACCGCGCGGTGCTCGACGCCGTGATCGCGCGCGACCCGGTGGCGGCCGAGAAGGCGAGCCTGGTGCTGATCGACGGCGCGCAGGACGACATCGAGCAGGTGCTCGCCTCGCGCCGCAAGCTGCCGTCGCTGAGCGCGCCCGCGCCCCGCCTGAAGGCGCCGCGCGCGCTGGCCTGACCCTCTTTCGCAAGGACTCTCGACCATGAAACTCCTGATCACCGGCGGTGCCGGTTTCGTCGGTGCGCGGCTGGCGCGCACACTGCTGCAGCGCGGCACCCTGGCCGGCCGGCCGCTGACCCAGCTGGTGCTGGCCGACCAGGTGCAGGCACCGGCCGACCTGCTGGCCGATGCGCGTGTGCAGTCGCGCGTGGCGCCGCTGCTGGCCACCTGCGAGAGCCTGCGCGAAGAAGGCTTCGACGGCGTGTTCCACCTGGCCTCGGCGGTGTCGGGCGAGTGCGAGGCCGACTTCGACCTCGGCATGCGCAGCAACCTCGACAGCACGCGCGCGCTGCTGGAGGCGCTGCGCCACCGCACGCAGTCGGGTGCGGCGCCGACGCGGCTGGTCTTCAGCAGCTCGGTGGCCGTGTTCGGCCCCGACCCGGCCGTGCCGCTGCCGGCGGTGGTGGGCGATACCACGCTGCCGGCGCCGCAGACCAGCTACGGCGTGCAGAAGCTGATCTGCGAGCACCTGGTGGCCGACTACACGCGCAAGGGTTTCATCGACGGCCGCGCCGCGCGCCTGATGACGGTGACGGTGCGCCCGGGCCGCCCGAACGGCGCGGCCAGCTCGTTCTTCAGCGGCATCATCCGCGAGCCGCTGGCCGGCGAAGAGGCGATCCTGCCGGTGGCGCCCGACGTGGCGCATCCGGTGAGCTCGCCGCAGCGCACGGTGGAGGGGCTGATCGCCGTCTACGAGGCCAGCCGCGAGGCCTTCCGCGGCCGCACGGCACTGAACCTGCCGGCGCTGAACGTCACGGTGCAGCAGATGCTGGACGCGCTGGAGAAGGTGGCCGGCCCCGCCGTGCGCGCGCGCGTGAAGCACGTGCGCGACGAGCGCATCGCCGGCATCGTCGCCAACTGGCCGCAGGCCGCCAGCGCCGAGCGTGCCGCGGGCCTGGGCCTGCTGCCCGAGGCGAACTTCGAGGACATCATCCGGCAGTACATCGCCGACAACGCGGGCACGGCCGCACTCAAGGGCATGGCATGAACCAGATCGACCTGAAAGGCCGCACCGCGGTCGTCACCGGCGGCGCCCAGGGCCTGGGCTATGCGATCAGCGAACGCATGCTGCGCTCGGGCGCCGAGGTGCTGCTGTGGGACATCGACGCCGGCAAGCTCGACGCGGCCTGCGCATCGCTGTCGGCGCTGGGTCCGGTGCGTGGCGCGCTGGTCGAGCTGACCGACGACGCGGCCGTGGCCGCCGCCACGGCGCAGGCCGGCCGCATCGACATCCTGGTCAACAACGCCGGCATCACCGGCGGCAACGGCACCACCTGGGAGCTGGACCCGGCGGTGTGGCGGCGCGTCGTCGAGGTCAACCTGATCGGCCCGTACCTCACGAGCCGGCACGTCGTGCCGCGCATGCTGGCCGGGGGCTACGGGCGCATCGTCAACATCGCCTCGGTGGCGGGCAAGGAAGGCAACCCGAACGCCAGCCACTACAGCGCCAGCAAGGCGGCGCTGATCGCGCTGACGAAGTCGCTGGCCAAGGAGCTGGCCACGAAGAACATCCTGGTGAACGCGGTGGCGCCGGCGGCGGCGAAGACGGCGATGTTCGACCAGATGGCGCAGAGCCACATCGACTACATGCTGAGCAAGATCCCGATGGGCCGCTTCCTGGAGCCGGCGGAGATCGCGGCGATGGTGGCCTGGCTGTCGAGCGAGGACTGCTCATTCAGCACCGGTGCCGTCTTCGACATCACCGGCGGGCGCTCGACCTACTGAACTACTGCAGGCCCTGCTGCGGCGCGCGCATGCGCAGCAGCAGGCGCAGGTACTCGAGGTCGGCGTGCAGCTTCTGCAGCTCTTCGCGCAGGTCGGCCCAGCGTTGCAGCTGCAGGGCCTCGGGCGGCAGGGCAGGGGGCGTGGTCTTGGCGTCCATGGCGGCATGGTCGGCCGCTGCCCTGGACGGGTCAACCCCGTGAGCCGGGGTGCCCGGATCGCGGGGGGCGCGGGGTGGCATCAGCCGATGCGCCCGAGCAGCAGGTACTCCATCAGCGCCTTCTGCACGTGCATGCGGTTCTCGGCCTCGTCCCAGACCACGCTCTGCGGCCCGTCGATGACCTCGGCCGTGACCTCTTCGCCGCGGTGCGCCGGCAGGCAGTGCATGAACAGGGCGTCGGGCTGCGCCACGGCCATCATCTCCTCGTCGACGCACCAGTCGACGAAGGCCTTGCGGCGCTCGTCGTTCTCGGCCTCGTAGCCCATGCTGGTCCAGACGTCGGTGGTCACCAGGTGCGCGCCTTCGCAGGCCTGCATCGGGTGGTTGAAGACCTTGTAGCAGCCGCTGTCGCGGATGCCGGCCACGGCCGGGTCGACCTCGTAGCCGCTGGGCGTGCTGACGTGCACCGTGAAGCCCAGCGTCTCGGCCGCCTGCAGCCAGGTGTTGGCCATGTTGTTGCCGTCGCCGACCCAGGCCACCACCTTGCCGGCGATGCTGCCTCGGTGCTCGATGTAGGTGAAGATGTCGGCCAGGATCTGGCACGGGTGGTATTCGTTGGTCAGGCCATTGATGACCGGCACGCGCGAGTGCGCCGCGAAGCGCTCGATCTTCGCCTGCTCGTAGGTGCGGATCATCACGATGTCGACCATGCGGCTGATGACGCGCGCGCTGTCCTCCACCGGCTCGGCGCGGCCGAGCTGGCTGTCGCCGGTGGTCAGGTGCACCACCGAGCCGCCCATCTGGTACATGCCGGCCTCGAAGCTGACGCGCGTGCGCGTGCTGGCCTTCTCGAAGATCATCGCCAGCGTGCGGTCGACCAGCGGCTGGTAGCGCTCGTAGTTCTTGAAGCGCGTCTTGATGATGCGCGCGCGGTCGAACAGGTAGGCGTACTCCTCGGCGCGGAAGTCCTTGAACTGCAGGTAGTGCTTCATCAACGAGTGGCCCGGCTTCATGGCGCTTCCGCCAGGAAGCCCTGGATCAGCGGCACCAGGATGGCGGCGATCTGCCGCGCCTCGTCGGCGTTGATCACCAGCGGCGGCAGCAGCCGCACCACGCGGTCGGCGGTGACGCTGATCATCAGGCCGGCCTCGGCCGCGCGGCCCAGCAGCACGCCGCAGGGCCGCGCGAGCTCGATGCCGATCATCAGCCCGGCGCCGCGGAACTCGACCACGCCGCCGCTGGCCACCTGGTCGGCCAGGCCGGTCTGCAGCGCGTCCAGCAGCACGCGGCCCATGGCCTCGGCGTTGGCCAGCAGGCCGTCCTCTTCCATGATGCGCAGCGTCTCGACGCCGGCGCGCATGGCCAGCGGATTGCCGCCGAAGGTGGTGCCGTGGTTGCCCGGACCGAGCACGTTCACGGCCTTGGGGCCGACGACGACGGCGCCGATGGGCACGCCCGAGCCCAGGCCCTTGGCGAGCGGCATCACGTCGGGGCGGATGCCGGCCCACTGGTGCGCGAACCACTTGCCGGTGCGGCCGATGCCGCACTGCACCTCGTCGAGCATCAGCAGCCAGTCCTGCCGGTCGCACAGCGCGCGCAGGCCCTGCAGGTACTCGTTGCGGCTCTGGTTGATGCCGCCTTCGCCCTGGATGACTTCCAGGAACACGGCCACCACGTTGGGGTTGCTGCGGGCGACTTCCTCGACCGCGGCCAGGTCGTTCAGCGGCACGCGCACGAAGCCTTCCACGAGCGGGCCGAAACCGGCCTGCACCTTCGGGTTGCCGGTGGCCGACAGCGTGGCGATGCTGCGGCCGTGGAACGCCTTCTCGTAGACGATGATGGCCGGCTTCTCGATGCCTTTGTCGTGGCCGAACTTGCGCGCGATCTTGATGGCGGCCTCGTTGGCCTCGAGCCCGCTGTTGCAGAAGAACGCGCCCGACAGGCCGGACAGTTCACACAGCTTGGCGCCCAGCTGTTCCTGCAGCGGCACCTCGTAGTAGTTGCTGCAGTGGATGAGCTTGGCGACCTGGTCCTGCAGCGCCGGCACCAGCTTCGGATGCGCGTGGCCCAGCGTGTTGACGGCGATGCCGCCCAGGCCGTCGAGGTAGCGCTTGCCCTGCGTGTCCCAGACCCAGCAGCCTCGGCCGTGCGAGAGCGCCAGCGGCAGGCGGCCGTAGGTGTTCAGCACGTGCGGCATCGGAGCCGGGACAGGGGTGTCGGGTGCGTTCATCGAGCGATCCTCAAGCGGCGCCAGGGAAGAGAATCGGCGTGCGAACCGTGGTGGCCCGCACGCCGAACGGGTTTCGATTCTAGAGGCCGGCCAGGTCGTGCTGCGACGCAGCAAATTGCGGGCACAATCTTGTGTTGCCGATGACCAGCCACCCACCCCGCCAGTACTACATCCAGGGCGTCACCCTGGAAGGCCGCAGCTTCCGACCCAGCGACTGGGCCGAGCGCCTCGCCGGGGCGATGTCCAGCTTCCGCCCGGGGGGCAGTGCCGGCGGCATCGGCGCCTTCATCGGCTATTCGCCGTACTGCGTGCCGCGCGTGATCGACGGCGTGAAGTGCGTCATCGTGAACGAGGCGCTGAAGGGCATCGAGCCGATGGCCTGGGACTTCGTCATGAACTTCGCCCGCGACAACGGGCTGAAGGTGGTGGAAGTGCTGCCCGGCGCCCCGCAGGTCTGAAACGCCGCAGCCGGCGGCCAGAAAGCAAAAAGGCCTGCTTGCGCAGGCCTTCCGTGCAACACCCGGAAATCTTGTCGTCAGGCGGCGAGCGCCAGTGCCTTGACCTTGGCGGCCAGGCGGCTCTTCAGGCGGGCGGCCTTGTTCTTGTGGAAGATGCCCTTGTCGGCGACCGAATCGATCACGCTCTGGGCGGTCTTGAAGCTGTCAGCGGCCTTGGTCTTGTCGCCGGCGGCAACGACCTTGACGACGTTCTTCACCACGGTGCGGAAACGCGAGCGCAGCGAGGTGTTGTGTGCGTTCAGCACCACGTCCTGGCGGGCGCGCTTGCGGCCCGAGGCGAGGCGAACGGTCTTCTTCTTGGCTTTGGACGAAGTGGCCATGCTGTGGAATCGAAAGAATTCGGGTGGTGCAAAGACCGTCGAGTATAGCACGGCACTGTGCGCAATGCCAGCTCGCGGACGCGGCCTCCTATAATCAGTGGCTGTCCCGGCGTCGGGCGTCTGCCGTGCAGCCTTTGCCGCTGCGCCACCTGCCTTCGTGAACCTGCTCCGGGCTGCCTCCACCGTCTCTGCACTGACCCTGGCCTCGCGCGTCACCGGGCTGGTGCGCGACCAGCTGGTCGCCGCCTACTTCGGCGCCAGTGCCATCACCGACGCCTACAACGTCGCCTTCCGCATCCCGAACCTCTTCCGGCGCCTGTTCGCCGAGGGCGCCTTCTCGCAGGCCTTCGTGCCGCTGCTGGCGGCCACGCGCGAACGCGACGGCGATGCCGCCACGCACCAGCTGGTCGACGCCGTGGCCACCGTGCTGGCCTGGGTGCTGCTGCTGGCCTGCGCGCTGGGCGTGATCGGCGCGCCGGTGCTGGTGTGGGCGATGGCCTCAGGGCTGGAGCGCTTCGACGAGGCCGTTCTGATGACGCGCTGGATGTTCCCCTACATCGGCTTCATGTCGATGGTGGCGCTGTCGGCGGGCATCCTGAACACCTGGAAGCGCTTTGCGGTGCCGGCGGCCACGCCGGTGCTGCTGAACCTGGCCGTGATCGCCGCCGCGGTGTTCGGCGCCCCGTGGTTCGAGCGCCGGGGCCTGGAGCCGGTGCTGGCGCTGGCCGGTGGCGTGCTGCTGGGCGGCGTGCTGCAGGCCGCGGTGCAGATCCCGGCGCTGCGCGCGCTGGGCCTGATGCCGAGGATCGGCCTGGCGCCGTCGCGGCTGCGCGCGGCCTGGGCGCACCCCGGGGTGCACACCATCCTGCAGCGCATGGCGCCGGCGCTGCTGGGCGTGTCCGTGGCCCAGGTGTCGATGCTGATCAACACGCAGATCGCGTCGCACGTGGGCGTGGGCGCGGTCTCGTGGCTGACCTATGCCGACCGGCTGATGGAGTTCCCGACCGCGCTGCTGGGCGTGGCGATGGGCGTCGTGCTGCTGCCGCAGCTGTCGTCGGCGCAAGGGCGGGGCGACACGCAGGCCTATTCCGGCATGGTCGACTGGGGCCTGCGGCTGGTGCTGCTGCTGGCCCTGCCGTGCGCCATCGCGCTGCTGGTGTTCGCGCAGCCGCTGGTGGCGGTGCTGTTCCACTACGGCGCCTTCACCGCGGCCGACGTGGCGCAGACGGCGCGGGCCGTGATGGGCTGGGGCGTGGGCCTGATGGGCCTGGTGGCGGTGAAGGTCCTGGCGCCGGCCTTCTACGCCCGCGAGGACACGAAGACGCCCGTGAAGATCGCCATCGGCGTGCTGCTGGTCACGCAAGTGCTGAACGCCGTCTTCGTGCCCTGGATCGGGTTCGCGGGGCTGGCGCTGTCGATCGGCCTCGGTGCGACGCTGAACGCCGCGCTGCTGCTGGCGGGACTGCTGCGCCGCGGCGTCTACCGGCCGGCCGCGGGCTGGGCCTTCTACGCGCTGCGCGTGCTGCTGGCCAGCGCGGCGCTGTGCGCCGGGCTGGTGTGGGCGGCGCAGGCCATCGACTGGATCGGGCTGCAGTCGCACCCGCTGCAACGCGCCGGCTGGATGGCCCTGGTGCTGGGCGGCGTGGCTGCCGGCTACTTCGCGCTGCTGGCGGCTGCCGGGCTGCGGGTGCGGCAGTTCATGCGCCGCGGCTGACCTACACTGGCAGGCATGGGAAGTCCGCTGCATTTCCAGGCACCGACGGCGCTGCAGTACTTCGCTGCGCTGGTGGCCGACGACGCCAGCTTCTCGGTGCTGGAAGCCGCCATCGCCGTGGCCCAGGACGCCGACCCCGGCCTCGACCCGCAGGCCGTGCTGTCCGAGATCGACGCGCTGGCCGAGCGCCTGCGCCGCCGCCTGCCGGCCGACGCCGCGCCGCTGCAGAAGCTGCGCCTGCTGAACCGCTACTTCTTCCAGGAACTCGGCTTCGCCGGCAACGTCAACGACTACTACGACGTGCGCAACAGCTACCTGCCCCAGGTGCTGCACAGCCGGCGCGGCATCCCGATCACGCTGGCGCTGCTGTACGGCGAACTGGCGGCGCAGGTGGGCCTGCAGGCGGCGGGCGTGTCGTTTCCCGGGCACTTCCTCGTCAAGCTGCACATGCCGCGCGGCGAGGTGATCCTCGACCCCTTCAGCGGTCAGTCGCTGTCGCGCGAGGACCTCGACGAGCGCCTGCAGCCCTACCTGCGCCAGCGCGGGCTGGTGGGCGAGTTCGAGGCGCCGCTGGGCCTGTTCCTGCAGGCGGCCCCGCCACGCGACGTGATTGCGCGGCTGCTGCGCAACCTGAAGGAGATCCACCGCAGTGCCGCCGATTGGCCGCGCCTGCTGGCGGTGCAGGAGCGGTTGGTGATCCTGCTGCCCCAGGCCTGGGACGAGGTGCGCGACCGCGGCCTGGCCCATGCGGCGCTGGGCGACGGCGAGCAGGCCGCGGACGACCTGCGCACCTACCTGCGGCACTGCCCGGATGCCGACGACGCCGGCGTGCTGCTGCAGCGCCTGCAGGCGCTGCAGGGCCGCCTGCACGCACCGCAGCGCCCGCGCCTGCACTGAACCGGCCATGAAGCAGATCCCGCTGGCCATCGGCCCCGAACCGCTGCCCACCTTCGACAGCTTCCTGACCGGTGGCAACGGTGCCGCGCTGGAACATCTGCGCCGACTGGCCATGCCCTCGGCCCCGGTCTACCTGTGGGGGCCGTCGGGCAGCGGCAAGACGCACCTGCTGCGTGCGCTGGCCCACGCCTGCCAGCAGGCGGGGCAGCGCGTGGGCTGGTTCGACGCCGCCGACGCCACGCCCTGGCCGCTGCAGCCCGACTGGTCGCTGGTCATCATCGACCGCTGCGACGCGCTCGACACTGCGGCCCAGCAGGCCGCCTTCGCGCTGTTCGTCGAGGCGGCCACCGAGGGCGTGCAGGTGGCTGCCGCCGGCCGCCTGCCGCCCGTGGACCTGCCGCTGCGCGACGACCTGCGCACGCGCCTGGGCTGGGGGCACGTGTTCGCGATGCAGCCGCTGGGCGAGGCCGAGACGCGCGCCGCGCTGCGTCGCGAGGGCGACCGCCGCGGCGTGCTGCTGTCCGACGAGGTGATGGACCATCTGCTCACGCGCTTCCCGCGCGACCTGAAGCACCTGATGTCGCTGCTGGACCGCCTGGACGAGTTCGCGCTGGCACGTTCGCGCGCCATCACGGTGCCGCTGCTCAAGACCATGCTGGCTGAAGAAGGCACGCCCTCTTGAACCTGACGCTCTTCGATCTCGACGGCACCCTGCTGCCGACCGACTCCGACCATGCCTTCGGCGAGCACCTCATCGCGCTCGGCTGGGCCGACGGCGAGGCCTACCGCCGTCGCAACGACGACTTCTTCCGCCAGTACCAGGAGGGGCGGCTCGACATCGATGCGTATGTCGAGTTCTGCACCAGCGCCTGGCGCCGGCGCAGCGCCGACGAGCTGGCCGCGGCCAGCGCCGCGTTCGTCGACGGCTACGCGCGCCCGTCGCTGCATCCGAACGCGCTGCAACTGGTGCAGCGCCACCGGGAAGCAGGCGACCTGCTGGCCATCGTCACCGCCACCAACGACTTCGTGACGCGGCCGATCGCCGACCTGTTCGGCATCGAGACCCTGATCGCCACCGAGCTCGAGCGCGATGCGCACGGCCGTGTCACCGGCGCCATCCGCGGCGTGCCGTCGTTCCGCGAGGGCAAGATCACGCGCGTCGAGCAATGGCTGGCGGCGCAGGGCCGCGCGCTCGCCGACTTCGACCGCTGCACGTTCTACAGCGACTCCACCAACGACCTGCCGCTGCTCGAACACGTGAGCCACCCGGTGGCCACCAACCCGGGCGCCGCGCTGCGCGACATCGCGCAGCAGCGCGGCTGGCCCATCCTGAACCTGTTCACATGATCAAGAAATTCATCGACCGCCTGCTCGGCAAGGGCGGCAAGCCCGCCGCCGAAGCCCCTGCCGCCGCGCAGCCGGCCATCCCGCTGGGACAGCGGGTGGAGCTCGGCCCCGAGCAGCACGGCATCGACCCCAGCCTGCTCGACGACAACGCCGTGCGCGTGGTGAAGACGCTGAAGGACGCGGGCTTCGAGGCCTACGTGGTGGGCGGCGCGGTGCGCGACCTGCTGGTGGGCCTGCGGCCGAAGGACTTCGACGTCGCCACCAACGCCACGCCCGAGCAGGTGAAGGCGCTGTTCCGGCGCGCCTTCATCATCGGCCGGCGCTTCCGCCTGGTGCACGTGGTCTTCGGCCGCGGGCGCGAGCACGAGGTCATCGAGGTCTCGACCTTCCGCGCCTACCTCGATGCCGCCGCCGCCGACCAGGTGGCCGGCAACGAGAAGACGAGCAAGCACGAGATCGCCGAGAAGAAGCACGTGGTCGACGCCAGCGGCCGCGTGCTGCGCGACAACGTCTGGGGGCCGCAGATCGAGGACGCGGCGCGGCGTGACTTCACCATCAACGCGATGTACTACGACCCGACCACGCGCACCGTGGTCGACTACCACGGCGGCATCGCCGACGTGCGCGCCAAGCTGCTGCGCATGATCGGCGAGCCCGAGACGCGCTACCGCGAGGACCCGGTGCGCATCATCCGCGTCGTGCGCTTCGCGGCCAAGCTGGGCTTCGAGATCGAGCCCGCCACGCGCAAGCCGATCAAGAAGATGAGCGCGCTGCTGGCCAACGTGCCGATCTCGCGCATGTTCGACGAGATGGTCAAGCTGCTGCAGACCGGCCACGCGCTGCGCAGCATCGACGAACTGAAGAAGCAGGGCCTGGACCGCGGCATCTTCCCGGTGCTCGACGCCGTGCTGGCGCAGGACAGGCCGAACCCGGCGCGCGAGACCTTCGTGCGCCTGGCGCTGCAGAACACCGACGCGCGCGTGGCCGACGGCCGCGCCGTCGTGCCCAGCTTCATGCTCGCCTGCATGCTGTGGCACGACGTGCAGGGCCGCTGGACCGCGCTGAAGGCCGGCGGCGAGGCGCCGTTCCCGGCGCTGCAGCAGGCGGTGGATGCGGTGTTCGACGCCCGCATCGGCGACATCTCCGGCCGCGGCAAGCTGGCCGGCGACATGCGCGAGATCTGGCTGATGCAGCCGCGCTTCGAGCGCCGCACGGTCAGCTCGGCGAAGGCGCTGGTGGAGCAGGCGCGCTTCCGTGCCGGCTACGACTTCCTGCGGCTGCGCGCGGATGTCGGCGAGATCGCCCCCGAGCTGGCGGACTGGTGGGAGGACTTCCACCTCGGCAGCGACGAGGAGCGCGAGGCGCTGCTGCAGGACCTGAAGGCGCAACAGCCACGCAGCCGGCGCGCCCCGGTGCGCCGCGATGCCGTGGCGTCGACGGAGGACGGCGACGCCGGGCATGCCGAACAGCACGGGCAGGCCGATGACGACGCCGATGGCGATGTCGGCGACATGCCGCCCGCCGGCAGCGACGCGCCGCCACGCAAGCGCCGCCGGCGCCGGCGCAAGCCCGCCGGTGCGGCTGGCGCAGCTGCCCCTGCCGCGACGGAGTAGGGCTGCGCGTGCGGCCGGCCGGAACAGGTGCGGCGCCTACAATGTGCAGATGACAAACCGGTGACGAACCGGTGACACCGGAGTCTGCATGTTCTTTGGCAAGCTGCTGCCGCGCGAAGGCAACTTCTTCGAGATGTTCAACGAGCACGGCACCCACATTGCCGAGGGCGCGCGCTCGTTCATGGCGATGGTGCAGCACTACTCCGACCCCGTGCTGCGCGAGCAGCACGCGGCGGCGGTCGGCGCCTCGGAGCGCAACGCCGACAAGGTCACGGCCGAGGTCAACCGGGCGCTGCACCGCACCTTCATCACGCCGCTGGACCGCGAGCAGATCCACGGCCTGATCAACGCCATGGACGACATCCTCGACCTGCTGCAGGACAGCAGCGAGGTCATGTCGCTCTACGACCTGCAGCACATGAGCGAGGACGTCGTGCGCCTGACAGAGATCTCGGTGCGCTGCTGCGAACGCGTGCAGCACGTGGTGACGCTGCTGCCGCGCCTGAAGGACGCCGCGGTCGCCGAGTCGGCGCTGAAGACCTGCGAGGAGATCGACCGTCTCGAGTCCGACGCCGACCGCGTGATGCGCAGCGCCATGTCGCGCCTGTTCCGTGAAGAAGTCGACACGCGCGAGCTGATCAAGCTGAAGGCGGTGTACGAGCACCTGGAGTCGATCTCCGACCGCTGCGAGGACGTCGCGAACCTGGTCGAAGGCATCGTGCTCGAGAACTCCTGAGCCTGCCGGAGCCGCTGCGATGAGTGCCATGCCCGCGGGCTTCTGGGTGGTCGCGATGCTGGTCGTGCTGGCCCTGCTGTTCGACTTCATGAACGGCTTCCACGACGCCGCCAACTCCATCGCCACCGTCGTGTCGACCGGAGTGCTCAAGCCCCAGCACGCGGTGGCCTTCGCGGCCTTCTTCAACGTGCTGGCGATCGCGGTGTTCCAGCTCAAGGTGGCGGCCACCATCGGCAAGGGCATCGTCGAGCCCGGCATCGTCGACCAGCACGTGATCTTCGGCGCGCTCATCGGCGCCATTGCCTGGAACGTGATCACGTGGTGGTACGGAATCCCCTCGAGCAGCTCGCACGCGCTGATCGGCGGCATCGTCGGCGCCACGCTGGCCAAGGCGGGTGCCGGCCCGCTGGTGGCGTCCGGGCTGCTGAAGACCTTCGCCTTCATCTTCATCTCGCCGCTGATGGGCTTCCTGCTCGGCTCGCTGATGATGGTGGCCGTGGCCTGGGTCTGCCGGCGCAGTTCGCCGCTGCGCGTGGACAACTGGTTCCGGCGCCTGCAGCTGGTGTCGGCGGGCCTGTACTCGCTGGGCCACGGCGGCAACGATGCGCAGAAGACGATCGGCATCATCTGGCTGCTGCTGATCTCGTCGGGCTACGTGGCAGCCGGCGACAGCCTGCCGCCGGCCTGGGTGATCTGGAGCTGCTACATCGCCATCGGACTGGGCACGCTCTTCGGCGGCTGGCGCATCGTCAAGACCATGGGCCAGCGCATCACGAAGCTCAAGCCGGTGGGCGGCTTCTGCGCCGAGACCGGCGGCGCGATCACGCTGTTCGTGGCCACCGGCCTGGGCGTGCCGGTCTCGACCACGCACACCATCACCGGCGCCATCTTCGGCGTGGGTTCGGTGCGCAACGCGTCGGCGGTGCGCTGGGGGCTGGCCGGCAACATCGTGATGGCCTGGATCGTCACGATCCCGGCCACGGCGCTGATCGCGGCCGTCTTCTACGGCGTCAGCCTGCTGATCTTCTGATCGGCCGCCGGCGCCGGCGTGTCAGCGGCCCTGCTGCAGCTGCCACTCGAAGAACTTCTGGCCGCCGAAGGCGATGGTGCCCATCAGCGCGGCGCCGCCCACCAGCAGCGCCAGGATCACGCCGATCACCGGCGCCCAGGCGGTGGCACGCACCGGCTGGCCGGGGTTGTGGCGCGCCGCCCACTTCTCGTCGGGCGTGAGGCCGTAGACGATGGCGTGCAGCATCGCCTGCGCCAGCATCAGCCCGAAGACCGGGATCAGCGCCCAGGCCTGCAGGTCGTCCTGGCCCAGGTTGCGCATGCGCAGGATGCCCAGCAGGCCGGCCGCCGTCACCAGCGGGTGCAGCCAGCCCAGCAGGTCGCCTCGGCCGTGCAGGTAGAAGCGGTGCGCGCCCAGCGTGCCGAGCGTGATGGCCAGCCAGGTGGCGACGGTCTTGCTGCGGTGGCGGGTCATTCCGCGGGCACGGTGCCGGCGCCGGTGCCGAGCGCACGCTGCATCAGCACCACGTCGAGCCAGCGGTCGAACTTCCAGCCGGCCGCCTTCAGCACGCCGGTGTGCTCGAAGCCCAGCGCCCGGTGCACGCCGATCGAGCCGGCGTTGTCGGCGTCGCCGATCACCGCCAGCATCTGCCGCGCGCCGGCGGCTTCGCAGCGCGCCACCAGCTCGGCCAGCAGCAGCCGGCCGACGCCGCGGCCCCGGGCCTCGGGCGCCAGGTAGATCGAGTCCTCGAGACAGAAGCGGTAGGCGCGGCGCGGGCGAAAGTGGTTGGCGTAGGCGTAGCCCAGCACCTGGCCGGCGTCTTCGGCCACCAGCCAGGGCAGGCCCTTGGACAGCACGTCGGCGCGCCGGCGCGCCATCTCGGCGGTGTCGGGCGCTTCGAGCTCGAAAGTGCCGGTGCCGTGCAGCACGTTGTGTTCGTAGATCGCGGTGATGGCAGCGAGATCGGCGTCGCTGCTGGGGCGGATGGTCAATGGCATGCAGCTGAGTTTATAATGCTGGGTTTTCGACGCTGGCCTGACCGCAAGTCGGGCGTATCTACGGCGGCGAACCTCCAGACGGCCCACCCGCGGAAATCGTGTCCTTCGGCGGGAGGCTGTCGCCCAGATTCAAGGACATACAGAGATGGTCGTCATCCGCCTGGCCCGTGGCGGCGCCAAGAAGCGCCCCTTCTACAACATCGTCGTTGCCGATGCGCGCGAGCGCCGCGACGGCCGCTTCATCGAGCGCGTCGGTTTCTACAACCCGATGGCTGCCGGTGGCGAACAGCCGCTGCGCGTGGCCCTGGACCGCGTGACGCACTGGACCGGCGTCGGCGCGCAGATGTCGCCCACGGTCGAGCGCCTGGTCGACCAGGCCAAGAAGGCGGCCTGATCGCCTCCGGGATGAGCATTCCGTCTCATCCCACGCCGGCTCACAGCGAGCCGGTCAAACCCGAGGACGCCGTCGAAGTCGGCCGCATCCTCGGCGCCTGGGGTGTGCAGGGCGGCATCAAGGTGAAGCCGTTCTCCAGCGATCCCCAGGCCCTGTTTTCCTCCAAGCGCTGGTTCATCGAACCGTCCGACGCCAAGCCGGGGCACCAGGTGCCGCCGCTGCTGCGCGTGGTGCGTGCGCGCGAGCAGAACGACGCCGTCGTCGCCACGGTGCAGGAAATCTCCGACCGCGACACGGCGCAGGCCTTGGCCGGCGCGCGCGTCTTCGTCGGCCGTTCCAGCTTTCCCACGCCCGACAGCGCCGACGAGTTCTACTGGGTCGACCTGATCGGCCTGGCCGTGGCCAACCGCGACGCGCTGGTGCTGGGCACGGTGGTCGGTCTCATCGAAACCGGGCCGCACTGCGTGCTGCGCATCCAGCCGGCCGACGCCGACGCGGACGAAGTGCTGATCCCGTTCGTCGGCGCCTACGTCGACCGTGTCGATCTGCCCGGCCGCACCGTCCACGTCGATTGGCAAGCCGACTTCTGACGCGCTGTCATGCGCTTCGACGTCGTCACGCTGTTTCCGGAACTGTTCCGGCCGCACCTGGAACTGGGCATCACACGCCGCGCCTACAGCGCTGACTGCGTCGACGTGCGCCTGTGGCAGCTGCGCGACTTCGCCGATGACGCCTACCACCGCGTCGACGACCGCCCCTACGGCGGCGGCCCGGGCATGGTGCTGCTCGCCGGCCCGCTGACCCGGGCGCTGCAGGCCGTTCGCGACGACGGCGGTGCCGCCGCCGTGATCCACTTCACGCCGACCGGGCGCCGGCTCGACCAGGCGCTGGTGGCCGAGATCGCCGCCGGTCCCGGTGCGGTGCTGCTGTGCGGGCGCTACGAAGGCATCGACCAACGCTTCATCGACCGCCACGTCACGCTGGAGATCAGCCTCGGCGACTTCGTGCTGTCGGGTGGTGAACTGCCGGCGCTGGCGCTGCTGGACGCGGTAGCGCGGCTGCAGCACGGCGTTCTGAACGCGCCCTCGCACCAGCAGGACAGCTTCTCCGACGGCCTGCTCGAAGGCCCGTCGTACAGCCGCCCCGAGCGGCTGGAAGGCGAGGGCGGACGTGTCGACGAGGTGCCGGCGGTGCTGCTGTCGGGCCACCACGGCCAGATCGCCCGCTGGCGCCGCGAGCGAGCGCTCGAGATGACGGCCAGGCGCCGGCCCGACCTGATCGCCGCCGCCCGGGACGCGGGCCGGCTCGCCAAGGACGACGAGCGATTCCTGGCCGGTCTCGGGCTATAATCAAAGGCTTTTCGATCCTCTGCCGGCGACGGTTGGGGCAGCCGCCTGCGCGATGGCTGCGCCCGCCACACCTTCACAACAACGCCAGAGCACGATCGTCATCGGAGAACCCTTGGACCTCATCGCCACCCTCGAGCAGGAAGAGATCGCTCGCCTGAACAAGACCATCCCGGCCTTCGCCCCCGGCGACACCGTGATCGTCAACGTCAACGTCGTCGAAGGCACGCGCAAGCGCGTGCAGGCGTACGAAGGCGTCGTCATCGCCAAGCGCAACCGCGGCCTGAACAGCAGCTTCATCGTGCGCAAGGTCTCCAGCGGCGAAGGCGTGGAACGCACGTTCCAGACCTACAGCCCGCTGATCGCCAGCGTGGAAGTCAAGCGCCGCGGCGACGTGCGCCGCGCCAAGCTGTACTACCTGCGCGACCGCAGCGGCAAGTCGGCCCGCATCAAGGAAAAGCTGGCCTGACATGGCGGAAGGCGGGAAGCCTCCGCGCATCCTGCACCCGCAGTCGATCCCGGTCACCGGGGTCGACACCCACCTCGCGCCGGTCCCTCGTGACCGGCTCGTCGTTTCTGCGTTGCGCGAACGTTTCGCCACCGCAGGCGACTGGCAGCCCGAGATCCCGGGTGACGGGCGCGGCTGGAGCGATCGGCCGTTCTCCGCGGCATCGGTGCTGGTGCCTCTGGTCGTGCACACGCACGGACTGACGGTGCTGCTGACCAAGCGCACCGAACACCTGCGCGACCACGCCGGCCAGATCAGCTTCCCAGGCGGGCGTGTCGAGGACACCGACGTCGACGCCGCAGACACCGCGCTGCGCGAAGCCGAGGAAGAAGTCGGCCTGCGCCGTACGCACGTCGAAGTCATCGGGCAGCTGCCCGCGTACACCACGGTGACGCACTTCGTGGTGACCCCCGTCGTCGCGCTCGTGACGCCGCCGCTGGACCTGCGGCTCGACGCCTTCGAGGTGGCCGAGGCCTTCGAAGTGCCGCTGGAGTTCCTGATGAATCCGGCGCATCACCGTCGCCACACCTTCGCGTACGAAGGCGGCCAGCGGCAGTTCCTGTCGATGCCCTGGGGCGACTACTTCATCTGGGGCGCCACCGCGGCGATGCTGCGCAACCTGTACGGCTTCCTGGCGCGCTGAGCGCCGGCGGCTATCATCGCCGCCGATGAGTTTTTTCGCCGTCCTGTTCGCGCTGCTGATCGAGCAGCTCAAGCCGCTGCCGCGCGACAACTGGGTGCACCACACGCTGGTGTCCTGGGTCGGCTGGACCAGCCGCAACTTCGACGCCGGGCGCTCGCACCACACCGTGGTGGTGTGGTGCGTGGCGGTGCTCGGTCCTTCGCTGCTGGTGGGGCTGTGCTACCTGCTGATCAGCCACTACAGCCTGCTGCTGGCGCTGGCCTTCGACGTCGGCCTGCTGTACCTGACGCTGGGGTTCCGCCAGTTCAGCCACTACTTCACCGACATCCGCGACGCGCTCGACCGCGGCGACGAGAACGCCGCGCGTGCCAAGCTGGCCGAGTGGCGCCACCTGGACGCCAGCGAGCTGCCGCGCACCGAGGTGCTGCGCCACGTGATCGAGCACGCGTTGCTGGCCGCGCACCGGCATGTCTTCGGCGTGTTCTTCTGGTTCGTGGTGCTGTCGGCGCTGGGGCTGGGCCCGATGGGGGCGGTGCTGTACCGCATGGCCGAGTTCGCCAGCCGCTACTGGGGCTTCCGCCACCGCACGGTGGAGGCGCCGATGAACGACGGCCTGATGGTGCTGTCGCGCAAGCTGTTCGGCTTCATCGACCACGTGCCGGCACGGCTGACCGCGTTCGGCTTCGCGGTCGTCGGCAACTTCGAAGAGGCGGTGGGCGGCTGGCGCCGCGACGCCGGCCTCTGGCAGCACGCCAACGAAGGCATCATCCTCGCGGCCGCGGCCGGCGCCGTGGGCGTGCAGCTGGGCGGCAGCGCCGCACCCGGCGTCACGCCCGACCGCAGCAAGACCTTCACCGCGGGCGCCGAGCCCGGCACCGTGGCCGCCGAGGGGTCCACCGGTGGCGTGCCGCCGCAGCTGGGCCACCTGCAGAGCGTGGTCGGCCTGGTCTGGCGCTCGGTGGTGCTGTGGATGCTGCTGGTGGCGCTGCTGTCGCTGGCCAACGTCCTCGGGTGAGCCCGCGGGCTCACCAGCGCTTCGTCGACAGCTCGTCGAACAGCTCGCCGTAGATGCGGTAGCGGCTCTCGGCGATCTCGCCGCGCGCCAGGGCTTCGCGCACGCCGCAGCCCGGTTCGTGCCGGTGGCTGCAGTTGTGGAAGCGGCAGTGGCCCAGCGCTGCCGCGAAGTCGGGCATCAGCGTCGCCAGTTGCGGCGGCTCGATCTGGCGCAGGCCGAACTCCTGGAAGCCCGGCGAGTCGATCAGCGCCGCCTGCCGCGTGCCGTCGAGCCAGTACCAGGTGGTGGTCGTGGTCGTGTGGCGGCCGGCGGCCAGCGCCACCGAGATCTCGCCCACCTGGGCCGCTGCCTGGGGCACCAGCAGGTTGATCAGCGTGCTCTTGCCCATGCCGCTGGGGCCCAGCACCAGCGTGGTCTTGCCGGCCAGCAGCGGCTGCAGCGTGGCCCGCGAGCGCTGCGGGTCGGTCTTCAGCGCCAGCTCGATGACCTGGATGCCCATCGCGACGTACGGCGCCAGCCGCTCGCGGGCCAGCGCTGCGGCCGGCAAGTCGGTCTTGTTGAGCCCGATGCAGGTGGTGATGCCGGCCTGCTCGGCAGCGATGAGTGCGCGGGTGAGCTGCGACTCGCTGAACACCGGCTCGCCCGCCACCAGCACCAGCAGCAGGTCGAGGTTGGCCGCGAAGCTCTTCGTGCGCCACTCGTCCTGGCGGAACAGCAGGTTGCGGCGCGGCTCCAGCGCCTCGATGACCCCTTCGTCGCCGGTGAGCATCCAGCGCACGCGGTCGCCGACGACGAGATCGCTCTTCTTGCCACGCGGGTGGCACAGCACGCGTGTGCCGTCGGGCGTCTCGACCACCACGTGGCGGCCGTGGGCGGCCACCACCAGGCCGCTGTCGACGGCGCTGTCGGGACTGTCGTGGGCGGTCAAGCCAGCAGCGCGTCGACCTTGGCGGCGCAGATGAAGTCGTTGACCGAGATGCCGCCCACCGAATGCGTGTTGAAGCGCACGGTGCAACGGTTGTAGCCGAAGGCGATGTCCGGGTGGTGGTCCTCGGCGTGCGCGATCCAGGCCACGGCGTTGATGAAGGCCATCGTCCGGTGGTAGTCGGCGAAGTCGAAGCGCTTCTGGATCGCGCCGTCGACCAGCGTCCATCCCGGTGCCGAGGCCAGGTGCTGCGCGATCTGGTCGGGGGTCATCGCCGCGTGGCCTTCCAGCGGCTGGCAGCGTTGGCGGGTCAGGTCGGTCATGGCGTGGCGGCGAGCGGTCGGTGGGGCTGGGGCAGGGCGGCCAGGCGTTCGCTGGCCGGCGGGTGCGAATAGTAGAAACGCACGTACAGCGGGTCGGGCGTCAGCGTCGACGCGTTGTCCTCGTGCAGCTTCAGCAGTGCGCTGGCGAGCGCGCTGCCATCGGCCTGCGCGCACGCGTAGGCGTCGGCCTGGAATTCATGGCGGCGCGACCACTGCGACATCAGCGGCCCGATGAAGAACGTGAACGGCGGCAGCGCCAGCATGAACAGCAGCAGCGCCAGCGCGTCGTTGGGTGCGGCCAGGTTCGGCGACACGCCCAGCCCGGCATAGAAGCCGCTCTGGCCGGCCAGCCAGCCCAGCAGCGCCAGGCCGGCCAGGCTGAAGCCGAAGATCAGCAGCATGCGCTGCAGCACGTGCTTGTGCTTGAAGTGGCCCAGCTCGTGCGCCAGCACGGCCTCGACCTCGCCGGGCGACAGGCGCGACAGCAGCGTGTCGAAGAACACCACGCGCTTGGCCGCGCCCAGCCCGGTGAAGTAGGCGTTGGCATGGGCCGACCGCTTGCTGCCGTCCATCACGAACAGCCCCTTGGCCGCGAAGCCGCAGCGCTGCATCAGCGCCTGCACACGCACCTGCAGCGCTTCGTCGGGCAGCGGCTCGAACTTGTTGAACAGCGGCGCGATGACGGTGGGGTACAGCACCAGCAGCACGAGGTTGAAGGCCACCCACGCCCCCCAGGCCCACAGCCACCACAGGCCCCCCGTGGCGCCCATGATCCACAGGATCAGCGCCGCCAGCGGCAGGCCGATCACGGCGCCCACCAGCACGCCCTTCAGCAGGTCGGCCAGCCACAGCCGCGGCGTCATGCGGTTGAAGCCGAAGCGCTGCTCGATGCGGAAGGTGGCGTACCACTCCAGCGGCAGCTCGATCAGCCCGCCGATCAGCGCGAACGCGGCCAGCAGCGCCAGTTGGTAGGCCATCGGGCCGTAGTCCGCCATCAGCGCGTCGCGCAGCAGCGTGTTCAGCGCGTCCAGCCCGCCCAGCAGCGTCCAGCCCAGCAGCACGGCGCTGCCGAAGGCGGTGGTCAGCAAGCCGAAGCGGCCCTTGGCCAGCGTGTAGTCGGCGGCCTTGCGGTGCGCCTCGGGCGTGACGGTGCCGGCAAACGGCGCGGGCACCTGGTCGCGGTGCTGCGCCACGTGGCGCATCTGGCGCGTGGCGAGCCAGAACTTGACGGCCAGCGCGGCCAGCAGCGCTGCCGCGAAGGCCAGCATGACGGAAGACGGTTGCATGGGGCCGAAGTGTAGGCTTGGGCGAGAATCGGGGCCTTCCCGTGAGCCCGACACCATGACCGCACCCCTGCTGCCGCCGAGCGACCAGAACCTGATCTGGATCGACCTGGAGATGACCGGCCTGTATCCCGACACCGACCGCATCATCGAGGTCGCCGTCGTCGTCACCGACCCGCAGCTGACGGTGCGCGTGGAGGGCCCGGTGTTCGCGGTGCACCAGAGCGACGCCACGCTCGATGCGATGGACGCCTGGAACAAGGGCACGCACGGCAGGAGCGGCCTCATCGACCGCGTGAAGGCCAGCACCGTGGACGAGGCCGCTGCCGAGGCGCAGGTGATCGCCTTCCTGCAGCAGTACGTGCCCAAGGGCAAGAGCCCGATGTGCGGCAACTCGATCTGCCAGGACCGGCGCTTCCTGGCGCGCACGATGCCGACGCTGGAGGCGTTCTTCCATTACCGCAACGTCGACGTCAGCACGCTGAAGGAACTGGCGAAGCGCTGGAAGCCCGCTGCGCTCGAGGGCTTCAAGAAGGCCCAGGCGCACACGGCGCTGGCCGACATCCACGAGTCCATCGACGAACTGCTGCACTACCGCAGCACCTTCCTCCAGGCCTGACGACGCACGCCCGCGAGATTCCTCAGGGGAAACCCGGAAATGCGCTACACTCACGGGCTTGGCATGCAGTTGGTGCCAATCGTTCATCCCCTCTGACCTTCGTCGAACCGCATCTTCTGCCGCGGTTTCGCATCTCTCGGGTCGGCGGCGATGCCGTCGCCCCCTTGATGGATGCGACTTCACCTTGACGGTGCAGCCGGCGCGCAAGCCTTGCGCTGGCGCGACCGTGTTTTTCCGGAAGACGACGAATGAGTTTCGACACCCTGGGCCTCCACGAGACCCTGCTCCGCGCTGTCACCGACGCGGGCTACACCCAAGCCACCGAAGTCCAGAGCCGCGCGATCCCGCCGGCGATGGAAGGTCGCGACCTGATGGTCAGCAGCAGCACCGGCAGCGGCAAGACCGCCAGCTTCGTGCTGCCGGCGCTGATGAAGGTGCTGGCCGCGCGCGCCGACGGCAAGCGCCGCGACAAGGGCGTCGTGCACGGCCCGCGCATCGTGGTGCTGACGCCCACGCGTGAACTGGCGATGCAGGTCGCCAAGGCCGTGTTCGACTACGGCCGCCACGTGCAGGGCCTGCGTGTGGCCACCGTCGTCGGCGGCGTGCCCTACGGCGCGCAGCTGAAGGCGCTGCGCGGCCCGCTCGACGTGCTGATCGCCACGCCCGGCCGCCTGATCGACCACATGGAATCCGGCCGCGCCATCCTGGCCAATGTCGAGATGCTGGTGCTCGACGAAGCCGACCGCATGCTGGACATGGGCTTCATCGAACCCATCCACCACATCGCCGCCGCCACGCCGGCCTCGCGCCAGACCGTGATGTACAGCGCCACCTTCGCCGGCCACGTCGGCCGCCTGGCCGAAGAGCTGCTGCGCGAGCCGCAGCGCATCGACATCTCCTCGCACACCGAGGCGCATGCCGACATCGAGCAGCGCCTGCATTGGGCCGACGACCTGACGCACAAGAACGCGCTGCTGGACCACATCCTGACCGCGCGCGAAGTCGACCAGGCCGTGGTGTTCACCAGCACGCAGCGTGACGCCGACTGGCTGGCCGACCGCCTGGCCGACATGGGCCACCACGTGGCGTCGCTGCACGGCGGCCACCCGCAGGGCCGCCGCACGCGCGTGCTGCAGGGCCTGCGCAACAAGCAGCTGAAGATCCTGGTGGCGACCGACGTGGCCGCGCGCGGCATCGACGTGCCGACGATCAGCCACGTCATCAACTACGGCCTGCCGATGAAGGCCGAGGACTACGTGCACCGCATCGGCCGCACGGGCCGTGCCGGCCGCGCCGGCCTGGCCGTGACGCTGGCCGAGCGCCGCGACGCCAGCATGGTGCAGCGCATCCAGCGCTTCACCACGCAGCGCATCCCGGCCGCCACCATCGAAGGCCTGGAGCCCAAGCGCTCGGAGCCGCCGGCGCTGCGCCCGGCCGGCAAGACCTTCCCGTCGCGTCCGTTCCCGGGCAAGCCGGCGGGCAAGACCTTCAAGCCCGCTGGCAAGAAGTTCGCCCGTGCCGGCGGCCCGGAGCGCGCGCCGCGCTGAACCCGTGCCCGACCGGCGCCCTGCGCGCCGGCTGCGCCCAAGCAGAAGGCCCCTCGCGGGGCCTTTTTTCATGCGCCGGAGAGAACGCCGTTCACACGGCCAGCAGTTCCACCTCGAACACCAGCGTGGCGTTGGGCGGGATCACGCCGCCGGCACCGCGCGCGCCGTAGCCCAGGTCGGCGGGGATCGTCAGCACGCGCGTGCCGCCGACCTGCATGCCCTGCACGCCTTCGTCCCAGCCGCGGATCACGTGGCCGGCGCCCAGCGGGAACGCGAACGGGTCGCCGCGGTCCTTGCTGGAGTCGAACTTCTGGCCGCGGCTGTTGGTGGCCGTGGGGTCGTGCAGCCAGCCGGTGTAGTGCACCTTGACGCGGGCGCCGGCCGTGGCCGTCGCGCCGCTGCCGACGACGGTGTCTTCGTATTGCAGGCCGGAAGGAGTGGTGGGCATCGTGTGTGTCCTCAGGGATTCGGGGTGCGCATCATGCCAGCCCAGGCCGGCACCGCGCCGGCCAGCCAGTCTGCCAGCGTGGTGCCCGGGCCGCCGCGCACCTCGGGCAGGCCCAGCACGTGCGCCGCGGCACGCAGTGCCGCCAGCGGGTCGGCGAGGTCCAGCGCGCTTGCGCCGTTCTGCTTCGACAGCTTGGCGCCGTCGTCGCCCAGCACCAGCGGCGTGTGGAGGTACCGTGGCGTCGCCACGCCCAGCGCCTGCTGCAGCACGATCTGCCGCGGCGTGTTGTCGGCCAGGTCCTCGCCGCGCACCACGTGCGTGACGCCCTGCGCCGCGTCGTCCACCACCACCGCCAGCTGGTAGGCCCACAGGCCGTCGGCGCGGCGCAGCACGACGTCGCCGACCTCGAGTGCCACGTGCTGGCTGCGCGGGCCGAGGCGGCGGTCGGTCCAGTGCAGCGGCGCGGCGTCGTCCGCCGTGCGCAGCCGCCAGGCGCGCGGCGGCTTGCCGTGCAGGCCGTCGCGGCAGGTGCCGGGGTAGGGCCGCTCGGCGAAGCGCGCGTGCGGCACGCCGCGGGCGGCGAGCGCGGCGTCGATGTCGCGGCGCGTGCAGCCGCAAGGGTAGGCCAGGCCCCGCGCCACCAGGCCGTCGAGCGCGCGCGCGTAGGCGGCGTCGCGCTGCGACTGCCACCACGGCGGCGCATCGGGCAGCAGGCCGCAGCTCGCCAGCTGCTGCAGGATCAGCGTGTCGGCGCCGCCCACGCAGCGCGGCCGGTCGACGTCCTCGATGCGCACCAGCCAGCGCCCTGCATGCGCCCGCGCGTCGAGCCAGCTCGCCAGCGCCGCCACGAGCGAGCCCGCGTGCAGCGGGCCCGTCGGCGACGGCGCGAAGCGGCCGACGTAGCCTGCCGTCATCCGTCCAGCGGCCCGGCGTGGCGTTCGAGCAGCGCGCGCCGCGTCACCGGGCTTTCCAGCTGCGTCAGCCACCACTGCAGCGCGCGGCCGATGCCGAAGGCGCCGCGTTCCGCGCGCCAGGCGTAGTACAGCGTGCCCACGCGCGCGCCGCGCACCGTCTCCTTCTGCACCAGGTGGCCGGCCTGCAGGTGCACTCGGGCCATCGGCTCGGGCACGAAGCCGCAGCCCAGGCCGCGCAGCAGCGCTTCGAGCTTGCTGCGCATGCTGGGCACGGTGAGCACGTCCTGGCCGGGCAGCAGGTTCACGGTGATGGGCGTCAGGCGCTGCGCCGTGTCGGCCACCGCCACGGCGCGGTGGTGCACCAGCTGTGCGTCGACCAGCGGCGTGTCGATGGCCGCCAGCGGGTGGTGCGGGGCCACGCAGAACACGAAGGCCAGGTCGCCCAGCGGCCGCAGCTCGATGCCACCCGGGTTGGCGTGCTCGCCCGCCACACCGATGGCCAGGTCGACCTGGCCCGAGACCAGCGCCTCCCAGGTGCCGGCGAGCACGTCGCTGCGCAGCCGCAGCCGGGTGCCGGTGCCGCCCTGCACGCGGTCGTCCTGGGTGTCGCAGATGCCGCAGAAGGCCTCGACCAGCTCGAACATCGTGGGCTGCGACAGGATGTCCTCGAGGCTGATCGACAGCATCGTCTCCCAGCCGCTGGCCACCCGGCGCACGCGGTTGGCCACGGCGTCCATCTCCTGCAGCAGGCGGCGGCCCTCGTGCAGCAGCTCGCTGCCGGCGGCCGTCAGCTGCGCCTGGCGCGAGCTGCGGTCGAACAGCAGCACGTCCAGCGCGTCTTCGAGCTGGCGCACGCTGTAGGTCAGCGCCGACGGCACCTTGCCCAGCTCGCGGGCCGCGGCGGCGAAGCTGCCGGTGCGCGCGATGGTGTCGACCATGGCCAGCGCGTCGGGGGTCAGGGCATTGCGGCGTTCGCTCATCGCTTCATCTTATTTGAACGGCACCTTCAAGCGCCATCCACCCCGGTGCAGGCCCGGCTGCCTACAGTCACGTCACACACTCAAGGAGATCCGACATGCTCCAGCTTCGCAAGTCTGCCGACCGCGGTTATGCCGACCACGGCTGGCTCAAGAGCTTCCACAGCTTCTCGTTCGCCGACTACTACGATCCGGCCCACATGGGCGTCGGCAACCTGCGCGTCATCAACGAAGACCGCATCGCGCCGGGAACCGGCTTCGGCACGCACGGCCACCGCGACATGGAGATCGTCAGCTACGTGCTCGACGGCGCGCTGGCGCACAAGGACAGCATGGGCAACGGCACGGCCGGTGGCGCGAATGCGGGTGTCATCCGCCCGGGCGACGTGCAGCGCATGAGCGCCGGCACCGGCGTGATGCACAGCGAGTTCAACCACGCCAGCGATGCCACCACGCACTTCCTGCAGATCTGGATCCTGCCCGACCGCCGCGGCATCGCGCCCGGCTACGAGCAGAAGCACTTCGACGCGGCGTCCAAGCGTGGCCGCCTGGCGCTGGTGGCCGCACCCGACGGTGCCGAGGGCGCGGTGACCATCCACGCCGACGCGCGCATCCGCGCCGGGCTGTTCGACGGCCCCGAGCGCGCCGAGCTGCCGCTGGCGGCCGGCCGCCTGACCTACGTGCACATGGCACGCGGCCAGCTCACCGCCAACGGCCAGCTGCTGAAGGCCGGCGACGCGCTGGCGCTGCAAGCCGAGGAGCGCCTGGTGCTCGAAGGTGGCGACAACGCCGAGGTGCTGGTCTTCGACCTCGCCGCCTGACATCCGACTTCCGACCGCCCCGGTCTTCTGTCCAACGCCCCCGAAGGAGCATTCCATGTCCAAGATCGTCATCGTCTTCCACAGCGGCTACGGCCATACCAAGAAGGTCGCCGAGGCCGTTGCCCAGGGCAGCGGCGGTGCGCTGCTGGCCATCGACGCCGAAGGCAACCTGCCCGAAGGCGGCTGGGAGCAACTGGCCGCGGCCGACGCCATCGTCTTCGGCTCGCCCACCTACATGGGCAGCGTGAGCTGGCAGTTCAAGAAGTTCGCCGACGCCTCCAGCAAGCCCTGGTTCGGCCAGCAGTGGAAGAACAAGCTGGCCGCCGGCTTCACGAACAGCGCCTCGATGAACGGCGACAAGCTGTCGACGCTGCACTACCTGTTCACGCTGAGCCAGCAGCACAGCATGTTCTGGGTCGGCACCGGCATGATGCCCAGCAACAGCAAGGCCTCCACGCGCGACGACATCAACTACGTCGCCTCGTTCGCCGGCCTGATGACGACGACCCCGTCGGATGCCTCGACCGACGAGATGGTGGCCGGCGACATCGCCACCGCCGCGAAGTTCGGCGAGCGCATCAAGGAAGCGGCAGCGCGCTTCGGCGCCTGATCGGCGCGCGGGCCGGCGCGCCCATCGGCGCTATACAGTCGCGCCGATGAACGCGAGCGACGCACTGACAGCCCTGTGGCGGGTGCTGCCCTGGATCGACTGGGCGGCACTCGCCTTCTTCTTTGCCGCCTGGGTGGGCTATGCCTCGTTTGCGCACCGGCGCGCGGCCGTGCGGCCTTCGCTGCTGGCGCTGACCAACCGCGAGCGCCAGCGCTGGATGCTGCAGACCACGGTGCGCGAGAACCGCGTGTTCGACGGCGTCGTGGTGCAGAACCTCTCGGCCAGCCCGAGCTTCTTCGCGTCGACCACCATCCTGATCATCGGCGGCCTGCTGGCGGCGCTGTCCAGCACCGAGCAGGTGAGCGAACTCGTGCGCGAGATCCCGTTCGCAGCGCGCAGCAGCATGCTGGTGTTCGACCTGAAGCTGGTGCTGCTGCTGGTGATCTTCATCTACGCCTTCTTCCGCTTCACCTGGAGCCTGCGCCAGTACACCTTCGGTGCGCTGCTGGTGGCGGCCGCGCCCGACCGAGAGCACTTCACCGAAGCCGCGCAGCGCGAGGCCTTCGCCAGCCGCGCCGGGCGTGTGATGGGGCTGGCCGCCGAGAGCTTCAACGACGGCCTGCGCGCCTACTACCTCAGCTTCGCGGCCGCCGCCTGGTTCTTCTCGCCCTGGGCGTTGATCGGCGCGACGCTGGGCGTGGTGTTCGTGCTGTACCGGCGCGAGTTCCACTCCGACGTGCTGGCGGTGCTGAACGAGGCCTGAAGACTCAGCGGATGAACTGGTCGACGTAGCCCGCGCCCAGGCCGTTGGCCGTGTAGTGGCGGCGGCACTTCTCGATGCGCGTGAAGACGTCGTCGTAGCCCGTGACGTTGCCGTCGGGGTCGACATAGATCATCGCGCCGTTGACCTGGAACATCGTGATCATCTCGGTGACGTCGGGGTCCACCACCAGCGTGTGCGTCTCGCCGGGCGCCTCGTAGACGTAGCCGCCTTCGTTGGCCACCCAGTCGTGTTCCAGGTAGCGCCAGCGGCCCTTGATGACGTAGCCGTGCACCGGCTGCGGGTGGCGGTGGCGCGACAGCACGCCGGCGCTCTGCACCTTCAGCAGGTTCATCCAGTACCCGCGCGAGGCGCACAGCAGCAGCGGCCGGAACCACACGCGGTCGCCCACCGGCACCCACACGCGTTCGTCCTTCGGGATCGCGTCGGGCACGATCAACTCGGGCGGCGATTCGGCCGGCTGCGGGTGGCGGTAGGGGATCCAGGCGTCGCTGCTGCTCATCGGTGTCTCTCGTTGTTGGAGCTTGTCGTCACACGGCCGCTTCGCACGCCCGTTTCAGACGGCGGAGTAGCCGCCGTCCACCGGCATCACCGCGCCGGTCATGAAGCGTGCGGCGTCGGACAGCAGGAAGCACACCACGGCGCCGATCTCGTCGGGCTGGCCCCAGCGGCCCATCGGCGTGCGCTGCAGGATGGGCGCGGCGCGGGCCTCGTCGTCCTGCAACTGCTGCGTCAGCGGTGTCGCGATCCAGCCCGGCGCCACGGCGTTCACGCGCACGCCGTCGGTCGCCCAGGCGGCGGCCAGGCTCTTCGTGAGCTGCACCACGCCGCCCTTCGACGCCGCATAGCCCGGCACGAAGGGCGACCCGAAGGTCGACAGCATCGAGGCGGTGTTGACGATGGCCGCGCCCGAGCCGGCCAGGCGCGGCTTCACGGCCAGGCACATGCGCATCGTGCCCACGAGGTTGACTTCCAGCGTGCGCCGGAAGGCGTCGACCTCGAACTCGGCACCGCCGCGCTGGATGATGCCGGCGCAGTTCACCAGGCCCGCGATCGGGCCGTCGATGGCCGCCAGCGCGGCGTCGACCGAGGCGCCGTCGGTCACGTCCAGCCGCAGCGGCGTGATGCCGGGCGTGGGCGCGAAGGCGTCGATCTCGGCCTGCGACACGGTGCCGGCGTAGACGCGGCAGCCGGCGGCGGCGAGGGCCCGGCTGACGCCGGCGCCGATGCCGCTGGTGCCGCCGGTGACGAGCACGGTGCCGCGGGGCGTGGGGTTCAGGGAAGTCATGCGCAGGGGTCCAGTCGTCGTGCGGGTCGTGGTCGGAAGGTCAGGCGCCGAGCAGGTTGCCGGTGCGCTGCAGCGTGGTGCCGGCCACCTTGGCCAGCGGCATGCCGGGCGTGGCCCAGCGGGTGGCGACCCGGGCGTAGAGCACGCCGGCGGACTGCGCGCGCACGGCGGTGACGGCGCCGCTGTCCACGTCCACGAGGTCGGCGATCGCCTCGCCGGCCGCGATGGTGTCGCCCGGCGCGCGCAGGAACACCACCACCCCGGCATGCGGCGCCACGACGGGCTCGGAGGCGGACAGCGGCGTGGGCACGCAGCGTGGCGCGGGCAGCGGCGGCGGCGTGCCGGCGAGCACGCCGCGGTGCTGCAGGAAGGCCAGCAGTGCCTCGGCATCCTGCGCGGCCAGCGCATGGTCGGTGTCGGCTTCGCCGCGCAGCTCGACCGTGGCGGCAAAGCAGCCCAGCGGCAGCGGGTGCCCGGCGAAGCGCTGCTGCAGCAGGTGCCACGGGCGCGTGCAGGCTTCGTCGAAGGGGCCGTCGCCCGACTCGGTGGCCAGCAGCACGGCCCGCGCACCGAGCAGCGCGGACAGTTGCTGCGCGATGTCGGCCTGCGGTGTCAGGGCATACAGGTGCAGCACCGACTCGGCGTCGCAGTGCAGGTCGAGCACCACGCTGCAGTCGGCGGCCAGCTGCAGCAGCCGGCGCTTCATGTCCTGCACCGTGGTCTTCGCGGGCAGCGCCGCTGCCGCGCCGCACAGGGCGTCGCGCACCAGCTGCACGTTGGCTTCGGCGTTGCTGCCCAGGTGCCCGGCCAGCGCTTTCGCGGCTGCGGGTGCGAGGTCGGCGAAGCCGCGGTTGAAGTTGAGCCCGTCACGCAGGTCGAAGCGGCCGTGGTGGCGGCCCAGCACCTGCTGCGCCAGGCCGGCTGGGTTGGCATAGGGCACCAGCAGCACCTGGCCGCGCAGCGCGCCTTCGGCTTCCAGCTGCGCCAGGCGCTGGCGCAGGCGCTGCGCCACCAGCAGGGCCGGCACTTCGTCGGCATGCAGCGCGGCCTGGATCAGCGCCTTCGGGCCTGCGCCCTCGCGGCCGAAGCGGTGCACCGTGAGCTGGTGCGTGATGCCGGGTGCCGAAGGCAGCAGCGTGAGGGTCTGCGTGTGCATGGGGTGTGCCGCGGTCAGCGGGCAGCCACGCCGCGCAGGCGTGCGATCTCGGCCTGCTGCGCCGCGTGCAGCTGCCCGTACAGCCGCAGGTGGTCGGCCATCGCGCGCAGCCGCTCGGCGATGCGCGCCGCCAGCCCGATCATCAGCTTGACCGCGACCTCGGGGTTCTCGGCGATCAGCTGCTCCAGCCCCTGGCGCGGCAGCCCCGCGGCCTGCACCGGCGACAGCGCGACGCAGGTGGCCGAGCGCGGCGCGCCGTCGAGCAGGGCCATCTCGCCGATGATGCTGCCCGGGCCCAGCACCGCGATCGGCACCAGCGGGTCGCCGCCGTCGCCGGGCGTGCCGCCCAGCGTGTCGACCGAGACGTCGCCGTCCAGCAGCAGCAGCAGGAAGTTCGAGCGCAGCCCGTCGCCCTCGCGCAGCACGGTGGCGCGCGGCGGGTAGTGCACCAGCAGCATGTGCTCGACCACGCTGGCCGCTTCGTCGGGCGTCAGCGGCAGCATGGTGTGCGGCGTGCTCAGCATCTGGGCCGCGCGCTGCGCGAGCCCGGGCTTGTCGACCAGCGGGGTCGGCGTGGCCGAACTCATGGCGCCCGCGTGCCCAGGCGCTGCAGGAAGGTCTCGCACCGGGCCAACTGCTCCAGGCTGACGTGTTCGTCGGCCTGGTGCGCCTGGTTGATCGAGCCCGGCCCGCACACCACGGTGGCGATGCCGGCCTGCTGGAACAGCCCGGCCTCGGTGCCGAAGGCCACCAGCGTGGTGGCGTCGCTGCCGCTGAGCCGCTGCGCCAGCGCCACCGCGGGGTCGCCGGGCGGGGCCAGGAACGACGGGATGGCGCAGATGTCCTCGAAGCGGAAGCCGGTGGCCGGATCCACCGCCTGCATCGCCGGCTCGAGCGCGCGGGCGCGCTCCAGCACCCGGGCCTGCATCGCCAGCGCGTCGGTGCCCGGCAGGTTGCGGAATTCGTAGTGGAAGCGGCAGTCCTCGGGCACCACGTTGTCGGCGATGCCGCCCTGCATCACGCCCACGGCCGCGGTGGAGTAGGGCACGTCGAAACCGGCATAGCGCGGTTCGTGCTCACGCCAGCCGTCGGCCATGTCGGCGATGTGCGTGACCAGCCGGGCGCCGGCCTCGATGGCGTTCACGGCCATCGGCGTCAGCGACGAATGCGCGGCCCGGCCCTTGATGCAGCAGCGCCAGCGGTACACGCCCTTGTGCGCGACGGCCGGCACCATGCTGGTCGGCTCGCCCACGATGCACAGCTGCGGCGCAAGCCCGGCGTCCTTCAGGTCGGCGATCAGGTGGCGCACGCCGAAGCAGCCCACTTCCTCGTCGAAGCTGAAGGCGTAATGCAGCGCGTGCGGCAGGTCGGCGTCCAGGAAGGCCTGCGTGCGCGCGACGACGAGGCCGATGAAGCCCTTCATGTCGGCGCTGCCGCGGCTGTAGAGCCGGCCGTCCTGCACCACGCCGCCCAGCGGATCGGTGCTCCAGTCCTGGCCGTCCCAGGGCACGGTGTCGGTGTGGCCAGACAGGATGATGCCGCCCGGCTTGCCCGTGCCCAGCGTGGCGAAGAGGTTGGCCTTGGTGCCGCTGTCGTCGCGGGTCAGGCGCACCGGCACGCCCAGGGTGCGCAGGTGGTCGGCGATGCACTCGATCAGCGGCAGGTTGCTGTGGTGGCTGACGGTGTTGATGCGCACGAGGCGCTGGGCCCAGGCGAGGCCGGCGGCGGACACGGGGGGCAGGGCAGGCAGTTCGGTCATGCCCCAACTGTAGCGAGGCCGGGGCATGCCGTTCATCGCGCTTCAGCGCAGGCTGTCGTGCGCCACCCTGCCCGGCGGCGCAGGGGGCGCCGGAAAGGGCAGCAGCGCCGCCAGTTCTGCGTACATCGGCGGCGCCAGCACGCGCGAGATGCCGCTGGCCAGCAGCGCGCAGGCCATCAGGCTCAGCACCATGCCGTGGCCGGCCACCATCTCCATGACGATGATGAACGCGGTGATCGGCCCCTGCGTGCTGGCGGCGAGGAAGCCGACCATGCCGAGCGCGATCAGCGGGATCGCCGCCTCGCGCGACAGGCCGGTCAGCAGCGCCACGTCGTGCCCGATGCCCGCGCCGATGCTCAGCGCCGGCGCGAACATGCCGGCCGGCACGCCGGTCCAGGCCGACAGCCACGTGGCGCAGAACTTCAGCAGCGTGTAGACGCCGGGCAGCTCGGCCTGCCCTTCGAGCAGGGCGCGTGTCGGCGCGTAGCCCGCGCCTGCCGTGGCGCCGCCGGTGACGACGCCGATCACGGCCACCGCAAAGGCGCAACCTGCGGCGAAGCGCAGCGGGTGGCTCTTGCGCCAGGCGCTGAAGCGGTCGGACTGTCCGCGCACCGAGACCACGATCAGGCGCGAGAACAGCCCGCCGGCCAGCCCCGCGGCCACCGCGACCAGCAGCCCCGGCCACCACAAGGACCACGACAGCTGCTGCACGCCGAGGCGGCCGAAGTAGGTCTGGTTGCCGAACACCGACACCGCGACCAGGCCCGCCAGCACGATGCTGGCGATGACGAGCGCGCTGTGCGACATGCCGCGCCGCCGCGTCAGCTGTTCCAGTGCGAAGACGATGCCGCCCAGCGGCGTGTTGAAGGCCGCGGCGATGCCGGCCGCGGCGCCGGCCACCATCAGGTCGTGGCTGTCGATGCCCACGCGGGGCGACAGCCAGCGGCGGGCATGCACCATGATGCCCGCGCCCACCTGCACCGTGGGCCCTTCGCGGCCGATCGACAGCCCCGCAGCCATGCCGGCCGCCACCAGGCCGATCTTGTGCAGTGCCAGCCGCAGCGACACCAGCCACGAGACGGATGCCGGCGGCAGGTCGTCTTCCAGCGCGCGCACCACCTGCGGGATGCCCGAGCCCATCGCGCCGGGCACGAAGCGGCGTGTCCACCACAGCACCGCCACCGTCAGCGCCGGTGTCCACAGCAGCGGCAGCCAGCGGCCCCAGGTGCCGGCGCCACGCAGCTGCTCGAAGGCATGGTGGCCGGCCTCGGCCAGCAGCGTGAAGCCCACCACCAGCAGCCCGGTGGCGGCGGCGTAGGCCATCACGATGCCGCGGTCCAGCCACAGCCGGCCGGCCACCAGCTCGTCGGCGAGGCCGCTGCCGAACACCGGGTCGCTGGGGCGCAGCGCCTGCCACAGTGCCTGCCAGCGCGCCTGCAGCGCGCGCAGGGCGGCCCGCCAGGCGGGTGGCTGCGCGCCGTCGCCGTCGGGGCCGGTCATCGGCCGCGGTTCCGGCGCCGCGGCATCACTGCATCGCTGCGTCGTGGTGCTGCTGCTTGCACACCAGCATCGGGATCTGCGTGCGCGGCAGCAGGCTCGCGGCCAGGCTGCCATGGATCAGCCGCTGCAGCGCCGTGCGGCCGTGCGAGCCGACGACGATGAGGTCGCAGTCGCGCTCCCGCGCAGCGCGGGCCACGCAGGCCGCGGGGTCGCCGCCTTCGCCCACCGCGCCGTGCGAGCGCACCGACCGCTGCGCCGCCAGCGCCGCGGCCTCGGCCAGCAGCGTCTGTGCGCGCGCCTTCACGTGCTGCTCGTGGTCCTGCAGCGCCATCAGGCCGGTGGGCATGACGTCACCGGTCAGCATCGCGGCACCGTCGTCGGGCAGCACGTGGAAGAACAGCACCTCGGCGTCTTGCGACTGCGCCAGTGCCAGGCCCTGGTCCATGGCAGCCCGTGCCACCGGGTCGTCGTCGACAACGATCATCAGGCGTCGGTACATGGCAACTCCTTCGGGTTGAAACACGGGGCAACGGCCCGACCGTACAGGCTGCGCCACCATGCATCAAGCGTGCCTGCACGGGGTGCAGGGACTTCCCCGAGGCGCGCCGCTACGATGCCGGCATGACGTCGTCCTCCCCTGTCCCGACTCCCGACACCATCCGCGCCGCTGCCGCGCGCATCGCCGGCGACGTGCGCCGCACGCCGCTGTGGCGCCTGCCCGGCGCCGCGCTGGGCCTGCCTTGCGCCGAGGTCTGGCTGAAGCTGGAACAGCTGCAGCTCGGCGGCAGCTTCAAGGCCCGCGGCATGTTCAATCGCATGCGCTCGCTGCCGGTGCCCGCCGCCGGCGTGGTGGTGGCCTCCGGCGGCAATGCCGGCATCGCGGTGGCCACGGCGGCGCGGGCGCTGGGCGTGCGCTGCGAGGTCTTCCTGCCCGAGGTGTCGAGTACCGCCAAGCGCACGGCGCTGGCTGCTCTGGGCGCCACCGTGGTGGTGCACGGCGCGGCCTATGCCGATGCGCTGGCGGCCTGCCTGCAGCGCCAGCAGTCCAGCGGGGCGCTGCTGATGCACGCCTACGACCAGCCCGAGGTGGTGGCCGGCGCCGGCACGCTGGGCGGCGAGATCGAGGCCGAGGCCGGCCTGCCCGACCGCGTGCTCGTCAGCGTGGGCGGCGGCGGCCTGGTGGCCGGCATCGCGGCCTGGTTCGCAGGCCGCACGCATCTGGTGGCGCTGGAACCCGAGCAGGCACCGACGCTGCACGCTGCGCGCGCGGCCGGGGCGCCGGTGGACGTGACGGTGTCGGGCGTGGCGGCCGATTCCCTGGGCGCGCGACGCATCGGCGACATCGCGTGGGCGGTGGACCGTGCCGGCCACATCGCGTCGTCGCTGCTGCTGCCCGACAACGCCATCCGCGACGCGCAGCGCCGCATCTGGCGCACGCTGCGGCTGGCCGTCGAGCCGGCCGCGGCCTTGCCGCTGGCAGCCTTGTGGACGGGCGCGGTGCAGCCGGCGGCGCACGAGCGCGTGGTGGTCGTCGTGTGCGGCGCCAACCTGGACCCGGCGACGCTGGCCTGACGGCAGGGCCTCAGAGTCCGAGAAAGGCCTTCACCGGCTGCACCGTGCGCGCGGCGTCTTCCTCGTGCGGCACGTGGCCCAGGTCGTCGAACAGTTGCAGCTGGCTGCCGGCGATGCGGCGCTGGAACTCGCGGCCCAGGTCGGGCGTGAACAGCCGGTCCTGGCCGCCCCACAGGATCAGCGTCGGCAGCTTCAGCGTGTCGAGCCGCGCGGCGTCGGTGCCGAAGTCCATCTGCCGCAGCCGCTGGCCCAGCGCGCGGCGGTTGCCGTCGCGCAGCGAGATCTCGAGATAGCGGTCCACCAGCGCGGGCGTGATGCGCTCGGGGTGGCCGTACACGCTCTCCAGCCCCTGCTGCACCAGGCTGCGCGGCAGCATCGATTCCGACAGCCAGCCCAGGCCCGGCGTGCGTGCGATCCACCAGGCCAGCGGCGCTGCCTTGCGGTCGAACGGGAGGCCAGCGCTGTCGACCAGGATCAGCCGCTCCACGCGGTCGCGCGCGGCGTAGGCCGTGCGCCAGGCGACCTCGCCGCCGAGCGAGTTGCCGCCGATGACGAAGCGCTGCACCTGCAGCCGGTCGAGCACGTCGAGCACGAAGCGCGCGTAGCCGTCGCCGCTGTAGTCGTCGGGGTCGTACTGGCCGGTGTAGGGGCCCGTGAGGCCGAAGCCCGGCAGGTCCAGCGTGATGACGCGGCGCTGCGTCTTCAGCGCGGCGACCCAGCCTTCCCAGGTGTGCAGGCTGGCCGAGGTGCCGTGGATCAGCACCACCGGCACGAGGTCGTTGCGCGGGCCCTCGTCGCGCAGGTGCACGAGCTGCCCCTTCACATCGATGAAGTCCGACGGCGGCGGCGCCCAGCGCGCCACCAGCGATTCGACCGGCCGGTCGGGCGCGCGCAGCAGCGCCATCGCCAGCGCCACCAGGATCAGCAGCGCGCCCAGCGACTTCAGCAGCACGTCGGTCATGGCGCGGCCCCGGCGCCCGCGGTGCTGCTGGGCTGCAGCGTCGGCTCCAGCGCCACACGATCGTCGAAGACGAAGCAGTCGCCGCGCCAGCCCGGCGCACCGGAGGTCTGCTCGAAGTAGCGCAGCACGCCGCCGTCAAGCTGCAGCACGTGCCGCAGCCCGCGTTCGGCCATCAGCAGTGCGGCCTTCTCGCAGCGGATGCCGCCGGTGCAGTAGCTGACCACGGTCTTGCCTTCCAGGGTGGCGCGGTGGGTGTCGAGGGCCGCGGGAAAGTCGCTGAATTTCTGCAGCCGCCAGTCGATCGCACCTTCGAACGCGCCGGCGTCGACCTCGAAGCCGTTGCGCGTGTCCAGCAGCACCAGCGGCCGGCCGGCGTCGCAGCGGCCCTGGGCCAGCCAGCGCGCCAGCGTGGGCGGGTCGATCGCGGGCGCGCGGCCGCCGGCCGGGCGGATGGTGGGGTGGTTCATGCGGATGATCTCGCGCTTGATCTTCACCAGCAGGCGCCGGAACGGCACCTCGCTGCTGGTGCTCTCCTTGGCATCGAGCCCGGCGAAACGCGGGTCCTCGCGCAGGCCGACCAGCCAGCCGCGCACGGCCTCGGTCGCGCCGGCCAGGAACAGGTTGATGCCTTCGGGCGCCAGCAGCACCGTGCCCTTCAGGCCCGCGGCGGCGGCGGTGGACAGCAGGCGCTGGCGCAGCGCGGGCAGGTCGTCGAGGTCGACGAAGCGGTAGGCAGAGACGTTCAGCACGGGCCGGATTCTACGAACCACCCCCTCCCTACAATGCCGCGCATGTTCGTCCACCTGCGCACCCACACCGAGTTCTCCGTCGTCGACGGCACGCTGCGCATCGACGATGCCGCGGCGGCCGCGAAGGCCGACCAGCAGCCCGCGCTGGCCATCACCGACCTGAACAACCTCTTCGGCGCCATCAAGTTCTACAAGGCCTGCCGCGGCAAGGGCGTCAAGCCGCTGATCGGCGTCGACGTCTGGATGGAGCCGCTGGCCCTGAGCGGCATCGAAGGCGGCGGCGACAAGAACGCGAGCCGCCTGCTGCTGCTGGTGCAGGACCGCCAGGGCTACCTGAACCTGTGCGAGCTGCTGGCCCGCGCCTGGACCAAGAACGCGCAGCGCACCGTGGCCTGGGTGAAGTGGGACTGGCTGCGCGAGCTGGGCGGCGGGCTGATCGCGCTGTCGGGCGCCGACCTGGGCGCGGTCGGCAGCGCGCTGCTGGCCGGCGACGGCGAGCGTGCGGCGAGCGTGGCGCAGCTGCTGGCCGGCATCTTCCCGGGCCGCTTCTACATCGAGCTGCAGCGCGGCGGCCTGCCCACGCACGAAGCCCACGTGCGCGCCGCGGTGCCGCTGGCCGCGCAGCTGCAGCTGCCGGTGGTGGCCACGCACCCGGTGGAGTTCCTGGAGCCCGACGACTTCGACGCGCACGAAGCGCGTGTGTGCGTGGCCGAGGGCGAGACGCTGGCCAACCCCAAGCGCATCAAGCGCTTCAGCCGCGAGCAGTACTTCAAGACGCAGGCGCAGATGCAGGCGCTGTTCGCCGACCTTCCTTCGGCAGTGAAGAACACGCTGGAGATCGCGCGCCGCTGCAACCTGAGCCTGGTGCTCGGCAAGCCGCAGCTGCCCGACTTCCCGACGCCCGACGGCTCGCCGATCGAGGTCTACTTCCGCAAGGCCTCGCACGCAGGCCTGGAGAAGCGCCTGGCCGCGCTGTTCCCCGACGCCGCGCGCCGCGACGCGCAGCGGCCGGTCTACGTCGAGCGGCTCGAGTTCGAGATCGACACGATCCTGAAGATGGGCTTCCCGGGCTACTTCCTGATCGTCTCGGACTTCATCGTCTGGGCCAAGGAGAACGGCTGCCCGGTGGGCCCGGGCCGCGGCTCGGGCGCGGGTTCGCTGGTGGCCTACGCGCTGTTCATCACCGACCTCGACCCGCTGCAGTACAACCTGCTGTTCGAGCGCTTCCTGAACCCGGAACGCGTGTCGATGCCCGACTTCGACATCGACTTCTGCCAGGGCAACCGCGACCGGGTCATCGACTACGTCAAGGACAAGTACGGCCGCGACGCGGTGAGCCAGATCGCCACCTTCGGCACCATGGCCGCCAAGGCCGCGCTGCGCGACGTGGGCCGCGTGCTGGGCATGGGCTACGGGCACGTGGACAGCATCGCCAAGCTGATCCCGGCCCCGCCGGGCAAGACGGTGACGCTGGCCAAGGTGCCCGAGAAGCCCGACCCCGGCATCATCTACGCGCGTGCCGAGGAACCCGAGATCGACCGCCGCGAGGCCGCCGAGGAAGAGGTGGCCGAGCTGCTGAGCCTGGCCACGCGCGTGGAAGGCATCGTGCGCAACATCGGCATGCACGCCGGTGGCGTGCTGATCGCGCCGGGCAAGATCACCGACTTCTGCCCGCTGTACCAGCAGCCCGGCAGCGACAGCGCGGTGAGCCAGTACGACAAGGACGACGTCGAGGCCATCGGCCTGGTGAAGTTCGACTTCCTGGGCCTGGCGACGCTGACCATCCTGGAGCTGGCCAAGCAGTTCATCGTCGCGCGCCGCCCCGACCGCAAGGACTTCAGCTACGAGACGATCCCGCTCGACGACGCCAAGGTCTACCGCCTGTTCTCCGACGGCCTGACCGAGGCGGTGTTCCAGTTCGAATCGCGCGGCATGCAGGGCATGCTGCGCGAGGCCAAGCCGAGCCGGCTCGAGGACCTGATCGCACTGAATGCGCTGTACCGGCCGGGCCCGATGGACCTGATCCCGACGTTCGTGGCGCGCAAGCACGGCAAGGAGCCGGTGGTCTACCCGCACCCGCTGCTGGAGACCGTGCTGGGGGAGACCTACGGCGTCATGGTCTACCAGGAACAGGTGATGCAGACGGCGCAGCTGATGGCCGGCTACAGCCTGGGCGGCGCCGACATGCTGCGCCGCGCGATGGGCAAGAAGAAGCCCGAGGAGATGGCACAGCAGCGCGAGATCTTCCGCGCCGGCGCGCAGGCCAAGGGCATCGCGCTGGAGAAGGCCGACGAGGTCTTCGACCTGATGGAGAAGTTCGCGGGCTACGGCTTCAACAAGAGCCACGCCGCGGCCTACTCGCTGCTCGCGTACCACACGGGCTGGATCAAGGTGCACTGCACGGCGGAGTTCTTTGCCGCCAACATGACGATCGAAGCCGACAACACCGACAAGCTCAAGGTGCTGCTGGCAGACGCCAAGCTGTTCGGCATCAGCTTCGACGCGCCTGACGTGAACCGCGGCACGCTGCGCTTCGAGCCCATCGCCGACAAGCGCATCCGCTACGGCCTGGGGGCGGTGAAGGGCACCGGCGCCGGCGCCATCGAGGCCATTGTCGCCGCACGCGAAGGCGAGGGCGGCGCGCCCTTCCGCAGCCTGTTCGACTTCTGCGCGCGCGTGGACCGCCAGCGCGTGAACAAGCGCGTGGTCGAAGCGCTGATCAAGGCTGGCGCCTTCGACGCGCTGCACCCCGACCGCGCCAGCACGCTGGCCAGCGTGGGGCTGGCGTTCGAGTGGGCCGACGCCCAGGCGGCCAATGCCGACCAGGGCGGGCTGTTCGACTTCGGCGATGCCGGCGACAGCCACGGCTCCAGCGCGCAGGAGCCCGACATGGTGGCGGTGGAGCCCTGGGGCATCCGCGAGCGCCTCACGCACGAGAAGGCGGCCATCGGCTTCTACCTCAGCGGCCACCTGTTCGATGCCTGCGCGGACGAAGTGCGGTGCTTTGCGCGCCGCGCCATCGCCGACCTCGTCGACTCGCGCGAGCCGGTGCTGCTGGCGGGCATCGTGAGCGACATGCGGGTCGTGAACGGCCAGCGCGGCCGGGTGGGCATCTTCAAGCTCGACGACGGCACCGAGACCATCGAGTCGGTGGCCAACGAGGAACTGCTCGACGCCCACCGCGACACGCTGCGCGAGGACGAGCTCGTCATCGTCCAGGGCAAGCTGCAGCCCGACCGCTTCTCGGGCGGGCTGCGCCTGAACGTCAACCAGGTGTGGGACCTGGCGGCGGCCCGCGCGCGCTACGGCCGCTACCTGGCGGTGGACGTCAACGGCGGCATGCCGCCGGTGGCCGAGGTGCTGAAGCTCTGGCCCGAGCGCCGCACCGACAGCGAAGCCGGCGAACTCACGCACGGCCTGGGCGTGCGGCTGCGCGTGCACCGGCCGCAGGCCACGGCCGAGCTGGACCTGGGCGACGAAGCACGGTTCTGGCCCTGCGACGAGGCCCTGGCGCGGTGGAAAAGCGTCGCCGAAGGCGGCCGCGCGGCCATCGTGTACGAATGAAAAAGACTGTTGCTGCAGCGGAACCCTGACATCCGGGGCGCTGTCTGCCCCGTTGTCAGCAGCAGGACCGACCACAACAAGGAGCTTCCATGAAGACAGCGCTCGTCGCCGCCACCCTGCTGGCAGCCAGCCTGGCCGGCCAGGCCGCCGACATCGACGTCGGCGTGTCCATCGGCATCAGCCAGCCGGGCGTCTACGGCCGCATCGACATCGGCCGCTTCCCGCAGCCGCAGGTGGTGCTGCCGCAGCCGGTCCTCATCGGCCGCCCGGTGGTGGTGCGCCCCCAGCCGGTGTACCTGTGGGTGCCGCCGAGCCACCGCGTCGACTGGCGCCGCTACTGCGGCCGCTACAACGCCTGCGGCGTGCCGGTGTACTTCGTCGACTCGCGCTGGTACGACCGCCACGTGCTGGACCGCCGCGACGACCGTCGCGACGACCGCTACGACCGCCGGGCCGATCGGCGGGACGACCGCCGGGACGACCGCCGGGACGACAGGCGCGATCGGCGCGACGACCGACGTGACGACCGGCGCGACGACCGCCGCGGCCGGGACTGACGGCCCGCGCGCGCCGCACGCGAACTGACCCGCGGCTCGGGTGCAATTCCCGAGGCCGCATCCCGTGCCGGCGGCCTACAGTGGCCGCCAGCATGATCGAAACCCCGACCACCGGCCTGGTGCTCAGCGGCGGCGGCGCCCGCGCCGCCTACCAGGTGGGCGTGCTGCGGGCCATCGCGCGGCTGCGGCGCGAGGTGCTGGGCCCGCGGGCGCGGCTGTCGAACCCATTCGGCGTCATCTGCGGCACTTCGGCCGGCGCCATCAATGCCGCCGCGCTGGCCTGCCATGCCGACCGTTTCGAGGCGTCGGTCGAGGTGCTGACCAAGGTCTGGCAGAACTTCAGCGCCGACCAGGTCTACCGCGCCGACTCGCTGGGCGTCATCCGTAGCGGCGCGCAGTGGCTGACGATGATGTCCATCGGCTGGGTCATCGCGCGCTTTCGCCGTGCCCGGCCGCGTTCTCTGCTGAACAACGCCCCGCTGGCCGACCTGCTGCAGCGCCTGGTGCCGCTGGAGCGGCTGCCGATGGTGCTGGGCGGCGGCCACCTGCAGGCGCTGGCGGTCACGGCTTCGAGCTACACCAGTGGCGAGCACTTCACGTTCTTCAGCGCCAGCAGGCCGATGACGCTGTGGGAACGCTCGCAGCGCGTGGCCGCACCCACCGTGCTGACCCACGCCCACCTGCTGGCGTCGTCGGCGATCCCGTTCGTCTTTCCGGCCGCCCACCTGGACCACCCGCGCGCCAGCGGCTGGTTCGGTGACGGCTCGATGCGCCAGACGGCGCCGCTGTCGCCGGCGATCCATCTTGGCGCGCAACGCCTGCTGATCATCGGCGCGGGCCGCATGCACGAGCCCGCGCACCGGCAGGTGGCCGATGCCGGCTACCCGAGCCTGGCGCAGATCGCCGGCCATGCGATGTCGAGCATCTTCCTGGACGCGCTGGCGGTGGACATCGAGCGCATGCGGCGCATCAACCGCACGCTGGCGCTGCTGCCCGACAGCGCGCTGGGCGACACGCCGTTGCGGCCGATCGAGGCGCTGGTGATCTCGCCGTCGCAGCGCATCGACGACATCGCCGCGCGCCACCTGCACCAGTTGCCGGCGCCGGTGCGGGCGCTGCTGCGCGGCGTGGGTGTGGGCGGCGAGGGCAAGACCGCCACCGGCTCGGCGCTGGCGAGCTACCTGTTGTTCGAGGCGCCGTTCACCAGCGAGCTGGTGGCGCTGGGGGAAGCCGACACGCTGGCCCGGCGCGACGAGGTGCTGGCGTTCTTCCACTGGCCGCGGCAGCGCCGCGCGGGCGCTGCGGGCGTTGCTGGGCTGCGGGAACCCGACATCAGCCTGCCCTGAGGGCGGTGGGTCGGTGCGCCCGGCGGGTGGCGATCACGGCGCCGGCTTGGCCGCCTTCTCGGCCTTGTCGCCCTTCACGACGGGCTTGTCGGCCTTGGCCACCTTCTCGGTCTTGGGCATGCCGGCAAAGGGCGCGCCGGCCACCGTGAGGCCCGCCTGCGAGAAGCGCGCCGCGTTGCCTTCGCCGACACCGGGCACGCGCTCGACCAGGTCGGCCCAGTTCTTGAACGCGCCGGCCTTGCGCGCTTCCAGGATCTTGCCCGACAGGCCGGGGCCGATGCCCTTGACGGTCTCGAGCTCGGCCTGGCTGGCCTGGTTGGCGTCGACCGCGGCCCAGGCGCTGGAGCACAGGGCGAACGCGGCGAGCAGGGTGACGAGGAAGTTGCGGATCATGGTGGGGCTCCTGGGGTGGGGTGGTTGCAGGCCCGAGACGTTTCGGGCTGGAGCGCATTCTCGAAACGGCGGCGCCGTCTGCCATTCCCCCGGCAGGGCCGGTCGGGGAGGGCCCCCGCCCGGGGGTCAGGACCGGGCCAGCACGGCGGCGACGGCGTCGCGCACGGCAGCGGCATCGGGCCAGGCCCCACGGCCGCCGAGCAGCTGCACGCCCGGGCCCCACGCGCCCCACAGCGCGGCGTCGCTCGGCCCCAGCACCGACAGCAGCGGCGTGCCCACGGCGGCCGCCATGTGGCCCGGGCCGGTGTCGTTGGCGATCATCAGCGCCGCGTCCTGCAGCAGCGCGGCGTAGGTGCCCAGGCCCACGTTCGGCAGCAGCACCGCGCTGCCGAAGTGCCGGCGCGCGGCGTCTTCCTCGCCCGGCCCCGGGCACACGAGCACGCGGCGTCCGAAGGTCGGCAGCACCTGTGCGACGAAGTCGGCGAAGGCGGGCCAGGTCTTGTCGTTGCCGTCCCAGGTGCCGCCGGCGAAGGGGCAGATCATCAGGTAGCCCGGCGCCACGCCGTGGGCCGTCAGCAGTGCCTGCGCCTCCTCACGGTGGCGCGGGGCGGTGCGCAGGCCCAGTTGCTGCGGCAGCGGTGCATCGGCGCCCAGGAACGCGCTGCCCAGGTGCCAGTACACCGCCAGCTCGTGCACGCCCGCCGGCCGCGGCACGCTGCGGCCCAGCAGCAGGCTGCGGCCCTCGTAGGCATGGCCGATGGCGCGCAGCCCGGCCAGGCGGAATTCCAGCGCGCTGGAGAACGAGTACGGAAAGCACACCGCGTTGAGCCGGCGCGTGAAGCCGGGGTCGGCAGCGCGGGCCTCGGCGCGCAGCCGCCGCAGCAGCGCCACGCGCTCGCGCAGCGTCTTCGGCAGCACGTGCACCGGCCAGCCGTGGCCGGCGAGCAGGTCACGGGCCCAGCCCTTGCCGACCAGCCGCAGGTCGAAGCCCGCGTCGGCCAGGCGCTGCAGGGTCGGCAGGCCCAGCGTGACGTCGCCGACCCAGTTGCGCAAGCGGACGATCAGGGGGCGGGAGGCTGGTGGCATGAGCGACGGATAATCGGCGACGATTCTGACATCCGCACCATGACGACACCGATCCTGCGCGCCGCCGACGTCTCTGCCTTGCACGACCGCCTGCTGGCCACGCCGGGGTGGCCGGCCGAGGAGCCGGCCCCGGCCGACGACGGCCTGTGGCGCTGGGTGCAGACCAACCACCGCTACAACTGCCGGCTCTGGGCCGAGGAAGACCTGGCGCGGCGCACCACCGTGGCCGACAGTGCCATCGCGGCGAACAAGCGCGCCATCGACGGCTTCAACCAGGCGCGCAACGACGCCACCGAACGTGTCGACGAACTGCTGCTCGTGGCGCTGGGCCTGGTCGACGCCGCATCGGCGCGCACCGACGCCCCGGTGTCCACCGTGTCCGCGGGCGCGCGCCTGAACAGCGAGACCGCCGGCAGCATCGTCGACCGCATGTCCATCATGGCGCTGAAGATCCACGCGATGCGGGCGCAGACCCTGCGCGACGACGTCGACGACGCCCACCGCGCCGCCAGCCGCGTCAAGCTCGAACGCCTGCTGCAGCAGCGCAGCGACCTGGGCCAGTGCCTCGATGCGCTGCTGGCCGACGCGGTGGCGGGCCGCGCCTACTTCAAGGTCTACCGCCAGTTCAAGATGTACAACGACGCACGCTTCAACCCGGAACTCGTGAAGGAACGGAGCGCCCGCGCGTGAGGCTGCTGGTCGTCAAGACGTCGTCGATGGGCGATGTCGTGCACACCCTGCCCGCGGTGAGCGACATGCTGCGCGCGGTGCCGGGGCTGCAGGTCGACTGGCTGGTCGAGGCGCCGTTCGCGGCGATTCCCCAGATGCATCCCGGCGTGCAGCGCGTGCTGCCGATGGCCTGGCGCAAGTGGCGCAAGGCGCTGCTGAACGCCGGCACCTGGAACGCCATCGGCGCGCTGCGTCGCGAGTTGCGGCGCGAGCCCTACGACCTGGTGCTCGATTTCCAGGGCCTGCTCAAGAGCGCGCTGTGGGCGCGCCAGGCGCAGGCGCCGGTGGCCGGCTACGACCGCCACAGCATCCGCGAGCCGGCCGCGGCCTGGCTGTACCAGCGCCACGCGGCGGTGTCGCGTGAACTGCATGCGGTGGAACGCTGCCGCCGTCTGGCGGCCGCGCACCTGAGCTACACGCTGCCGCAGACCGCGCCTGAGTTCGGCCTGCGGCCGCCGGCCGTGACCTGGGCGCCGCGTGGAGGCCGCTACGCCGTGATCATCCCGAACGCCAGCCGCAAGGAGAAGCTCTGGCCCGAGCGCCGCTGGGCGGCGGTGGGCCAGCGTCTGCGTTCCAAGGGCTGGCTGCCGGTGGTGCTGTGGGGCAGCGAGGCCGAGCAGACGCTGGCCGAGCGCATCGCGGCCAGCTGCGAAGGCGATGTGCCGCCCTTCCTGAAGGTGGGCGACGTCGCGGCACTGCTGGCCGGCGCGCAGCACGTGGTGGGGCTGGACACCGGCTTCACGCACATCGCCGCCGCGCTGGGCCGGCCGACGCTGGGCATCTACTGCGATCACGAACCCGGGCTGGCCGGCATCACCGGCCCGGGGCCGGTGGCCAGCATCGGCGGCAAGGGCCAGGTGCCGGGGCAAGCCGAGGTGATGGCGCTGCTGGAGCAGCAGTTCGAGCCGCGCCGGCTGGACATCGCGCTGTAGCGCGGCCGGCGCCCCGAGCACCGGACCTGCTCGCCGGCGCTACTGCTCCTCGACGCGCTGCGGCGGGTAGCTGTCCCAGCTGAGGCAGCCCGGGCATTGCCAGAAGTAGTGCTGGGCCTCGAAGCCGCAGGCCGCGCAGCGGTAGCGCTGCAGCGGCTTCGCGGCGCGACCCACCGCGTCGCGCACCGCGGCCAGGCCGGCGTCGCCGTCGGCGCCGCGGGTGTCGGCCGGCTGCGCCAGCCACAGCTGCGCGGCCGACAGGCTGGGCTGCTGCTGCAGCAGCGGCAGCAGCGGCGGCGCGGCGTCGAGCCGGCCCAGCGCGCGCAGCAGGTCCAGCGACGGCAGCTTGTCGAACAGGCTGCGCAGCATGGCCACCGCCTGCGCTGCGCGGCCGGCGGCCCGGGCGCTGTCGGCGTAGGCATCGGCCACCAGCAGGAAGGCGGCGGGCTGGCGCAGGCGCAGTTCGTCCCAGGCCTCCAGGGCCTGCGCGTGCTGTCCGGCGCGCGCCAGCCGCTGGCCGGCCTGCACCAGCGGGCGCGCGGCCTGCGGGGCGGCTTCACGGGCGCGCTGCAATGCGGCGGCGGCTTCGTCGTGGCGGCCGCGTTCGTCGGCTTCCTGCGCCAGTTCGCAGGCGTAGTGCGCGATGCGTGCGGCGAACGAGCCGCTGCCGGCCTGCTCGAGCTGGCTGGCAACGGCGCTGGCGTTGTGCCAGTCGCGCGAGCGTTCGTACAGCGACAGCAGCGCCAGGCGTGCCTCTCCGGCGAAGGGCGTGCCTTCGAGCGCGCGGTAGGCCGCCTCGGCGCGGTCGAACAGGCCGGCTTTCATGAAGTCCTGCGCCAGCGCGTGCTGGGCGCGGTCGCGCTCAGTGGACTTCAGGTCGCCGCGCGCCAGCAGGTGCTCGTGCACGCGCACGGCACGCTCGAACTCGCCGCGTCGGCGGAACAGGTTGCCCAGCGCGAAGTGCAGCTCGGTGGTGTCGGGGTCGTTCTGCACCGCCTCGATGAAGGCGTCGATGGCCTTGTCCTGCTGTTCGTTGAGCAGCAGGTTCAGGCCCTTGAAGTAGGCCTTGGGCGCGTCGCGGTTGTCGCGCCGCACCTGGCGCAGGTCGAAACGCGAGGCCAGCCAGCCGAACGCGAAGGCCACCGGCAGGCCGATCAGCAGCCACTGGAAGTCGAAGTCCACTCAGAGTCCTTCGCGGGGCGGATGCTCGGGGCCGAAGTCCGACGGCGGCGGCGCAGCGGCCGGTGCCGCAGGCGCGGCTGCCGCGGGCGGCGCGACGCGCCGGGCCACGCGCCGGTGCTTCCACCAGGCCGGCAGCATGGCCAGCACGCCGATGGCGCAGCCGCCGGCAAAGGCCGCCAGCACGATGATGACCAGCGGCGCGTTCCACTCGACGCCGAAGAACCAGCGCACGGTGGCGACGTGCTGGTTGTTCAGCGCGAACGCGAACAGCGTGAAGAAGATGAAGGCCCGGAACAGCCAGACGAAGAGGCGCATGCGGCGCCGATTCTAAGGACGCGACGGCTGCAACTAGAACCGCCGCAGCGGCGGCAGCGGCGGCGGCGTGTCGGCCGGCACATGGGCGTCGACCGCCTCGCGCAGGGCCTTGCCGGGCTTGAAGTGCGGCACCAGCTTCTCGGGGATCACCACCTGTTCGCCGCTGCGCGGGTTGCGGCCCATGCGCGGCGGCCGGCGGTTGATGCTGAAGCTGCCGAAGCCGCGGATCTCGATGCGGTGGCCGCGTGCCAGCGCGTCGGTCATGGCGTCGAGAATGGTCTTGACGGCAAACTCGGTGTCACGCTGCGTGAGCTGGGAAAAACGCTCGGCCAGTCGGGCCACCAGGTCGGATCGTGTCATGACGCGCGTGTGGTGATGGGATGGGCAGGCTCTCATAAAAAAGGCCCGTGCGCCTGCCGGTGCACGGGCCCTTCGGTTGCAGCGCGCACGCTGCGTGAAGGATCAATCAGTCCTTCTGGGTGTCGAGCTTGGCGCGCAGCAGGGCGCCCAGGCTGGTGGTGCCGGCGTTCTCGCGCTCGTTGCTCTGCGACAGGCGCTGCATGGCCTGCTGCTCGTCGGCGTTGTCCTTGGCCTTGATCGACAGCTGGATCGAACGCAGCTTGCGGTCGACGTTGATGACCATGACGTTGACTTCGTCGCCTTCCTTCAGCACGTTGCGCGCGTCCTCGACGCGGTCACGGCTGATTTCCGAGGCACGCAGGTAGCCGGTGACGTCGTCGTTCAGCTGGATCTCGGCGCCGCGGGCGTCCACGGTCTTGACCTTGCCGTTGACGATGGCACCGCGGTCGTTCAGCGTCGTGAAGCTGGTGAACGGATCGACGTCGAGCTGCTTGATGCCCAGGCTGATGCGCTCACGCTCCACATCGATGGCCAGCACCAGGGCCTCGACTTCCTGGCCCTTCTTGAAGTTGCGCACCGCGCTCTCGCCCGGCTCGTGCCACGACAGGTCCGACAGGTGCACCAGGCCGTCGATGCCGGCCGACAGGCCGACGAAGACGCCGAAGTCGGTGATCGACTTGACCGGGCCCTTGACCTTGTCGCCGCGCTTGACGTTGGCGCTGAACTCTTCCCAGGGGTTGGCCTTGCACTGCTTCATGCCCAGGCTGATGCGGCGCTTGTCTTCGTCGATCTCGAGGACCATGACTTCGACTTCCTCGCCCAGCGAGACCACCTTGGACGGGGCGACGTTCTTGTTCGTCCAGTCCATCTCCGAGACGTGCACCAGGCCTTCGATGCCCGGCTCGATCTCGACGAACGCGCCGTAGTCGGCGATGTTCGTGATCTTGCCGAACAGGCGCGTGCTGTTCGGGTAGCGGCGGGCCACGCCGTGCCAGGGGTCGTCGCCCAGTTGCTTGATGCCCAGGCTGACGCGGTTCTTCTCGGCGTCGAACTTCAGCACCTTGGCCGTCAGTTCCTGGCCGACCGTCACCACCTCGCTCGGGTGGCGCACGCGGCGCCAGGCCATGTCGGTGATGTGCAGCAGGCCGTCGATGCCGCCCAGGTCGACGAACGCACCGTATTCGGTGATGTTCTTGACCACGCCGTGCACGATGGCGCCTTCGGTCAGCGTCTCGAGCAGCTTGGCACGTTCCTCGCCCATCGAAGCCTCGACGACGGCGCGGCGCGACAACACGACGTTGTTGCGCTTGCGGTCGAGCTTGATGACCTTGAACTCCATGGTCTTGCCCTCGAACGGGCTCATGTCCTTGACCGGGCGCGTGTCGAGCAGCGAACCGGGCAGGAAGGCGCGGATGCCGTTGACCAGCACCGTCAGGCCACCCTTGACCTTGCCGCTGACCGTGCCGGTGACGAATTCGCCGGACTCCAGCGAGTTCTCCAGGCTCATCCAGGACGCCAGGCGCTTGGCCTTGTCGCGGCTCAGGATGGTGTCGCCGTAGCCGTTCTCGACGGCGTCGATGGCGACGGAGACGAAGTCGCCGACCTGGACTTCGAGCTCGCCCTGGTCGTTCTTGAATTCTTCGATGGGAACGTAGGCTTCGCTCTTGAGGCCGGCGTTCACGACGACGTGGTTGAACTCGATGCGCACGACTTCGGCGGAGATGACCTCGCCGACGCGCATGTCGTTGCTCTCGAGCGATTCCTCGAAGAGAGCGGCAAAGGAGTCAGCGCCGCTGGTGGCGGTGACGGTGGTGGTGGTTGCCATGTGGTTCCTGTGCCCGGAGGAGTTGAAAGCAGAGCCGGGCGGTGCGTGCGGCGACATGCCGCGGTTGGGGTGGAACAACCACCGCACCCGGCAGGCCTGCTGGCCAAGGAGGGGAGCGCGGTGGACCTGTGTGCCGCGTGCGGCCTGGGCGGTTGCTCAGGCCTGGAACGGCCGCCGCTGTGCCCACCAGGCCAGCACCTGCTGCACCGATGCCTCGATGCCGAGGTGCGAGTTGTCGAGCAACAGCGCGTCTTCGGCCGGCTTCAGGGGCGCCACCGCGCGGGAGGTGTCCCGCAGGTCGCGCGCTTCCAAGTCGGCACGAAGACTGTCGATATTAGCGGGAATTCCCTTTGAAATCAACTGCTTATAGCGGCGTTCGGCGCGTGTGGCCGCGCTCGCGGTGAGAAACACCTTCAGCGGCGCGTCGGGGAAGACCACGGTACCCATGTCGCGCCCGTCGGCCACCAGACCCGGCGCGCGCCGGAAGGCCAGCTGCAGCCCCTGCAGCGCCTGGCGCACGGCAGGCAGCGCCGACACGCGCGAGGCCAGCAAGCCGGCCGATTCCTGGCGCAACTGCTCGCTGACCTCGTGGCCGCGCAGCCAGGCGCGGCTGCCCTCGGGGCCGTGGCCGAAGCGCAGGTCGAGCATGCCGGCCAGGCGTGCCACGCCGGCCTCGTCGTCGGGCGCCACACCGTCCCACTGCGCTGCCAGCCCGGTGGCGCGGTACAGCGCGCCCGAATCCAGCAGCACGTAGCCCAGCGCCTCGGCCACGGCGGCAGCCAGCGTGCCCTTGCCCGAGGCCGTCGGGCCGTCGATCGTGATCACCGGCACCTGTGCCGGGTCGGCCTGCACCAGGCCGAACAGGGCCTCGAAATAGTCGGGGAAGGTCTTGGCGACGCAGCCGGGGTCGAGGATGCGCACCGGCACGTTGCCGGGTGCCGTGGCACACAGCGGGTTGAAGGCGGCCAGCGACAGGCACATCGCCATGCGGTGGTCGTCGTAGGTGTGCACGGCGGCGGCCTGCCACGCGGCGGGTGGCCGCACTTCGATGAAGTCGGGGCCGTCGACGACCGCGGCGCCGAGCTTGCGCAGTTCGGTGGCCATCGCCGTGATGCGGTCGGTTTCCTTCACGCGCCAGCTGGCGATGCCGGTGATGCGCGTGGGGCTGTCGGCGTACAAGGCCATCACTGCCAGCGTCATCGCCGCGTCGGGGATGTGGTTGGCGTCGATCGTGATGCCGCGCAAGGGCCAGCGGCCGCGGCGCACCTCGAGCCATCCCGGGCCGCGTCGGACGAGGGCGCCCATCGCCTCGGCGGCATCGACGAAGCGGATGTCGCCCTGGATCGAGTCGCTGCCGACGCCGCTGATGTGCACCGGCGCGCCGCCGTGGGCCGCGATGGCCCCCATCGCGACGAAGTACGACGCCGACGAGGCATCGCCCTCCACGTGCACGTGGCCCGGCGTGGCGTACTGGCTGCCGGCGGGGATCGTGAAGCGCTGCCAGCCGTCGCGCTGCACCGCGATGCCGAACCGCGCCAGCAGGTTCAGCGTGATCTCGATGTAGGGCTTGGAGATCAGTTCGCCGTCGACCTCGATCACCACCGGCCCGTCGGCGCTGACCAGCGGCAGCGCCAGCAGCAGCGCCGTCAGGAACTGGCTGGAGACGTCGCCGCGCACGCGGATCGGCTGCGCCGTGCGCAGGCGGCCGCCGGCCGTGCCGCGCAGCCGCAGCGGCGGATAGCCGGGCTGGCCGAGATCGTCGACCGCGCAGCCCAGCGGCCGCAGTGCGTCGACGAGGTCGCCGATGGGGCGTTCGTGCATGCGGGCCACGCCGGACAGCTGGAAGTCGCCGCCCTGCGTGGCCGCCAGCACCGCCAGCGCGGCAGCCAGCGGGCGCATCGCGGTGCCGGCGTTGCCGAGGAACAACCTGGCCTCGTGCACCTGCAGCCGCCCGCCGAGGCCGGTGACGTGCAGTGTGCGGCCCTCGGTCTGCAGCCCGCAGCCCAGCGTGCGCAGTGCCTCCAGCATGACCCGGGTGTCGTCGCTGTCCAGCAGGTCGTGCACGACCGTCGTGCCCGCCGCCAGGCCGGCCAGCAGCAGCACGCGGTTGGAGATGCTCTTGGACCCCGGCAGCGCCACGCTGCCCGAGGCTGCCGTCAGCGGCGGCAGGTCGAGGAAGGGAATGCGGACCATCAGCTCTTGGACGACGGCGTGCGCGGCGCGCCCATCTGCCACTGCGACCGGCCTTCGGCGGCGCCGCGGATCAGGTCTTCCAGCGCGTCGGTGTTGCCGTTGCGCATGACGTGCTCGAGCGCGTCGAGCGCGTGGCGGAAGCGCTGCGACTGCTTCAGCACCTCTTCGCGGTTGGCGACCAGGATGTCGCGCCACATCTCCGGGTTGCTGGCGGCGATGCGCGTGAAATCGCGGAAGCCGGGGCCGGCGAGCGACAGGAAGTCCTTGCCCGCGGGCTGGTTCGTGACGGCGCTGAAGTAGGCGAAGGCCAGCAGGTGCGGCAGGTGGCTCACGGCGGCAAAGGCCGCGTCGTGGTTCTCGGGCGTCATCTTCAGCACCTGCGCGCCGATGGCCGACCAGACGTCGGTGGCCTTCTGCACCAGGTCGGGCGCGGTCTGCGGCAGCGGCGTCAGGATCACCTGCCGCCCCGCGTACAGTGACGGGTCGGCGTGCGCGATGCCGGCCTGTTCCTTGCCGGCGATCGGGTGCGCCGGCACGAACGAGGCGATGCGCTCGCGCAGCACGCGCCGGGCGGCGTCGACGACGTCGCGCTTGGTGCTGCCGACGTCCATGAACAGCACGCCGGGCTCGACGAGGTGGCGGATGGCCTTGAAGGTGGTCTCCGTCGCCGCCACCGGCACGGCCAGCAGCACGATGTCGGAACCCGACACGGCCAGCAGCGCCGATTCGGCCGCGACGTCGATGACTCCCAGCTTCTTCGCCCGTTCGGTCGTCGACGGCGACTTGCTGTAGCCCATCACGCGCTTGACCAGCCCCGCGCGCTTGAGCGCCAGCGCGAACGAGCCACCCATCAAGCCGCAACCGATGACACCGAGTTGATTGAACATGTCAGAACGCGCCAGGGCAACCAAGCAGACGCCGCGGATCCGGCTCTGCCGGTCCGCTGGGGTCGCCCCCCCGGGGGGGAGCGCCGAAGGCGCTACGGGGGGGGGTCATTTCACGTCGATCGGGTACGTGCCGAGCACCTTGAAGAAGGCGCAGGCGTCACGCAGCTCGCGCAGGGCGCTGCCGACCTGCGGCTCGTCGGGGTGCCCTTCGAGGTCGATGTAGAAGTAGTACTCCCACTGCCCCGAGCGCGCCGGGCGCGACTCGAAGCGCGACATCGACACGCCATGCGTCTTCAGCGGCACCAGCAGGTCGTGCACGGCACCCGGCTGGTTCTTGACGCTGACGACGAGGCTGGTGCAGTCGTGGCCCGAGGGCTTCGGCGACGGGTGCTTGTCGGGGTGGGTGACGATGGCGAAGCGGGTGCGGTTGTGCACGTCGTCCTGGATCGCCGGGGCCACCACGTGCAGGCCGAATTCGCTGGCGGCGCGTGCGCTGGCGATGCCGGCGACAGCGGGATCGAGGCTGGCCAGGCGGGCGCCCTCGGCGTTGCTGGCCACCGGCCGCCGCTCGGCATCGGGCAGGTGGTGGCTGAGCCACGCGTGGCACTGCGCCAGCGCTTGCGGATGGGCGCACACGGCCTGCACGCCGTCGAGCGTGTTCTCCTTGCGCAGCAGGTTCTGGCGGATGAACAGGCTGGTCTCGCCGATGATGAACAGCGGCGTGTGCAGGAACAGGTCGAGCGAGCGTGCGACCACGCCTTCGGTGCTGTTCTCGACGGGCACCACGCCGAAGTCGGCCGCACCCGTGGCCGTGGCGTGGAACACCTCGTCGATGCTGGCGCAGGGCACGCGCACGATCGAACTGCCGAAGAAGCCCAGTGCGGCTTCTTCGCTGAAGGTGCCGGCGGGTCCCAGGAACGCGACGCGCGTGGGCGTCTCGAGCGCGCGGCAGGCCGACATGATCTCGCGCCAGATCGGCGCCACGCTGGTGTTCTGCAGCGGGCCGGCGTTGCTGCTCTTGAGGCCGTCGATGACCTGGGCTTCGCGCTCGGGACGGAAGACCACCGAGCCCTCGCGCTTCTTCAGTTCACCCACGGCCAGGGCCAGCGTGGCGCGGCGGTTCAGCAGCGCCAGCAACTCGCGGTCGACGGCGTCGATCTGGCCGCGCAAGCCCAGCAGATCGTTGCCGGGAAGCTGCCCTTCGGTGGTCACGGCTTGGCGCCACTCGCGGCGGCCGGCGGCGGCTGCAGTCGCTTGACCACCTGCTGCTCCAGCGCCTTGACCTTGGGCTCGATCGTGCTGCGCGTCTCGGCGACCAGCCTCTCGCCCAGCGCACGCTGCATCTCCGGACCCATCGCCTGGTACTTGCGGTTCAGCGGCGACTCCAGCAGCACGATGATCTGCTTCAGCTCGTCTTCGGTGAAGCGCTCTTCGAGCAGCACGCCGATCGTGGTGGGCGCCAGCTTGAGGGCGCGTTCGCGCACGATGGGCGTGGCCTCTTCGGCGTACCTGCGCGCGTCGGCCTGGATCTCCTTGGCCACGGCCTCGCGGCGATCGGCCGGCACGCGCTGCTGCAGCGCCGGGCCCACCTGCTGCAGCATCTGCATCGCGGGCTGCTCGGCGAACTGGCGGGCCAGGCCTTCGATGCCGGGCTGCTGCAACTGCAGGATCTTGGCGACCAGCGCCTTCTTGGCCGGTGACGACGGCAGCGGGGCCGGCGCACTGGCGTTGGGGCGGGCGGGAGCGGGGGCAGGGGCCGGGCCTTGCGCCGCAGCGGCGAAGGGCAGGGCCAGGGCAGCGGTCAAGGCCGAAGCAAGGGCCAGCGTGTGCAGTCGGTGCATGGTCAGGAGGTCTCCGTGCCGGCATCGCCGGCGCTGTCGGTGTCGGGGTCGGTGCCTTCGGCATCGGCCGCGGTGTCGGCCTGCGCATCGTTCTCGACGATGCGCTGCAGGCCGGAGAGCTTGGCGCCGTTGTCCAGCGCGATCAGCGTCACGCCTTGCGTGGCGCGGCCGAGCTCGCGGATCTCGCTGACGCGGGTGCGCACCAGCACGCCCTTGTCGGTGATGAGCATGATCTCGTCGGCCGGGCGCACCAGCGTCGCGGCGACGACCTTGCCGTTGCGTTCGCTCTGCTGGATGGCGATCATCCCCTTGGTGCCGCGCCCGTGGCGGGTGTACTCGACGATGTTCGTGCGCTTGCCGTAGCCGTTCTCGGTGGCGGTGAGCACGCTCTGCGTCTCGTCTTCGGCCACCAGCATGGCGATCACCGCCTGGCCGTCCTCCAGCATCATGCCGCGCACGCCGCGCGCCTGGCGACCCAGCGGGCGCACGTCGTCCTCGTCGAAGCGCACGGCCTTGCCGCCGTCGCTGAACAGCATCACGTCGTGCTTGCCGTCAGTCAGCGCGGCGCCGATCAGGAAGTCGCCCTCGTCCAGGTCGACGGCGATGATGCCGGCCTTGCGCGGGTTGCTGAACTCGTCGAGCGCCGTCTTCTTGACCGTGCCGCGTGCCGTGCACATGAAGATGAAGTGGTCGGCCGGGAACTGGCGGTTCTCGCCCGTCAGCGGCAGCACCACGGTCACCTTCTCGCCAGGCTGCAGCGGGAACATGTTGACGATGGGCTTGCCGCGGCTGGTGCGGCTGCCTTGCGGCACTTCCCAGACCTTGAGCCAGTACACGCGGCCGCGGTCGCTGAAGCACAGGATCCAGTCGTGCGTGTTGGCGATGAAGAGCTGGTCGATCCAGTCGTCTTCCTTGGTCTGCGTGGCCTGCTTGCCGCGGCCGCCGCGCTTCTGCGCACGGTACTCGGCCAGCGGCTGGCTCTTGATGTAGCCGGTGTGGCTGAGCGTGACCACCATGTCGGTGGGCGTGATCAGGTCCTCGGTGCCGAGTTCCAGCGCGTTGCGCTCGATCACGCTGCGGCGCGCGCCGAGCTTGGTCTGGCCGAACTCCTGGCGCAGCGCAGCCAGCTCGCCGGCGATGATCGCCTTCACGCGCTCGGGCTTGGCCAGGATGTCCAGCAGGTCGGCGATCTGCGCCATCACCTCGCGGTACTCGCCGATGATCTTGTCCTGCTCGAGGCCGGTGAGGCGCTGCAGGCGCATCTGCAGGATCTCCTGCGCCTGGTCGTCGGACAGGCGGTACAGGCCATCGGCCTGCAGACCGTAGCTCGCGGGCAGCCCTTCGGGCCTGTAGGCGCTGCGCCCGCCGGGCGTGCTCTCCTCGGCGCGGGCCAGCATCTCGCGCACCATCGAGCTGTCCCAGCTCTTGGCCATCAGCGCGGCCTTCGCCATCGGCGGCGTCGGGCTCGACTTGATGGTCTCGATGAACTCGTCGATGTTGGCCAGCGCCACGGCCAGGCCCTCGAGCACGTGTCCGCGCTCGCGAGCCTTGCGCAGTTCGTACACCGTGCGGCGCGTGATGACCTCGCGCCGGTGGTCGAGGAACACCTCGATCAGCGTCTTCAGGTTGCACAGCTGCGGCTGCCCGTCGATCAGCGCCACCATGTTCATGCCGAACGTGTCCTGCAGCTGCGTCTGCTTGTACAGGTTGTTCAGCACCACCTCGGGCACTTCGCCGCGCTTGAGCTCGATGACCACGCGCATCCCGGACTTGTCGCTCTCGTCCTGGATGTGGCTGATGCCCTCGATCTTCTTCTCGTTGACGAGCTCGGCAATGCGCTCGAGCAGCGTCTTCTTGTTCACCTGGTACGGGATCTCGTCGACGATGATCGCCTGGCGGTCGCCCTTGCCGATGTCCTCGAAGTGGCACTTGGCGCGCATCACGACACGGCCGCGGCCGGTGCGGTAGCCCTCGCGCACGCCATTGAGGCCGTAGATGATGCCGGCCGTGGGGAAGTCGGGCGCCGGCACGATCTCCATCAGCTCATCGATGCCGGCCTCGGGGTTCTTCAGCAGGTGCAGGCAGGCATCCACCACCTCGTTCAGGTTGTGCGGCGGGATGTTCGTGGCCATGCCGACCGCGATGCCGGCCGAGCCGTTCACCAGCAGGTTGGGCAGCCGTGCCGGCAGCACCGTGGGCTCGTTCTCCGAGCCGTCGTAGTTGGGGGCGAAATCGACCGTTTCCTTGTCGATGTCCTCCAGCATCTCGGCTGCGATCTTCGACAGCCGGATCTCGGTGTACCGCATCGCCGCGGCGTTGTCGCCGTCGACCGACCCGAAATTGCCCTGGCCGTCGACCAGCATGTGGCGCAGCGAGAACGGCTGGGCCATGCGCACGATGGTCTCGTAGATCGCAGAGTCGCCATGCGGGTGGTACTTGCCCATCACGTCGCCGACGATGCGCGCGCTCTTTTTGTACGGCCGGTTCCAGTGGTTGGACTGCTCGTGCATCGCGAACAGCGAACGCCGGTGCACGGGCTTCAGGCCGTCGCGGGCGTCGGGCAGTGCGCGCCCGACGATGACGCTCATCGCGTAGTCGAGATAAGAACGCCGCATCTCCTCTTCGAGGCTGATCGGCAGGGTTTCCTTGGCGAACTGGGACATGCGGTGACTGCGGTGGACGCACGCGATGCGGGAGCGTGGCGCCAGCAAGGCGCCACGCGAGAGAGCGGATTCTAAGGGTCTGGCCCTGTCGCGCTGCCGCAACAGCGAGGCAGGCGGCGGCCGGTGCAGGGGCCAAAATGGAGCGCAGCCGACGCCCTATGGCACAATGATTTGTCGGTGGTAGAGACCTGCAATCGTGGGACTTTGCCCAGATTTCCCGCTTTTCGTTTTGGACGTTTCGCAGGCTTGCTGCGGCTTTCCTCGAGAGGAGAATCATGAAGAAATTGAACAAGGTGGCGGTGCTCTTTGCATCAGCCGCACTTGCCGCCCCGATCGCCGCATTCGCACAGGCGAAGCCGATCGACAACTGGCGCGCTGCCGACGGCACCGTCTGGAAGAACGGCACGAACGAGCTCTGCTGGCGCGATGCCAGCTGGACGCCGGCGACCGCCGACGAGAAGTGCGATGGCGCGATCAAGCCGCCGGCGCCCGCTCCGGCCCCGCCGCCCCCGCCGCCCGTGGCTCCGCCGCCGCCGCCCGCTCCGGCTGTCGCGCCGCCCGCACCGGCTCCGCGTCCGGCCCCGCCGCCGCCGGCCCCGGTGAGCGAGAAGGTCACCTTCGCCGCCGACGCCTTCTTCGACTACGCCAAGTCGGACGTGAAGCCCGAAGCCAAGGCCAAGATGGACGATCTGGTCTCGAAGATCCAGGGCGTCAACCTCGAAGTCATCATCGCCGTGGGTCACACCGACTCGACCGGTAACGCCGAGCTGAACAACAAGCTGTCGGTGGCCCGTGCCGAGAACGTCAAGAACTACCTGGTGAGCAAGGGCATCGAGAAGAACCGCGTGTACACCGAAGGCAAGGGCGACAAGCAGCCCGTGGCCGACAACAAGACGAACGAAGGCCGCGCGAAGAACCGCCGCGTGGAAATCGAAGTCGTCGGGACGCGCACCCGCAAGTGATGCCCGGGGCCTGCGGGCCCTGCGCACCGGAAACCCCGCCTCGGCGGGGTTTCGTCGTTTTGCCGATACCATTTGTCCATGACCTTGAACGCCGACGCCCAGGAACTCGCCAAGTTCAGCGAACTCGCCCACCGTTGGTGGGACCCGGACAGCGAATTCCGCCCCCTGCACCAGATCAACCCGCTGCGGCTCGAGTGGATCGACGGCCTGGCGCAACTGCGCGGCAAGGTGGTGGTCGACATCGGCTGCGGCGGTGGCATCCTCGCCGAGGCCATGGCGCAGCGGGCGACCCACGTGACCGGTGCCGACCTGGCGGCGCGGCCGCTGGGGGTGGCGCGGCTGCATGCGCTGGAAACCGGGGTGAGCAACATCGAGTACCGCGAGATCGCGGCCGAGGCACTGGCTGCCGAACGTCCTGGCAGCTACGACGTCGTGACCTGCATGGAGATGCTGGAACACGTGCCCGACCCGTCATCGGTGGTGCATGCCTGCAGCGCGTTGGTGAAGCCTGGCGGGTGGGTGTTCTTCTCGACCTTGAACCGCAACCCGAAGGCCTTCCTGTTCGCCATCGTCGGCGCCGAGTATGTGCTGCAGCTGCTGCCCAAGGGAACGCACGAGTACGCGAAGTTCATCCGCCCGAGCGAACTGTCGCGCTGGTGCCGAGATGCCGGCTTGTCGGTGCAGGGCAGCCGCGGCATGCAGTACAACCCGCTGAGCAAACGCTACTGGCTGTCCGCCGACACCAGCGTCAACTACCTGATCGCTTGCCGGAAGCCCGTGTGAGGTCGCACATGCCGCGCGTGGAGGCTGTGCTGTTCGACCTGGACGGAACCCTCGTCGACAGCGCGCCCGACCTGGCCGGCGCGGCCAATGAGCTGCGTGCCGAGCATGGCCTGCCGCCGTTGCCCTACGAACGCCTGCGGCCGATGGTGGGGACGGGTGCGCGTGGCATGGTGGGCGTGGCCTTCGGCCGTGCGCCGGGCGATGAAGGCTTCGAGGAACTGCGCGATGCCTTCCTCGCGCGCTACGAACAGCGCCTGCTGCAGGACACCGCAGTGTTCGCGGCGATGCACGGCGTGCTGCAACGGCTGGAGGCGGCGCCGCTGCCGTGGGGCATCGTCACGAACAAGGCGCTGCGGTTCGCCACCCCGCTGGTGCAGGGCCTGGACCTGCATCGGCGCAGCGCCGTGCTGATCGGGGGCGACAGCACGCCGCACGCCAAGCCCCATCCGGCGCCGCTGCTCGAAGCCGCGCGCCGGATCGGCGTCGACCCGGCGCGCTGCGTCTATGTCGGCGACGACCATCGCGACATCGTCGCCGGTCGTGCCGCCGGCATGGCGACACTGGCCGCAGGCTGGGGCTACCTGGGCCAGGGCGAGGCCATCGAGGCCTGGGGCGCCGATGCCGTGGTCTCCGAACCCGCTGCGCTCTTGCACTGGCTGGATCTGCCCTAAACTACGGCCCATGGGACCGACCTGGCTTCGACGTGGATTCGGAGTCGGCGCGGGGCATGCCGAGCACCAGTTCGCTCGTAAATCCACTGGAAACAAAGTAACTGCGAACGATCAAACGTACGCCCTCGCCGCTTAAAACCGGTGAGCCTCGCAACAGTTGGCCGATGGGCTGGGTCTGAAGTCGCAAGACGGCAGACTGCGAGGTCATTCACATTGGCTCGTCCTGTGCTGCGTCATTCAGCACGGGCCTAAAACCAAGTGACTCGGGGCTGGGATAGCGTGCTGCTGCGCGATCCCGGCTCTCAAATCCAAATCAGACAGCTACGCATGTAGAACCGTCCGGCGATGGTTTGCGGACGGGGGTTCGATTCCCCCCGGTTCCACCAGATGGATGGGCCGACCCCCCCCCGGGTCGGCCGGAAGCAGTCCCCAGGCCCTCCCGTGGCTTGGGGACTGTTTTTTTTGCGTCTGCGCCAAGGATCGGACATGATTCGTTACAGGCGGGGTTGGCGGGCGGTGCTTCTTCACGACCGCGCCTTCCGGTGGCTGGGGCTCCCCGCGGCCACGGGATCGTCGTTCGGTGGGCAAGTTGAAAGAATTGCGCATGGCCGAGAAGCAGAAACAACAACCCGGTGTCCGCAAGTTCAAGGGCACCACGGTCTTCGACTGGGATTCCGAGCCGTCGGAAGAGCGCCCCAGCGAGTTCGCCGAGTCGTCGGTGTTCCTGTCGCAGACCGCCATTTCACGCAGTTCCGGCTTCCACAAGCGCGGCGGCGACTTCTCCACCACGCGTGGCGGTTCCGGGTATTCCTCGCTCGAACGCCCCAGCGTGCGCCCGGCGCAGAAGCGTGGCGGCTCCGGCACCATCTGGCTGGCGCTGGCCATGGTGCTCGCGATCACGGCGGGCGGCCTGTACGCGCTGATGCGCTGGTTCCAGGCCTGACCGCCGCCGCCCCGGCACCTGACGGGAGTCGGGCCGCCAGCAAGGATGCAGAGCATCGCGGACAATGCGACTCCGAATCGCCGCGCTGCTGGACCGCCGATGCCCCGACTGCAAGACCTGACACCTGACCGCCTGCGGGGCATCCGCCGCGGCATCGAGAAGGAAAGCCTGCGCGCCAACCGGGACGGCACGCTGGCGGTGACGCCGCACCCGGCCGCGCTGGGCTCGGCGCTGACCCACCCGCACATCACCACCGACTTCAGCGAGTCGCAGCTCGAGCTGATCACAGGTGTGCATGCGGGCGTCGAGGACTGCCTGGGCGAGCTGCGGCGCATCCACCAGTTCGTCTACCGCGAACTGCGCGACGAGCTGATGTGGGTCGGCAGCATGCCCTGTCGCTTGCCCGGTGACGAGACGATCCCGCTGGGCCGCTACGGCACCTCGAACGTGGGCCGCGCCAAGAGCGTGTACCGGATGGGACTGGGTCACCGCTACGGCCGGCGCATGCAGACGATCTCCGGCATCCACTACAACTGGTCGATGCCGGGGCTTGGTGATGCCGACCACTTTGCGCTCATCCGCAACTTCCGCCGCCACTCGTTCCTGCTTCTGTACCTGTTCGGTGCCTCGCCGGCGCTGTGCCGCACCTTCGTCGAAGGCCGCCAGCACGAACTGCAGCCCTTCGGTGACACCGGCACCCTGCACATGCCGCATGCCACGTCGCTGCGCATGGGGCGGCTCGGCTACCAGAGTGACGCGCAGGCATCGATCCGCGCCAGCTTCAACAGCCTCGAGAGCTACGCCGCGTCGCTGCACGATGCACTGACGCGGCCGTACCCGCCGTACCAGGCCATCGGCATCCACAACCTGGGAGGCGAGTACAACCAGCTCGCCACCACCTTGCTGCAGATCGAGAACGAGTTCTACGGCACGATCCGTCCCAAGCGCACCATCCACCCCGGCGAGCGCCCGCTGCACGCGCTGCGCGAACGCGGCGTCGAGTACATCGAAGTCCGCTGCATGGACCTCGACCCGTTCGAGCCGCTGGGCATCAATGCGGCGACGATGCGCTTTCTCGACATCTTCCTGCTGCACTGCCTGGTCACCGACAGCCCGCCCGACACGCCCGACGAGATCGCGGCGCTGGGGCGCAACCAGCACCGCACCGCATCGCATGGCCGCCAGCCCGGGCTGATGCTCGAGCGTGCCGGCAGCGAGGTCCTGCTGGCCGACTGGGCCGACGAACTGCTGCGTGCCTTCAGGCCGCTGGCCGAGCGCCTGGACCGAGTGCACGGCACGGCCGACTACAGCGACGCGTTGCGCATCGCACAGCAGCGCGTGCAGGATCCAGGCACCACGCCGTCGGCGCGTGCGTTGCAGGTGATGCAGGCGGACTTCGACAGCTCGTTCGCCGCTTTCGTGCTGGCGCAGTCGGCGCAGACGCGGGCACAGTTGCTGGCCTTGCCGTTCCCGCAGGATCTCGCCACCGCCTTCAAGGCCGAGGCGCTCACGTCGGTGGCGCAACAGCGTGCCATCGAAGCAGCCGACAGCGGCGACTTCGAGGCCTTCCGCGTCGCCTACCTGTCGCCCGAGCGGCTGGCGCTGGCGGCCTGAGCGGGCACCAAAGCCGCCCTCAGGCTCGCCGCAGCGCCTCGTAGCTGGCGATGCCGGCCAGCGTGGCCAGCAGCGAGCCCAGCACATGCAGCGCGATCGCGCCGGCAGCCCAGGCCAGGCGGCCCTGCTGCAGCAGCAGCACGACCTCGGCCGAGAAGGTCGAGAACGTGGTCAATCCGCCCAGGAAACCGGTGACGGCGAACAGGCGCCACTCGGGCGGCAGCGTCACCTGGTGCGCGAACAAGGCCATCGCGACGCCGACCAGATAGCCGCCGATCAGGTTGGCCACCAGCGTGCCCGGCGGCACGGTGGGGAACAGCCCGTTCAGCGCCAGGCCCAGGCCCCAGCGCAGCAGCGCGCCCAGCGCGGCGCCCAGGGCGATGGCGAGCACGGGGCCGAGCACCACAGGTTCAGGCCTTCATGCGCAGCAACTGCGAGATCTGCTGCGCCGCCTCGCGCAAGGGCGGCAGCAGTCGCTCCTGCATCTGCGCCGCCGGCGTGCGGTGCGTCTGGCCGCTGATGTTCAGCGCGGCGATGGTGCGGCCGGCACGGTCGAGGATGGGGGCTGCCAGCGAGACGAGGCCATCTTCCAGTTCCTGGTCGACCAGGCACCAGCCCTGGCGCCGCACGTCGGCGATGGTCAGCATCAGCGTGTCGACATCGGTGACGGTGCGCGCCGTGTGTGCCTGCCGCGGGGCCGCCAGCAGCCGCGCCCGGCACTCCTCGGGCGGCAGCCCCGCCAGCAGCACGCGCCCCATCGACGTGCAATGCGCCGGCAGCCGGCTGCCGGTGCCGAGGTTGATGCTCATGATCTGGTGCGTGGGCACGCGCAGCACGTAGACGATGTCGTGTCCGTCGAGCACGGCAGCGGAGCACGATTCCTTCACCTGCGCGACCAGCGCCTCCATCACCGGTTCGGCCAGGTTCCACAGCGGCAGCGACGAGAGGTAGGCAAAGCCGAGGTCGAGGATGCGCGGGGTCAGCCGGAACTGACGGCCCTCGGCCTCGACGTAGCCCAGCTGCGCCAGGGTCAACAGGATGCGGCGCGCACCGGCGCGTGTGAGCCCGGCACTGCGTGCCACGTCGGCCAGCGTCTGGCTCGGTGCGCTGGCACTGAAGCTGCGGATGACGGCCAGGCCGCGCGCGAACGACTGCACGTAGCTGTCGCCAGGGCGGGGTGGGGCGGTGGGGGCGGTGGCGTCTGTGCTCATCGGGCGCGTGCCCGCCGATTATCAGCGGGCCGGTGGCGCAGCTCCCCGGGCGCCGGGGCGGCCGGCTGCACCGGTGATCAGGCGGCCGTGAGCCCGAGCGGCCGGCTCTCGCCGAACACGGGCCGGTCTTCCGCGCCCAGCGCCGTGACCGCGCACGAGCGGCCCTGGCGCTTGGCTTCGTACAGGGCCTGGTCGGCGCGCCGCAAGGCATCGGCGATGCCTTCGCCGGCCTGCACCTGCACCATGCCGAAGCTCAGGCTCAGGCGCGGCAGCGTCGAGTACGCCGCCTGTTCCTGCAGCCGCGCCACGATGCGTGCGGCCACGCCGCCGGCATCGCGCACATGCATGTTGCGCAGCAGCAGCACGAACTCGTCGCCGCCGTGGCGGCCGGCCACGTCGTGCGCCCGCAGGTGCTCGGTCATGCTCGACGACACCAGGCGCAGCGCGCGGTCGCCGGCGGCGTGCCCGAGTTTGTCGTTGATGCGCTTGAAGTGGTCGATGTCGAAGAGCAGCAGCGTGGCGCTGCCCGCCGCGTCGGCGCGCAATGCCAGCGTCGCCAGCTCGTGGAAGTGGCGGCGGTTGGAGACGTTGGTCAGCGTGTCGGTGTTTGCCAGCACGCGCAGCCGCCGCTGCGAGTCGCGCAACTGCCGTTCGGTGCGTTCGAACACCAGCGTCAGCGCCACGAAGGCCATCACGACGGCGCCCAGCACGGCGGCGACGGCGCGCCACTCGATCGAGGCCGTGGCCTCGTACCCCGGCCACGCGCTCGGCAGCGGCACCAGGGCCACCAGCGCGACCACGACGCCCAGCCACTGCAGCGGCAGGCCGTCGCGCCCGCCCGGGCCGCAGAAGAGCAGGCTGGCCGCGTACAGGTGCACCGCCGCGGCGGCGAGAGCCGGCACCAGGGCCACCAGCGTGCTGTCGGCCGCCCACAACGGGCCGCTGGCGGCGAGCAGGCCGCCCACGACGAGCACGGCCCAGTCCGTGTGCTCGCTGCACGGCAGCCGCGCCCGGGCATGGAAGCGGCGCACGCCGATCAGCGTGAACACCGGCCACTGCACCAGCAGCAGCGCGGCAGGCACCACCAACCAGGTGCTGGCGGCCGCGGCGGCGACGCCAGCCGTGGTGAGCCACAGCGCGGCCAGCCACCAGCGCCAGCCGCGGTAGCGCTGCTGGCGCAGGCCGAAGCCGGTGAGCGAAGCAGACGTGACCGCGAGCGCCGCCGCTGCGAGCCACAGGATGTCCGAACCGGTGCCGACCATGATGCCGAGAGATTCTGGCCACTGGCGCGCGTGACGCATCCCCTGCCGGACGGTGCATTGCAACCGGATGCTACGGTCGCGCCACCGCAGTTCGGTACCATGCCGGGTTGTTCGCGCAACACAGGGCGCATGCTGGCGCCGAGGGAGAATTTGTCATGGCCATGGACGTGGTGGACTACGAGATCAAGGGTGCCGAGATGCAGTTCGTCGAGGTCGAACTCGACCCCGGCGAAGCGGCGATCGGCGAAGCCGGCAGCATGATGTTCATGGACGCGGCGATCGCCATGGACACCGTGTTCGGCGACGGCCGCCAGAACGCCGGCGGCGGACTCTTCGGCAAGCTGCTGTCGGCCGGCAAGCGGCTGGTCACGGGTGAATCGCTGTTCACCACCGTGTACACGAACGGCGGCAACACCAAGCAGCGCGTCGCATTCGCGGCACCGTACCCCGGCAAGATCCTGCCGATGAACCTGGCGCAGCTGGGCGGCACGCTGATCTGCCAGAAGGATGCGTTCCTGTGCGCCGCCCGCGGTGTCACGCTGGGCATCGCGCTGCAGCAGAAGCTGTCGACCGGCTTCTTCGGCGGCGAGGGCTTCATCATGCAGCGCCTGGACGGCGACGGCCTGGCCTTCGTGCATGCCGGCGGCACCGTGGTCAAGCGCGAGCTGCAGGCCGGCCAGACGCTGCTGGTCGACACCGGCTGCGTGGTGGCCTACACGCCCGACGTCAGCTTCGAGATCCAGTTCGTCGGCAAGATCAAGACCGCGCTGTTCGGCGGCGAGGGGCTGTTCTTCGCGAAGATGACCGGCCCCGGCACCATCTGGCTGCAGAGCCTGCCGTTCTCGCGCCTGGCGTCGCGCGTGTTCGCTGCCGCGCCGCAGCGCGGCGGGTCGCGGGAGGAAGGCTCGATGCTGCCCGGCTTCGCGGGTGCCGGCATCCTCGGCGGCATCCTCGGAGGCAGCGGCGGCGATGACGAGTGAGCCTGTCCGCGGCCTGCGGCGTGGTCACGTCTTGAATCCGGTGTTGCGCCTGCTGGCAGCGCTGGTGGTGCTGTGCCTGCCGCTGACCGCTGCGGCGGCGCGGCCGATCTTCGTGCTGAACTCGCAGGACGCGACGATCAGCATGATCGACGGCACCACGTTCACCGAGGTGCGCCGCATCCCGACCGGCAAGGAGCCGCACCACCTGTACCTGAGTCCGGACGAGAAGAGCCTGATCGTCGCCAACGCCACCGGCAACTCGCTCACCTTCCTGGACCCCGCCACCGGCGTGGTGCAGCGCACGCTGCGCGACATCATCGACCCGTACCACCTGCGGTTCTCCCCCGACATGAAGTGGTTCGTGACCGCGGCGAACCGCCTCAACCACGTCGACCTGTACCACTGGGTGCCGGCCGACGCCGAGGCGCCGCTGAAGCTGGTCAAGCGCATCGAGGCGCCGCGCACGCCCAGCCACCTCGCGATCGACAGCAGGAGCACCCTGGTCTACGTCTCGCTGCAGGACAGCGACGAACTGCTGGCGATCGACCTGGCCACGCAGGCACCGCGCTGGAAGGTGAAGGTCGGCAAGATGCCCGCCGATCTGCACCTGACGGCCGACGACCGCACGCTGCTGGTGGGCCTGACCGGCGACCGCTTCGTCGAGGCCTGGGACGTGAGCGGCGCCGCGCCGCGGCTGGTCAAGCGCATCGCCACCGGCGACGGCGCGCACGCGTTCCGCTCGCGCGGCGACAAGCGCCACGTCTTCGTCAGCAACCGCGTGGCCAACACCATCAGCCAGATCGACACGCACACGCTCACCGTGGTCGGCGAGTACCCCGGACCCGGCGGGCCGGACTGCATGGAGCTCAGCGCAGACGGCCGCACGCTGATGGTCAGCTCGCGCTGGGCGCGCAGGCTGAGTTTCATCGACCTGGAGACACGGCGCGTGGTGCGCCAGGTCAAGGTCGGCCGCTCGCCGCACGGCGTGTGGACGCTGGACCATGCGCCGCGCTGAAGCGCTGCTGCTGGCGCTGACGGCGCTGCCGGCCGCGGCCTGCCAGCCCGGCGAACGGCCGGTCTACCTGACCTTCGACACCGGTCACATGGAGGTGGCGCCGCTGGTGGCCGACGTGCTGCAGCGCCACCGCGTGCCGGTCACCTTCTTCCTCGCCAACGAACGCACCAAGACCGGCGGCAGCAGCCTCGACGACCAGTGGGCGGCGTGGTGGCGCGCGCGCGCTGCCGAGGGCCACGCGTTCGGCTCGCACACCTGGGACCACGACGTGTGGCAGGCCGACGTGCGCGGCGGCTTCCGCGTGCGCCCGACGGCCGGCGACCACGCCGGCAAGCCGCGCACGCTGGACGCCGCCGCCTACTGCGCCGCGCTCGCGCGGCCGGCCGAGCGCTTCCAGGCGCTCACCGGGCAGCCGATGGCGCGCATCTTCCGTGCACCCGGCGGCAAGACGTCGCCGGCGCTGCTCGCCGCGGCCCGTGATTGCGGCTGGACACACGTGGGCTGGTCGCCGGCAGGTTTCCTGGGTGACGAACTGCCCAGCGAGACGTACCCGAACCAGGTGCTGCTGCAGCGTGCGCTGAAGAACGTGCAGCCCGGCGACATCCTGCTCGCCCACCTGGGCATCTGGTCGCGGCGCGACGCCTGGGCGCCGGCGGTGCTGGAGCCGCTGATCGTCGGCCTGAAGGCCCGTGGCCTGTGTTTTGCGACGCTGCGCGATCACCCGCGCCTGGGCGCTGCGGCGCGCGCTTCCTGAACCCGGACGATGACCCTGGACCCCGTCGAGTTGTTCCTCTCCGCCCAGCAGTGGCTGTTCGAGACCGTGACGCAGCCGCTGCTGTTCCACGCCGGCTTCGGCAACCTGCTGGAAGACGGGTACCGCGCCACCGGCTGGCTGCTGGTCGGGCTGCTGCAGATCGCGGTGATGCTGACGCTGTTCCGTGCACTGGAACGCTGGCGCCCGGTGGAGCCGGTCACCGACCGCGCCGCCGTGCGCGTGGACGTGCTCTACACGCTGATCCATCGCCTGGGCCTGTTCCGCGTGGCGCTGTTCTTCAGCCTCGGGCCGTCGTGGGACAGCCTGATCGGCGAACTGCGCGTGGCCGGACTGCCGACCTGGTCGCTCGACGACGCCTGGCCCGGCATCACCGACCATGCGGTGGTCAGCTTCGTGCTGTACCTGCTGCTGTTCGACCTGGTGGACTACTGGCTGCATCGCGCGCAGCACCGCTTCGGCTGGTGGTGGGAGCTGCATGCGGTGCACCACAGCCAGCGCCAGATGACGATGTGGTCCGACAACCGCAACCACCTGCTGGACGACGTGCTGCGCGACAGCATCTTCGTCGTCGTCGCACTGCTGGTGGGCATTCCGCCGGCGCAGTTCGTGGCCGTGGTGGCCTGCACGCAACTGCTGGAAAGCCTGTCGCACGCCAACGTGCGCCTGTCGTTCGGCCCGCTGCTGGGCCGGCTGCTGGTGAGCCCCAGGTTCCACCGGCTGCACCACACCATTGGCATCGGCCACGAGTCGTACGGACCGGGCACGATGGGCGGGCACAACTTCGCCGTGCTCTTTCCGGTGTGGGACATGGTCTTCGGCAGCGCGCGCTTCGACGAGCGCTACGACCCCACCGGCATCCGCGACCAGCTCGCGGGCCGCGACTACGGGCGCGGCTTCTGGTCGCAGCAGTGGCGTGCGCTGCAGCGGCTGGTGGCGCCGCGTTCGACATGACCGCCTCGATGCAGCAGCTCTTCGACAGCTTCTGGCGCGCTGCGGCCTACTGCGTGCACCCGCGCATCATCCTGTGGTCGCTGCTGCCGCTGCTGCTTGCCGGCGGCGCCTGCTTCGCCGTCGGGCTGGCGTACTGGGAAGCCGCCGTGGCCGCGGTGCGCGCGACGCTGGAGCAGTGGTCGCTGGTGTCGGCGCTGCTGCACTGGCTGGACACCATGGGCGCCCAGGGCCTGCGCACGCTGGTGGCGCCGATGATCGTGGTCGCGCTGTCGGTGCCCGTGGTGGTGCTGGTCTCGCTGCTGCTGGTGGCGCTGGTGATGACGCCGGCCGTGGTGAACCTGGTGGCGTCGCGGCGCTTCCCGCACCTGGAACGCAAGCAGGGCGGCACCTGGTGGCAGGGCCTGGCCTGGAGCCTGGCCTGCACGGTGGCGGCCGTGGCGGCGCTGGTGCTGAGCATTCCGCTGTGGTTCGTGCCGCCGCTGGTGCTGGTGCTGCCGCCGTTGATCTGGGGCTGGCTGACCTACCGCGTCTACGCCTTCGACATGCTGGCCGACCATGCCAGCGCCGCCGAGCGCCGTCAGCTGCTGCGCGAGCAGCGCTGGCCGTTGCTGGCGATGGGCGTGGTCTGCGGCTACCTGGGCGCCGTGCCGTCGCTGATCTGGGCCGCGAGCGCGGCGGCGCTGATCTTCGCGCCGCTGCTGGTGCTGGTGTCGGTGTGGCTGTACACGCTGGTCTTCGCCTTCGCTGCCTGCTGGTTCGCCCACTTCACGCTGGCCGCGCTGCAGCGCCAGCGCCACGACGCGCTGCCGCCGGCACCGCTGCCCGACACCCACGAAGCCCTGCCTGCCCTATGAACATCGGCCTCATCATCATCGGCGACGAGATCCTGTCGGGCAAGCGCCAGGACAAGCACCTGCCCAAGGTCATCGAACTGCTCGCCGCGCGCGGCCTGCAGCTGGCCTGGGCCCGGTACGTCGGTGACGACCGCGCGCGCATCACCGAGGCGCTGCGGCATGCCTTCGCCAGCGGCGACCTGGTGTTCAGCTGCGGCGGCATCGGCGCCACGCCCGACGACCACACGCGGCAGTGCGCCGCCGCGGCACTCGGCCGCCCGCTGGCGCTGCACCCCGAGGCGAAGCGGCTGATCCAGGAGCGCATCCGCGACACCGCGGCCGAACAAGGCCTGCCCTACGAACCCGATCGGGCCGACAACCTGCACCGTCTCAACATGGGCACGTTCCCCGAGGGCGCCGCCATCATCGCCAACCCGTACAACAAGATTCCGGGCTTCAGCGTCGACCACGTGCACTTCGTGCCGGGCTTCCCGGTGATGGCGTGGCCGATGATCGAGTCGGTGCTGGACAGCACCGCCTACGCCCACCTGCGCGGTGGCGCGCAGCAGCGAGAACGCTCGGTCATCGTCTACGGCGCGATGGAGGCGACGCTCACGCCGCTGATGGAAGAGGTCGAGGCGCGGTTCCCCGGGATCAAGGTCTTCAGCCTGCCGAGCGTCGACCACCCGCAGCACGGCCGGCACATCGAGCTGGGCGTGAAGGGCGGCGACGACCGGCTGGACGCCGCGTTCGCCGCCCTGCGTGACGGCGTGCTCGCGCTCGGCGGTCGCTTGGGCCCCGAGTTGGTGCGCTGAGGCGCACCAAGTTGGAAAGCTGCCGCGCACCGTTCTGAGCCGCACGGTCGAAGAGGCTGTTTTTCCCTCGGCCAGAGGGGTCGGCGCACGGCCTGCCGCGTCCCAGAATCGGGCACGCTTTCTGCTACATTCCTGTGCGCCCTGGGGGTCTCCCTGGTGTCGCCCAGAACACAACCCACCTCAAGAGCCCCGCTAGGAGAGATCTGCATGGCAAAGACCGTTGCCGACGTGATGAAGATGGTGAAGGACAACGAGATCAAGTTCGTTGACTTCCGCTTCACCGACACCCGCGGCAAGGAACAGCACGTCAGCGTGCCGGTGTCCCATTTCGACGAAGGCAAGTTCACCGACGGCCACGCCTTCGACGGTTCGTCGATCGCCGGCTGGAAGGGCATCGAGGCGTCGGACATGCAGCTGATGCCCGACCCGAACACCGCCAACATCGACCCCTTCTTCGAAGAGCCGACGCTGATCCTGACCTGCGACGTGGTCGATCCCGCCGACGGCAAGCCCTACGAGCGCGATCCGCGCAGCCTGGCCAAGCGCGCCGAGGCCTACATGAAGAGCACCGGCCTGGGCGACGCCGCCTACTTCGGCCCGGAACCCGAGTTCTTCGTGTTCGACAGCGTGCGCTGGGGCAACGACATGTCGGGCTGCTTCTCGAAGATCGAGTCGGAAGAAGCCGCCTGGAACACCGGCAAGGAATACGAGCACGGCAACACCGGCTTCCGCCCGGCGGTCAAGGGCGGCTACTTCCCGGTGCCGCCGGTTGACTCGGGCCAGGACATCCGCTCGGAGATGTGCCTGATCCTGGAGTCGCTGGGCATTCCGGTCGAGGTGCACCACCACGAGGTCGCCAACGCCGGCCAGATGGAAATCGGCACGAAGTTCAGCACGCTGATCCAGCGCGCCGACTGGGTGCAGCTGCAGAAGTACGTGATCCACAACGTGGCCCATGCCTACGGCAAGACGGCCACCTTCATGCCCAAGCCCATCGTCGGCGACAACGGCAGCGGCATGCACGTGCACCAGTCGGTCTGGAAGGACGGTGTCAACCTGTTCGCCGGTGACGGCTATGCCGGCCTGAGCGAGTTCGCGCTGTTCTACATCGGCGGCATCATCAAGCACGCACGCGCGTTGAACGCCATCACCAACCCCGGCACCAACAGCTACAAGCGCCTGGTGCCCGGCTTCGAGGCGCCGGTGAAGCTGGCGTACTCGGCGAAGAACCGATCGGCCTCGATCCGCATCCCGTACGTCGCCAATCCCAAGGGCCGTCGCGTGGAAGCCCGCTTCCCCGATCCCCTGATGAACCCGTACCTGGGCTTCGCCGCGCTGCTGATGGCCGGCCTGGACGGCGTCGAGAACAAGATCCACCCGGGCGAAGCCGCCACCAAGGACCTGTACCACCTGCCGCCGGAAGAGGACGCCAAGATCCCGACCGTCTGCAACAGTCTCGACCAGGCTCTGGACTACCTGGACAAGGACCGTGCGTTCCTGACCAAGGGCGGTGTCTTCACCGACGCCTACATCGACGCCTACATCGACCTGAAGATGCAGGAAGTGACGCGCTTCCGCATGGCAACGCATCCGGTCGAGTTCGACATGTACTACACGCTGTAAGCAGCGCGCAGCGCAGCACGGAAGGGGACGGCTTGCCGTCCCCTTCTTCACTTGTGTGCGCCACAATCCCCGGCCATGGACATGACACGCCCGCTGCGCGCCGCCGCCCTCGCTCTCGTCTTCGCGCCGGTGCCGGCATCGGCCCAGACCGTGGTCTACAAGTGCCCGGGGCCCCCCGTGCTGTACACCGATGCGCTCTCGGCGCAGGAGGCGCGCGACAAGGGTTGCACCACCATCGAAGGCGCTCCGATCACCGTGATCCAGGCACCGCGCCCGCGGCCCGCGCCGGCGGCTTCCACCGCGCGCCCCGGCGAGGCCCGTGTCGACCCCGCCGACCAGCGTGCGCGCGACACCGACGCCCGCCGCATCCTGTCCGATGAGCTGCGGCGCGAGGAAGACCGGCTCGCCGCGCTGCAGAAGGACTTCAACAACGGCGAGCCCGAGCGCCGCGGCGACGAGCGCAACTACCAGCGCTACCTCGACCGCGTGGCCGAGATGAAGGCCGCCATCGCACGCAAGGAAGCCGACATCGCGGCCCTGCGGCGCGAGCTGAGCAAGCTGCCACCCTGAACCGCGACCCCAATCCCTCCTGATGAGCGACACGCCCACCCTGGCCGGCTACGAAGCCTTCGACCAACTGGCCACCATGGTGGCCATCGCCCGGCCCGACGGTCGCTGCCTGCTGGCCAACTCGGCGCTCGAGAACCTGATCGGCATGTCGCGGCGCTCGCTGCAGCGCGGCAGCGTCTTCGACTGGCTGACCGATCCGCTGCAGCTGCGCGAGACGCTGGAGATGGTGGCGCGCAACGAGGTCGCCAGCGGCCGTTTCGACGCCGTGATGAAGCGCCCGGTGGCGCTGGGTGCGAACAGCCCCGAGCTGCCGGTGCACGTGATCGTCAGCCAGCTCGACCGCGGCGACCGCGTGCTCGTGGAGCTGATCGAGGTCGAGCAGCAGACGCGGCTGGACCGCGAGGAACGCGCCCACGGCCTCGCGCAGGCCAACAAGGAGCTGGTGCGCAACCTCGCCCACGAGATCAAGAACCCGCTGGGCGGCATCCGCGGCGCGGCGCAGCTGCTCGCGATGGAGGTCAGCTCGAAGGAGCTGACCGAGTACACGCAGGTCATCATCCACGAGGCCGACCGGCTGCAGGCCCTGGTCGACCGGCTGTTGGCGCCGCACCGCCGCCCGCACGTGGTGGGTGACGTCAACATCCACGAGATCTGCGAACGCGTGCGCTCGCTGGTGCTGGCCGAGTATCCACGCGGCCTGAAGGTGGAGCGCGACTACGACACGTCGATCCCCGAGTTCCGCGGCGACCGCGAGCAGCTGATCCAGGCGGTGCTGAACATCGCGCACAACGCGACGCAGGCGCTGGCCGGCGGTGCCGCCGACGACGCGTCGCCGTTCACCGGCCGCATCGCGCGGGGCGACGCCGAGCTCGTGCTGCGCACGCGCGTGGCCCGCCAGGCCACGTTCGGCCGGCAGCGCTTTCGACTGGCACTGGAATTGCATATCCAGGACAACGGGCCGGGCGTGCCCGAGGCCATCCGGGATCGCATCTTCCACCCCCTGGTATCGGGGCGCGAAAACGGATCGGGCCTCGGCTTGACGCTGGCGCAGACCTTCGTGCAGCAACACCAGGGCACGATCGAATGCGACAGCGTCCCGGGCCGGACGGTCTTCAAGATCCTGATCCCGCTGCCTTGAAGCCCACCTCGAACTGCTAACGTGCTGCCGCCTGCATGAAACCCATCTGGATCGTTGACGACGACCAATCCATCCGCTTCGTGCTCGAGAAGGCGCTGGCACGCGAGCAGTTCACCGTGCGCAGCTTCAGCAGCGGGCGCGACGTGCTCGCCGCGCTGGACGACGACGAACCGCAGGTGCTGGTCAGCGACATCCGCATGCCCGGCGGCTCGGGCATCGACCTGCTGAGCAAGGTCAAGGCGCGCCTGCCGGGCCTGCCGGTGATCATCATGACGGCCTTCTCCGACCTGGACAGCGCCGTCAGCGCCTTCCAGGGCGGGGCCTTCGAGTACCTGCCCAAGCCATTCGACCTGACCAAGGCGGTGGAACTGATCCGTCGCGCGGTCGACGAGAGCCTGCGCGAGGAGGTGCGGGACACCGTCGACAAGGCCATGCCCGAGATGCTGGGGCAGGCGCCCGCGATGCAGGACGTGTTCCGCGCCATCGGCCGGCTGAGCCAGAGCAACGTCACGGTGCTGATCACCGGCGAGAGCGGCTCGGGCAAGGAACTGGTGGCGCGCGCGCTGCACAAGCACAGCCCGCGCGGGCAGGGGCCGTTCGTCGCCATCAACACCGCGGCGATCCCGAAGGACCTGCTGGAGAGCGAACTGTTCGGCCACGAGCGCGGTGCCTTCACCGGCGCGCAGACCATGCGCCGCGGCCGCTTCGAGCAGGCCGATGGCGGCACGCTGTTCCTCGACGAGATCGGCGACATGCCCTTCGACCTGCAGACACGCCTGCTGCGCGTGCTGAGCGACGGGCAGTTCTACCGCGTCGGTGGGCACCAGCCGCTGAAGACCAACGTGCGCGTCATCGCCGCCACCCACCAGAACCTGGAACTGCGTGTCAAGGACGGCGTCTTCCGCGAAGACCTGTACCACCGACTGAACGTGATCCGCCTGCGCCTGCCGGCGCTGCGCGAGCGCCGCGAAGACATCGCGATGCTGACCCGCTTCTTCCTGCAGAAGAGCGCGCGCGAACTGGGCGTGGAGGCCAAGCGCATCACGGACGCCGCCATCGCCCGGCTGCAGGACTTCGAGTTCCCCGGCAACGTGCGCCAGCTCGAGAACGTCTGCCACTGGCTCACGGTGATGGCGCCGGCACAGGTGGTCGAGCCCAAGGACCTGCCGCCGGAACTGCTGGCGCTGCCCGAGTCACGGCCGGCGCCGGCGCCGCTGGCGGCGGGCACGCCCGAACCGGCTGCAGCGGTGCAGGCCGTGCACGCCGCGGCCGCCGTCATCCCTGGTGCCGCTGCTGCCGACGCACTGCCTCCGGCCCAGGCGCCGTCGTGGCTGGGCGATCTGGAGCGCGAGGCCCGCCGCCGGCTGGAAGCCGGCGAGGCCGAGGTGTGGGACGCGCTGACGCGCCAGTTCGAGGGGCAGCTGATCCACACCGCGCTCGACCTGACCCGCGGCCGCCGCATCGAGGCCGCACAGAAGCTCGGCATCGGCCGCAACACCATCACGCGCAAGATCCAGGAACTCGGCCTGGAGGACTGAGCGCACGCCGCGGCGCGAGTCCGCGGTTCAGGCGATCGTCAGCACCACGGGCGCATGGTCGCTGGGCCGCTCGTTCTTGCGCGGCAGCTTGTCGATGGCACACGCCTGCACACGCGGCTGCAAGGCCGCGCTGACGAGGATGTGGTCGATGCGCAGCCCCTGGTTCTTGCGGAAGGCCAGGTTGCGGTAGTCCCACCAGCTCCAGCTCTTGGGCGGCTGCTCGAACAACCGGAAGGCGTCCACCAGGCCCAGCGCCAGCAGGCGTTGGAACTGCGCGCGCTCTTCCGGCGTGCAGTGGATCTGGCCCGCCCAGGCCACCGGGTCGTACACGTCGCGATCCTCCGGCGCCACGTTGAAGTCGCCCATCAGCACCAGCTGTGCGTGGCGCGCGAGTTCGCCCTGCACCCAGTCGTGCAGCGCGTCCTGCCAGCGCATCTTGTAGACGAACTTCTCGCTGTCGGGCGCCTGGCCGTTCGGGAAGTAGCCGCCGATCACGCGCACCCCGTCCACCGTGCCTGCGATCACGCGGGCCTGCTCGTCGGCGAAGCCGGGAATGTTCTTCACCACGTCCAGCGCGCCGCTGCGGCTGAGCAGCGCGACGCCGTTGTAGGTCTTCTGGCCGTGCCATTGCACGGCATAACCCGCCGCCTCGATCTCGGCATGCGGAAACTTGTCGTCGGTGAGCTTGGTCTCCTGCAGCACGATGGCATCCACCGGGTTGGCGGCCAGCCAGTCCAGCAGTTGCGGCAGCCGAACGGCGAGGGAGTTGACGTTCCAGGTGGCGAGTTTCAAGGCGGTCCTAAGCAGCTGTTCTTGTTGAACTTGATTCCCTGTCGTCTCGGCGGTACCCCGACGCATACCCCCACATTTTCCGGCTGCGAGCCTGGCCGATGGCGCTGGGCGGCAATCGGGGTGGCGACATCCTACAAGCGATCGTTGGGCCGACCTGCGGATGCGTGCGGGATCGAGCGCGGGGGCGCACCCGGCACACCGTGTCCGCGGAAGCTGGCGCGGAATGACGAGATCGGCAGGTGCACCGGCTTCCGGTGTTGTGGGTCGGGCTCAACGCCGGCCTGGCCGTTGAAGCTGTCGAAGCCGTCGTCGATCAGCAGGCTGCCGAAGGAGCGCGTGGCGCCGTGCGAACCGGTGCCGCCCGAGCGGGCGCTGGAGGTCAGCCTCGCCGAGACGAGCGGGCCCGAGTCCATGCACCCGGCCGACGAGTCGACGCGCCCGAGCAGTCGCCCGACGAGGCCGAACTGATCGACCTGCAGGAGCAGGACATCGCGGCGTGGGCCGCCGTCGTGCGCATGACCGGATGCGGCAGGTCGACGATTCACCGGCTGATGGCCGAGGACGAGTTCCGGTCGCCGGTCCGCCTCGCCATGCGGGCCGTCGCATGGCGTCGCATCGACCTCGGGCAATGGAGCGCCGGCCGGCCCACGGTGTCGCAATGACATCCTTGCCGCGACGGAGGCGCTCGCCGGCGCTCCGGCCCGAGCCGACATCGACTGCATCAACACCGGTTTCGACTCGGTCTGCCGTTGGCTCCTCAGGCGGCTCCTGGGCTGCGTCTGAGGAGAACGCCAGGCGCTGCAGGTGCGCCCCGGAACGATGACTTCTGCCCGAAGGATGTCGGTCAGTCGAAGTGCCACCCGGCGACTGCACCTGGCCGTGCTTGCCCGAGTTCGGACTGCACTTCACCACCATCGGCACCGTGTCGCCGACCTCTGCTGCGCGGCCCCCGGGGCCGCGGTTGCGGCCGGTGACGAGGCCCAGGTGAACCTGCGCTTCCCGGCGGCAAGCCGTCATGGGTGTCAATGATCGGCCTGGTCGAGCCCGTCCAGACGTCTGTGCGGAGCAGGCCTCCCCAGACAATGCATGGGTGCCGAGCGGGCAGACGACGGCCGCGGCAGCCGCCGCGGGGGCGGTCGGGTTGCCGAGGATCGGGCAGGAACCCCCGAGCGAACACCGGCTCCCGGCGCGACGTAGACCCGTGGCGACCACGGTCACGCACTTTGGCACTGCGACCGACTTGGCTATCCTGTCCCCACACACCGCCATGAATCCCGACGACACCCTGCTGCGCGCGATCTCCGCCAACCGAGCGGAGCGCCTGGTCGACGCCATCGACCTGCCGATCGGGCGCTGGGTGGCCGACGGCCAGCATGCACGCCTTCGCTTCTGCAACGCCCCCTACGCACGATGGGCGGGACGGCCCACCGAGCAACTCTTGGGGTGCACGTTGGCTGAGCTCTACGGTCCCGAAGCGTGGGCCGCGGCCCGCGAGGCCTTTGCCAGCGCGTTTGCCGGCCAGACCGTGAGTTACGAGCGGCGCCTCACCCACCAGGCAGCCAGCGCGCGCTGGGCGCGCGTGCAGGTGTTCCCCGACCGTGGCGAGGCCGGCGAGGTGGAGGCGGTCTACACCATCGCATTCGACATCCACCGCGACGTGGTCGAGCGCGAGGAACTGCGGCTCGCGCGCCAGCGCCTGGATCGATTCACGGAACACATCCCTTACCCGCTGACGTACGTCGATCGCGAGTACCGCATCCGCTTCGTCAACCTGGCCTACCAGCAGGCGGTTGGAGCAGGAGCGGCGGCGTTGGTGGGTCGACCGCTCGGCGAGGTGCGCGGCGCGGTGCTCTGGGCCGAGCACAAGCCCTTTTTCGACCGCGCGCTGGCCGGTGAGTCCGTGCAGTACACGCGCCTCGTGCAGAACCTGCCGCAGGGCCCGCGCTGGATGCGCACCAGCTATGTGCCCGACTTCGGCGACGAAGGCGCGGTGGTCGGCGTCTACACGGTGACCATCGACGTCCACGACCTGACCGAGACACAGCAGCGCCTGGCGCGCAGCGTCGAGCGCGACGACCTCACCGATGCCTTCAGCCGCCGCACGATGATGGAGCGGCTCGATGCAGCGGTCGCTCGATGCGCGGACCGCCCGGTGGCGCTGTACTTCATCGATCTCGACGGCTTCAAGGCGCTGAACGATGTGGCTGGCCATGCCGCCGGCGACGCTCTCCTGGTGGCCCTGGCGCGGGCGCTGCAGGCTGCGGTGCGGGCCGACGATGCGGTAGGGCGCTTCGGTGGCGACGAATTCCTGGTGTTGGCCAGCGTGCACGACGTTCCCGGCGCGACCAGGCTGGCAGCGCACCTGCTCGACGCGGTGCGCGCCTGCGCTGCGACATGCCATTCCGCGCAGGCGGTGTCAGCCAGCATCGGCTACGCGCTCGCACCGCACGACGCGACGCAGGCCATGCCACTGCTGCGGCTGGCCGACAACGCCATGTATGCCGCCAAGCGCGCGGGCAGGAGCCGCGTGATGCACTGCCTCGACGTGCAATAGCGCTGGGCGACCGGGCTGTCGGGCAACTGCAGGCCGGCGCCGAGTTCCTGCGCGTGGGCGGCGGACCTGCAGCG